>JBHJGV010000016.1:0-99393 GCA_050331455.1 Alphaproteobacteria bacterium
CCCCCGCGCCGCTCTTCCCCAGCCCGGGGCCGGGGCCAACGGGCTGGCCGCCCGCGGGGCGGCCGCCGGGGCCGAGGCCCGGGTCGCGGAGGTCTCTGCGGAGCGCCAGGCCGAACTCGTGGACCGATATTCCGTAAGGGCCCCTTTTTCCGGCGTCATCATCGACAAAAACGCGCAGGTGGGCGAGATCATTTCGCCAACCTCGGCCGGCGGCGGCTTCACCCGGACCGGGGTCTACACCCTCGTCGATATGGAGTCCCTGGAAATCGAAGTCGACGTGAATGAAGGCCAGATCCAGAACGTGTCTCCCGGTCAGTCGGCGACTGCCGTGCTCGACGCTTATCCGGATGTGGATTTTCCGGCCACGGTGATTGCCATTATTCCGACCGCGAACCGGGACCGGGCGACCATTCAGGTCCGCGTCGGCTTTGACCAGCTCGACCCCCGCATTCTGCCGGAAATGGCCGCCAAAGTGACTTTTGCCCTTGAGTGACCTTTGCCCTTGAGTGACGTGAGCGCGCGCGGCTTTGGACACGAGTCGCACAATTCCGATGGTCCGACCCAGGAGAGACGACCCCATGGCCCTCGATCACACCGACGCCCTCATCCAACTGGAGGACGTGACGAAACAATACGCCCGCGGCAAGGAGACCGTGACCATTTTCGATCACTTGAACATGGTCATCCCCAAGGGCGATTTCATCGCCATCATGGGGCCCTCCGGGTCCGGAAAGACAACCCTGCTCAATCTTCTGGGCGGCCTCGACAAGCCCAACAGCGGCAGCATCACCTTCGATGGGGCGCCGATCCACACCCTGAGCCAGGGGCGCCTCGCGGCCTGGCGGGCCGCCCATGTGGGCTTCATCTTCCAGTTCTACAATCTCATGCCGACCATGAGCGCGGCGAAGAATGTGGAAATTCCCCTTCTTCTCACCCGGCTCGGCGGCGGCGAGCGCAAACGCCGGGTGCAGACCGCCCTCGACCTTGTCGGCCTGAAGGACCGGGCCCGTTTCCGCCCGCGCGAACTCTCTGGCGGCCAACAGCAGCGGGTGGCCATCGCCCGGGCCGTGATCGCCGACCCCCAGCTTATCCTCGCCGACGAACCGACCGGGGACCTGGACCGTGCCACCGGTGTTGAGATTTTGGAATTGCTCCAGCAGCTCAATCGGGACCTCGGCAAGACCATTGTGATGGTCACCCACGATCCTGAGGCAGCCACCTTCGCCCGGCGGACCTTGCATCTTGACAAGGGCCATTTTGAGGAACGGGAGCTTGCCCAATGAAGGATCTCGGTCTCGTCTTCAACGGGCTGTTCCGAAAGACCTTCCGCAGCCTCCTCCTTATCCTGGCGATTTTCGTGGCCTTCCTGATTTTCGGTGTCCTGGCGAGTTTCGACGCGGCCCTCAACGCCGATTCTGACATGGCGGCTGACGACCGCCTGGTTGTCACCAACAAGATCAATTTCACCCAGCCCCTGCCCATCGCCTATGTGAACCGCGTTGAGGCCCTGCCGGGTGTGGACCGGGTCAGCTATACCCAGTGGTTCGGATCCTATTACCAGGAGCAGCGCAATTTCATTGTCGGTTTCGCCGTCGATCCGGAGTCTTACCTCGACATCTATGACGAATATCTTCTGTCTCCGGAGGAGAAGAAAGCCTTTCTCGAAGACCAGTCGAGCCTCCTGGTGGGCCGTGAAGTCGCCGAGCGCTATGGCTGGTCTGTCGGCGATCAGATCCCGATCATGACGAATATCTGGACACGCCAGGACGGCTCCATGAGCTGGCCCTTTACCATCCGCGCCATCTTTGATGGGGCCGAGTCCCAGACCAGTACCAATGCCATTTTCCTTCACTTCAAATATCTCAATGAGGGCCGGTCCTTCTCCCGTGATTTTATCGGTAACGTCATTGTGCGGACGACGTCGCCGGACGTGAATGAGCGGGTGATCGAGAGCATTGACACCCTGTTCGCCAATTCCCGCTTCGAGACGCGGACCACGACGGAAGCCGCGTTCCAGGCGGCCTTTGTCACCCAGCTCGGCAATGTCGCCTTGATCATCACCAGCGTGACCGCGGCGGCCTTTGTCACAATTTTGCTGATTGTCGGCAATGCCATGGCCGGCAGCGTGCGTGAGCGCACCCGGGAGATCGCCATCCTAAAGACCCTTGGCTTTTCGGGCGGGCGGATCGGGCGCATCGTCTTCGGTGAAACTCTGGTTCTTTCCCTTTTGGGCGGCGGTCTCGGCCTTGTGGGCGCCATTGGGGCGGCATCGGCCCTGTCCGGGGGCGGCGGCTTCTTCAGCAATTTGATCGTCACCCCCGGAATCCTGGCAACAGGGGGTGTGCTGATCGTTGCGCTGGCGCTGGCAACGGCGGCGATTCCGGTGTTCCTGGCATTCCGCCTCAGCATTATCACCGCCTTGGGACGGGAGTGAGATCCATGTCGAGCCTTCTGAAACAATCCCGGACGGTTCTGGCGCTTTCTCTCCAGACCCTTCCCCAACGGTTCTGGTCGTCCCTGTCCACGGTCCTGTCGGTGGCTCTGGTGGTGATCGTGCTGGTGGCCTTCCTGGCCGTCGCGAATGGGTTCGCCGTCGTCCAGCAGGGCACGGGATCGGATGGGGTGGCCCTGGTCACCCGTTCGGCAACCGACTCGGAGGGCAGCAGTCAGGTCAGCCGGGACCAGCAGCGCCTCATCGAGGCCGGGCCGGGTATCGCCGCCGGTGCGGACGGCACGCCCATTGTGTCTCCCGAACTTTATGTCATCGTGGACGGCTATAAGCGTGCCAACGCTTCGCCGGTCAATCTGCCCCTGCGCGGCATGACCCAGCGTGGCCCCAGCCTGCGGGATGACTTCGAGATCGTCGAGGGCCGGATGTTCGATCCGGGGACCAACGAACTTATTGTCGGTCAGGGTATCCTGCGGGAGTTTTCCGGCTTCGATCTGGGGCAGGAAGTGCGCTTCGGCACCACGGTCTGGACCATTGTGGGCGTCTTTTCCGTGGGCGGAAGCGTGTTCGACAGCGAGTTGTGGGCCGATCTGGGCGTCGTGCAGAACCTCTTCAATCGCGGGTCCTCGGTCCAGGTCGTCCGGGCCCGTCTTTCCGGTGATCCGGAAACGAGCCTGAAGGCGCTCGGCGATTACCTCGACGAAGACCCCAGACTGAAACTCGCCGCCCAGACGGAGAAGGCCTATTACGCCGATCAGGCCTCGGGCCTTTCCACCCTGGTGATGTTTGGTTGGGCTATCGCGGTCACCCTGTCCGTGGGCGCGCTCGCCGGCGCGATCAACACCATGTATGCGGCCATCGAGGCCCGCGCGCGCGAAATGGCCACCCTGCGGGCGATCGGCTTTGGCGGGGTTTCCGCCTTTGTGGCGGCCATGGTGGAATCGCTGCTGTTGTCCCTGCTGGGCGGTCTTGTCGGTTGCGGCGCGGCCTATCTTGTGTTCGATGGCGTCAGTGCATCCACCTTGGGCAGCAGCTTCACCCAGGTTGTGTTCGCCTTTGCGGTCAGCCCGGCGCTTTTCGTCAGTGGCTTGACCATTGCCCTCGCCATCGGCTTTGTCGGCGGCCTGTTTCCCGCATTGTCGGCGGCGCGCCAGAAAGTGCTTCAGCTCGGCGCCCGATGAGGCGTCTTTGCGGCGGATCCTTTAGGGGCCCGCCGGCTCGCCGTCGATTTTGGAGATCCTCTTGGCCCTGATCCTTGAATTTCCCTATGATGAAGACTTGCGGCGGGAGGCTGAAGCGCTGCCCGGCGCGGATGTCTCGGTGGTGGATGAACTTGACGGGGAAGATGCGGAGGTCATCCGCGTGGTGTTCGAGTTCTTCTCCGATCCGGTCAAGGCCTCAGCCAGCGTCGCGGCCGTGACGGCCAGCGTCGCGACAACCCTGGCCAGCGTGAACGAGATCATCGACAATATCGAAAAGCTCGTTGAGCGAGTCATGTCCCGCGAGACGGGCGAGACGGGTCAGGCGGCGCTCTACGAAGGCCCCAAGGTTGTTGTCGATCCGGCGACGCCGGACGGGGAGCGCGCGACATTTTTCGAGGATTTGCGCAGAAGCGCCCATGCGAGCGCCCATGCTCACGGGAAGGGCGCAGGGGAGGGGGACAGCCATGTTCGGGACGCCGAGCCATCCGAGTGAGCTCAGCCACCGCTGCCTGTTCTATCCCCATGATGCCCCGCCGCCCTGGCGCGAAGGGTGGGAGCGGTTCGACTGGCAGCTCGACACCCTCAAGCAACTCGGTGAAGATTTGTGTCGGGAAGACTTCTCGGTCTTGAGCATGCGGTCCACGGACGCAAAGGTGGCGGTTCTGCGGCGCCGGTCGGCAAATACGATCCTCTGGGACGAGACCTTTTTCGATTACCTTCAGCGCTTCATGACGGCGCTTGCCGATCCCAGCCGGGAGAATGTCTGGCGCACCGTGCAGCATTATCTGCTGCACCACCTCGCGGAGCTGTTCGTCCTGCGCGAGCCGCATCGTTCGCTCCTGTTTCTCGATCTTTCGCAAGGCGCGCTGCTCGATGAGCCGATCAAGGGCTTCCGGGCTTCGGACCAGACCATGGCCGATCTGCACAATATGTTCCGCATGGTGCGCAATTTCGCCTTGCTGCACGAGATCGGCCACAGCGCCATGGAAAAGCCCGCGCTTTATGACCGGGAGCGGCGCAACCTGGATGCCATCCGCACGGTTTATGGCCGCATCAAGGATCTTCCGGTCCGGGTTTTCGGCCCGACGCCCCATGCCGATTTTATCGATCTGATCCTGACGCGGTCGGACAATCCGAAGGTCGAGCGCGAGGTGCTGGCGGATCTTTTCGCCGTGAACATCCTGATCGAGTTCGACATTCAGGGGCTCAAACAGCGCGGGGAACGATCCGAGGAGACCGAGCTTTACCTGTGCGCCCTGGCCTATAACGCGTTAGCCCTATTCTATTACGTCCAGGCCAGCCTGAACGGGGTGCGGCGCTACTTCATCGATGAAAAGATCCTGGTTCGAGAGGATCTCGGTGCGGATGATCGCGTCCTCTCCGTCACCGCCCGGGGCGACCTGCGCCTTTATCTGATTGCGCACCATGCTTTTCAGCTTTGCAGCCACGACCTGGAGCGCTTTGGGCAGTTCCAACGGCTTCTGGACGACCCGCGCTTTCGCTTCGCCGGCACCTTTCGCGACACACAGCTTCCGCCCTATGAATATCTCTTGACCATGGATCGGGGGCCCATCGATCGACAGCTTGCGCAGTGGAGCGCACAGATCCCCCGGGAGGAGGCCCTGGCCATGGCGGCGCGCCGCCTCGGTCTCGCCGATCCGGGCGGCGGCGCCGGGGTCAAGCGCTGAAGGCCCGCAGGAGCGAAGCAGCGGCAGGGTCAATCGGGCGTTAAGGCCGGCGTGGAACCATGCTGGGAATGACGCGGGCGGACGGCCGGGATGATCGGATCGTCTCCCCATGGGCTTTGCGAAGGTGTTCCATGGCTTTGACCTATTTCATCTGTTCCACGCCCCGCAGCGGCAGCTCCCTCCTGTCGGAGCTGATGCGCCAAACGGGTCGTCTCGGAAATGCCCAGGAATATCTGAACAAGGATGTTCAGCTGCCTCGTTATGCGCGGGATTGGGGCCTCGTCAAACCGGGCGGGCAACTCGATCTGGGCGCCTATCTGCGCGCCGTCCGGTCCAACTCCGCGACCGCGAATGGCGTCTGCGGCGTCAAGGCCCATTACAGCCAGTTCGCCATGTTCAAAACGCTGACGCCGGTGAAGGCCCTCTTTGAGGAGGCCAGACTGATCTGGATCCGGAGGGAAGACGTGGTGGCTCAGGCGGTCTCCTTCTATCTCGCGCTGGCGACCAAACAGTGGAGTTCCCTGGATCCGGCCCGGGCCAAGGCACCGGACTTCGATGCGGCGAAGATCCAGGAGCGGATCGACAATCTCGAAACCCAGAACGCGGCGTGGTCGGCGCTGTTCCGCGATACCGGGCGCGAGCCGCTGACCGTCAGCTATGAGGCCCTGCTGGAGGATCCTGAGGCGATCCGCACCCAATTGTCCTCTTTTCTCGACCTCGAAATCCCGGTCTTTCCCGATCTGCGCACCGTCGCTCTGAAACAGCAGGCCACGGCGCTGAACCGGGACTATGTGGAGCGCTTCAAGCGGCTCCAGGCGGAAAAAAAGGGCCTCCGGGGCGCGGCCTAGGGGACGCGGTCCTGTGCGAGCGATCAGGGTCCAAGGCCTGGCCGTCGGACCACCCGTGCGGGCCCATGGCGCCCGAGAGGCGCCAAGTCATTGGACGGCAACGGTCGGACCGGTATGATCAAGTGAACGCGCCGTTCGTTATGAATGTCGCGAAAACATCGCGATGGCGGATTTCGGGCGTGCCGCGCCGGCGGGCGATGGCGCCGGGCTCTCTCGCGTGAGGGCCCACCACGTAAAGGACCTGGGGAATGAAAGAGATTTTGCGCGAACTTGAGGAAAAGCGGGCGACGGCGCGCCTGGGCGGGGGACAGGCTCGCATCGACGCCCAGCATGCGCGGGGCAAGCTGACGGCCCGCGAGCGCATCGAGCTGCTCCTCGATGAGGGGTCCTTTGAGGAATACGACACCTTTGTCGAGCATCGCGCGACCGAATTCGGCATCGACAAGACCAAGATCCCCGGCGATGGCGTCGTGACCGGTTGGGGCACCATCAACGGGCGCATCGTGTTCGTGTTCAGCCAGGATTTTACGGTCTTTGGCGGGTCCTTGTCGGAGACCCATGCCGCTAAGATCGCCAAGATCATGGACAAAGCCATGGAGGTGGGTGCGCCCGTGATCGGCATCAACGACTCCGGCGGCGCGCGCATCCAGGAGGGCGTGGACAGCCTCGCCGGCTATGCCGAAGTCTTCGTCCGCAATGTGCTCGGATCCGGCGTGATCCCGCAGATTTCGGTCATCATGGGCCCCTGCGCCGGCGGCGCAGTGTACTCCCCGGCCATGACCGACTTCATTTTCATGGTGCAGGACTCTTCCTACATGTTCGTCACCGGCCCGGATGTGGTCAAAACGGTGACCCAGGAACAGGTTACGGCGGAGGAACTGGGCGGTGCCGTTACGCACACCAGCAAGTCGTCCGTCGCCGACGGGGCCTTCGAAAACGATGTCGTCACGTTGAAGCAGATGCGCCGGCTGTTCGACTTCCTGCCTTTGAGCAACAAGGAACGCCCGCCCCAGCGCGACAGCTTCGATGATCCCGAGCGCCTTGAGATGTCCCTGGACACTCTGGTGCCCAGCAATCCCAACAAGCCCTACGACATGAAGGAACTGATCCTGAAGGTCGTGGACGAAGGCGATTTCTTCGAGATCCAGGAAAACTTCGCGAAAAACATCGTGACGGGCTTTGCCCGCATCGAAGGCTCGACCGTTGGCGTCGTGGCCAATCAGCCCATGGTCCTCGCCGGTTGCCTGGACATCGCGGCCAGCCGCAAATCGGCGCGTTTCGTGCGCTTTTGCGACTGCTTTAACATTCCCATCGTCACCTTCGTGGATGTCCCGGGCTTCCTGCCCGGCACGGCCCAGGAATATGGCGGGCTCATCAAACAGGGCGCGAAGCTGCTCTTTGCCTATACCGAGGCGACCGTGCCGAAGGTGACCGTGATTACGCGCAAGGCCTATGGCGGCGCCTATGATGTCATGGCCTCGAAGCATCTGCGGGCGGACGTGAACTATGCCTGGCCGACGGCCGAAATCGCTGTGATGGGCGCGAAGGGGGCCGTTGAGATCATCTTCCGGTCCGAATTGAACGACCCCGATGCGATGGCCCGGCGGACCAAGGAATATGAGGACGCCTTCGCGAATCCGTTCATCGCGGCCCAGCGCGGGTTCATCGATGAGGTCATCATGCCCCATTCAACGCGCCGCCGCGTCTCGAAGGCCCTGCGCATGCTGCGCAACAAGGACATCAAGAACCCCGCGAAAAAGCACGACAACATCCCCATGTGATGCCGTTGCCTCGGGAGATCCGACCCTCCCATGCAGGACGTGCTCGATGAGCGACACGGTTGCCCCTCCACCCTCGCGGTGGAGGGGTTTTCTTTTGCGGTGTTTTGGAGCATGGGATCGCCGTTTCTTGAGAGACAAAAAGAGAACCGGCCGGTTTCTTGAATGGTTGAGACCGTGTCCCCACAACAAAATATAGAATTGCTTGAATACTGTCTGAGGTGACACCTTCCGGCGCGGCGTGGATCGACCTGTGCGCCGGTTTGTTGGTGGTTGCCCGTTTGGCGCGTCCATCCCCCTGGTCTGATAGAGCCTTCGAAGGGGGGCTTCCTTTATTCCTCAAGCCCCTCTAATATCCGAGTACCACCAGCGGTGAATTCAATCACGGGGTTACGACCGCCATCCGACTTGCCCCCCCAACGGCGAAAAGCCTCCCGCTGTGACCGGTGTCGCCCACAGACACCCGTTGGTCGATCCTCGGATATCCCGCGTTTCGATATCCGAGTGGGTCTGCCACGACGCCGAACCGCGTCCTTATGCGTTGTCTTCGTGCCCTTTTTGGACGCGCTGCGACACGCCGCGCCTGTGCCGTGTCAACCCGAATACGGCCACGGCCCCATTATTGAGGAGATCTGAATGTCGATGAATTCACAGGCCGCGCCCGACATGAAGCCCGATGAGGCCGTCGTGGCCACGGATACCCGCGAAACCGATCACTACAAAGAGCAATATGTCAAAAGCTTCGTGGAAAAGTGGGATGAACTGATCGACTGGGATGCTCGCGCCGAAAGCGAGGGCCGCTTTTTTATCGATCTCTTGAAAGCCCGGGAAAAATTGACCGTGCTCGACGTGGCAACCGGGACCGGCTTTCACTCGGTTCAATTGCTCAAGGCAGGCTTCCAGGTCACGAGCGCCGATGGCAGCGCCGAAATGCTGTCCAAAGCCTTCGCGAATGCCCGGGCCCGCGGTCTCGTGCTTCATACGGCCCACGCGGACTGGCGCTGGCTGAATAAGGATATCCACGGCAAATATGACGCCATCATCTGCCTGGGCAATTCCTTCACCCATTTGTTCAAGGAACGGGATCGCCGCCGGGCCCTGGCGGAATTCTATGCAGCGCTCAAGCATGACGGCATCCTCATCCTCGACCAGCGCAATTACGACGCCATCCTGGATGTGGGCTATGACAGTCAACACAAATACTATTACTGCGGTGATCAGGTTACGGCAGCCCCGGACCATATCGACTCCGGCCTGGCCCGCTTTCGCTACGATTTCCCCGATGGGTCCGTTTACAGACTGAACATGTTCCCGCTGCGGAAGGCCTATACGCGCCAGCTCATGCTCGATGTGGGCTTCGCTTCCGTCACCACCTACGGCGATTTCCAGGAAACCTTTGAGCATTACGAACCGGATTTCTTCATCCATGTGGCCGAGAAAAATTACGTGGAAGAGGAGGACGATCAGGAATGAGCGCCACCGCATCCGATGTGACGCGTATCACGGAAGAATATTACGACAGCGACGATGCCGACCGCTTCTATCACACCGTATGGGGCGGCGAGGACATCCATGTGGGTTTGTATGAGGGCCCCGATGACACCATCGCCGATGCCAGCCGGCGCACGGTGGAGCGCATGGCATCCTATCTGTCCTGGCTCGGGCCCAAGGCCCGAGTGCTCGATCTCGGGGCTGGCTATGGCGGCTCGGCCCGGTATCTCGCCAGCCGGTACGGATGCCATGTGACCTGCCTCAACCTCTCCCGGGTGGAAAATGCCCGCAACGAGGCCATGAACCGCCAGCAGGGTCTGAGCGAGAAGGTCGGTGTCGTACACGGATCCTTCGAGGACATTCCCTATGGGGATGACAGTTTCGATTTGATCTGGTCCCAGGACGCCATTCTGCACAGTGGGAACCGGGTCCGGGTCCTCGAGGAAGCCGTCCGTGTGCTGGGATCCAAGGGCGAGATGATCTTTACCGATCCCATGCAGGCGGACCATGTGCCGGACCCGGCCGTGCTTCAGCCCATCTATGACCGGATCCACCTCCCGAACCTTGCCTCGGTGGCATTCTATCGGGACAACCTGACCCGTCTTGGCCTCAAGGAAAAACGGGTCGAGGTGATGACGCCACACATGGCTGTCCATTACGGGCGCATCCGCCGTGAGTTGCAGGAGCGCTACCGGGACATCGTGAAATCCGTGTCCAAGGATTACGTGGACCGGATGATCGATGGCCTCGAAAAATGGGTTCAGGGCGCTGAAAGCGGTGTCATGGCCTGGGGCATTCTGTATTTCGGCCGGGACTGTTAGGGGCCTTTTCAGGGGGCGGCGAGAAGGTTCGCCGCCCCCTTCCGCCGACACCGGAATGCCGTTTCATGGCGGTTCAAAGATCGTAACGGGATGGCGTTCCAATATCGTTCTCAAGAACGCCAAGCAGTGCCTTCAGCAGCTTTACGCCTTCGGGCGCATCGCCCGCTCCCGAAAGATCCTCTGCCGACAGACTGGTGAAAATGTGCATCCGCCGGGTGGCGCGGCTGAGCAGCGTGGCCGCGACGCGGATGCCCTCAGGCTCTGACAGATGTTCAAAACTCCGTGGCACAGGCCAGGTCGGCTTCGCGCGTGCCCAGACCAGCGACACCAGGATGATCGGTCTGCACTCCCCCGCCGTGGCGTCCACGGGGCGCACGAAAAACCCGTCCGCCTGACCCATCCAGCGATCGAGATAGGCATTGACCGTTTCATCCGTCGCGCGCCGCCGGTCTATCAGGGCGAGGATCAAGTCGGCCTGGCGGGGTGTGGCGGTGACAATGCCCAGGGTCGTGTCCGGCTCCCGTTCCATCTGCTCCGCCGCCGCATCCACGATGGCCCGGGCTTCGACCGGATTGACCCCGCCCATGGCCAGACCGTCCACCGGATGTCGTTGCACGGCGGCGCCATCGGCCCAGGGTCGTGTAGGGCCCCGTGTCTCATCCGCGGTCAGACGGCCGCCATAGAGGCGGGCATTCAGGAAATCCAACACACCCGGATTGGTCTGCGGTGTCAGCATGGTGAGATGAAGTCCATCCGGAGCCTGTGCCCGAGCGCGGTCGAACAGGGGCGCCCGCTGCATCGTCCCGCCACTGACGGAGCGGTCCTTGGTCCAGTCCGTCCAGGGCTGGCCGGGCGGGGCCGGTGGCATCAGCCGGTCATCGCCGATCAGGGTGGCCCGCTTGGCCCGCAACAGGGCGGCGAGGGCCGGGCCCTCGGCAAGACTGTTGGCCTCCAGCACAATCACATGGTCGAAGGGCACGCCGGGTGCCGGCAAGAGAGCCGGCAGGCTGGCCGGGTCTGCCAGCCAGCATGGCAGTAAGGCCTGCAGGGTTTGGGGCGCCTGTCGGAACAGGAGCTGGAAAGGGACCTCGCCCGCCAAGACATGGGGCAGCAGAACGCCTTCCCGGGCATGCTCCGGCGTCGTGCCGCCGGCCCCGGGAGGAATGGGGCGATTCATCAGTGTGCGGCGCAGGCTACCGCTTTCCGCCTGGGCCAGGGTCGTCTCCAGGGTGCGCTTTCGGGCGCGCAGTGTTTCGGGATCGGCGGTGAGGTCGAGGGGCGGCTTTGCCGCTTCCCTCAGGCGCCGGCCCAGGGACTGCCAGTAGACCTTGTCGAAGACGGGGCTGAGATCGCTGCGCACGCCGGCGCTTTCGCAGGCGTTCACAAGGGCCTCGAGACCCGCCTCCGTCGCCTTCGCCCGCGCCCTCGTGACCGCCCGGTCGAGGGCCGGGTCGCCCGCCATGGCGCGGGCGGCCCAGGCGACGGCATCCCGCAGGGGCAATCCTGTGGCCAGGGAGCGTCCGGTCAAATCGGCGACGGGCTGGCCCAGATCCCGGCCCAGGGTGCCCTCAATCGTGCGCACGTCCGCAAGCAGGTCCTGGATCTGGGTCTTGGCGGCCTCCAGGGCGGGCGCGTCCCGGAGGGCCGGCGCCGACAGGAAGGTCCGGCGCCATTGCATGCTGTCGAGGCCGACGCCGGATCTGGTCTCCTGGGGCAGAAGATCTTCGAGCAGGGCGAGCGCCGCGACCCGCCGTGCCGGGCGCGCCCGGTCGAAGCCCGCGCCTTCCAGGGCTTTGATCGCCGGGGCGAGACTCGGCAATTCACCATTGACCAGGGTGGAGCGCTGGCGAAGGCGCGCCACCGCGTCGTCCAACTGGTCGAAACGTACGGTTTCCTTCAGTCCGAGTGTGTTGCCAAGGGCCAGGATATGATCATACGCATCCTGACGAACCTGCAGCTTCAGATCGAGGGCCTGGATCCCGTCTTCGCCGTCCGCCTCCAGATGGGTACGGATTTCCGCGACCCGGGCGCCGATCTCACCATCCATGGCATGGGCGAACCGCATCAGCCGGTCGGCCGGGCATTGGCACAGGGTCTTTGCCAACGCTTCGCCGAATGCGCCTTTAGCGGCGAAATCGCCGGCCCGGTTCACGAACTCGACGACGCCTTCCACCAGCACGGTATCGGTATCGATGCCCCGGAACAGGGGGCCCAAAAGGGTGACGGGCTCTTTGCGGTCGTCGAAATGATCGACCATGCGAACGAAGTCGCCGAGGGCCCGCAGCAGGGCGGGCGCCGAACCCGGCCGAATGGGCTTGCGCAGCAGGCGGTCGCGCAGGCGCCGGGCCCGGTCATAGCGGCGCAGGAACGGGCGCAGAAGAAAAGGCGTCTCGGCCAGATCGTTCGCGGCCCGCCGCAGCGCGCGCGGAGGAATCTGGAGGGTGATGCGCATATGCCGGTTCAGGTTACGATACCGGCTCCTCAGGGTACGGACCTCATCGATCAGATGTCCAACGCTGCCCCGGGCTGCCGGGTCGCGTAAAGCGTCCCGGTTTGCCTGGAGGCAGAGGCGCGGCGTTCGCGCCACCAAGGCTGCAGCCTCCTGGAGCATGGTCAGGTCCGTGGCCGTATCCGGGGCGGGCAGTTCCAGCGCCTCGGCCAACTCGTTGAGGAAGCTCCGGTCTTGCCCGACGCCTTCCACTCGGGCTTCCAGGGCGTCGAGATCGTTCTTGATGCCGACAAGGGTCTCCGGCGGATCCGGCACGCGCGTCCAGGCCTGGAGGAGCAGCGCCACATCATCCGGGCGGGAACTGACCGTATCCACCTGATCGAAGGACGTCTTCAGGTCAGCATCGATGGCATCAAGCTGTTTCCACAAACCATGGAGTCGGCGCGCCGCGGCCTCCGTCGCCGGATCGCTCAACACCGGCAGAATGAGGGCCAGGGTAGAGTCGGCCTCAAGAGCTTTTAGGGTGCGGGTCTCCGGCAGGATGGCGATCAGCCGGGAGATGTCTTCGACGCTTGCAGGGGCCGGCAGACCGATCCGCTCAGCCAGCGCCGTGCCGGCGGCGATCAGGCGGGGCAGCGCGTCGAGCCATTGGCCGAGGGATTTTCGGACGGCCTGCATTCCCGCCGTGCCGGGCACATGCTCCAGGGCGGCCCAGGGCGAGGGACCGGACGCCGGGCCCGCTGTCTTGCCCGGACCGGTTTCCGAACGGTCGGCCCAGGCTTTTTCCAGGTCCGACAGCGCGATTCGGCAGCGTTCGCGGCCCTCGGCGTCGAGCTGATCCGCATGGGGAAGGTCGACCGCGTCGAAGGCCGGAGCCAGGGACAGGTCGGCCACCTTGGCTTCGGCCCGCAGGATATCCGCCGGCGTGACGCCGGTCGCGGCGAAGGGAGCCTCAAGGGCTTCGAGGGCCATTGTGGCCGCATCCAGGTCAGCGCGGATCGTGTCGGGATCCTGGTCGGCCGCGCCACGGGTGAGCCCGTGCCGGGTTCGGATCGCCTTCAGAATGTCGGGACCGCGGCGGTCGGCGGCCCAGGCTTCCAGCACGAAGGGACGGACATCCGGTCCGGTGCCGTCGGCGCCGAGGGCCCGGGCCACGGCCTGGAGCGGGCCCTCGGGCGCAGCCACCACCAGAACGGTCTCGCCGCGGCCCAGGATGTCCAGAACCAAGCTTCGGATGTGACCGATATGGTCCGTACCTGGAGGGGCTGTCACCACCTCGATCGGTGCCGGCACGCCATCGAATGTCTGATCGTCGGCTGGGGAACCGAGAAATGGATCTGCCGCCCGAGGCCCAATGCCGGCCCAGTGGTCCGGCGTGAGATCGGCCCACAGACGGAAGGATGCGGTATCGAATGCTCCGAGAACGCAATAGGGGCTCAGGTGCCAGGCCTGATCCCGGGCGGGGGTAAAGCCTTCGAGGGCCTCCTGCAGGGCCTGGAGATAGCGCCGGGGCCTTTCGTCCCGCACCATGCCCGGCAGGCTGAACCCACGCATTTTCAAAGCTGCAAACAGCGCGGGGTTGAGGAACGGACGGCCGGAGCGGGCCTGGATGCGTCCGGGGGCGTGCGAGCCGTCTTTTGACGGAGGGGGCAGGATCGGGGAGATCGGCTGGAGGAGCAGGGGCGAGAACCGGTTCCGGCCCGCCCCATCGCGCCAGTGCAAAAATCCGTATGCCACGTGCAGCGGACTGGCCCCGTGCAGGGCGCGGCCCTCCTCGTCCAGGGCCCCAAGCTCCAGGATCTTTCGCCGGGCCTCGGGGCCCGTCAGAAGCGTCTGCAGGCCCGGGGGGCCGGGCACATCCTCGTCCGCCACAAGGTCGAAGCTGTGGGGCTGCCCGTTGGCGCGGGCCCGTTCCGCCCGGGACCGGACCGGAGCGGCCGCACGGGAAACGGGCAGTCCGATCCGCTCCCGAACGCGTTCTTCAAGGGCGCGCTCGGCAATCAGATAGGCCGTATCGTCCGCATCGAGACGGCTTGGGGGAAGGGCGGCAAGCGCGGTGCGGAAGGCATCGGCCGACAGGCGGTCGGCGTCCATCCCGTCGGCAAGGGCACCCGACAGGGTCGGGTCCGACGGCGCGGTGTCGTTTGCGTCATTGGGCAGGACCAGGAGGTCTTGTGCCTCCCCCATGGCCAGAGCCCTGAAAATGCCGTTCAAGGATGGACCGGCCAGGGGAATGAGGCCGCGCACATGATCGCGCAGATCCGCGGTGAGAAGAGGATGGTGGCCGTCGGGATCGAACACGGCCTGGCGAGCCTGTTCCAGCAGCGAGGCGGGCCGCGGTCTGTCCGCCGGGGGACCGTCCGATGCCCCCGGCTGCGACATTCGGGGAGCGATCGCGTCGCCGGGCGCTACAGGGGGGGGCGCATCCGCGCTCAACGACGGGTCAAGACCCAGGCCGGGACCGGCGTCTTGCGGAAGCGCCGGTGCCCTTTCCGGTCCGTCAGTAGGCGCGCCTTTGGCGTCCTCCATCGGAACCGGTGCCGACTGTGCGGGGGCGTCGTGAGGGGCAGCTCCGGGCGCAGATCCCGGAGACCCGGGTTTTGCAGGGTCGGTCACGGCATGCATCTCGTTTCACCGTGGGCGGGCACGCCGCCGCACGGATAGAGTTTTGGCTTCGATGCCTAACCCCAACGCCCCCGCCTGCCAACTCCGCATTGGGGGCAGAAACCGCGCGGCCCCGCCCCCCGGGGGCGCAGCCAGCGGTATGGGGCGCGCGGCTGGCGATATTCGGGGTCGGGGCGTCTGCGGTCAGGACGGTGCGGCGACCGAAGCCTCCAGATGCAGGGCCCGGATATGGGCATCGTAGTGGGTCAGGACATCGCTGATCACCTGTTCGCCCGTATAGCCCATCACGTCATAGTCCATATTGAGGCCGTTGACGTGCACTTCGGCCCGGTAATGCCGGGGGGTGCGCCCGTTGTTGCGGTCATGACCGCTGGGCATTTCCGGAAAGGCGAAGGACAGGGGCCTGAAGCCGCGCATGCGCACGGCGTAGCGGAAATCGGCCTCCGCCTGGTGCCCCACATGCAACTCCGCCATGTCCCCGTGATCCGTCACCGAGGCCTCCAGGCCCGACGAGCGGATCTGTTCGGCCACCTTCTCCAGGGTCGGCACCACCGTTTCCGCCAAGAACTTCGCCACCTCGGCCCTGCGATAGTGCCGGATGATGGTCGAGAGGCGCCGCTGCCAGGGAATGACGGCTCCCTGAATGGTCGGCGGCACGGGTCGGCTTTGGAACAGCGTACGCCCGGCCGCATCGTTGCTGAGGGCCTTGTAGAGGCCGGCACAGATCACCAACAGCACCGCGCAGAAGGGCAGGGCCATGGTGATGGTGGCAGCCTGGAGGGCGACGAGCCCGCCGGCCAGCAAGAGCACGGCGGCCACAACCCCTTCGGTGACCGCCCAGAAGACCCGCTGCCAGACCGGGGGGTCCGGATCGCCGCCCGAGGTAATCATGTCGATCACCAGGGATCCGGAGTCGGACGATGTGATGAAAAACGTGACCACCAGGGTGATGGCCAGCAGCGAACTGATCGCGGCCAGCGGGAGGGTTTCAAGCATCACGAAAACCGCCACGGGCAGGTTATCGCGCACGATCCCCGTGAGATCCGCCAGGTCGTTCAGCTCCGCGTAAAGGGCCGTGCTGCCGAAGATGGTCAGCCACAAAAACGTAAAACCTGTGGGGACGAACATGACCCCAAGGACGAATTCCCGAATGGTCCGCCCGTGGGAGATCCGGGCGATGAACATGCCGACAAAGGGCGACCAAGAGATCCACCAGCCCCAGTAAAACAGCGTCCAGCTTCCGATCCATTCATTGGGTTCATAGGCGTAAAGGCGAAAGCTCTGGCTCACCACCGAAGACAGATAGGCTCCCAAATTTTGGGCCAGGGTGTTGAGCAAGAAGATCGTGGGGCCAGCGACCAGCACGAAGACGAGCAGCAGCACCGCAAACAGCAGATTGAGTTCGCTGAGCCGCTTAATGCCCCCGTCGAGGCCGAGCACCACCGAAACGGTTGCCGCCGAGGTGATGGCTGCGATCAGCGCGATCTGAACGCCTGTGGTGACCGGCAGATCGAACAGATGTCCGAGACCGGCGTTCACCTGCGCCACGCCGAGGCCCAGGCTGGTCGCGACCCCGAAGAGCGTGCCCAGCACCGCCACGATATCCACCGCATGCCCGATTGGGCCGTGAATACGCTCACCGAGCAGGGGATAGAGCGCCGAGCTGATGGTCAGGGGCAGGTCGAAGCGAAAGGCAAAATAGGCGAGAGACATGCCAACGATGATGTAAACGGCCCAGGCATGGATGCCCCAGTGGAAAAAGGTCGTCACCATCGAGGTTCGGGCGGCTTCAAATGTGCTGCCTTCGCCCGTTGGAGGATTGGCGTAATGGGTGATCGGTTCAGCAACGCCGAAAAACAGAAGTCCGATGCCCATACCGGCCGAAAACAGCATCGCAAACCACGATGTGTAACTGTAGTCGGGTTCGGAATCGTCGCGCCCCAGCTTGATGCGGCCGAAGGGAGACAGGGCGATGGCGACGGCGAAAACCAGAAAAAAGGCAACCGAAGTCACATAGAACCAGCCGAAGGTGCTGGATACGGCTGCAAGAAGGGTCTGAAACTGGCTTTCAGCCGTTTCCGAAAACCAAACGCCGTAAACGCAGAACGCGAAAATGAGACCAGCCGATATGAAAAAAACCGGTCCGTTGACGCGCAGCCAGTCCGGCCCATGATCCGACAACTGGTTGGTGGGGCGGGGGCCGCCCCCGGATTGTAGATCCGCCATGCTCTCCTGCCTGGTTGTGAGTCCCTGATCGCGGGCGTCTCGGCCGGGATGCAGCCGACGACCCCCCACGACGCATTGTGGATTTAGGGTCACTCTAGGAAATCCGTCCCGACGATTCCAGGGTCTGGCCCGCGCGAGACCCGCGCTCGGGCTTATGGGCGGGATGATGCGTGCGGCTCCGGCGGGCGCGTATCAACCGGCTGGTAAGGCGTTAGCGGCTTGCCTACGGCCCTCGGGTGGGACCTTATGGATGGATGCCCGCAAGCATGACGTTCCCCACCGGCGGGGGCCATGGTATGACGGCGGGTGTCAAGGGGCTGGGATAGGACGAACGATGTTCTCAAAAATACTCATCGCCAACCGGGGCGAGATCGCCTGCCGTGTCATTCGCTCCGCCAAGCGCATGGGGCTTAAAACCGTGGCCGTCTATTCCGAGGCGGATCACGACGCGCTCCATGTGGAAATGGCCGATGAAGCGGTCTTTCTGGGCCCGCCGCCGGCCGCCCAGTCCTATCTGCTGATGGACAAGGTGATCGACGCCGTGCGTCAGACCGGCGCTGAGGCGGTTCATCCCGGTTTCGGTTTCCTTTCGGAAAACGCGGCCTTCGCCAAGGCGCTGAAGGATGCGGGCATCACGTTTATCGGTCCCAATCCGGACGCCATCGGCGCCATGGGCGACAAGATCGAATCCAAAAAGCTGGCCGCCGCCGCGGGGGTCAGCACCGTGCCCGGTTATCTCGGCGTGATCGGCGATACCGATGAGGCGGTCCGGATCGCGAATGAGATCGGCTATCCGGTGATGATCAAAGCCTCCGCCGGCGGCGGCGGCAAGGGCATGCGCATCGCCTATAGCGCGGACGAGGTGGCCGAGGGCTTCACGTCCTCCATGAACGAGGCCCGTTCCTCCTTCGGCGATGATCGCGTCTTCATCGAGAAATTCGTAACCCAGCCGCGCCATATCGAAATCCAGGTGCTCGGCGACAAGCACGGCCATGTCATCCACCTGAATGAGCGGGAATGCTCGATCCAGCGCCGCAACCAGAAGGTCATCGAAGAGGCGCCGAGCCCCTTCCTCGACCAGGAGACCCGGGAGCGGATGGGCGCCCAGGCCGTGGCCCTGGCTAAAGCCGTCGACTACGACTCCGCCGGCACGGTCGAATTCATCGTGGACGGCCAGCGCAATTTCTATTTCCTGGAAATGAACACCCGTCTGCAGGTGGAGCATCCGGTTACGGAGCTGATCACCGGCATTGACCTCGTCGAGCAGATGATCCGCGTCGCCGCCGGCGAGCGGCTGAGCATCCGCCAGGAGGACGTGAAAATCACCGGCTGGGCCATGGAAAGCCGCATCTATGCGGAAGATCCGTTCCGGAACTTCCTGCCCTCCATCGGCCGTCTTGTGCGCTACAGTCCGCCGCATGAAGGCACCCATGCGGGCCTGACCATCCGCAACGACACGGGCGTTGAGGAAGGCGACGAGATTTCCATGTTCTACGATCCCATGATTGCCAAGCTGTGCACCCATGGGCCTGACCGTCTGACCGCCATCGATCACATGTCGATGGCCATCGACGAATTCTTCATCGACGGCATCGGCCACAATGTTCCGTTCATCGCCGCCGTGATGCAGCATCCCCGTTTCCGGGAAGGCCGTCTGACCACTGGCTTCATCGCCGAGGAATATCCGGACGGATTTGCCGGCGGCGAACTCCATGCGGCGGCCTTCGAGGCCTTTGTGGCGACCTCGGCACTGATCAATGCCCGCTTTGTGGACCGGGAGCGGAATATTTCCGGGCGGCTCGGCGGCCCCGTTCCCTCCGTGGACGGCGACTGGGTCATCACCATGGGCGGCCACCGGCTTGCCATCCACACCAGCTCGGCCGACGGCAGCGTGCGGACCATTGTGGGGCCCGGCTCCATCATTCCGGAAGGCACGGAGCTTCTGCTGCACAGCGACTGGGTGCCGGGGCAGCCCATCCTGCGCGGCCGGTTGACCGGACCGATCGGTGGCATGCGGCCCATGGCCGTGCAGGTGCGCCCGCGCATCGATCGTTGGGAGCTGTCCCACAGCGGCGCGACGGTCATGAGCGTCATCGAGCGGCCCCGGGAAGCGGCACTCCACGAGCTGATGCCGGAAAAACTGCCCCCCGACACGTCCAAATTCCTGCTCTGCCCCATGCCCGGCCTTGTCGTGTCCATCGAGGTGCAAGAGGGCCAGGAGGTGAAGGCGGGCGAACCCCTGGCGGTGGTCGAGGCCATGAAGATGGAAAACGTCCTGCGCGCCGAACGAGACGCCGTGATCCACAAGATCAACGCCAAGCCCGGCGACAGCCTCGCCGTGGACGAGGTGATCCTGGAATTTGCCGCCGCCAACGCCGCGTAATCCGTCGTCTTCGGAATTCGTAGCATATTGCTCCAAATTCCGAAGACTAAACCACTTCTTTACAAGCAGGCGATTGTATTTTGAAATGAAAAAGCATAAGTCACACGAATTTTTAGCCAAAGGCAAGGGTTGTGCAGATGTTTTTTCGCAGGGAGGAAGCCTTACTAATTCTCACATCTTTGGTGGCGAAGACGATTGTATGTGAAAACTTTTCTAAGATATTATCTTGAGTGATACATAGATTTAATTTAATCCTAAAGAATTTTTATATATTAGGAATATTAGAGATGAGTTATTTGCGTAATATAGTGGTCTTGATTTTTAAAGCTTTAGCATCCCCATTCTTTCGATCTCTGAGTGTTTTTATGTTATATACATTATTCGTCAGTATTGGTTTAGTTCCAATATTTGAGATTGATGAATGCGGGGAGCTTCTAAAGCGGAATGCTGATGTCACCCATAATTCAAACTCATGCACAGTGGTTCTTCGTTTGGCTCTTGTTGATCGATTCCAATATATCAGTGTTTACGTGTACTTTTTCTATTTTTTGTTTTTCTGTATTCTGATTTATATTACTTTCTTCTGTCTTAGGATTATTGAAAGAGAAATTTATATATTTCCTTTATTCGTATTTTCTTTGGTTATATTTTTCGATTTGTATCTTTTGGTTTTTAGCCTTAAAGTTGCAGATCCGGAGCTGATCGGTGCTGCTGTGTTAGGTTTCTTTGCTGTATTTTATTTCTTTGCCACCATTATAACAAATGTTGAGACAGAGAGAAACAGGAAAGCTGCATCAGACCTTGATGTATTAGGACGAAGGGAGAATTTTACACTCAACTTGGTCCTCAATATGCGGAGCGACGAACTCCTGAACTGGCACCGGGAAAATATTCTGGCCGAGGTGCCGACGGGCCAAGTCATCAGCCACAAGATGGTGCCAAGCATAGAGCGCGAGCATGTTGAGCATGAACGCGTGGCGCCAAGCGGTTTCATTCCTGAGGACGTGCCGCTTTACGAGTCCCTCATCTATCTTCTCAACTATTATGAATTCATCGCCACGGGCATTCACAAGGGGATCATCGACCGGGACCTTATTGAGCTGACGGTCGGCAGTGTGATCTGCAAGTTCTACGAGAAAGTGGAACCCTTCGTGGACAGTCGGATCGAGGCCAGCATACGGAAAATCCGCCAGAAGCAGACCGCATCATCGGGCGATCCCTCAAACCACATCTACAGTGACCTGAAGAAACTCATGGAAGAATGGCGCGAGCAGGATATGTGGTTCGTGACGCCCGAGGCTGAGAGACGGAACAGGCACGGCAGTGATTCAGGGTAACGCTCCCCCGGCCCCCCACGACTTGCCCCTTGGGCAAGGACGCGCCTGTCCGGCATAGATTGGGGCTCAATCCATCGTTTCGACCACGTGACGGAAAACCGCCCATTATGGGTGCCCCATCCCCAGGGAACGCGGGCGTTTTGGGTCACGCCCGCTTCAACACATATTGCCCGACATCGGTGGCGGTGGAGCGGAAGCCCGCTTCGCAATAGGCATAATAGTAGAGCCACATGCGCTTGAACCGCTCGTCGAAGCCTTGGGCGGCGATGGCGGGCCAAGCCTCCAGGAAGCGCCGGCGCCATTGGGCCAGCGTCCGGGCATAATCGAGGCCGAACAGGTGTTTGTCCGCACAGGTCAGACCCGCCCGGATGAGCTGTTTGTCCAAAATGGTGGGGGAGGGCAGCATACCGCCCGGAAAGATGTATTTCTGGATGAAATCCTGGCTCGTGCGGTAATCGGCATAAAGATCGTCGCGAATGCTGATGATCTGGAGGCCCGCCAACCCGTCCTCGGTCAGCACGGACTGGATCTTACCGAAAAAGGTCGGCCAATACTGTTCACCCACGGCCTCGAACATCTCGATGGATGCGATGCGGTCGAACTGTCCGCTCACGTCGCGGTAATCGCGATAGGCAATGGTGACCCGGTCGGCGAGGCCCGCTTCGAACACCCTCCGCTGGGCGTAGTCGTGCTGGGCCTTCGAGATGGTCACGCCGGTGACGCGTGCGCCCGTGGTCCGGGCCGCATGGACGGCAAAGCCGCCCCACCCGCAGCCAATTTCGAGCACGTGGTGATCCGCCGTCACACCGAGCCGGGAGAGCAGGGCCGTGTATTTCGTTTCCTGGGCCCGGGCAAGATCCTGGGCCGGGTGGTCGAAGACGGCACTGGAATAGGTCATGGTCCGGTCGAGCCAGGTTTCGTAAAAGTCATTGCCCAGATCGTAATGGGCCTCAATGTTCTTGCGCGACTGGCTCTTCGTGTTCCGGTTCAGGCTGTGGGCCGCACGCTGGGCAAGGCGCACCAGCGGCCGCGCATCGATAAAGGCCCGCATATGCATCCCGTTGCGGCTGACCAAATCCAGAAGCGCCGTCAGGTCCGGTGTGTCCCACTGACCGTCGAGATAGGCATCGGCGACGCCGATATTGCCGCCCGTCAGCAGGCGTGCGGCCATGGCCTGATCATGAATGCGAATGGCCGCCACGGCGCCGGGCTCGAGCGTGCCGGCAAAGCGCAGGACCTCCCCGGCCGGCAGCGCGACGATCAGGGTGCCCCATTCCAGGTTCAGCGCAATCCGGAGGGCCGCCTTCATGGAAAAGCTCAGCCCACGCAGGGCTTTGATCTGCCGGCCCGTGGCCCGGGGCAGGATTTCCGGATCGAGGCAGGCGAGGTCGAACAGATCGGGAATTGTCAGCGTACCATCCATCTGCACCGCACTGCTTGGCCGCTCATTCGCGCGGTCATCGTCTCGTTCACGGGCCATGTCCACCGCTTTCGCGCTCACCGCCTCGTTGCACATCCCTTTTGCCATGGTGGTCATGCCTGATCCTTTCCTTCACATCCCCGTCCCAATCGTCAAGCGCCTGAGTGTTTCGGTCCGCGGCGGTCTTGGCAAGGCGCCCTGTCCCCGCGTCCCGTCCCGGCGCCCGGGGGCCGCTCCCACTGAGCGTCCATTCGCCCCACGGATCCACCGGACACAGATTTACGCATAAGAGCCGCTTATGGAATATCAAGCCGATCGGGGCGAGTGGACGCCGGGTCGGGTTCGGCGCGGGTCGCCGGTCGGTCCGGAAGCGGGGGTTCCGGAGCGAGCGGCACCCCCTTGAGCCAGAGACGCAGCGCTTCCCAATGGATGGCTGCAATGATCTTCAGGGTCATAAACGGAAAACGCCACAGCAGACGCCGCAGGGCGCCATCGGTGAAGGCTTCGCGTGTCCCCTTGAGGCGCGCGATGAGGACCGGCGTGCCCTCCTCGGTCTGACGGATCGACACGGCGACCCGGCGATCCGGGGCATGGAGACGGAATTCATAGGTGCAGGCCATGCCGATAAAGGGTGAGACATGGAACACTTTTTCCGCGCGGTGGCGGGCCGGCTGTGCCGCGTCCGCACTGACCGGCGCCACATAAGCATGGGACTGTCCAAAGGTGTTCGAAACCTGGTGGAGCACCGCGCCCAGGCGCCCCTGGCTGTCATAGCAGAAATAGACCGATAGCGGATTGAATACATAACCGAACAGGCGCGGGAAACACAGCAGGCGAATGGGCCCGCCCGGCGGGGTGATGCCGTGTTCGGCGAGGCGTGCCTCGACCCAGGGCCGCAGGGGCGTCCCGTCGCGGGGCCCGTGATCCCGGTCGTGGAAACCCGCAAGCCAGCCGCGATTGTGCGTGAACAGGCGGGACGCATCCGCGACCTCGCCCGCCCGGTCGATATCGATCACGAGGCTGACGACCGCATAGCGGAAGACATGGCGTACTGGTTTCAGGCGGGCATGCATCACGTCGCAGGCATAGAGCGCCGCTGGCGGCGCATCCTCCGCCAAAACGGGCTGGGTCATGCTCACGAAAGCGCCTCCAGAGCATCGGCCTCAATGCCATCCGCGGCCGCATAACCTGCTCGCAGGCCATCCTCGTGGAAGCCGTATCCGCACCAGGCGCCGGCGAACCACACCTTGCGCCGCCCCTGGATTGTGGACAGCCGCTCCTGGGCCAGCACGGCCGGTCCGTCATATTGCGGATGATCATAGACCATGCGGGCGAAGGTCAGGTCGTCCCGCGGCGGCGTGGCCGGATTCAAGGTCACGAACAACGGGCGCGCGGGATCCAGGTTCTGGAGCGCGTTCATCCAGTAGGAGACGCAGACCGGCGCATCGGGCGCGGACTCCAGCACGCTCCAGGCCGCCCAGGCCTTGCGCCGCCGCGGCATCAGGGCAGGGTCCCGGTGGAGAAAGGCCGTGTTCGGCGCAAAGCCGATGGCCCCGAGGATCGCCTGTTCGTCCCGATCCGCATCACCCAGCAGGGCCAGGGCCTCGTCGCTGTGGCAGGCGAGCAGCACCCGGTCATAGGTGTCCACACCGCCGGCACTGTCGCGCACGGCGACACCATCATCCGTCCGCGTGACCGAGACCGCGCCGCAGCCCACGCGGATCCGGTCCCGGAACGGTGCCGTCAGGCGATCCACATAGACCCGCGAGCCCCCCGTCACCGTCTGCCACCGGGGACGCTCGAAGCCAAGCAGCCGGTGGTTCTCGAAAAATCGGATGAAGCTCTGGGCCGGGAAATCGAGCACCCGCGCCTTGGGCATCGACCAGATGGCGGCGCCCATGGGCTGGACGAAGCCGCTGCGAAAGGTCTCGCCCACGGTGAGATCGCTCAAATAGTCGCCGAGGGATCGCCGGCCAATGGTATCCCGGTCCAGGTCCCGGCGTGCGGCCTTGAAGAAGGTGTTGATGTCAATCAGCATGCGCAGGAAACGCGGGCTGACAGCATTTTTCCTCTGGGTAAAGAGTGTATCGAGGGAGTGTCCGCACCATTCGAAGGCGCCGCCGCCCAGGGATACGCCAAAACTCATGTCTGTACTCTCAAGGGGCACTTGCAGGTCCGTGAACAGGCCCGTGAGAAGCGGATAGTTGCGCCCGTTGAAGACGATGAAGCCCGTGTCCACGGACATCGGCACGCCGTCATAGTCGATGTCGACCGTGTTGGAATGGCCGCCGACCCGGTTCTGTTTTTCATAAAGCGTGAGGGTGTGGCGGGGGTGAAGCCGGTGGGCGGCGCCCAGACCGGCAATGCCCGTACCCACGATGGCGAGTTTCATGGGAATCCTGATCCAAAAACGGCGGGCCGCCCCTGGATCAGGCGGCCTTTCCCTTGATGGTTTCAAAGGCTGCGAGCGCACGCTCGCGTCCTTTTTTATGGTCGATGATCGGATGGGGATAGTCCACCCCCAGGGTCACGCCTGCGTCTTTCAGCACGTCCTTGGGCGCGTTCCAGGGATCGTGGATGTGTTTGGCCGGCATTTTTGCAAGTTCCGGCACGAAACGGCGCACGTAATCCCCGTCGGGGTCGTATCGCTGGCCCTGCAAGACCGGATTGAAAACGCGGAAATAGGGGGCGGCATCGGCGCCGCAGCCGGCAATCCACTGCCAGCCCGCGCTGTTGTTCGCCGGATCCGCATCGACCAGGGTGTCCCAGAACCAGTCCTCCCCCTCCTGCCAGGGAATGAGCAGGTGCTTGACCAGCAGGGAGCCGACAATCATCCGGACGCGGTTGTGCATCCAGCCGATCTCGTAAAGCTGGCGCATTCCGGCATCCACGATGGGATAGCCAGTCTGTCCGCGCTGCCAGGCCTTGAGGGCCTTCTTGTCCTTCTCCCAGGGAAAGTCTTTGAATTCGGGGCGCAGGGACTGCCGGGGCAAGTCCGGATTGTGATAGAGCAGCGTGTAGGAAAACTCGCGCCAGCCGATTTCGGCTAGGAATTTTTCCGCCTGTTTGGCGGGCACGCTGCCATCCTCGATCCGTCCCATGACGGTCTGATAGATCGTGCGTGGACTGATTTCGCCATGGACGAGATGGGGCGACAGCATGGAGGTCCCCTTCCGGTCCGGCCGGTCCCGATCCTCGGCATACTGTGAGGCTGCATCGTCCAGAAACGTCTTTAGCCGGTCCAAGGCGGCCTTCTCGCCCGGCGTCCACGTGTCGCGCAGCCCGTCGGCCCAGTCGGGCTTGCTGGGCAGCAGGTCCCAGTCCTCCAGCGCTTCGCTGGACATCGTCTTCTTTTCGGGCGGCGCGGGCAGTTTTCTCGGGCGGGGCAGGGGCTCGGGCATGTCGCCGGCGCCCAGGGAGGCGCGCCAGTAGGCAGAGAACACCTTATAGGGATCACCAGACCCGTTGACGATCTCCCAGGGCTCCCTCAGGAGGGCGCCGTTGAAGCTCTCGACGGTCAGGTCCCGGTTCTTGAGGGCGGTCTTCACGGCCGTATCCCGGGCAATCGCCGCTTTTTCGTAGTCCCGGTTCCAGTACACCCGCGCGGCGCCGGTCTCCCCGATGACGGCTTCCAGGCAGTCCAGGGCATTGCCGCTGCGCAGGATCAAGCGCTGGCCCAGATCCTCAAGCCCCGCGGCAAGGGCGGCCAGGGATCCGTGCAGCCACCAGGCGCGGGCGCCGCCCGGTGACCGGGGTGCGTCCTTGCCAGTCTCGCGAATATAGAGGCAGACCAGCGGATCGCCCGCGTCGATCGCGGCGCGCAAGGCAGGGTGGTCGGTCAGGCGCAGATCGCGGCGGAACCACACGATGGTCGGGCCGCTCCCGGTGTCTGAAGCCATGGAATGCAAACATCCTTCACTAAAATATCCGAGCGGGCCACATGGTGAGCCCATGCCGGCTGGATCAAAAGTGCTACGCTCCGCTCGACAACCCGGATCATGCTCAATCATTCCATCCAAAGCGGGTGCGGTCCGCCATCGCGTTTCGCGTGTCGGGCAGAACGGTCTGGATCGATCCCGCGTCACGGGTTCGCGTCCCATGCCGGGCCATCCTTCGGGGTGTACGGAAGGTGGCTGGTCCACTGGATGGCGGCCAGGATGTCCGGGTCCCGCTCCGCATGCCAGCGATTGGGATCGTCGCGTTCGGCATTCGCTTCGGCGGCCTTTTCGGCGAGGGACTGGCCGTTCGGCGTGCTGCGGCGGCTGCAGATGTCCGGACCCACATTATAAAGCTTGGAGACAAGATCCAGGATGGCCCGTTCGACGACGGAACGCACCGCATATTGGATCGGTTCGTGGGCGCTGGTTCCGGCGGAAACATCGAACAGGACCGTTCCGAAAAAGTCGAACACGCCGGCGCTGACCTCCCGCCCTACGATCTGCTTTTGGTAGGACACGACATCGACGACCAGCATGGAGCGGGTATCCACGAGGCGCAGGTCGAGGCTGATATCCATCACATAAGCATTGGCATTGACGAAACCCTTGGCGCCGCGGGTGCCCGTCTCGCCGCCGAATCCGTCGATGCCGCTCGAGCGGATATTGTAGTTGAGTTCCGTAATGCCGCCGACAAGAAAGAAATCGCTGCCCGCGATGGTTCCGGCTCGGATTTTCCGGAAATCGCCGTTGCGCTCGCCGATCAGCTTATTGTTGGCGAATTTGAGTTCCAGTTCGGTCACGCCCGTATCGAAGCGCTCCACCAGCACGAGGCCGGCCTTTGCCAGGGCCGACATGGCCATCAGCGAGGCGCCCTGGGTGACCTTGAAGCCGCCCTCCAGTTCCTGCTTGCCCGTGAAATCGGAAATGCGCCCCACGGCGATCCGGGCCCGGTTGACCTCGCCCCCGCGCAGATACTGCCCAAGGCAGCCCAGAGCTTGGGAGTAGGGGGTGTGCCGACTGCCCACAGTCGCCGATCCGATGGGCCTTGCATAAAGGCCCGTTTCCGGATCGGCGCCGGTATAGCTTTTCACGGTGCCACAGGCCGTCAGCATGGAGAGGGCGAGGGCCGCAAGGACTGTCCGTTTCATGATGGTCTCTTCCCGTCTCGAACCTGTCTTCACTTCTCCAGGGTGAGGGAGGCGGAGATATCCCCCTCATTGACCTGTTCGGCATCGACGATGACCGTATTGCCGTGGCCCTCGACCACGACCGTCAGCATATTGCCGATTGCACTCGCGCTTGCGCCGTGGCCGGTGTCCATGAACCCGCCGCCCTGTCCTGCGCCTTCCGCAGCCCGGGCGCCTACACCGCCCGGCAGGGACCGGGGCCGACCGGCCGTGAACACATAGGCGTTCGAAGCGTCGCGAAAGGAGGGTGGGCGGAACGGCATGGCATCGCTGCGGGGCGTGCGTCCGAAGCCGTGCCTGTAATGGCCGGCGTTGGGGCCCTGGTGGGATCCGTTACCCTGGCCCGGAAAGGCGTGGGCGGACGATAGGGCGCAGATCGCACTAAGAATGAGGACCGCCGCCGGCGTTGCGATGCCGAACCATGTCCCAGGCGTTTGCCCGCGCCGTGACCGCACCATTGTCTGCCCACCCTTTGCCATTGGTCCTTGTCCCATTCGCCCCATCCCTTTTGCCCTGCCCATTTTGACGTGGCCCTTTCGGATGAGAGGGGAGGGAGCAAAGGGTGGGCCAGATGGGCCGCTTGCGCCCGTTTACCTTCAGTCGTGGGCGCCGCCGTCCGTCTCGGGACGGCGCGGACGCGATCCGGCACATATCGATATCATCCTGATACGTCTTAACCTTAATGGATGTGCCTGGGAGGCGAGTGCCGTTCCGTGGGAGACGATGTATCCGTGTGCCGATGGCACACCTGCCGTGTTCGACCATGGGAATGCGCCTTTAAGGCGGCCCTGATCCCGCACAAACACGACCTTACCCCCGCCCGCTCGCCTCGATGCGTGTGGCACCCGTCAGGCTGGCACGCCGATTGCTGCCCACGCCTTGTCCCCGAAACGGTTGTCCCGGGGTTGGGATCAACAATCAATCCGTATGCTTATGATAGGAGTTCTTCATGCGTTTCCTTATCACTGCCGCCGCTGCCGCCCTGATGATCGCCGTTGCACCGCAGGCCGTCCGGGCCGATGACGAGAATGACATTGATGCCGTTCAGTACAATGACGCCAATATCCTGTCCGGCATCTCGCTGGAGGTGAAGGAAATCACGGGTGAGCTGTCGGCCACGTCCGCGTCCATCGCCAATTCCTTCACGGCCGAGCTCGGCGGCTCGTCGGACGTCGATCTGGAACAGAAGGCCATCGGCAATGTGACGTCGAGCCTTGATATCGTGGCAAAAAACTTCGGCGGCGCCGTCGACCTGACCGCGGCCGCGATCGCCAACTCGGCCACCATCACTGTTGAAGGCGGGGACTATGCGGATATCGACGCCGTACAGCGCCGCAGCCGCGATAACAATCCAAAGGCGGAAATCGACTTCAAGGGCAGCGGCGTGGGCGATGTGGCGGCGACGGCTGCCGCTATCAGCAACTCGCTCAGCGTCACCACATTGCCCTCGACCGTGGTCACAGAGGTCAACGCCACCCAGGATAACCGGGCTCACATCAAGGCCGTTGCCAATCTGGACCTGAAGAACACCGGCGGGGTCGATGCGACCGCCGCTGCAATCGGCAACAGCCTGACTGTCAGCAATCTCCTCAACGATTGATCGGGGTCCAAGGTCCCGGCCGCCCTGTGCGGTGGCCGGGACCGTCCGCTCCGTAAGGAAATCGTCCGACCCTCTACTGCCGCGAGGTGTGCCATGCGCTCCGTCCTCATGCCCGCAGATCCTTCGGCCCTGCGCCGTCTGATCCCCTCCCTTGTGCCGCTGGCTCTCAGTGTTCCCGTGGTAGCCTTTGCCGGTCACGACGCGGTGCACACCCGTCAGGTGAACCGGGACGACGGCACGGCCGAAACACGGCTCGTTGCGGAAGAGATCGACGGCGATGGGCGCTTGACGGCCGCGTCCCTGCTCAATTCCCTCGGCGCCGAGCTTGGGCATGATGCCCAGTTGAAGAGCGTCCAGGAGAGCTGGCGCCATGCCACCGCGGTCAGCGATGGGACGGCGGTGTTAATGGCCGGCGATCTCGAAGTGGTGACGGCGGCCGTGGGAAACTCCGCATCCGTCACGATTGACGGTGCAGGATCGATCGTAAGCGAGCAATCGACCCATTGGGGACGGATTCGCAGCACGACCTCGGTGGTGGCGGGCGACATCGCCGGCGATCTTTCGGCGACTTCGGCGTCAATCGCCAACTCGCTCACCGCGGCGCTGGATGGCGACACGGATTTGCACAACAGCCAGGCCTTTCAATGGGGCTCGGAGTCCCGCCTTGCCGTCGAGGCGGAGGGCCTTGCCGGCGATGTGGATCTCACTTCGGCAGCGCTCGGCAACAGTGCGTCGCTCGATGTGGGTGAGGCGGACCGGATTGCCGTCCATTCCATTCAGCAGGCTGCCTATGACCCTTCGGCATTCATGGTTTTATCCGCACTCGGCGTCGGCGGCCATGTGGCGGCCACCACGGCGGCCCTGGCCAACAGCCTCGGCATCGCGACCGGCGGCCAGGAAAGAACGCTGCGGCTCCGGACCCTTCAACGCAACCAGGCGCTGACCCAGGCCCATGGCACTCTTGCTGTGGGAAGTGTGAGCGGATCGGTGACGGCAACGGCCGCCGCCATCGGAAATTCCGTCTCAGTCACAACGGGCACGCCCTATTCCCAAGGGAGAGACTGACAATGCCGAGATCTGCAAAAGTGTATGGCACAGCGATCCTCGCCCTGGCTGCGCTTTCTTTTCTGGCCTCGCGGCCGCCAGCCTCGGCCAATCCCCCCGGGCCCAATACAGTGGCTCTGCAACCGTCGGATCCGGAAGGTGTCTCGGTCTGGCATGCGGAAGGCGGGCGCCTGCGCCGCTGCACCCTGCTTGGGACGGACGATTATGTCTGCGGACCGTGGCGGTGAACGGTGGGATGCGGGTCCGGTGGTGTCCGACCGCAGTTTTACCCTTCCAATACGCAGGGACATTGAAGTAGCCTTTCAGTCATGATGGGCCATGCATTTTTGTGTGGGCCGTTCGAGTGTCGCCTGGAATTGGGCTTTCATTACCCTGTGGATCGTCGATGGGACGGGTTATCGAACACAACGGCGATGAAAAGGCGCGCTTGTCGGCAGTGCGCCGCATCCTGATGAGTGATGCGGTGACACCTGACCAATTGGATGATCTCGTTGAAGTAGCGGTGGCGCTGACCGGGGCTGCCATGGGCGCCATTTCGCTCGTCGAAGAAGACACGCTCCGGATGGTCTGCCATCGCGGCTGCGCGTGTCCGGAAATATCCCGGGCCGGATCCTTTTGCCATGAGGCGATCAAGGGCGGCCATGTTGTCACCTTCTCCAATGCGGCCGAGGATCCCCGCTTTTCGGGCAATCCCCTCGTCACCGGGCCGCACGCCTTCGTCACCTGTGTCAGTGCTCCGATCACCGCCGTCGGGGGCCATGCCGTCGGTGCCCTCTGCGTCCTGTTCCAAGACGCGGTGGATCTGACGGAGCCGGTCATCACATCCCTGGCCCGTCTCGCGGCCATGGCCGGGGAGCGGATCGATCGCGCCCTTCAGGAAGAGACCCTTGCGGACTTTCAGGCCCGGGTCACGGCGCTCCGGAAGGAAGAAAGCGCGCTCACCGCGCGGCTCGGCGGTCTTGAGGCGCGCTTACGACAGGCGACGGACGATTCTGGTTTCTGGCTGTGGGACTGGAACGTCGCCGATGACTGGGTGGAGGATCTGGGTCGGCTCCATGCCCGGTTGGGTCGCCCCGGCCACTCGGCCCAGGGCGGGATCGGGGCCTTCACCGCTTTGGTGCCGGAGGGCGAGCGCGCCGATCTGCGCCGCGCCCTCGATGGCGTCGTGGCCGGCCCCGGCAATCGGTTCGAGCGGGAAATCCGGCTCGAAAACGGGTGTGGCGGCGAGAAGGTCTTCCTGGCCCGCGGCGCCGTGACGGCGCGGGGACGCGACGGACGGGCCAAAACGTTTCTGGGTACACTGACGGATGTGACGGCGCTGGCCGCGCGTCCCGCCGAATTGCAGCAGGACCTGACCCATGCTCGCGCCCGGCTGAAGATCAAATCCGATTTCCTGGCACGGATGAGCCACCAATTGCGCACGCCCCTCAATGGCGTGCTCGGCATGGCCCAGGTGCTGCTGACGGATCAATCCCTGTCGCCGGTCCAGAAAGACTATCTCAACGTCATCAAAGACTCCGGGCGTAATCTGCTGACCTTGGTCAATGATATTCTGGACATCTCCCTCATCGAAACCGGGGCGTTGAAGGTGCAGTCCGACGCCTTCGACCTTGTGGACCTGATGGGCCGGGCCTCGGCCATGTGGCGGCCCATCGCCGCTCAGAAAGGCCTCGACCTGCACCTCGATCTCAGCGGCGTGCTCTATGACCGGCTTTACGGGGACAGCGAACGCATCCGCCAGGTCCTGATGAATATCGTCAGCAATGCGATCAAGTTCACGCCCTCCGGCTCGGTTGCCGTGCGGGTCAATCAGGAGGAGGTCGAGGACGGCTTCATCGATTGCACCTTCACGGTGGAAGACACCGGCGTCGGGATCACGGAACGGGATCAGGAACGCCTGTTCACCCGCTTCGGTCTCGTGGAATTGCGTTCCGCGAAATCCTATGGGGGCAGCGGGTTGGGCCTTGCCATTGCCAAGGGCATCGTGGAAGCCATGGGCGGCGAAATCGGTGTGGAAAGCACCCCGGATCAGGGCTCGGCGTTCTGGGTCACGATCCGTATGGCGATGGTCGATCGGGACGGGGAGCCCGAGCAGGACCCCGCACCCAGCCCCGCACGCAGCGACGACACCCGCCTGCGCATTCTGGTGGCCGAGGACGCGCCCGACAATCTTGCGGTCATGCGCGCGGTCCTCCACGCCATTTACGGCCAGTCCCGCGTGGCGATCACGGCCGTTTCCACCGGCATTGAAGCGGTGGGCCGGGTGATCGATCATGAATTCGACCTGGTATTGATGGATGTCCGCATGCCCGGCATGGACGGCCTGGAGGCCACCCGGCGGATCCGCGATCTGGACGATCCCAAAAGCGCCATCCCTATCATTGCCATCACGGCCCATGCCATGAAAGGGGACAAGGAAAAATACATCCGTGGCGGGATGAATGATTACATCTCGAAGCCGATCGACGCGAAACTCCTGATCGAGAAAATCGAAGCCTTGACCGGGGCGGCCTGGCGGGACTAACGATCCGATCCGTTTTCCCGACCGGAAGGACCTGCCATGACGGATGCACCCGAGCAAGACGGCGACAGCCCCCAGGCCCGCCACAAGGCGCGGATGGAGGCTGTGAAAGCCGAACAGGACGCCAAAACGGCAACGGCCAAGGAGGCGGATCGCGGGCTCGTGCTCGTCTACACCGGAAACGGAAAGGGCAAATCGAGTTCGGCGTTCGGTGTCGTTGCGCGGGCGTTGGGCTGGGGCCAGCGGGTTGGCATTGTCCAATTCATCAAAGGCAAATGGATCACCGGCGAGCGCCAGTTCTTCCAGCGCTTTCCCGACACCGTCACCTGGCACACCATGGGGGACGGATTTACCTGGGACACCCAGGATCTCGACCAGGACCGCGCCGCTGCGGAAGCGGCCTTCGCCAAAGGCGCCGCCATGATGGCGAGCGGTGAATACGATCTCGTGGTCCTCGACGAGGTGAACATCGCCCTGCGTTACGACTATCTCCGTGTCGAGACGGTCTTGACGGGCCTCGAAGGCCGGTCGGCCCGCACGAGCGTGATCCTGACCGGGCGTGACGCCAAGCCGGACCTCATGGCCTATGCCGACCTGGTCAGTGAAATGGGCGAGGTCAAACACCCGTTTCAGGCCGGCATCAAGGCTAAGCGGGGCATTGATTTCTGATCCCCAGCGGTTCGTGTGGCGCTTTTGGCTCTGACATTTGAGGGACGAGCGTGCCGCGCGCACGGACTCAACCGTCTGCGTCGTAGGACAAGCCATTCCCCTCGCCGGGATGCGTGTCGAACGGCCGATCTGATGAGCCCGATCCGGCCTCGAAGCGGCCGGATTCGACCCGGCGGCCTTTTTCCAGGCGGCTTTCCCCCCATCTATCGCGTCAAAGGCGTCCGACCACGGCCGCCCGACCAAGGCAAAAGCGCGGTGAAGGGGCGGTTAACCCTTTCGCTGGCATCCCTTTTCGCCAGACTCTGCCATTCTGCGAGCCTATGGGTGGCATCAATCCGGATCCACCTTCCACAAGGCCCCGGGCACGAGGCAACACGGCCAGCGCCGACAAACCGGCGGTTGGCCTCGTGGTTCGGCCGAGACATTTGCATCCCACTTGCGGCGCGCTCAGCGGCAAATGGTTCGGCCATAAGAACCACGAGCAAGCTTTTTTGTTTCTAGCGGCGCTTCGGGCTCTGACGCTTGAGTAATGAGCGGGCCATGCAGTGGGCATCATGTGTCAGAGCCGCTCCACTAGGATCGATTGGGCCCGACCCCGGCTGGATGACCGGGGCGCTCCCGCAGCCGGGGAGCCTTTCGGGAAGAGATGAGGAGACCTTGCCCTATGGCCGCTTCGCGTCGCTCAGACTCCCCATCGCCGTCCGACGGATTGGTCATTTTCGGAGGCACCGGGGATCTCGCCCTGCGCATGCTTTATCCGTCATTGTACTATCTCGACCTGGAGAATTTCCTCCCCGACGATTTCATCATTATTGGCGCGGCCCGGGGCGCCCAGACGCGGGATGCCTTTGTTGAAATGGTGCAGGAGGCCGTGCGGAACCACGCCGGCAATTCCTTCGACGATGGCGTCTGGAGTGGCTTCCAGAACAGGCTGCGCTATTGCCAGGTCGATGCGGGCGACCGGCAGACATTCGAGTCCCTGAAGCGCTGCGTGGGGGACCGGCGGGGCATCGCCTACTACCTCTCCACGTCCCCCACATTGTTCGGTCCCATTTGCGATAACCTTGCCCAGACGGACATGATCAATGGGACCAACCGGGTCATCGTGGAAAAGCCCCTGGGACGCAATCTCATCACGTCCCGGGCGACCAACGACACCATCGCCCGGGTGTTTCCGGAACATCGGGTCTTCCGCATCGATCATTATCTGGGCAAGGAGACGGTGCAGAACCTGATCGCCCTGCGTTTTGCCAACCGCCTGTTCGAGCCGATCTGGAACAGCGTCAACATCGCCTATGTGCAGATCACCGTTGCGGAAACGGTGGGTGTGGAGAATCGCTGGTCCTATTACAACGAGTTCGGCGCGCTGCGGGACATGATGCAGAACCATCTTCTTCAACTGCTCTGTCTCGTGGCCATGGAACCGCCCTCGGCCCTCGACGGGGATGCTCTGCGCTCGGAAAAGATCAAGACCTTGCGCTCCTTACGGCCTATCGAGGGGGCCGCAATCCAGACCTCAACGGCGCGCGGGCAATATGCGGCCGGCATTGTCGGCGGCAAGTCGGTTCCTGGATATACGGAGGAGACCGGCGGCGAGGTCAGCGATACGGAGACCTTCGCCGCACTACGGGTGGATATCGACAATTGGCGCTGGGCCGGAACCCCCTTCTATCTACGGACCGGCAAACGCATGGCGGACCGGCGCACGGATATCATCATCCAGTTCCGGGACGTGCCCCATTCGGCCTTCACGGCGGATCAGGTCATGGCGAACCGTCTCGTGCTGACCCTTCAGCCCAAAGAAGAAGTCTCGCTGCAGATCATGAACAAAATGCCGGGCATCAGCGAGGGGCCCATGCGCCTCAAGCGCCTGCCCCTGAGCCTGAGCCTGTCCGAGGCCTTCAAGGCGGAGCGCCCGCGCCAGCGCATTGCCTATGAACGGTTGCTGCTGGACGCCATCCACGGCAAGACCCAACATTTCGTCCATCGCGACGAGACCGAAGCCGCTTGGGGCTTCATCGACGGCATCATTGAGGGCTGGAGCCGCACCAGCATGGCCGTCCAGCCCTATTCGGCCGGAAGCTGGGGCCCGGGCGGCTCGACCGCCCTGGTGGAACGCAACGGCCATCACTGGAACGACTGAGGAGTGAGGTCCCATGGGCAGCACACAGACAAGGGAACCGACTGGCCCCTCGCCGACCTGGCATGACGCGCCGGACCGGGACGCCCTTGCCGCCATCGTGGCGGCGCACATCGTCGCTGCGCTCCGGGCCGCTGTGGCGGCGCGGGGAAGCGCATCCCTGGTCGTGCCCGGCGGCAACACGCCGGTGCCGGTCTTCGAACGGTTGTCCACCGCAGATCTCGCCTGGGAACGGGTGACGGTCACGCTCACGGACGAACGCTTCGTCGACGAGGCCGATCCCCACAGCAATGCCGCCCTCATCCGTCGGCACTTGCTGACGGACAAAGCGGCGGCCGCGCGTTTCGTGTCGCTGAAACGGCCGGGGTCGACCCCATCGGAGACCTTGGGCGACGTGGCCCGGGATCTTGCCGCCGTGGGCCGACCCTTCGATGTGGTCATGCTGGGCATGGGGGGAGACGGTCATGTCGCGTCTCTTTTTCCCCGGGCGGACGGTGTCGAGGCGGCCCTCGATCCGGCGGGTCCGGACACGGTCTGCGCCATCGTACCCGATCCCTTGCCGGACAATGCCCCCTTCGCCCGGATCAGCCTCACGGCCGGCGCCCTGTTCGACGCCCGCGCGGTGATCCTCATGGTCACCGGGGCCGACAAGAAGACGGTGCTGGAGACGGCGACCGCCGCGAAGGCGCCACCCTGCGCCCTGCCTGTGCGCGCGGTCCTGGAGCAGGATCGAGCACCCCTGACGATCTTCTGGTCCGCATAAGGAAAAACAGATCCCGGTATGGACCGGGACCCACCCAGCCATTGGCCAACAAGACATTCAGGGAGAAGACCATTGCATGATACTCTGAAGACCGTTACGGAGCGGATTATTGAGCGCAGCCGCGACAGCCGTAACGACTATCTGGCCCATATGGACGCCCAGCGCCGGGCGGGCCCGGGACGCGGATCCCTGTCCTGCGGAAATCTCGCCCATGGCTTTGCGGGCGCTCCGGCGGGCGACAAGCTGCGCCTGCGGACGGATCAGGCCGTCAATATTGGCATCGTCACGGCCTATAACGACATGCTTTCCGCCCACACCCCGCTCAAGACCTATCCGGACCTCATCAAGGAGGCCGCCCGGCAGGCCGGCGCGACGGCTCAGGTCGCCGGCGGTGTGCCGGCCATGTGCGATGGGGTCACCCAGGGCCAGCCGGGCATGGAGCTGTCCCTTTTCAGCCGGGATGTGATCGCCATGGCGACGGCGGTGGCCTTTTCGCACAATATGTTCGACGCCGGTATCTGCCTCGGCGTATGCGACAAGATCGTCCCCGGCCTGATGATCGGAGCCTTGAAATTCGCCCATATGCCGATTCTTTTCGCGCCGGCCGGCCCCATGCCCAGCGGCCTTCCCAACAAGGAAAAGGCCAGGATCCGCGCCCTGTATGCCGAAGGCAAGATCGGGCGGGCGGAGTTGCTCGACGCGGAGTCGAAATCCTATCACAGCCCCGGCACCTGCACGTTCTACGGCACGGCCAATTCCAACCAGATGCTCATGGAACTGATGGGCATGCATATTCCGGGTACGGCCTTCGTCAATCCGGACACGCCCCTGCGCGACGCCCTGACCCGCGCCACGGCCACCCGCGCCGTCGATCTCGCCCGGCCCGGCAATGACCAGACCGTACTGGCCGATGTCATCGACGAACGGGCCGTGGTCAATGGCATGGTCGGACTGCTCGCCACCGGTGGGTCCACGAACCATGTGCTGCATATCCCGGCCATGGCCCGGGCGGCCGGCATCATTGTCACCCTGGAGGACTTTGCCGACCTGTCCGCGGTGGTGCCCCTCATGTGCCGCCTCTATCCCAACGGCTCGGCCGACGTGAACCATTTCCACGCCGCCGGTGGCATGGCCTTTCTGGTGGGCGATCTCATCGGGGCCGGCCTTGTCCACACCGATGTGCGCACCGTGGCGGGCGACGGCCTCAGGGCCTATGCCCGGGAGCCCTATCTGGAGGATGGCACCCTGGCCTGGCGCGATGGCCCGACGGCGTCCCTCGATACGGAAATCCTACGGTCTACGGAGGATCCCTTCGACGCCGAGGGCGGTATCCGGATCCTCACGGGCAATCTGGGACAGGCCATCATCAAGACGTCGGCCGTGGCGCCGGAAAACCGGATCGTCGAGGCGCCGGCGGCGGTGTTCACGGATCAGGAGGATTTCCTCGACGCCTTCAAGGCGGGTCGGCTCGACCGGGATCATGTGGCCGTGGTGGTTTTCCAGGGACCGCGCGCCAATGGCATGCCCGAGTTGCACAAATTGTCCCCCTCGCTCAGCGTGCTGCAGGATCGGGGCTACAAGGTCGCCCTGCTGACGGACGGGCGCATGTCCGGCGCTTCCGGCAAGACCCCGGCCGCCCTCCATGTGGCGCCGGAGGCGGCCGCCGGCGGACCGCTCGCCCGGGTCCGGGACGGGGACATCATCCGCATCGATGCCAGGGCCGGCACCCTGACCCTCCAGGTGGACGCCGAAACCCTTGCGGCCCGGGAGCCGTTGATGCCGCCGGACGCCAAACCCGGCCTGGGCCGAGAGCTGTTCGGATCGTTCCGGGCAGCGGTCACCGATGCCACCGAGGGCGCCAGCGTGCTGTTCGGGAGCTGAGCCATGGTCCTGACCAGTGCTGCCCAGAGTGCCGCCCAGAAAGAGGAGGGGCGCATGACCCTTCGTGAAGCCCTGACCGGCGCGGGCCTTCTGCCCGTCGTCACGATTGAAGACCCTGAAACCGCTGTGCCCATCGCCGAGGCCTTGATGGCGGGCGGTGTGCCCCGCATCGAGGTGACCTTGCGCACGCCCGCCGCCTTCGAGGCCCTGGAACGGATCGCCAAGGCCGTGCCGGGCCTCCTGCTTGGGGCCGGGACGGTGCTGAGCGAGGCCGATCTTGCCCGGTCCGCCGAGGCCGGTGCCGTCTTCGCGGTTAGTCCGGGCCTGACGCCGTCCCTTTTGGAAGCGGCGGTCCAGGCCCCGATTCCCCTGCTGCCCGGCGTCGCCACGGCCTCGGAACTGATGATGGGTCTCGAAGCGGGCCTTGACACGTTCAAGTTCTTTCCCGCCGAGGCGAGCGGCGGCGCCCCGGCCCTGAAGGCGTTGGGAGCACCCTTCGCCAAGGCATGCTTCTGTCCCACCGGCGGGATCGGCCTTCAAAATGCAGCCACCTATCTTGCCCTCGACAATGTGATGTGTGTTGGGGGATCCTGGGTCGTGCCCGGCGACGTGGTGGCCGAAAAGGGGTGGGATCGGATCGAACGTCTTGCGCGGGAAGCGGCCTCTTTGGGGGGCTGACCCCCGGCATGGGACCGATTGCGCTTCCCCGTCGGTCATGTGCGGCGCCGGCCCGCTCCTGGATCCGTGGAGGGCATTTGTCCCATGAAGACCCTGAAAGCCATCGGCGCAGCCCTGGCCTATATTCTGGCTCGTCTCGCCGTCATCGTTGCGGTGGGGGTCGGTGTTTCGTTCCTGCTGCTTGATCGGCAGAGCCCCATCGTTTGGATCATGGACAATTGGTCGGCCGGGGGCGTCGAGGGCACACTGTCCCGGATCGGTGCCTGGATCGCCCTGGCGGCCGTCGCGAGCCTTCTGGCGGGCTTTTACTTCCTCATCCGCAGCCTCGAAGGCCGGCGCCTTGTGTTTGGACCGCGTATGGCGGAACGGACGCGGGCCAAGGCCTTGACCTCCCTGTTCGCCGTTGTGCCCGCCCTGTTCTGGCTGTGGCCGGAAAGTTGGGCCATGGGTGCCCTGCGCGGCGGGGCGGCCCTCGGCCTGATTGCCTTCGTGGTCGCCGGTGGCCAGGGCCTTTACGACGTTTACGCCCTTGTCACGGCAACCAATGCCGACGGTGTCGACGACGGCAAGCCGGACCTGCCTGCTGAGGATGCGGGCGGCGATCCCTATGAAGACGACGACGATCCCTTCGGCTTCGGGGAGAACAGCGGCTTTTCCGAACAGACCCGCTTCGAACGCCGCGCCCCTGAGCCCGGTGACGCAAACCGGTCCGGCGCGGATCCATCCGCCCCATGAGGGAAAAGACTCTCCGCAAGCTGATCACGATTGCCCAGGCCTGTGCGATCAGCGCGGCCATCGGCTTTGCATATGCGGGCGCGTCCGGCAGTGAAGTCCTGCCGTTCCGGGGCGCCGTGGCAGGCTTCCTGGTCTGTCTGTTCGTGGCGTCCTTTGAGTTGCTGGTGGTTCGGGGGCGCCTGGGTATGGCCATCACGGCCCGCCCTTTCATCATCTTTCTTCTGGTCAAGGCCACCGGCTATGTCGTCCTCGCCATGCTGGCGCTCGGGGTATCGAGTTTCCTAATGGGCGCGCTGCCCTTTGCGCCTGCGTTCAGTGCGGACGCGTTCACTGCTGGCAGCACGAGCGTGCGAGACATCCTGTTCAGCCTGGCAATCTCGGTCGTCTTTACTTTGACTTTTTCCCTGAACGATCTCCTCGGTCGGGGGGTGTTGCTCAATTTCCTGCTCGGGCGCTATCACCGTCCGCGGGAGGAGGACCGGATCTTCCTGCTGATCGACCTTGTGGGCTCGACCAAGGCCGCCGAACAGCTCGGCAATCTGCGCTATCACAGTTTCCTCAACCGGTTCATCCAGACCGTCAGCCCGGCGATTCTGGAACAGGGCGGGCGCATCCATGCCTATGTGGGCGACGAGATTATCGCCGAATGGCCGGCGGCAAGCGGGATGCGGCGGGGACGCTGTCTGCGGGCCGTGCGCGATGCCCTTGAGCTGACCCGGTCCTGCGCACCGGCCTTCGAACGGGATTTCGGCCTCGCGCCCCGGTTTCGGGCCATTCTCCATATGGGGCCCGTGGTGGTGGGCGAGATGGGCGGGGCCAAGCGCGAGATCGTCTTTCTGGGCGGCACCCTGAACACCGCCTCGCGCATGGAGGCCCACGCCAAGGCGATCAACGAAACCGTCGTCGCCTCCCGCGACCTGGTGGAGGTCCTGCCGGTGCCTCCCGAAGCCCGCATCCGGCCCCTGGGTGATGCGACCCTCAAGGATGTTGCGCGCCCGGTGCCTTTGGTGGCGGTGGACTTTTGACAACTGCCCCGCCGCCGGGTCCGGAATGCGGACGGGGTCGGCGGGGCAGGGGAGACGTCTGATGGCCCGGTTCTGGATCTTGGCATTTTCGGTTCTTGGGGCGGTGCTGGCCGGCTGTGCAGGACCGGCACCCGATCACAGCCGGAGCGCCGAGGGCGCGCCCGAACGTCTGTTGATCATCTCCGCCACGGGCGCAGAGTTCGAGGCGGTCGCCCGCCGCGTTGAAAATCCCGTCGTGAACGAAATCGGCCCGTCGGTGGCCGTGGAGGGCCGCGTCGGGGCCGTGCATGTGGTGGCGCTCCATTCCGGCGTCAGCATCGTCAATGCGGCCATGACCACCCAATGGGCCCTGGACACCTATCCGGTCCGCGCGATCATCGTGTCGGGTACTGCCGCCGGCCTGGACCCGGATCTCGGCATCGGTGACGTGGTGATTGCGGAGCAATGGGGCAAATACAACGAAATGTTCTTCTTGCGGGAGGCGGACGGTCCCCCGCCGACGATGAGCCCCCTGGGCCGTCCGCTGACCTTCGCGCCATTTGACTTCATGGCCCCCCGCGAGGCCCGACCGCTTCCCTCCGCATCCGGTGCATCCGAGGAGCAGTTCTGGTTCCCGATCGACCAGGAGCTGTCGGATCTGGCCCGTCGTACCGCGAGCGACATCATCCTTGCACCCTGCTTTGCGGACGAGATCTGTGTGGACAGGACCCCGGAGGTGCGCTTCGCCGAGGCCGGCGTGTCTGGCTCCGTGTTCATGGACAATATCGCCTTCGGGACCTATTTGCGGGAAACCTTCGGTGCCTCGATCCTGGAAATGGAAACCGCGGCCATTGCCATTGTCGCCCGCGCCAATGGCGTGCCCTTCATCGCCGTCCGCTCGATCTCGGATCGCGTCCAGCCTGCTCCGCCTGGAGACCATGAGTACATAAACTATCATCCCCTCGCGGCTGAAAATGCGGCCCGGGTCGCCGTGGGTCTGGTGGTCGCAATCGATCCGTGAACCGGCACCGCTGCCTCGCGGTCGCGTGTGGCTCAGCCCTGCCGATGGCGCCCAAGTACGGCCTGAAATGGCTTCCCGGTCCCAATCGTCACCACTAAACGTCCGGCCTGTTGAAGGACGGGCGACGGACCCTCACGGCGGATTTCGCAAAGCAGCCCAGGGGCTCGCGTTGATATCAAAAACCCGATCGATCGTGCGCCGGTCTCGGCCATCGTGTTGCCGGGCAAAAAAAAGCCGGCATCCCCAAGTCGGATGCCGGCCTTTCTTTGGGCAATCGGGCCGTCTGGCTCGATCCAGAGATGACGAGGAGGGTCAGATCGACTCTTCGATCCATTCGACGATTTTGCTCTTCGGCAGAGCGCCAACCTTGGTGGCGGCGACTTGACCATCCTTGAAGATCATCAGGGTGGGGATACCGCGCACACCGTATTTGCCCGGGGTCATGGTGTTGTCGTCGATGTTCAGCTTGGCGACGGTCAGCTTGCCTTCCATTTCGGAGGCGATCTCCTCAAGAGCCGGGCCGATCTGTTTGCAGGGGCCGCACCACTCCGCCCAGAAATCAACAAGAACGGGCGTATTGGCGTTCAGAACATCGCTGTCGAAGGATGTGTCGGTGATTTTCATGGTTGCCATGGGAGAACCCTCCTCTTTCGCGGGCATGGGGCTGTTGGCGCGGTAAAGCAGTCCGGGCACGGTTTACGCTCTTGTCACGAAATGTCTTGCCGCCCAGGAGCCGAGCCTGCGCCGCGTGTGGCCGTTGACATGCTCACACAGGTAAGCGTGCCCGAAAGCGGCGTCAAGGCGCACCCGGACGGGCCCCGCCTGGGGCGCCGGAGCCCGGTTTGCGCCGACCCTCGCGGCGTCGGGCCAGCCGCTCGAGGGCCTGGTCGAGATCTTGGTCGGGCACCCGCATGGCGTGGGGCCCTGCGGTCCACAGCAGCACGCAGTCCACGGTGTGTCCCGGAAAAACCTGCGTCAACAGGGCTCTGTAAAGCGCCATTTGCACGACATAGCGGTCCGAGACGCCGGACAGCGCCGTGGGCGCCGGCCGGTTGGTCTTGTAGTCCACGATCTGGACCCGGGTGTCCGTGACCACCAGTCGGTCGATCTGGCCGTCGATCACGACTGCGTCACCGAGCAGGGGCACGGTTCCCGCCAGGGGCACTTCCGCTTGGCTGCCCGGCGCGAACAGGGTGGCAAATTCCGGGTGCTCCATGACGCCCAAGACCTCCTCCAGCAGGGGGCCCTGGTCATCCAAAGGCAGGCGATGGGCGGGATGGGCAAGAAAGGCGGCGCCCGTGTCCCGCCATGTCTGCGGCGCAAGATCGGGAAGCACCTGGAGCAGCTTGTGCACGAGGCGGCCCCGGCGAAAGCGATCCGTCGGCACACGGTCCGCCGGGGGCAGGGCCGGCAGCGGCGTGTCGGGATCGTCCGTGGCCGTCAAATGGGAGGGTGCAAGGCTGATGCCCGGCGCCGGTTCCGCCGCCGCCGGCCGCCGGGTCCACTCCGGCAGGCATGTCGGGGTCTCGACCGCGGGCGATGAAGCGGTCTCGACCGGTCGCTCCGGCTTCGGGTCGGGCGCTCCGAGGCGCAGCCCATCGCCGAGATTGCCGAGGTCATGCTCCCCCAGGTCAAAGGCACTGGCATGGGGAGCCAGGGCCCCGTGCACGAGATTGTACCAGCAGGCCTCCGGCCGGGCTCTTTTACCCCCATAGCCCATGACATAGAGCCGATCCTCCGCCCGCGTCATGGCCACGTAAAGCAGACGCCGATATTCCGCCTCTCGCCGCGCCGACAGGCGCTCCCGCACGGCGGCGGCCGGCTCGGGATCCTCCGGTTTGCTCGGACACCAGAACAGGGCAGGAGGCGTGCCGTCCTCCGCATCGGGATCGGTCAGGATTTTCGAATCCTGCTTACCATCGGGCATCGTGCAGGTGTCGGGCAGGATTACGATGGGTGCCTCCAGACCCTTGGCCCCATGGACCGTCATGATGCGGACTTCCCCGCCGACCCGGTCTCCGGTCTCCATGTCCCGTTTGATGGTGGGCGGGCTGCGCTCCAGACGATCGAGAAAGCTGGTGAGATCCGGCACGCCGCGCGCCTCTTCGGTTGCGGCCAGGGTCAGGAATTCCTCGATGGGGTCGGCGGCGTCCGGGCCCAGGCGCGCCAGCAGGGCCCGCCGGCCGCCCTGTTCCGAAAGCAGCCAGTGATAGAAGTCGAAGGGCGCACGCCGTCGCCCCATATCGCGCACCGACCGCAGCCGGTCGGCGGCCTCGCGCCAGTCCGGGTGCTCCTCAACACGCTCTTTGAGGGCAGTCCACAGGCGGCCCGTCCGGCCCTGGGCGAGGGCGAAAAGATCGTCCTCGCTAAGGCCGATCAGTGGGCCCTTCAGCACGGTGGCGAGGGTCAGATCGTCCTCGGGCAGAAGGGCGAAGCGCCCGAGCGCCATGAGGTCCATGACCGCAATATGGTCCGTAAGGGACAGGCGGTCCGTACCGGCCACGGGCACATCTGCGGTTTTCAGTTCCCGCGTCAGCAGAGTCACGAAATCCGTCCGCCGGCGGACCAGGATCAGAATATCGCCGGGCTCGACCGGGCGGCCCAGCCGCGCCAGCCATTCCCCGTCCCTGATCCAGCCCGCGATCAGGCCGGCCAGACGCGCCGCGAGCCGGGCCGGTGGGCTTGCCGCGGGCGTCTTGTCCACGGGCGCGGTCCAGGGATCGGGTTTTTCCGCGTCCTCCGCCTCGAAGACCGGCCAGACCTCCACCAGACCCTGGGCATTCACCCGCAGGGGATCGTGGCGCACCGGCGTGCCACCGGCCGAGACCATGGCGGCGCTTTCGGCATCGGCGAAGACGAGATCGACCGCCTGAAGAATGTCCGGAGCCGACCGGAAGGACAGGCTCAGGGACACCGGACCCCAGGGCCGGTGGCCGGCGGCGGTGGCGGCCTCGAAATGGGCCCGGGTGCGCTCGAAACCGGCCGGTTCGGCGCCCTGGAAGCTGTAGATGGACTGTTTTTCGTCGCCCACGGCGAAGATGGTGCGTTTGTCGTCCGCGGCGCTGGCCCCGACGAAGAATTCGTCCGCAAGACGGCGGATGATTTCCCAGGCCGCCGGGCTCGTGTCCTGGGCCTCGTCCACAAGGATGTGGTCGATGCCCTGGTCGAGCTTGTAATGGACCCACGCGCCGGCGCCCTCGTCGCGGAGCAGGGCCCGGGCATGGTCGATCAGGTCGTTGAAGTCGAGGACGCCGCGCCGGGTCTTCGCCTCGCGATACAGCCGGTAGAAGCGGGACGCGACGGTGATTAAGGCATCACTGTTCCGGGCACAGACGGCGGCCTTGACCTGCTGCTCCAACGCGATGATCCGATCCTGCTCCGCAAGGAGATCGTCAATGAGACCCGGAAAGGCCTTCTGGGTCTTCGCCGTCATCAGGAAATTGACGGTCTTGGGATCGCCATCGACCGTCAGAAAGGCGCTTTTGTAAAGGTTATACGCGTCGAAGCGGTCTTCGGCGGCCAGAAAGCCCGAGAGTTTTTCGGCCTGCTCAAGGTCCCGTTTTGATCCCCCTTGGAGCGCGCCCAAGGCCCGGCGCAGGATATCCTCCGGCAGAACGCCGGGAGCAAGGGCGGCCCGCCGCAGGCTGTCTTCGTCCGTGCCCGGCGTGATTCCCAGCGCCTTGAAGACCCGGGCCCGCGTCGCGGCCGCCGCTTCGCCTGTGTCCAGGGCGCCTTCGAGGGTCAGCCGGGTGTTCAACAAATCCCGGAGGATCTGGTCGAAGCCCGTCTCCTCCAACATCTCGGTGATCCGGTCCAGCGCGTCGGCCAGGGCCGGGTCCTTGCCGTCGCACAACATCCGGTCCCGCGCCTCCCGCGACAGGACATCCGCCTCCATATCATCCAGCACTTCGAAGCCGGGGGCGAGGCCCGCCTCCAGGGGGAAGCGGGAGAGCACGCTCTGGGCAAAGGCGTGGATGGTCTGGATCTTCAGGCCGCCCGGCGTTTCGAGGGCCCGGGCGAACAGGCGCCGTGCGGCGCCGAAATCCTCCGGCTTCAGGGCGGCACCGACCTTTTCGAGTTCCGGCGCGAGGTCCGCATCCGACAAGGTGGACCAGCGTCCCAGCAGGCCGAACAGGCGGTTCAGCATCTGGGCGGCGGCGGCCTTGGTGAAGGTCAGGCACAGAATCTGGGCCGGCGGCGTCCCCGCAATGAGCAGCCGCGCCACCCGGGAGGTGAGCACATGGGTCTTGCCGGCGCCCGCATTGGCCGAAGCCCAGGAGGACCGGGCCGGATCCGAGGCGCGGTGCTGGGCGTCGATGGTCTGCTGGGGAATGTTCAGCACCTTACTCATGCGTCCCCTCCAACGTCCACGGACCATTCCTTCACCCGGGCGAGATGATCGTAATCGCCTTTGGATGTCTCATGCTTCGGGATATGGCGGGGGCGGTAGGGCGTTTCGGGCCGCCCATATTGGCGGATAAGCTGGCCGAGACCGACGGCGGCGTCATAGGACAGTTGGGAGACGGTGTCCTCGCCGACGGCGATGTCGCCGGGCTTGTCAGCGGAGCGTCCGCCCTTGAAGGGGACATAGCGCAGCCACGCGACCGGCCCTGCGGGCACGTTCTCGAAGGCGCCGGCCCCCACCATCAGGGCCTCAAGCGCCAGCTGGGGCGCAAGGCCCGCCTCGACCTCTTTGCGCGATGGGGGCTGACCGGTCTTGTAATCGATGATGGCGTAGCCGCCGCTCAGCCGGTCGATGCGGTCGGCCCGGCCGGTCACGGTGAACCCATCCGTATCGGGAACGCTCCAGGATCCGGCCACTTCGATGGCCAGCGGCGCCGCCTTCTCCCGCCAGGCCCGTTCGGTCTCGAAAAACCAATGGGCGGCCTGGCGGAACCGCGGGCCCCAGAAGGTGCGCTGGGCCGGGTCGGTCAGGATGTGGGACAGGCTGCGCTCGCCCTCGGCGATCAGCGCTTCGAGAGCCCCATCGGGCAGAGTGTCGCGATGGGTGGCAACGAAACGCTCCAGAAGGTCATGGACGAAAATGCCCCGTTCCCTCGGGCCCGGCGCCTGGTCCAAAGGATCGAGGGGGCGCAGGCGCAGCACATGCTTGGCGTAAATCGCATAAGGGTCGCGGATCAGGGTCTCGATTTCCGTGACCGACAGGGATGTCGGTCGGTGTTCCACAGGAGGCTTGGGTCGCGGCTCGGCGCTGCGCGCCACGGTGTCAGGCCGGTCGAGGGCCTGGGCGAGGGCGCAATAATCCGCAGACGGCGCCAGCGCATCGGCCTGGCCGGCCCCCTTCAGCAGGTTTTCAAGACGCAACAGCCAACGGGACGGGACCTGGGGCGTGCCGTCCACTTTTTCCGCCCGGGTCAGATAGACCGTCGGCGCGCCGCAAAGCTGGGAAAAGTCATGGGCCGCCTGGCCGATGCGTCGCTCCGGCGACGGCAGACCGAGGTTATAGCGCATGGGCCGGCTCAACCAGGGATCCGCCCCCGGATCATCGGGCCAGGTGCCCTCATTGAGGCTGCCCAGGATCATGACATCCGTCTGCTGAAGGCGTGCTTCGAGGGGCCCCCAGATGAACAGGCGCGGATGGCGCGGCCGGGCCGGGCGCACGACGATGGTCTCGATCAGGCTCTCGAACAGGGCCGGATAATCCGTGACCGTGATCGCCTCCGCGAAGGACCCGTCCCCGGTCAACTCGGCCATCACGGCCGCCAGGGCATCCCCCGCATCGCCGAGCCATAGCCGCTCCGCGCCGTCATTCTCCGCTTCCGAACGGGCCAGGGCCTCGCCGACGGATGCATGGGCCAGTGCCCAGGCGCTCAGGTCATAGGCCGCGCCATCGGCCAGGGCCGTCAGCGGCGCAAAGGCCGCCGCGAGGCGGTCCACCAGATCTGCGAGGTCCTCCGCCTGGGGAAGGGGTGCACCGTCCCGGTCCCTCAGGCGGTCGGGCAACGCCGTTTTCAGACCTTCAAGGCCCGGCTTCGGACGCAGGCCCCTCAGGACGCTCCGGTCGAGCAGGCCGACACGATAGTCCCGCCGCCCCACATCCAAGCCCAGACGGCAAAGTGGATGCTTCAGTAGGCTGAGGAGCGGAACCGGCGCGAAGTCGGCCTTGAGAGCATTGGCCGTCAGGCGCAAAAAGACGGCCGGCGGCGTTGTCATCAGGGGATCGCCGGCGCTGTCGTCCACGTCGATCCGCCAGCGGCGCAATTCTTCGCGCACCCGCCGGGCCAGCATCCGGTCCGGTGTAACGAGGGCCGCGGATCGTTCCGGCGTTTCCAGGGTCTCCCGCAAGATGAGGGCGATGGCGCGGGCTTCCTCGGCGGGCGTTGCCGCATCGATCCGGTGCAGATCCCGGGTCGCCTCGGGCGGCGCGATGCCATCCTTCACCTGGAGCCAGCCATCGGTCGTGCCGGCCGGACGCAGGGCCTCGTTGATCAGCCGCAGGCGCCGTTGGCGCGGCGCGCGATCCTCCGCCCCCGGCCAATGGGGTACCGTATCCGGCATGCGCTCGAAGGCATCCAGCAGATCCCTCAGGCCGTATTGCGGATGGCTGTCCTCCAGGCTTGCCCAGACATCCGAATCGATACCCCGGTCGAGACCGGGCAGGACGACGGCACCCTCGGGCAGGCCCGCAATGACCTGGAGCAGACGGCGGGTCGCCGGAACGCTGCCCGTGGAGCCTGCCGCGATCACGGGATCCGTCGGCGGGCTCGCCTCCCAGCGCCGGGCCAGGGCATCGATCAGCCGGGCGCGGCGGATCTGCCGGTCCATCACACCCTGTTCGTCGAGCACGGCGGGCCAGGCGTCGGTCAGGATGGAGAGAAACTGCACCGTATGCTGCCAATGGACGGCGAAGCGGTCCGGAGCCAGGGTCTTGAGACCCGCCAAATCGGCCTCGGCGGTCTGCACCTCGTCCAGGAAGGCGCCGAGATCACGGGCGAGCCGGGCGGCCTGGCCCGGTGCGATGCCCCGGTCCCGGCCCGGCGCCCGCGCCGTTTGCCAGCGCTGGATGAGCTGGGCGAGGATGAGGCGCCGCCGCAGGTCCGGCACCTCCGGGCAGAGGTCGAGATCCGTTGCACCCGTGGGGCCGTCCGTCGCCAGAAGATCGTCCTCGTCCACATCGCCGATGGGCTGGATGCGGGGCAGCAGCACGACGCCCCCGCCGGTCTGCGCCGCCCAGTCCTGAAAGGCGCTGCGGGCCACCCGGACCGCCCGCCGCGTGGGCAAAAGCAGGGTGACGCGCGTGAGGGCGAAGGGATCGTCCGTGGTGCGGTACCAGCGGGCCGTGATGCCCTTCACGAGGGCTGGGAGAAAGGCCTGGCCGGCGGGAATGGTGAACAGGGCGGCGGGTTGGGTCGTCATGGGCCCTCCCTGGCCGGCGCCGGGTTCTCGCCCGCTTCGCGAAGCCGGTCTTCCGCGTCCAGCACGCCCTGGGGCGTGCCCACATGCATCCAATAGCCGTCGAGCCGCAGTCCGAACAGGCGTCCTTCCGCCATGGCCCGGTCCCACAGGATGCGCGTGGAAAAGGCCCCGTGCGGCGGGTCGCGGAACAGCCGGGGGCTGACCATCTGGACCCCGGTCCATGCGAAAGGGGCGAAGCCGCCCTTGGGACGCCAGGCAAGGCGCCCATCCGCATCCATGGTGAAATCGCCGCGGCCGTCGAAGCCGCAGCAATTGACCAGGGGGACGATCAGCATGAGGGCGTCCATGGTGTCGGAATCAAAGCGTTCGATCAGCCGGGGGATGTTCGGTCCGTTGGCCTCCAGCCAGATCGAGTCCGCGTTGTAGGTGACGAAAGGCGCCCCGCCGAGCAGGGGGAGGGCCTTCACGACACCGCCGCCGGTGTCGAGCAGGGCGTCCGTCTCGTCGGAAATTCTGATCCGGGGCGCCGTGCGGCGGGATGCCAGGTGATCGCGCAGCATCGCGCCCTTGTAGTGGATATTGACCACCGTCTCCGCGATGCCCGCTTCGGCGAGCCGGTCCAGGACCCGGTCAATGAGAGGCCGTCCCAGAACGGGCACCAGGGGTTTCGGTCGGTCATCCGTGAGCGGACGCATCCGGGTGCCCAGACCGGCGGCGAGGACCATAGCCTTGGGCGGAAGGGGCGATGGGGTCTCGGCCATGGCGCGGGTCCTTTGGCTGGTGGACGGGAAGGGCGGGTCAGGTCCGGCCGGGCGCCCCACGAGCCGCAAGGGCGTTGCCCCGAAGGTCCGGGGGCACATGGGCCGAAAACCATCCGGCGACGGAGGAGAGTGCCGGGTGGGCGAGGGCTTCGTCCATGGACCGCCACAGTCGCGGCATGAAACCCAAATAGCGAAGCTTGCCGTCCCGATAGCACAGGCGGGCGAAAATGCCGAGGATCTTGGCCGTGCGCTGGGCCGAAACGACGGCATAGGCCGACCGGAAGGCCGCGTCGTCGAAGGGCATCCCGCCCTGGAGCCGGGCCGCGCTGTAGCGCTCCAGCATGGCCTCGGCGAGCCAGGGCTCCACATCGCGGCGGGCATCGGTCAGCAGGGAGACGAGGTCATAGGCCTCGGGGCCGCGCAAGGCGTCCTGGAAATCGAGCAGGCCGACCCGGGCCGGGCCCGTTCGCCCGGGCAGCCAGACCAAGTTTTCCGCATGATAGTCCCGGTGCACGAACACCGGTTGGGCGTTCTCAAGCGAGGCGAGGACCGGATCCCAGGCGGCGTGATAGGCGGCGCGCAGGGCCGAGGGCACGCATGATGCTTCGGTCGCGGCTGTCCAGTACCAGTCCAGGAACAGGTCGATCTCGGCGCGCAAGGCGAGGGCGTCATAGGTGAGGAGGGGCCAATGGGAGCCATCCTCCACCGCCAGTCGGTCCGGCGCCTCGCGGCCATGGAGGTGAACGAGAAGATCCACCGCGGTCTCGTAAAGGGCGCGGGGCGGGGTTCCCGCTTCGATGACCCGGGCGAAGAGATCGTCCCCCAGATCCTCGAGGAGCAGCAGCCCCTGGATATGATCCGCTGCCGAAACGTCCGGCGCACTGAGGCCCTGGGCCCGCAACCAGGCGGCGGCGCCCGTGAAGGCGCGCGGTTCCGGGCCGGCAAGGCGCGCCTGGGCATTGTATCCGAGGGCAATCCGCTCCTCCCATGTCGCCCCGGGGGGGCAGGCCGCCGTTTCCGCCGCCGGGGGCGCGTCCATGAGCACGGCGCGCCGGTCCCCTTCGACGAGGCGGAAATAGCGGCGCGTGGAGGCATCGGCCGTCAGCGGGCGGAGCGCCGCGCGGGGCCAGCCATGGGCCTCCACAAAGGCCTCCCGCAAGGGGGCGCGGGGATCGGGGGCGGACGCATCGCGTGGGTCAGAGGTCGTCAAGGCGGGCTCTCCAGGGCAGGTCGGGACCGCTGATCTCGGCCCTGCGGCCCTCGACGGCACCCATGTCTTGGGGGACAAGGCGTACCTGGAGCGCGCCGGCCGGCAGGTTCGGGCCGAGGCGCTCGGGCCATTCGACCAAGGACACGCCGCCCGCCAGGGCCTCGTCCCATCCCAGTTCCACAACCTCGGCCGGTTCGCCGATTCGGTAAAGATCGAAATGCCAGATGGGAAAGCGCGCGGCGTCATAGGTCTGGACAAGGGTGAAGGTTGGGCTTGGCACTTCCTCATCCAGGGCGGTGAGGGCGCGCACGAAACCGCGGGCCAGAGTGGTTTTGCCGGCGCCCAGATCCCCCGACAGCGCGATCACGTCGCCGGGTGCCGCGGCCGCAGCGAGGCGGGCGCCCAGCCGCGCCGTGTCCGTATCGTCCCGCAGGGATACGGTGCGCGTGAAGGGCATGTTGACCAGCGGCATGGTGTAAGCTCTCTCCCCGGGCCTATATCCAGAAAAAGCGGGGCCGGCGACACGACCCCATCCCTAAGGGAGGACCGGGACGGATGGAAGATCGGACGGTGGAGACCGTGGTGATTGTCGGGGCCGGCCAGGCCGCAGGACAGATGGTGACCAGCCTGCGCCAGGAGGGGTTCAAGGGCCCGATCACGCTGATCGGCGATGAAGACTATGTGCCTTATCAGCGTCCGCCCCTGTCCAAGAAATTTCTCTCCGGCGAGCTGGGGCTCGAGCGCGTTTACATCAAACCGAAGACCTATTTTGCCGACCAGGGCGTCGACCTGAAGCTGGGGCGCCGGGCTACCGCGCTTGATCGGGAGGCCCGGACCCTCACTCTCGAGGACGGCGAGACCGTTGCCTATGACCGCCTGGTGCTGGCCACGGGATCGCGGGTGCGCCGTCTGCCGATCCCCGGCGAGGATCTCAAGGGCGTGCATTACCTGCGCGGCATCGACGATGTCATCGCCATCCGGGAGCATTTCGCGGAAAAAGCGCGTCTGGTGATTGTCGGCGGCGGCTATATCGGCCTTGAGGTGGCGGCGGTGGCCGTGAAGGCCGGCGTCGCCGTGACGGTGCTGGAAATGGAGCACCGGGTCCTGGCCCGCGTGACGGCGCCCGAAGTCTCCGACTTTTTCGAAACCGTGCACCGGGATGCTGGGGTCGAGATCCGCACGGGCATGCGGGTCAGCGGGTTTGAGGGCGAAAACGGCTGTCTCAAGGCCGTGCAATGCGCCGACGGCAGCCGCATCCCCAGCGATTTCGCCATTGTCGGCATCGGCATCCTGCCCAATGTGGACCTGGCCGAGGCGGCGGGGCTGCCTTGCGACAACGGCATCCTCGTGGACGAGCACGGCCAGACCGCCGATCCGCAGATTTTCGCAGTGGGCGACTGCACGAACCACCCCAACGATCTGGTGGGCCGGCGCATCCGCCTGGAATCCGTCCAGAACGCCATCGACCAGGCGAAGGCCGCGGCGGCGGCCCTGTGCGGTCGCTTCTCCCCCTATTCCCAAGTGCCCTGGTTCTGGTCGGACCAATATGACCTGAAATTACAAATCGCCGGTCTGTCGGAGGGCTATGACCGGATCGTCCTGCGCGGGGATCCGGCCTCCCGGGCCTTTGCCGCCTTTTACCTGCGGGATGGGGCCGTAATTGCCGTCGATGCCGTGAACGCCGTGCCGGAATTCATGGTGGGCAAGAAACTGATTGCCGCGGGGGCGCGGGTTGCCCCGGAACGCCTGGGCGATCTATCGATATCCATGAAGGATCTGGGACGGGACGTCGCGTGACGGCTCCGGGCCCGCAGGGACCCGCGCGTGGGTCGAAACGCTGTGAGAGAAGCGAGCGATGGCGAAGATCACCTATATCGAATTCAACGGAACGACCCACGAAATCGACGTGGACAACGGCATGACCGTCATGGAAGGCGCGGTGAAGAATTCCGTGCCGGGGATCGACGCCGATTGCGGCGGCGCCTGTGCCTGCGCGACCTGCCATGTCTATGTGGACGCGGCCTGGGCGGACAAGGTCGGCCCGCGCGCGGATATGGAAGAGAGCATGCTGGACTTTGCCGAGGATGTGCGCGCAGAGAGCCGGCTGTCCTGTCAGATCACCGTGTCGGACGCCCTGGACGGGCTTATCGTCCGGCTGCCTGAAAACCAGCATTGAGGGGCCTTGCACCCATAGTCTGCATGTGCGCCGCGGCCCTTTCGGGAATGTTCCCGGGGCGTGTGTCCGCCGGCGCTGCCCTGCCCGTTCGGACCGTTGCGCAAGACGCCGGGGAGGCGCCGGGCGAAACGGTGGCCTTTCCCGGACGTTTCCCGCTGCCCCCGGAATGGCGGGAGGCGCCCATCCGGGACGGGGCCCTGCCACCTGGAAAACATGGCCGAATGCTGCTGCGGCAGGGGCCTGACGGCATCGTTCAGGGCCTGATCCGGATCAAAGCGGTGTCGCGTGGGCTTGGCGAGAGCATGCCCATGGTGGTGGCGACGACGGTTCTGGAGCTGGAGGGGCTGGCCCTGTCGTTCACGGCGCCGACCCGGTTCGCCCCGATCGGCATCGCCGGCGAGGCCTCCAACCTCACCAATGCCGGGGCGGCGGATTTTCCGGCCGTCCTGCCCGGCAATCCGGTCCCCTATCATGTCGTCATGGCGGTGGCGGAAAATCCTTCCTGGTACTTTACGTTTGTGCTGGTCGGTCCCAATCGGGGGGCGGAAAAGGCCATCGCCGAGGACAATCTGCGCGCCTTCAACCACGTGCTGGCCAGCTTCGTGGCCAACTGAAGCCGCCTGCAACAGGAGCCCCGCCCATGCCGGACATTCCCGTCAGCATCCCCCTGGCCACACCCAAAGCCGTCTCCGATGCGGCGGCGTCCGGGGACAGAGGGTCGGTGACCATCCTGATCGAAGCGGACGAGCCGAACCAGCGGGCCGGGAAGGGGGGCTTTCGCGCCGTCAATCCAGCGGCCTCCCTCGCGGAGAAATTGGTGGACGGGGCACTGCCCTTCGAGCGGGTCTCGACGGCGGTTCATGCGATTGCGGGTCAACTTGTCTCAGCCCTCGACGGTCTGGCGAACCAGCCGGACAAGGTGACGGTGGATTTCGGCATCAAACTGTCCGGTGATGCCAATATTCTGATCGCGAAAGGCTCCGGCGAGGCCAATTTGAAACTGACCTTGCAGTGGGGGAAGTGAGGGACTCCCAGGGCCAGGGGCGGGGGGAGTCTTTTGACTTGCGAAGTCAAATTGTTTGGGTTAGTCTTTTAGAAATACCGATTATACAGATCTATTTTGTTATAATGTATCATTTATTATACTGTATCAGTTGCAAAATAAAGCAAAAGTAATAAAGGCTTGTCATACACCCGTGACGAGTCTACCGTGCTTCCATCTTGACCAAAAAGCCGGCACGGAAAGTCCGGATTGAACAAGTGGGTACGCTGAGGATCACGGTCATCCGTGTCCTCCAGGCGCGTTCAAACATGCACAGACCAGCTTGAAATGCTCCGTAAACGGTAAATATCCGTGCTTCGGACACGGTGCAGTGCTGCCCGCTTGCCCTTCCACCATTTGGACAAAGGAGACTGGGATGGCCGACTGTCAAGATAAGCCTGGCGGCGTCGATGGTGATGCGTGATCCATGTCAAAACGGAGATTCTTTGTAACGCACACGGAGAGTGTTCGGTGAACATGCCGACCAAGCCTCTTTGGCGTTAATCGATCTCCCGAGAAAAAAGTGTGGTGGAGCGGCTTTGACGTTTCGGTTCCCTGTTCGTGGCATACTCGCCACGCAAACGTCGGAGCTGCTCCATCAGGCTTCCAACCGATCAATCGCGCTGGAGCCCTTGCGAACTCTGGCTTCGTTCCTTCAATGACTATCAAGTGCCTTTGGCCTGCCAGAAGGCGAGACGACCGAGCCAGCCGGCTTTGGGTGGTGATCCTTTGAATTGATCGCGTGCGAACCAGACCCCTTGTTCAATCCATTCGTTAATGAGCTTTTCCAGGTCGCTGTAGGTGTAGTCTTTAGGTTCGAAAGTGTCATTGCCCTGTTCTTTTTCTCGTTCAACAAGGCTTTTTTTATTTTCCTCAATCAGCTTATCCATCATCAATCGTACCTTTTTTGTGTATCGATAGATGATCGGACCGATCGTCTTTTCGACAATTTTGCGGTCGATTACACCTGCATGAATTCCAGTCGCGATGAATTCATAGTAATTAAGGATATATACTATCGAGTCATAAACAGGCGCTTTGTCAGGATCGCCCCCTCTTTGTGATCTGTATTTAAATCTATTTTTTTGACTGCATATTTTAATCATATCACGGTGATTCATGGTCTGTTCAGGAGGTAGAATTGAGTAGAGATTTGATCGATGCCAATTGAGTGTTTTGTCTGACCTACTTTCTAACACCATTTTGAGTGTGAAATCACGCTTCTGAATAATTCTATTATTTTCTTCGCGCTTCTCTTGTTCAAACTTGTTTGTTTCAATATTCACAATCATTTGGAAGAAAAAGAAGGCAGCAGCGAACAAGCCTAGTATGGCAGATCCAATTAATTCCGGATTGGCGACAAGAAGACTGAAGCGTATGAGATAAATTTCGGCCAGCACTACAATATAAATAGTCACAAAAGCGTAGAAATATGTCTGGCGATTTATAAATTTCAGAAAAAACCATGTGAGAAGGAGGAGTATAAGTGCATATGTTCCAATGCAAGACCAAAAAATCCAATCCTGATCATTGATAGTTTTAAAGATTTCTTGTCTGATTTCGACTGCGCAAACTGTAGTATTCGGCTCATTATCACACTCATCAATGCCAATTATTGGCTCGACTCCCGAGTAAATAGTAAATATTGCCATTGTAAAAAGAGCTGCGGCAGAAATAGATCTCAATATTTGTTGTGTCAATTTTTTATCGGAACCGTTACCATTGAAATGATCTGAGTGTGTATCTGCATAGGCCAATTTTCATCCTCCATGGTTTAACGTCCCAGAGCGCCCACCGGACCCGCAATGTCCCGATTTCCAAACCATTATGCGATCGTCGAGTTGCGCTCTACTTGATCAATTTTGTTCAGCACTCGTTATATGTGCTTTTAAGCAGATGCGATCGTCATGCATCAATCGTTTTGGGACAGTATTCGTTCCGCGCAAATTCGTGGGCTGGGCAAGCGATGTACTACGCTTGAGCGTGCCATTCCAATGAGGCGATGCCGCTCAACCACACGCAACTTCTGTTCGGTTTGACCTCTTTGATGCCCCCATAGAAAAAGGCCGCTTGCTGACACTCCTCAACAAACGGCCTTTAGCGTGGTCTGAACGAACCAACCGGCCTCTATTGGCCGTTTGTGTTCATTGCAGCCTTGAAATCGCGTCACCATGCTCCCCGCCGACGTCATTGGCCGCCGGCATGGACGCTCCAAGGAGACGAAACGAACTCTCAAAACGGCTCATCACAGATCCCTCTCGTTAGAATGCAATGCATGAGGGTGCACGACGGCAACCATCACACATTTGCACATCCATGCATAAGGATGCATCGATTTACAACACCTTAATACCCTTCAACCGCACAAATTTGCATTTTTTGGAATGAAAACTCGTTGGCTTGCAATTTCCTACCACGAAATGCCTCTTAGGTGACATATCCAGTCACCTTTGGAGACGAGCATTGCGTTTGTCACTGGCCAGAAACCAGCATAGCATTGATCGTAAAATTACGATTTGGGCAGAATTGTGGGATCGCTGCACTCTTGGATAGCATTGTGATATCGCCCAAATCGGAATTAGGGTATCAGCGTCTGCAGCGCCGTCTAATCAACGATAAAGCTCTCCCTCACCCCTCCACCCGCGCCACCGCCAGGTCCAGTGCGAGGGGCATTTCGGGGGCGGCGTAGGCGTTGATGACTTCGACGGGGAGGGTGATCAGGTTGTCGGGGTCGGTCACGGCGGTCATGCGGACGGTCACGGAGCCCTTGGCGGGCACGGTGAACAGGCGCGAATGGCCGGCAAAACCCTGGTCACTGGTCACGCGCAGGGTGAAGGGGATGGGCGCCGTGTTGGTGATGGTCAAGGGATAGACGGAGGTCGGGCCCTCAAAGGACGGATCGGCCGCGCCCAGCACCGCGTCGAGGGCGCCGTCCACCACGGCCCGCAGCGGCGCTTCCCGCCCATACAGGGTGCGCGCCATCAGGGACACGGTCTCCCGCGCCTCCAGCGCCGCCTTCACCGCCTCGGCGGAGGTCTCCCCGGTCAGCACCAGCGTGACCGTCCGGTGCCCGGCCGCGGCATCGTCCCGATAAAGACCGTTCTTTGCATGCTCATAGTCATAGGCCACAAGGCCGTGAATGTCGGACACGCCCAAAATCGCCAGATTGTGGTCGAGCGCGATCTGGAAGGCGTCCTCTGAATACATCGCCCCATTGTTGACCTCGATCCCGTGGATCAGGCCCTCTTCGATCATGGTGCGGTGGAAGTCGGACAGCCGGGCAATGCCGTCCGGCGCCTGGCCTGTCCAGGCCGGATGATTGATGAACACAAAGCCGCCCTGGGCGTTGGCGGCCTCAAGGCTCGCCCGCGCACTGGCCAGAGTGTCCGGCGTGCCCTCATCGAAGCGGTCTGCGAACTCCGCACCGGTCCGGGCCGAGATGGTCTCGGGCAATAACGGGTTCACATCCTTCAAGAACACCGCATTGATATGGCCCACCGGCATACCCCGGGTAACCTCGGCCCCATTGATCACGATCACGCCGGCCCGTTCGGCGGCTGTCGAGGCGACCTCGAAGGCCCGGTTGCGATCGGGGTGCGGAATATCGTCGAGCTTGGGCTGCCATTCGAGGTGATCCGTGATGGCGATGAGGGCGAGGCCGTCCCGCCGGGCCTCCTCCACCCGCATGGTGGGCCAGACCGCGCCGTCGCTGAAGACCGTGTGCATATGCAGATCGACCGCCAGGGCCTTGCGGCCATCGGCCGTGTCCGGGAAGACCACCGGCTCGGGCAGACCGCCGGCCAGCGCGGGGGCGATCACCGTCAGGAACAGGCCCGCGATCAGGCTGATGATGGCGTGTCTTTGCATGGTGGCTCCCTCCCGGTTCACGCGTTTCCCTTTTGTATGGTGCCCGTTTGGTGTGACACTTTAATTTTCGGCCAGACCGTCAAGAATGCCGGCTCTCGCTGCGCGACGCCGGGAGTCATGGGTGCGAAAAAAGGGGCGGCACGGGGCCCCGCCCCGCCCTGTCCGGTGAGGGCCCCGCCCTGTCCGGTGAGGGATGGCCCGCCGACCGTGGATGTCCCGGCACACCGCCCGAGGCTCACGGTCCCGCGGGCAAAATGGATCACACCCCCGAGGCCTGCGTGCCTCGGGCATCCGGGCCCAAGGCATGTGTCGATGCCTCCGGGACCAGCAGCTCGGTGACCACGGCGAAGGGGCCTTTGCCGCCGGCGCCGCCGATGAACCGGCGCTCCCCGAGATCAAAGCTGGCACTGGCGACAAAGGCGCTCAGCGCATTGTCCGGCGCCGTCGCGAAATCGAGCCCGAAGCCCATTTTTTCGCCGGTTGCTTCGAGCATTTTTTTGGTGGTGCCGCGCCCCACGCGCTCCAGCAGGCGCGCCCCGTAAAAATCGGCCAGAATCACACTGCCCGGAACGGCGAGCGACCCGATCGCAGTCAGAGTGTCCCGCACATCCCATTCGCTCAAATAAAGCGTGACGCCCTCCCACAGAAAGATCGTCCGGGCGGAGGGATCGAAACCCGCGTCCATCAGGTTTTGCACCCAGGACCCGTCCCCAAAATTCACCTCGACAAAACGGACATGGTCGCTGTCGATACGGGCCCGGGCCAACGCCCTGCGCTTGATGCCTTGTTCCGCCGGCTGATCCAGCTCAAACGGCACCAGGCCGCTATCCGCCAGACCACCATAGGCACGGGTGTCCAAGCCGGCACCCAGCAGCACGATCTGGGCGGCCCCGTCCCGGTGCTTCTCAATCAGGCGGTCGAAGGCGAAGGTCCGCACCGTGATGAGGTCGGCAATGGTCTCCGTACCCGGATCGGGCCGGCGCGGATAAATCAGGTGCCGTCCGGTCACCTTGTGCAACAGGAAAAGGGGAAACAGGATCAACCACATGCCGAACACGGAATTGTTGGGTAGGACACGGGCGAGGCGCGAGGCCGCCGGATCGTGATACAGGCCGAAGGCCGCCATGGTCCATCGACCGTTGAAGGCCTCGATCATGGTCTGGGACACGCCGAGTTTCCGGCTCACCCAAAGCTGTTTGTAGGAGATCCAGAGGAGGCCGAGAATGGCCAGAGGCAGAAGCAGGGTCTGAACCACGATATAAAGCGCGATAACGATGCGGATCACCAGTCTGTCCCCCCAATACGCGCCACCAATGCCGGCTGCGTCCAGAGGGGAACCCTAGGCGGAGCCGGCACAAGCGTCCACGGGAAGTCGTCGCGCCAACCCCGACCCGCTCGCGACCCAACAAGGAGATCAATCGCCATGTCAGAGCCGATCCCGGCACCCCAGTCGGCCCCGCGCTCAGCCATTCAGGGGCTTGACAGCCCATCGGTCCTTCAGGCGCGCACGGGCGATCAAGCCCTGTTCTACACGGTTGTGCTGGGGGCGTTGTTTCAGGTGCTGGCTTTCGGCGTCTTCATCACCGTGTTTCTGGACCATCGGGCCCTGCTCAATGCCGATCCGCTGCTGCTGCCCCACGCGCTCTACACCCTGGGGTCGATCATCGCCGTCACGTACATTCAGATGACGGTGTTTCCGGTGCTGCGCTGGCCCCTGGCTTTCCCGGACCTCGCGATTTTGTTCCTGGCGGCGATCGGACAGATCGTGGCCGCCCGGCTGATGCTGGATCCTAAGTCCTGGTGGATCGCCATTGCCGTGCTGCATTTCGCGGCCACGGCGGCGTTTCTCCATGCCCGGCTCCGGCTCCGTGCCGATCATCTCGGCCCGGCGGACTGCCTCTATGCCCAGTTCCGGGCCGGTGTGCCGGTGCTTGCGCTGATCCATGGCGTGGTGAGCGTTGCCGCGGCGCTTTGCGCCCTCTATCTGCCGAAGACGGCATTCTGGACCTGGACCGCCATGGAAGTCATTACGCTCGCCACGATCCTCGCCCAGATCATCCAGGAGCGTTGGCTCTCCCGCCTTTACCAGGCGTTCGGTCTGAAACGCTTCGGCTGGAGCTAATCCCAAGACGGCTTCGCGGTTTTGCCGCGCGTGGATTGGCCCTAGACTGGCGCCATGGAACCCATGGCTGACCAGAACCGATCACAAACTCACTCCCGGAGCCGGACCCTGATCACCCCGGTGCCCGGGCCCGCCGTGCCGCGCAGCCTGTGCACCGATTGCGGGGTGTCGCGCATGGCCGAACCGGAAGCCTGCGGCCGGGCCTGCCAGTTCATCAAGCCGGACTATTCGCGGCTCGAAACCCAGGTGCATGGCCGGCCACGGGATCCGTCCCGGGCCGACGAGCTCCATTTCGGCCCCTTCAAGCGCATGGTCCGGGCCCGCCTGAAAGCGCCCAAAGCCGGCGCCCAGTGGACCGGCATCACCACGCGCCTTGCCGAGCGGCTGCTGGAAACGGGCGCCGTCGACGCGGTGGCGACCATGGCGCCCCACCCGGCGGATCGCTGGCGGCCCGTGCCGGTGCTGGTCACAGACCCGGCGGACCTTGCGGATTGCCGGGGCATGCGCATGGGCTATGCGCCCTTGTTGTCGCTGTTGGAGCCCGCCCGGGAGCGGGGCTTCAAACGCCTTGCCATCATAGGCATCCCCTGTCAGGTCTATGCCTTGCGGGCCCTCGAGGCGGAACTGGGCTTCGAGCGTCTCCATGTCATCGGCACACCGTGCTCGGATAATACGACGACGGAGCGGTTTCACGAATTTCTCGCCCTTTTGTCGGATGCGCCGGACACGATCACCTATCTGGAGTTTCGGGCGGACTTCCAGGTGGAGCTGCGTTTCACCGATGGGCGAAAAAAAGAAATTCCATTCCTTCACCTGCCCATTTCCAAACTGCCGCCGGATTTTTTCCCGCTCACCTGCCGCACCTGTGTGGATTACACCAATGTCCTGGCCGACATCACCGTGGGCTATATGGGCGGGCAGGGGGACCAGTGGCTGATCGTGCGCAATGATCGGGGTGAGGAACTGGTCGGTCTGCTCGGTGATGAAGTCAGCCTGTCCGCCCCCGGATCGAAGGGCAAACGCGCGGCCCATGTCCAGGCTTTCATCAAAAACACCGAGCGCGCCGCGGGCGGGCTGCCCTTGCGCGGCATGCCGGGGTGGCTGAAGCCCCTGGTGGCCTGGCTCATGCCCAAAGTCGGACCCAAGGGGTTGGAATTCGCCCGCACCCGGGTGGAGATGAAGGCCGCCGAAACGGTGTTGCATCTGCGCCGGCAGGCCCCGCGGCGCATGAAAAACATGGTGCCGGCCCATGTCTGGCGCCTTGTCGAACCCTATGGCATCGCGCCCCAGGGGGACGAGGCGAGCCGCGGCAGGTCCTCTGCCGATCTGGGCTGAGGCGCTCGGTTTCTTTCCCGGTGCTCCCTTCTGTCCGGGTTCTCTCCACGATCAAGATGTTTTTTGCCGTCCCTGTGACCAGTGGCACAGGGCGCGCGCTCGTGTTGGGGCATGGTCCTCTCGTCGGCGGCTCACGGGCCGACGCGGAACAACCCCCACAGGAGGTGACCTCCCAGAAGCCCTTACGCACTCACCCTGATGATCGCACCCCGGATGAAAGGAGATCCGTTGTGTTCAAGTCCCTGTTCACCGTTGCGGCGCTCATGCTCGCCGCCCTGGCCGTCGAGCCCGCGTTCGCGGCGAAGGCGGGCCAGCCGCAGATCTCCGGTCAAACCCTTAATGTGGGCCTGATCGCCGAGAACAACACCGTGGCCCTCGGTTTCGGCGCGAACGCCCGCACCCGGGCCGGCGGCGTCCAGAACGGCCGCTTCAATGGCGATCTCACCAATGTCGGTCTGATCGCACAGAACAACACCGTCGCCCTGGGCATCGGTGCCGACAGTAGAAGTGACGCAGGCATGGTGTTTGACGCCCGATTGCAAGGCTCGCTGACGAATGTCGGGCTGATGAGCGAAAACAACACCATCGCATTGGGCGTCGCGACCAAGGCCGAGACCGCCGTGGGCACCACCGGAACGGAATGATCCGCTCCCGTCCCACGATACACCCATCGACCCGCCGCGCCGGCCTGTCCGGCGCGGCGGTATCCCTTTGCCAAGGCCTGTTCTCGTCCGCTCAGAAACTGGTGGTGAGGCCGATCAGGCCGAAATAGTGCCGCCCCCGCTGGCGGTTGAACTCCTCGGAGCGGGTGACGAAAGAGTAAGCGAGTTCGGCATGGCCGAGCTGCAGGGAGACGCCGGCCGAGACATCGTTCACGAACAGCCGCGCGTCCTGGCCCAGGCTGTCGCGGAAAGTGTTGCCCTCCACAAACAGGTTGCGGCCCACGACCCGGGCCGAGGCGCCGGCGAAAATTGACCAGTTGAGCCCGTCTTCGGTGGATTGTGAGAAGCCGGAAAAAGGCGCCGCAGGGCCGAGGCGCGGAGCCCCGAACGTGCCCTCTAGATCGTTCCCGATGCGGATCTCGCCCCCCACACCGCCATTCACGAAGGCATTGCCCAGATTGACGTCCGTGACCGGCCGAATGTCTCCGCCGAAGCGGATATCGCCCAGCCGGGCACCGGTGAACAGGGTGTAGGGCTTCCATTTGCGTTGCCAGATCGCTTGCAGGACCGGCTCGTTGCCGAGCTGATTGTCCCAGCCCTGGGGGTCCACGTCCTGGATCATGTCATGCCAGAACCGCTGGAGCTGGCGCCCCGCGGCGAGGGGGCCCACGACCCCGAGGGAAATCTGTGCACTGTCTATGGTGTGCCCATCGTGTACGGCGAGGTCATAGGTCAGGCGCAGCCAGCCCGCATAGGGGTGATCCTGGGGCTGAGGGTCGGCGACGGTCAGGTCCTCGGGCGTGAAAAAGCTCTGGCCGATGCCGAAGGCCTCCAGGGTGTGGGCCGTCTCGTCCGCGCCGAACAGGCGGTCGACAAGGCGCGTCGAGAACCCGGAGGCATCCTCGCCGCTGCGGCGGTACGTAAACACAAAGCCGTTGGAGTAATAGCGGTCCGAAATGTCCCCGCGGGGCACGCCGAAAAAGTCGTTTTCGATCACGAAGCCCAGCCCGACTTCGGCCTCGGAGGATCCCGGCATTCCCAGCGCCGCCACGCCAAACAGCGCGGCAAAGGCCTGAACCCATTGTGTCCGCCGACCGATCCTGCGTCCCATACTGCCCATCCCGATGCCTGTCTCGCCGTCTTTGCCGGTGTTGTAGCGGGTCAGCGCGCCGACGGGGAGATATCTTGTGGGCGGGGCCGGCGCCGCCGTTTGGCGGCCCGTTTCACATGGGTGAGGGCAAAGAGGTAGAGCCCCGTCGCCCACATGACAAACAGCAACAGGCCCGTGGGCAGGAACAGCCCGAGCTTGGTCCAGTCCGCAAAGAACGATCCGTCGTGGAGGGCTTCGATAATGTCTGAACGGCGATAGGCGACCTGGAGCACCCGGCCCGTATGGATGTCCACCTGGACTTCCCAGTTCGAGGCGGACACGAATTTCGCCACGCCCTTCCCGGGCTTAACGTCCATCCGGGCAAGGTCCGCCCAGGTCGTGATGCCGGCCGTCTCCACGGATCGGGCCGCCTCGAACAGGGCCGAAAGGCTCAAGGGCGGGGCCGTTCCGGGCGTGGCTCCGGAGACGGTGGCGGGCTGGATCCAGACGACGTCCTTTTTCAGCATCAAAAGAACGCCGGCGCCGATCATGATCAGCAGGGGAACGGCCAGGATCACCGAAGACCAATGGTGAACCTGGCGCAGCACGATGCGAAGCCTCATGACGGCGCCAGGTCCCCGTTCAGCAAAGCGCGGTCCCGTCCATCACTCGACGGGCGGGATCACGGCACCCTCGACATGGGGCGCGCCCGCCGCCATGAGGGCGTTTTGAAAGGCCGGAATCGTTTCCGCCTGCATCGTGTTCAGACGGTCCCGGATCTCGGCGAACTCGCTTTCGACGATCTCCATGGCCCGCAAATGGGTCGGCGTGGGCCCGTAGGTGGAGAGGGACACGCCCGTCTGGACGGCGCTGAGGCGGGCGCCGAGGGTCTTGCGCTTGAGTTCGCCGATCGGCTCCTTCGACTGATTGCCGTCGAGCAGCGCCTCGATCTCGAACAGCTCGTTGCGCAGAGCCTGCCAGCGGGCGTCCCAGCCCGTCTCGTCCGCCGCTGGCGGCGTAGGCGAGTGGGTGAGGGCGACTTTCAGGTCCTTGAGTTTGTCGTCGAGGCTCCGGACGGTCCGGGAAGCGGCCGATACGCTCCGGTCCATGCGGGCCAGGCGCTGCCAGAAGGCCACGACGGCCTCGGGCTCGGCGCCCTTCAGGGCCCCCGTGCGCATCTGCACGACATCGAAGGGCTTGGCCGCAACGAGTTCCGTGGTCTCACCCCGCACACGTTTGGAGAGGCTCACGGTGTAGGTGCCGGGTGCGGCCAGATAACCCTTGGGCGGATTGTCGGCGCGCTGAAGACGATCCGTCGAAGCCTGGATGGCCGGGTAGCGCAGGTCCCAGGCAATGCGGTGGAAACCCTTCTTGGTGGAGCCCTTCAAGCGGCGGACGACCGCACCGTCCCGGTCGCGCACGGTGAGCCAGATCTCGGGCTTGGTTTCCCGGCGCTCCGTCTCCAGAACATCAAAACCCGGGAATGGCGTATCCTCACCCTCTTCCACTTTCGGCTTCTCAGCCTCCTGGCGGACCTCCTCCAGGCTCTTCAGATCCTCCTTGAGGTAATAGGTGAAGACGGCACCGAAGGGCGGATTGGGGGCCACATAGAAGCCGTCGCCCTGGCGGGCCTTGGGATCGCCGCCGCCCAGCGGGCGCTGCTCCATGTACCACCACGCCTTGCGGCCCGGGAACAAAAGCGCCTCTTCCTTCAGGCTCTCCTCGCTGACCTCTCGCAGGGGCGAATAATCGTCGAGGATGAAGAAGCCGCGTCCGAACGTGGCGCCCACGAGATCGTCTTCCCGGCGCTGGATCGCCAGATCGCGGAAGGAAATCGTCGGGACACCGCCATTCAGCTCGACCCATTTGGTGCCGCCGTCGACGGTGAAGAACACGCCGAATTCCGTGGCCGCGAACATCAGGGCCGGGTTTTCATGGTCCTGAACGACGCGCCACACGAGGTGGTTTTCCGGCAAATCGCCGACGATCGAGGTCCAGGTGCGACCCCGGTCGGTGCTCTTGTAGAGATACGGTTTGTAGTCGCCATATTTGTGGTTATCGAGGGCCACATAGACCGTGTCCGCATCGAACAGGTCGGCCTTCACATCGTTGACGAAGGCCAGTTCCGGAACGCCCGGCAGGCTTTTCGCCTCGATCGTGCGCCAGCTTTTCCCGCCGTTCGCCGTCGCTTGCAGAAGGCCGTCATCGGTTCCGGCATAGAGGATGGCCTCATCGACGGGCGATTCCGCCAGCGACGTGATGGTGTTGTATTTGGACATGGCGAGCACGTCCCACGGTGCGTCCCAGGACCACTGCCGGCCCATGATGGGCAGCTTGAGGCGGTCCTGGTTGCGGGTCAGGTCGCCCGACAGGGCCGTCCACGTGTCGCCCCGGTCATCGGAGCGCCACACCCGCTGGGATGCGTGATAGAGGCGCTTGGGATCGTGGCTCGACACGACGATGGGCGCATCCCAGTTAAAGCGCTCGGGTGCATCGCCGGGCTCCGGCTGGGGCTGGATATAGACGATTTCGCCCGTTGTCCGGTCGACCCGCACCAGATTCCCCTGCTGCCACTGGGCATACATGATGTCCGGATTGCCCGGCGTCGTGGCGGACTGGTGTCCATCGGCGAACAGGGTGATGAACCAGTCGGAATTGCGGATGCCGTTGATATTGTCCGTGCGCGACGGGCCGCCCTGGCTGTTGTTGTCCTGGGTGCCGCCATAAACGTTGTAGAACGGCTCGGCATCGTCCACGGCCACCTTGTAGAACTGGGTGATCGGCAGATTGTCGATAAAGCGCCAGCTCTTTTCCAGGTCGTAGCTTTCGTAAAGGCCGCCATCGCAACCGAACAGCAGATAGTCCGGATCATCGGGGCGGAAGGCGACGACATGGTCGTCCACGTGCTTGCGCTTATTGTTCAGGGAACGGAAGGTCTTGCCGCCGTCATCGGACACCTGCGTGTAGTTGTTCACGAGGTAAAGCCGGTCGAAGGCATGGGGGCTCGCGAAAAGTTCCTGATAGTAATGCGGTCCCGTACCGCCGGCGACGGTGTCGGACATCTTGGTCCAGGCGGCGCCGCGGCTTTCGGACCGCCAGAGTCCGCCGGTGCGCCGATCGAGTTCGATGGCCGCATAGACGACGTCCGGCTTCATGGGGGAGATGGCGAGGCCGATCTTGCCCAGATTGCCCGTCGGCAGGCCCTTGGTCAGCTTGGTCCAGGTCTCACCGCCGTCTTCGGACAGGTGCAGACCCGACTCCGGCCCGCCGCCCATATAGGCCGCGACCGTGCGGTGGCGCTGCCAGGTGGCGGCGTAAAGCCGGTCCGGATCGCGCGGATCCATGACGACATCCGTTACGCCGGTCCATTCGCCTGCGGACAACACGTTCGCCCATGTCTTGCCGCCATCGGTGGTCTTGAACAGACCCCGCTCGCCGCCCTTGCTCCAGAGCGGGCCCTGGGCCGCGACGAACACCGTGTTCGAGTTCTCAGGATGCACGATGATCTTGGAGATGTGCTCCGATTTCGGAAGGCCCATATTCTCCCAGGACGCACCGCCATCGAGGCTGCGATAGACGCCGTCGCCGAAGCCGATATGGCGTCCACCGACATTTTCGCCCGTGCCGACCCACACCGCATGGGGGTTTGACGGGTCCAGAGCGATCGCACCGATGGAATAGACATCCTGCTTATCGAAGACCGGCGTCCAGGTCGTGCCGGCATTGGTGGTCTTCCACACACCGCCGGAGCCCACGCCCACATACCACGTGGCCGGATCATGGGGCACGATGGCGATGTCGGCGATGCGGCCGGACATCAGTGCCGGGCCGATATTGCGCATTTCGAAAGCATTAAACGTGCTGCTCGAAAGCGGCCCCTTGTCCGTTTCGGCCTCTTTTTCGGCATCGCCATGGGTGTCGGCGAGCGCGGCGAACGGCGCGAAGACCAGCATCAGCATGGCCAGAAAAAGTGAGCGCATGGGAGCCCCCAATGGTTTCGGCAAAATCATCGAATACGAGCGTTGCATATCGAAAACGGCCCTGACAACCAAAGTCAGGACCGTTCGCCGTTTCGGTCCGGTCAGCGGGACACCAGGTCCTTCTGGAGATTTCGTCCGGCCAGGAGAAATGCGATGCCTGCGATCGCGTAGAAGGACGTGATCAGTGTCATGGCGAAGCGCAGCCCTTGGCCATTGGCGACACGGCACACATCGGCCGCGGCAGCCTCAAGCTCGCTCAAATCGCCCTTGCAGATGAAGCGATTGAGGGTGTCCGCGTACTCCGTCCCGCTGAGAAAGAAATCGATCGCCCCGTCGCTCACCGCGCCGACGAAAAGCGGGCCCAGGCCGTACCCGATCAGGTTGACGATGAAGAGGAGAATGGCGATGGCCGTCGCGCGGGTGCGCATGCCGACCACGCCTTGGCCGATTGTGTATTGGGCGGTCAGATAGCCATATTTGGAGAGGCCTGCCATGGCCAGGGCCACGAGCGCCAAGGTCGGATCTTCGGTGTTGAAGCCGACATAGTACAAAGGCACGGAGGCGATGAGCCCGGTGGCCGGCAGCCAGGCAATGGCGTTGGGGTGACGGGGGGTAATCTTCTCGACAATGAATCCGAGCATGACCGTCCCGAGCGCCGAGGCCAGGGCAATGGGCACATTGAACTGAACGGCCGCCTCACCAACGGTGAGGCCCAGATTGCGTTGCAGATACGGGCTCTGGAAATTGCTCACGCCATAGCCGCAAAATGCGGCGATGGTGGCGCCCACGGTCATATACCAATAGCTCGCCTTGGAGCCGAGTTCGCGCAAGGCCTCCCCGAACTTGGCGCGGGGCGCCATATGGGCCGGCTTGGTTGGGGTCACCGCCTCGGCTGCGCCGTCGCCATTCGGCGCCGCGTTGTCCGTGAAGCCGCGCGGCGGTTCCTTGATCGTCAGCTTAATGACGATGGCAAGCAGGATGCCCGGCAACCCCAAATAAATGAAGGCCTCGCGCCAGGAAAGTGCCTGGGCGATGGGGCCGCCGAACAGATTGGCGAGCACGCCGCCGAGCGTTACGCCCATGGCATAAACGCCGAGGGCTGTGGCACGGGCTTTCGGGATGAAGTAATCCGCAATCAAAGAGTTGGCCGGCGGCGTGCAGCCTGCTTCGCCGACCCCCACACCCACGCGAAAAACGAGCAGCATGAGGAAGCTGTTGGCGAGGCCGCACAGGGCCGTCATGGCGGACCAGAGGGCCACGCAAATGGCGATGATCGTGACCCGGTTGTGGGTTTCCGCCGCCCGCGCAATGGGAATGCCCAAAATTGTATAAAGGAGCGCGAAGCCAAAGCCCGACAAAAGACCGAACTGCCAGTCCTGGAGCTGGAACTCCCGGATCAGGGGCTCGGCGACCACGCCGATCAGCACCCGGTCGATGAAGTTGAACGTGTAGACCACCAGGAGGGAGACCAGCACATAGGTCCGGTAGCCCGAGGTGCCGAAGCCGGTGGTCGGGCTGCCGAAGGCGCCGGTCCCCATGGGTGAGCCGCCCGGAGCGGTGGTCTGGTTCATGACGCGTCCTTCCCGCTGGCCCGCACACCCTTCGGTGCGGTCCTGTTTTCAAGCCTTAATGACATCATCGGATGCATGGCCTGCGGGCACAAGGCCCTGGCCTGGGTACAGGCCCTGGCCTGGGCACAGGCCGGACGCGCCCGCGCCGTTCGTAACGCCCTTGTGTCCCGTGGGTTCAGTATTGCAGCGGGTAGACCAGATGGGTCTGAAAGATGAAATCCCGGTGTGCGCGCAGGAGCGGATCGAAGGCGGCCTTTACCGGGTCCGGCGCCGTTGCATACATCTTGCGCACGAACGGGGGCATCGGATTGACCTCTTCGGGCAACGGTTCCACGAGTTGGGAAAAGCTCGCCCAGTAGATATCCGCGCAGGTTAGCTGCTCGCCGAACAGATACGGTCGGTCCTTGAGCTTCTGGCTCCACAGGCGGGCCGAGAGGTGGCGCATGATGCCGGCGCAGCGCTCGGCGGACTCGGCCGGGGCCATGCCCCAGAAGCCATAGGCATTGCGCATGGTGCTGAGGGCTTCGCCCAATGCCTCGTCGGACACGGAGCGATCCGGGAACATGAAGGTCCGCCGGCACCAGCCGAACCCGCCTTCGCCGCAGATTTCGTTGGAAAGACCGATGACCTCGACGCGGGCATCAAGATCGGCCGGCAGGAGGGAGTGCTCCGGGGCCAGACGTTCCGCAAGCATCAGAATTTCGAGCCAGCCCGAACGGGGGGGCTCGTCATTATAGACCGCGACAGGTGCGTTGCGATGCCCGGTCCAGGCGACAAGGTCTTCGTTCTGGCCGCCGCCATACTGGGCCACGGGCGTGAAGGGAATGCCCTTCACATGGAAGACGGACTTGGCGGACTCGCTCCAGGGTCCCGGCACGCCTTTGGTCAGGGCAAGGCGCAAACCGGTCATCGTGCGAGCCTGCGCGGCGTCCACATAGTCCATATGGTCCTCCGGTACCGGGCATTCGCCCCGTTTCTCGATTGTCTGTTCTTGACGCTCCGGTGGGCTCACTTCAAGGCGGCGGCCACCGCGCCGGCAAAATCCACCGCACCGGGATTTCCGCTGTTCGTGGCCCCGAGCCTCACCACCACAAGGCGCTCATTCGGCATGATGAAGATGTATTGGCCCTGGAAACCCCAGGCATAGAAGGTGCCCTCCGGCAGACGGTCCTGGTCTGCGGCGCGGTCGTCCGTGAGCCAGAAGCCGGCGCCATAGCCCGTATCGCCGGACACGGCCGTGTGGCGCGTGACATGGGCGATCCACTCCGTGCTGATGAGTCTTTGTCCGTCCACAACGCCGCCATCGAGGTAAAGCTGCCCGAACCGGGCCCAGTCCCGCGCGCCGGCGAGCATGAAGGACGAGCCAATAAAGGTGCCCTCCTGATCGGGCTCCATGACAGCCGTGTCCATGCCCAGTGGATGGAACAGGGCATCCTGGATAAAGGCGAAGGCCCCTGCCAGTCCTCCGCCCACGACCTCCTGCACCCGGTCCATGGCGAGCACGGTGCTGCCGCTCATATATTCGTAATGGCTGCCGCTGGTGTAGACGAGGGGCTGGGCGGATGCGAAGGCCGCCGCATCGGGCGTCGTGAACAGCATGCGGGAGTTCTCGTCGAACCCGTCATTCCGCTCGGTGAGCTTGAGCCCGCTCGTCATCCGCAAGAGGTGATCGAGGGTGATGGCCGACCGGGGATCATCCACATTCCGCCACCGGGCAATGGCGCCCGGCGCGTCGACATCGAGCCGGCCCTGATCCACCAGGACGCCGGCCAGGGTCGCGGTGATGCTTTTCGTCATGGACCAGCCGGGCAGGGGCGTTTGGCCCGTAATGCCCGGAGCGTAGCGTTCGGCAACCAGCCGCCCGTCGTGGAGCACCAGCGCAGCCAGAGTATTGCGCGGTGCGGCCTCCTCCGGCGTCGCGAACGCCTCGTCGAGCGCCCGGTCCAGGGCCGCCGTGTCGAACGCCTCCGCCCGGTGGGCCCGGTCGAGGGGCATGGGCGCAGGGTCGCCATTGTCGGCCGCGGCGGACAGGTCGGCGGGCGTCGGCTCAAGAGCGGTACCCGGCTCCAGATGGAGCGTACAACCCAAGCGTGGCCGGTGCACGGCCTTGGCCGGATAGAAGCCGCCGATCGAGACGGTGACGGAAGGCTCGGCCTCGTTGATGGTCATGCTGGCGACCTGTCCCGCCGGCCCCAGCAGCGGTGCCACATAGAGGTCCCAGGCGGTATCGGGATCCAGGTTCGACACGAAGACCAGGGAGCAGGTCTGTTTCGCGGCGATGCCCGAGCCGGTGGGCAACTGAGACTGCCCGATGGGTGAGAAGTGAACCGCCGCACTCGCACCGAAAATCAACACCGCGAGGGCAATCGCGATGCTTACCAAACGCGCCATGGGAGGACTCCCGCCACGATAGAAACTGCCGTTGGACGAGGACAATAGGTCATCAAAGCGCAAAGCGCATCCGATTTCCGCGCCGCAACGGCTCCATGCGGCGCCGGCCCGCCGGGTCAGAGGCGTCGTTGCGGTTCAGGCGCTGGTTCGGGGTCATCCCTCTGTCATACTGAGCAACGGGGGCGCGTTGCGCGCTTTACCACTCGGATCGGCAGCCAATGACCGGGAACAGCATCCGGCGGCGCAGCAGGGGAGGAGCGGGCCATGGCCCAGGCAACGGCAACCGCAACGGCAACGGCAACACGAATGGCGGGCAAGGTGGCCCTCGTCACGGGCGCGGCGAGCGGGCTCGGCCTCGGGGCTGCCATCGCCCTTGCCCAGGAAGGCGCCACGCTGGTGATGAGCGATGTGGCGCAGACGGACGGCCGTGCCGCCGCCCGCGCCATCGCGGAGGCGGGCGGCAGGGCGGAGTTTCACGGCCAGGACGTGACCTGCGAGGAGGCCTGGGCCGATCTGATTGCGCTGATCGAACAGCGCCACGGAGCGCTCCATGTGCTCGTCAACAATGCCGGCATCGCCATCAACCACATGACCCTCGACATGAGCCTGGCGGATTGGCGCCGGCAGATGGCCGTCAATGTGGACGGCGTGTTCCTGGGCTGCAAACACGGGCTTCCGCTCATGGCCCGTTCCGGCGGCGGCTCGGTGATCAATATTTCATCCGTCGCCGGATTGCGCGGTGCGGCGGGCCTTGCCGGTTATTGCGCCAGCAAGGGGGCAGTGCGCCTTTTCACCAAGGCCCTGGCCCTTGAATGCGCCGCCGCCGGCAATGGGGTTCGGGTGAATTCCGTCCATCCGGGCATCATCGAAACGCCCATCTGGAACCGGATGGAAAATGTCCGCGGCAATCTCCGCGATGCCATGACGCCCGCCGACGGCGCCAACACCGTCGACGTCCAGATGCTGGCGCCGCTGGTCCCCATGGGAACCGTCGGAACGCCCGCCGACATCGCGGCCGGCATCCTCTACCTCGCCAGCGACGACAGCCGCTATGTGACCGGCACCGAACTCGTCATCGATGGCGGCATGACCGCAGGGGGATGAACGGGGAGGGAAAGGCCGCTCACCCCTCCGGATCCACCAGGTTTCCGTGCCCATCGCGGATTTCGGGGCCGAGCACCCGGGCGCGGCCGTCGCCGAATTTGGCGTCCCGGGCCCGCAAGGTGGCCTTCAGGCCGTTTTCGGCCACCGACGTGCGGAAACCGTCTGCGGCGGCCGTATTGTGTCCGCGCACGTCGTTTTCGCAAGCCAGCCGCTGGAGGGTGCGTGCGCCCATCAGTTCCAGCCCAAGATTGACGATCCGTTTGTTCGCACTCAGAAGGTCCGGATCGATCAGGGCGAGCCGGTCGGCCAATTGCTCGACCTCCGCCTCCAGATGCTCCAATGGTACGGCTTTCATCACGAGGCCGATGATCTGGGCCTCGGCGCCCGTGACCGTATCCCCTGTGAGCAGCAGGCGCTTGGCCCATTGCGGTCCCACATTGTAAAGCCATAAATTGGTGGGCAGCGCCCCCAGATCCCGCGCAGGCGGGAAACCGAAACAGGCATCGCTCGCGGCGATCACCATGTCGCTCAAGAGGGCGATATCCGTGCCGCCGGCCAGGCAATAGCCATGGACTTGGGCGATGACGGGCTTGTGCATGTCGAACAGGGCCATGCGAAAACGCTGCTGACGCTCCAGTTGCCAGGCATCGTCGTCGAGGCGCCGTGCCCCGCGATAGCGGTTCTCCGCAGACTGAACGCGGCTGACGGGCACCTCTCCGTCCGCTCCGGACAGGTCATAGCCGGCGCAGAAGGCCCGGCCTTCCCCGCGCAAGATCACGCAGTGGACATCGAGATTGTTGTCCGCCTCCCAGAGAGCCTCGCACAGCTCCGCCTGCATCTTGACCGATAGGGCATTAAGCTTTTCGGGCCGGTTCAGCGTGATCCGCGCCCGCCTGTTTTCGACCGTGTAGAGAATGGTTTCAAAGCCGTCCATCGTGTTCCTCCCGTTGCTTTTGCTAGCCGGTGCCTCGCTTTGCGCCGGGTCCGCGAGGGACGGGGCGCAGCGGTTCAAGAAGTATGACAGGCAAAACCAGGCGGGCGACAGCCCTGCATGGCGTGCTGGACTTCTACGCATGTGCCCGTTACCCGGTAGGGCGCCGGGCTGCCCCCATGGGCGGGCGGGGCACGGGGGCAAACCGAAAAGCAGGAGAAGGGCAGGGCGGTATGGCGATCCAATTGATGATCGGGATCGGGATGATCGGCGTGACCGCCTATGTCCATGCCTGGGCACTGGCCCTCGCCACGAAGGAACTGAAGCCCATCACACGCTGGGCCAAGCAGAGGCCGACGCATTTTCGATTGTCCACGGCCCTCAGCGCTTCAGTCGTGGGGGTCATGGCCGCCCATCTGGTCGAGGTGGCGTTGTGGGCGGTGGGGTTTCTCGCCCTCGGCGTCTTCGCCGATATGGAAACATCCTTTTATTTCACGCTCGTCGCCTACACGACCCTGGGCTTCGGGGACATCATCCTGCCCGATCAACGGCGCATCCTGTCCGGCTTCGTCGCCGCCAACGGATTTCTGATTTTCGGCTGGAGCACGGCCTATCAGGTGGATTTCCTCGCGGACCTGCGCAAGGGCTTCTGAAAGCCGAGGAAAGCGGCCTCTTCACGTGGCGCTGGACTGGACCAGGCGTTTGAAGGTCGCCGGGGTCATATCCATCCAGCGCTGGAACGCCCGGCGAAAGGCGCGTATTGCGCCATGTCCCACGCCTTACCCGTCCATTCGCCCCCTTTCGCACAATAAGCCAACGATCCGGCCAAGGCGATGCTGTGCAAAGGGACCGGTCCGGACCACCAGTCACCCTGACCAAAGCGTCATGGGTTCATGGGCATCGGGGGTTCATGGGTATCGGGGGCTCAGGGGCTCAGGGGGCCTGCGACCCACTCGACCCCTGTCCGGCCAGAAAGGCGCGGACCGGCCGCAAAGTGCGCTTGGGGGCTTCCTCATGGGGCACATGGCCGAGATCCGGGAAGGTCACGGCCCGGGCGTCGGGCAAAGCTGCGAGATAATCCTCGGCGTTCTCCACCGGGATCAGCCGGTCCTTCTCGCCCCAGACCAGGAGCACCGGCCGTTTGAGACCCCGCAACAGGGGGCGGGGATCGGTCAGGACGGTCTGGCGCAGTCGTGCCAGATTGGCCCCGCGGGCTCCGGGCGCCAGCAGGAGGTCGTAGTAACGGCGGAAGGTGTCCTCGCCGAGCCGCGAGGGGTCGCCATAGCTGTCCTCCAAGGTCGGGCGCACCAGCCAGGGGGGCAGCACATAGCGCATGAGCGACAGCACCGCCGGCACCTCGGCGGGCTCGCCATAGGCAAAGCCACGGCTCGCGAAGCCATCGGGCGCGATCAGCACCAGCCGGTCCACGCGATCGGGATGGCGTGCCGCCAGGGTCCAGGCGATCCGCCCTCCGATGGAATTGCCGATGACGCTCGCCCGATCAAGCCCCTTGTCATCCATCAGGGCCAGGATGAGTTCGATGGATCGCTCGTCCGTATAGACACCCGTTGGATCCGGTGGGGACAGGCCCGAGCCCGGCAGATCGAACCGGACGACCCGGAAATCTCCCGCCAACGCCTCGGCCCAGGGCTCCCAGGTGTGCAGGCTGGCCCCAAAGCCGTGAACCATGATGACCGCCGGCGCGGCCTCCGGCCCGTCATCGCGCACATGAAGGCGCGTGCCCGCGATCTCGATCATGTCATCGGGGCTTTGCAGATAAGCCGCCTCAAGGCCAGTCCGTGCCCGATCCGGCGTCCAAAGCCAAAGGCCCAGAAGCCCGAGCGCAAAGACCGCAACACTGACAAAAACCGTTTTCATGCGCCCTCCAGAAGGATCAGTGCGAAATTCCCCATCGCCGTTGACCAGCATGCCGCCCCGGCAGGATTTTTTCAATTCCTGTACGGACCAATAAGGGCCCGGCGCGGAGTGCGCCCATGCGTGTCCGAGGGTCAATCCAAGGGTCCCGGTCGAGGGACACGAGGCCCGTCCCACCCATAAGCGCCTGCCATATCTGTCTTTTCAAGGCGGATTTTGCACGGGTCTTTATCTCGCCTAACATGAAGAGCTGGAGGGTGAAACGGCCGCGAAAGGGGCCATCGACGCCATGGGGCAACGCCATGGGGTCGGATTCGGTTTTGGGACGTTTGCCCTCCCAAAACGCTGAAACCAAATGGAAATGTCCGCGACCAAGACGGACGATGAGGGAGACGTCACAAGGTGAGCAATACAATGTCGGCGGCAGCTGAAGGCCGCGCCGAGGAGCGCTCCGTGCTCTCGCGCGCCACGATCAGGACCCATGGGGCCATCGGCATGCCGATCTCCATGCTGGGCTATCCCCTCGCCATTTGGATTCCGGCCTATTATGCCGGCGAACTCGGCGTGTCCATCGCGGTGGTGGGCTTCTGGATCATGATTGGTCGGTTTACGGACGTCTTTACCGATCCTCTGGTCGGCATCTGGTCGGATCATGCCCGCACCCGATGGGGCCGGCGCAAGCCCTTCATCGTCATCGGCGTCCCGGTTCTGGTCATCGGCGTCGCCATGTTGTTCTGGCCGTCTTATATCTGGGGCGACGGCCAGATGAGTTCGATCTATCTGTTTGTCTGGATCAGTGTGGTCTGGTTGGGCTGGACCTTGATTTATATTCCGTATACCGCATGGGGTGCGGAACTTTCGCCGGATTACGATGAACGCTCGCGCGTTGCCGCCTGGCGGGAAATTTATTACCTCGTCGGCCTGTTCGTGGCCGCTGCCGTGCCCACCATTGTCGAATTTTTCGTCAATCCCGGGGAAGGACGCCTGCGCCTGATCGCTTTTTGGATGGGCATGGTCGTCGTCGTCGCCATGCCCCTGGCCGTCGCGCTCGTGGTCAGCCGGATTGCCGAGCCGGCCCCGACACCGCGGAGCACCATTCCGCTGGGCCGCGGGCTCCTCATGATCGCGGAAAACCGGCCCATGGTGATCGTGATGCTCATTCTGCTGATTGCCTATGGCGGTGAAGCCTTCCGCAATGCGCAATCGGTTTTCTTCATGGGGGATGTGATCGGCGTGCAAAATCGGGGGGCCGTCTATCTTGGGTATTTTGTGGTCGGAATTTCCGGCATTCCCCTATGGCTGGCGCTGGGTAAGAGCCTGGGCAAACACAAGGCGCTGGGCATCTGTCTGATCGGTGTTGCCGGGGTTTCGACGGCAAACTTCTTCCTCCGTTTCGGTGATGTGACCCCGTTCGTGATTTTGTTCATGCTCAAGGGGCTGTGCTTCGGGGGCCTTCTCATGCTTCCGCTGGCGATGGTGGCCGACGTCATCGACGAGGATCAGGTTCGCACGCGGGAGAACCGGGCCGGCACCTTCTTTGCCCTGACGGGATTGTTGCGCAAGCTGTCCTACGCCCTCGGGTCGGGCGGCGCCCTCATGATCGTGGGCCTGTTCGGCTATGATCCGTCCCTCGGCGCCGGCAACAACACGCCCGAAGCCCTGTTCTGGGTGCAGTTCAATTACACTCTCGCGCCCGCTTTCTTTTTCCTCATCGCCGTTATCCTGCTCTGGTTCTATCCCCTGACCCGGGAGCGCCAGGAGGAACTGCGCATGTTGATCGAACGCCACCGCGAGGAACGGCTGAGACGGGAAGCCTGATGCACTGACGCACAAAAGATCTGCCGCCTGTTGGAGTGAGTCGAAGACAACAGGCCGCTCTGATCTTTGTTGCATTTGGGAAATGTGGGCACCGGTTGTTCGCCGGGAAAGTGCTTTGCGGTCACTCATGGACTGAGGCTCGCTGCTTTTGAGCGCTTGCCGGCCGAGGGCGGCGACGAAGCCTTTGATGGCTTCCTCGCCGTCCTTGCGCACCGGATTGGCCCCGGACGGTTCGCATTGCTCCGGAGCCTGACCGTCAGGCCTCGTGGTGGAGAAAGGCGAACTCGGCCATGTCGAGGTCGATGTCGCTGAAGGAGGCATCCGCGTTGTCGAGGGCTTCGAAAACAGCCTCGCCTTCAAAGCCCTGAGCGAGGAAGAAGTCCGCGAAAAGCTGTTCCGCGTCCGCCGCTCCGTCGGCGAAGGTGAAGGTCTCTTCGTCGAAGCCGAGGGGGGCGAGGTCATCGATGAAGGCCTCGATCTCCGCGCCATCGAGGCCAAGCTCCGCCGCCAGATGGTGCTGGAATGCGCCCGTGTCTGCTGGCATCCTGTCCGCTGACCGCGCGTCATCCGGTCCATTTTGCGTTTCGTTCTGCGCATCCTCGAAGAAGAAAACGTCCTCATCCTCAAGAAATGAGTCGTCCGCCACGGTCTCTTCGTCAGACAGCCCATCATCCGTGTCGGACACGGTGCCGTCCTCAACCGAAGCGCCATCATCGCTGCTTTCCTGGTCCTCTTCGGCCTTGCGCTTGCTCTCCGCCTCGCGCGCCTTGACCTCCTCCTCGACCATGTCGTCGACTTGGCCTTCGAGTTCCTTGATTTCGTCCTTTAGTGCCTTGATCTTTTCGTCCTTTGCGGGATCTTCTTCGTCCGTACCGTCTTCTTCCGACGCCCCCTCAATGTCCCCCAGTTCGCTCTTCAGCTCACCGATTTTATCGATAAGCGGCTGGGCCGCCGGCGGAAAGTCATCATTGAAGATCCAGACCGGGTCACTCGTCGGCGGCGTCTTGCCGTCCTTTGTATAGTCCTGGGTCGTAATCGGAATGGTGAAGGCCTTGGGTGCATGATTCACATAGACGACCTTTTCGATCGAAACGGTGAATGTCTCGTCCCGCTCGATAAGATCATCCTTGTTGATGTTGAAATGGACCGTGGCGCTCGCATATGCGTGACCGTCATTCTCGTGCAGCTTGACCAGGCGCGACGCAACGGTCCGGCCGGCGAAATCGTCCGCATCGGTCCCACCGTGATTGATATAGTAGTAGACCTTCACATAATTTGCACCAGGAGGGATATTCGTCCCGCCGCCCGTAATGGTGAACTCGACCCGTTGGGATCCCTGTGGATCGCCCTCGGTGAAATAGGATGTGCCTTTCGTGCGGATATCGAAGTCCATGTACTGAGCCATTGTCGCGCCCCTCTGATTTCAGCGGTCGTTTGGTCCTTGCCCCGCGCACACCGCCGTGAAGGCATGGCGTCGCTGCGAACACCCAGACCATGCCGCCGCACCGCCACCCCTCCTGTGCCTTCCGTCACAGGTCCTCACAAAGCTGGCCGGCCCCTTCGGACCCGGCGATCCCGGGGAAAATTTCTTTGGGGGAACGACGGCTTGGTCAAAAGGAAGCCGGGTCACCGGCAAGCCGCTTGAGACCGTGATGCGGACAAGACCCGCGGAGAAATTTGCGAAAGGGTGCGGACGCGACCCGGGGCGCGCCGGCTGCGAGCAGGCGTTCGCGAGCGATCGGGCGTCTCGAGACGGGAGGCGCGCCCGCCCGACAAGGAGCGCGTGCGGCACTCACAAATCGTCGCGGCTTTCCTTCAGCAACTCCAAAACCCCCTTGGCCGACATCGTTGAGGGGTCGATTTTTTCCGTTGGGGAATAGCGCAGGTATTTCGTGGTGTTGTGACTCTCGCCCCCGTCATAGGCGAGACCCATGGCCCATTGTTCGAACTCGCGCCTTTCAATGTCACCGAAATTGATCAGGTGGACATTCTTGTGCCGCGGATCGATTGCGATGTGTGAATACAAGGCACTGATGGCCATGCGCGAGCCTTCAAGGCACTGGATGAAATGGCGCCCATCATACCAGAGTATACCGGTGATGGCTCTTTTACGGTTATTGTCGACGCAGCTTTGCAACAAGCTCATCAGGTCGAGTTTCTCATCCACCACACGCTCACTGGCGTAGATCAACCGACTCAGTTGCATCGCCAAACTCCGTGTACTGCTTAATAATTGCCGCCAACTGCAATTCGCCGGATGACGCTGAAAAGTGATCGGCCAGATGTGAAATCAGAGCCGAAGATGTTGTTTTGCAACTGACTGTTCATCCTAAACGTGAAAATAGCACTGATAATCGCTTCAGGGAAGCCGTTTCGGTCGAGATATGTGCCACTTCGACCCGTTGAGCCAGCCGGTCGCGTCTTCTTACAAAGGCCGCCCTGCCATCCCCCTGCCGCCCCACGCGCTGCTGACAGCGCGGACCATGGGCCTCGTGAAGGTGCCTTGGTTTCGTCGAGGCCGAGGAGGACTTTGCGGGCGGAAGCCGTTACGAAGTGACCAAGCCCGACCCAATTACGAAGTCCTGAAGCTCGAGCGTGACGTCGGGCAGGTCGCCGACTTTTCCATGCCATCGGCACCGCTGTGCCCCCTGGCATCGGTCCAAGCGACCCGTTAGCCTCGCGGGAGATCATGCAGAGGGCCCGATGGAAGCATGAACGCAGGGCGTGACCTGTTGGAGTTGAGTGGAGATATCCATGAATACGGAAGAAACGTCACAGACCCGCTTTGAAGGCGCTGGCGCAGCTGTCGCGCAACGCGCGTCAAGCGCAACGAAAGATGCGGCTCGGCCCTATCGCCTCGTCTGGTTTCAACATTTTCATAAAGCGGGTGGATCGTCGCTCATTGAATTGGCAAAGGCGAGCGGCGAAACGTTTTACCCGCAAAATGCCAATGCCAATCCGCTTGATGCGCACGGCAAGACCATTCCCCTCTGGCAGTTCCACGAAGAGGCTCTGACGGCGTTCGTCGATTCTTGCGAGGCGAAGGGGGTTACATTTGTGGCAACGGAATGGGGAGTCCCCGATTTCCGGGTGCTGGCGAACGACCCCAGGGTCGTCAGTGTGACGTGTCTGCGCGACCCGTTTTCCCGGATCATGTCCTGTTATCGGTTCGACATGCACTACGCCTTCACGCCGGCGGTCTCCATTTTCGACTATTTTGACGATCATTCCTTGGCGTTTCGGCAGCGCGATTATTATGTGAACGGTTTAGCGGCTGGAACGGGGTCGTCCCATGTGGCAGGCCCGCGGGGTCTTGCGCTTGCCAAGGAGAATTTGGCGGCCATTGACCACATCGTCGTGCTGGAGGGCGAGCACCCGTTCCGGAGGCTTGCGGACGCCCTCGGTTGGCTGGTGGATGTGTCTCCAAAAACCAATGTGCGCAGGACACCGGCACGGATGTTTGCTCGCGCCATCTACCGCCGCAGTTGCTCAGCACTCAACAACGCGATTTGGCTTAATATCACTTACCGTCTCCGCGATTTGGAGGCATTCAAAAGCCACTTCGCAAATGTGAACCATCGGGATGCGGAGCTATTCGTCCACGCCCGAGAGTTAGCGGCCCGGCCCCTTGCCAAGGCGCCCTATGGACGTGGCATGGATGAAGACCAAAGCGCCCAATATGGATTGGCTCGTTAAACGTCGGTCGCTGAAACCCAGGAACCGCCTCGTCAGAATGCGGAGCGGGCCGAGCGGGGCCGGAAAAGGCGCTCCACGAGTTTCGGGCGGCTTGTTGGCGAACGCTTCGTGAACACCAGTTGCTTGCGGGTCTCGCCGGGCGTGAGGCAAAGCAGGAGGGCCCAGCCGCAATTGGCGATTTTCAATTTGGTCGGCATGTGGGAGCCCAGGATCCGGCGGCAGAACATGACGGCCGTTGACAGACTCGCCCGTCGCCCTTCCAGAACCGATGTCATCAGATCCCGCTCCAGGGCGAATGCGGTGCGCTGGGGCGTGACGTTTTGGGGAGCGTCCGTGCACCGGCACGCATCCTCCCAATTGCGGAAGAACTGGTCGCGTTCTTTGGCGAGCAGCGCTAAACTCGGGTGACCCCACTGGGAAACATTGCTGTCGTGCACACGGTAGCGGGCCAAAACGTCGTTCAAGCTGATGACGTTGCCGAAGTAAGGGGCAATTAAAGACGGTGTTTGATCGATCCAATCGCGGGAGTTGAAGGTCTCAAGCTTAAGATCACGCAGATACTGGGTTCGAAAGACATTCCCGCTGGTTGGCGGCGTGATGTAGTAACCCAGTTTCAGATTGTCATCCTGCATATCCGCGCTGGTATAGTTCGGCGGATAGGCTGGAAATGACCCGCCTGTCGGAACCCCATCGGCATTGATGGAGCCCAAACGGAACTGCACTTTCACAGGATTGCTCTGCAAGAGTGGAAATAGAATCTGCGTTAAATGGGGCTCAGCCACATCATCTGCATCCAGGAAATAAACATAGTCGGCGTCTGACTCCGCTAAACCACGAATAAACGCTCCAAGCTGACCGCCATTGGGAATATCCAACACTGAAACGCGGTCTTCATATTGGCGTAAGACCTCAAGTGAATTGTCCGTGGAACCGTCATTGACCACAATAATCTTATTAAAAGAGGGGGTTTGTGCCAGCAAACTATCAAGTGTTTCTCCGACATATTGTTCATAATTATAATTTGCGACGATGACATCAACGGTTGGCCCAACGATTGACTGCATGGGTGTCGCCTATTTTTGATCGCGTTTTTCGCGCGATTGGTCGTCGATGACCGTTTAACCTATACACGTATCTACTAGCTATATCGTCCGACTATGCCCTATGCAAGATGAGCGAGCCGATCGCGGTCTGTTCCGGTCCAGCGCTGCCGATCGAGATGGCGCCTCACGTGGTGACGGCGGCCACCTGGGACATTTCGGGTTGCGCCTGCTTGGACCGCCAGATCTGGCTCGTGGTGATGGTGAACATGATCACCGAGCGGGTGGCATAAATCACCGTGTAACCCACCATGAATGGCAGGAAACCCCATTCGAAAATCCAGATCACGCCGGCCCAGATTGCCACAGCGGTTAGGGAGATCAAAGACGCGCTCGCCAACAGGGTGTAGCTGGCTTTGAATAGGAGGATGGAGGCATTGCACATGTTCATCGCGCCAGCGACCAGGAAGCCGGCCATCGCCGCTCTCACAATGTCCGGCACCAAAGCCTCATCGTCGAGCAGCAACTCAAAGGTAAGATCGCCGAACTGGGTCACCGTGACGGAGCCGACCACCGCGACGAAAAAGGAGAGCAACAAAATCAAGCCGATGGTGCGAAATGCGCTGCTCGTGTTGCCGGCATGCAGAGAGCGGGTGAGCACGGGCGCCATCGCTTCATTGATGGCGTGATGGCCACTGATGCCAAAGCGCGTGATCTTAAAAAAGATATCAAAGGCAATCAGATCACGCGGATCCCGGCTGATGATCGGCACAATGAAATAAGGCGCATTATAGAGGAAGAACTCCTGCAGGCCGTAAGCACTGGCCCATTTTACCTGGCCTGTCCGCGCGTTCATGAACGGCCCGAAATTCAATTTAAGTCCCGTCAATTTAAGGTCGAATGTCCGAAAGAAGAGAGGCAGAAAAATCGAAAAGACCGCAATCCATACGGCGAGCGCCATGAAGACGAAAGTCACATAGGACACGCCCAGGAGCATCAAGAAAGGGAGTGCAACAATGACGATGCGCCGGCCAAACTCAACGCTTTCGAACATCAAGAAGCGGTCGCTCGCGGCCATGGTCACCCGGATCAGGGCCCAGGGTAATGCCAGAGCCATCACCAGCAGATGTGCCGCGAAACCCACATGGAGGTCCCGCGATCCAATCGAGAAAACGGTGACGACACCATAAAACGCGATCGCTGCCAGGACCGCGATTGTGCCGTAGATCACCAGGGATGTGACGGCAAAATTGGCTTCTTCGCGCATCCGGCCTTCAAGAAAGGCCCGGCGGACCCGCGTATAGAGGACCGCGGACAAGCCCAGATCCGTCGCCAAGACATAGGCGCCAACGGCCGTGGTGATGACGACGATCGAATAATCTTTCAGATCGAGAATGCGCACGAGGGCATAAACCTGGGCAAAACCCCATGCCCCGGCGAGGGCAATATTTCCCGCTTTCAACATCAAATAGGTAAATTGTTGCAGCTTGCTCATCTTTGACCTGTTCCGCGGATGGAGGCAGATGACACGCACATCACCGGGGCTCCAGATTGTTCTGAGTCCAAAAAATGCGTACGGCACGCCGGTCGCTGGCCCCACACTGGTCCCGGACGGGGCCAACGGGCGCAGCGCAACGCATTCCTTGGTCGTGTCAGCATGGCCGGTATTGGGCAATCGCCCCGGTGCCTCAATACCCGAAACCCACGCCGTCGCGCGGCGGCCGTGACCCTGGCGTGCAGGCTCCTTACTTCCCTGCAATGCGCCTCGCTCCGGCCAAATGGGCCCCCCAAGACGTTCCAGATGCGCCGGGACCATAGCGAGCCCGTCGGTTGCCTTCAACAAAGGGCTCCACGATGTTAAACCCGACAGTGATGCCATGACGCCTTAGGGGTGATATACGCCGTGCGGTATCCTGGTTTCGGCTTGTTATTTTCCCCTTTTTTGGGGGCGTTTATTTGGAAATGTCATGAGTGTCTTGCAGGCGGAGGCAATTTCGGGGGTGTGGTCCAGGCATGATCGCCAGGCTCTGGCCATCGTGTTCACCCTGCTTGTTGGGATCATCCTGACCATGCGTCTGGGCTACGTTCCAGGCGAGACACCGTTGCCTGTGTGTCTCGTGTTGGTTCCCGCGGTCGTCTGGCTGTCTGTAATCCTTGGAATTGCTCGTTTCGACGCGGTGGCGCTGGTCTTCTATCTGGGCGTTATCGTCGTTGGTAGCATTAACATATTTTTCTTTCCCGAAAACAGTAGCTTGACTTCTTTTTTTCTGCTTGTTGTACTGTATTCTCCATTTGTTTTGTTTTTTCCTGTTCGGCCGCAGACATTTGCGATCTTCAATAATTGGTGTGTGAAAGTAGCGACTGTCCTGGCAGCGCTAGGAGTCATGCAATTTCTTTTGCAGTTCATCATTCCCAACAGTGAGCTTTTGTTTAGTTGGCGGTTTTTCATGCCGCGTGTTTTCCTGGTTGAGTTTAATTCTTTGAATTATTTGTGGTGGGGCGCATCGACCTTGAAAGCAAACGGCTTTTTCTTCCTGGAATCAGCCATGTTCGGTATTTTTATTGCGCGATACTTGGCTCTAGCCGTAGCATCCGGTGGTAAATGGCTATCTTGTGGCATCATGGCATGTGCTTTGCTTCTCAGCTATTCTGCAACAGCTTGGATGACGTTTGCCGTGTTTTTAATGTTCCATTTCGTGAATGTGCGCAATGCTCGGGAGATCAGTGAACGGTTAGGATTGGCCATACTGGGCGTCATCGGCATCATTGTGGTTTTTATGTTAAGTGAACCACTCCACCTTGACCGATATTTCGACCGTGTGACCGAGCTCACGGAAAACAATCCGGGCAGTAGCGGTGCGCAACGGTTCAATATCCCGATCCAGAATACAATTGGTTTTCTCTATGCGGCGGATACCCGTCAAATTCTCATTGGAAATGGGCCGGGCAGTGTTGAATCTTTCATGCATGTGGGCGGCACCTTTGGTAATGCGCCAACCTGGTCCAAGCAGACGATCGAATATGGCTTTTTGGGCCTTCTCATGTTCAGTTTTTTAATCACACGCGCGGTTCTTCGTGCCCAATTCTATATTCCAATAGTGATCATGTTATTATTGGAGATGCTGGTGATCTCGCCGGGGATGCTTGTTCCGGCGAATGTCAGCATCATGTATCTTGCGTTTTGTGCTTTGACACCGACCCGATCAGAGGCCTCCTTGAGACCCGCATTCCCACTCAGAGGAAGGAGAGCGGCTATTTCAGCAGCTGGGCATAGCGAGAAACGTTCCCGCTCGGATCGTCACTCGGCATGCTGATGGTCACGACAAGGCTTTCAGTGAAGAGAATTTCAGAGCCGTCAGAGGCCCTCAAATGGGGGCCTTCGGAGCTGACGACGCTCATGCCCTCTGGAAGATCTCCCGACTCGAACATGCCCCGATACACTGCGATATCTTCTGCTGAGTACCGGATCACGCTTGCTGAAAGCGCTTCGATCCCGTTCGGAAGAAGGAAGGTTTTGCTGCAGCTCTCGAGGCCTTCCGGCGGCGCCGCATCATAGGACGTCGCGGTTGGAACCAGCATGTACTCAGCCGGCTCTGGCAGAACATCACAAAGGCTTTCATCTGCTACCGCCGCGTTCGTGCAGAGGCCTGCCGCAATCGCCAGCGACATGAGCACTACTCGACCGTTTTCCATAAGCTCTCCTCCGAAGTTTCAGGCGTGACTGCCCGGCGCGCGCAGTTTAACGCGGCGGGCTCTAAATCTGCACCACTCTGAACGATGCATTTCGCCGCCCTGTTTTCGCTTTTCTACCAACCGCGCGGGCGTTCAGTCGTGCCAGAAGGTGCTGGGGCCCACGCGTCTGTGAGGGGTGGGGCCTGAAGAGCGGAGCGTTTGCCCCGAACGTGACGCCAATTTGCGCGGGCCAGGCTTTTGCGCGGGCCAGGCTGGAGTATGGTTGCCGGTGGACGCCCACGGTGACCGGAGCGTCCACGAAATGACTGCGTTTTCTGCAAGCCGGGTCCGACGTCCCCACCCAGTTTGACAAGCGTTGCACTTTCCCCCCTCGGACGCTACAGCTATTTCGCTAAGAGGGGTTGGAAGACGGGACGACGTTTATTACAGCGTCAGCAAGCGGTCAGGCGGGGCGAGCCGGCGAAATGACTTGACTGGTTCGTGGACTGTGCGTGGGCCCGGCATTGCCGAAGCCTCCAGATTTGCCGAAGCCTCCAGATTTGATGGGCATTTTCTATGAATCGAGCAATCGTTCCGGTAAGTTCTGACAATACTTTGCCTGTGCCGGTGACGCGCAGCGAGCCGGTCAGAGCGGAGCCGCGCGATGGGCGCGATGGGATCGACCTCACGGACCTGTGGCGAATTTTGCGCCGACGCTATCTTTCAATTTTTATTACGGCGGAAATCGTTGCGGCTGCGCTCTTCGCATTCACCCTCTCCCAACCGCCCCGGTATACCGCAATCGCCACGGCCGGTGTGCGCGCGGTTCAGAATGACGTGCTTGGCGGACGCCAGTCCAATGTTCGGGATCAGGCTCTGGATTCAGCTGCGATTGATACCGAGCTTGAAGTCATGCGCTCAAGCCGCGTCATCGATGCCTTGATTGATGAATTGGACCTCATGGGTCATCCGGCCTGGATTGACCTTCGGGCTGCGATCGAAGAGCCCGGCTCGGATGCTTCTACAGTGACGCAAGCCGGTGTGGCAGCCACCCCGATCACGGGGAACTCTGCAGCCGTGCGGGGCTGGCTGTCAGACACAATCCGGATCCGCCGTGCTGGCGTGACCTATGCAATTGAAATCGCAGCAACCGCTCGCGACCCGGACTTGGCTGCGCTTGTCGCGAACAGCTTTTACAAAATCTATTCGAAAGTGCGGGCGGATATTCGCCAGCAGGAGGCACGGGGGCGGAACTCCTGGCTCGGGGATCGCATTGCGGTCCTGCGCGATGATGTTTTCATGAAAGAAGCCGCCGTTGACAAATATCGCGCATCAGCCGGCCTTCTGTCATCCGGAGGAGGGTCCCTCGCTGAACAGGTTCTGGCGGGGGCGCAAAGCTCGGTGGCTGAAGCGCAAGCCGATCTTGCTGCAAAGCAGGCCCGTCTGGATCAGGTTCAGTCCCTGGTCGACGATACGGGAGGCGCCCGTCCAAACGCCGCTGAGCTGACCAATGTGCTTAATTCCCAGGTCATCCGGGAATTGCGTGCGCGGGCGGCGGATGTGGCTCGCCGTAAGGCCGAGATGGGGGAGGTCTATGGTCGCAAGCACCCGGCCTTCCGCAGCGTCATCGCCGAGGAGCGCCAGGTCAGGAGCGATATTCAAGGCGAGATGGACCGGATTGTCTCCAATCTCGAAGGCGAGGTGGAGATTGCCCGTTTGCGGTTGGCATCGCTGAATGAACAGCTCGATGAGGCCATGACGCGGGTGGTGACGAGTAACCAGGCGGAGGTCCGCCTGCGCGATTTGGAGCGGGAGGCATCAGCGGCCCGAGACGTTTATGAGCGCTATTTGGAGCGTCATCAGCTCGCAGTGGACGAGGAGCAGCTCTCCGATGCCGGCGTGTATCTGATCTCGCCTGCGCGCGCGCCGGATGATCCAACATGGCCGAATACGAAACTGGCATTGGCCCTTTCCCTGGGGCTCGGATTGATTGCCGGCGCAGGGGTCGGTGGTTTCTTGGAATTGAGAGACAATACGATCCGGTGCGTGGACGAAGTTGAGCGGCACTCAAACTATCTTTGCGTCGCGGCGTTGCCCCACCTCAACCGGCGCAAACTGCGCAAGCTGCAAAGCGAGCGTGAGCGCAATCCGGCCGGTTTCCTTGTGGAAAATCCCCTTTCGGCCTATGCGGAATCCGTCCGGGTCCTGGATGCCGCGCTGACCAACCATGATGACCCGATAAGAGTGGTGGCTGTGACATCGGCTTTGCCGAATGAGGGCAAGACATCCACCTCCCTCAGTCTGGCCCGGTCCGCGGCCAATAGTGGTCAATCGGTTGTGCTCGTCGATTGTGATGAACGCCGCCGCGGCGTGAGCAAGACATTCCAAACCGTGGAGACGCCGGGACTGCTGGAGGTCCTGACCGGGGAAGCTGATCTGGCCGATGCCATTCTCACCGATCCTGGGGGCACGCCCGCTCACATCCTGCCGTTCAAGATGGCTGGTTGGGAAGGATTTGAGAGCCAAAATAAACTGATCGGGATTTTCGGCGTCGGCTCCTTTGACGATTTTGTTGATAATCTTCAAGCGCGCTACGATCTGGTCATTCTGGATTGCGCGCCCATTCTCGCCGTTGCTGAGACACGCAATCTTGTGCGTCTCGCACAGACCACTCTGATGGTTGCGCGGTCGCGCAAAACCCCGTCACCGGCTCTGCAATCGGCAATCCGTCAGGTGGAGACGGCGGGCGGCTCTGTATTCGGAATCGTCTTGAATGATGTGAGCATGGCAAGCCCTGGATCCTCGTCATTTTCCGATCCGATCTATTACGGTGAATACATGAAGCACTATCACAAAGCATAGGTGGACAATGGGTCGGGGTTGGCGTTGCGCTGTCCCCTGGTTTAATCCGGATCAGATTTTTTCGACGGCGCTGCCATGCAGGATTTCGATTGAGCTGCGAAGCTGCTCGCCATCCCGGTCCCAATCGAATTGGTGGGACGCCACGGCAAAAGCGCCATTATGCATCTCATTCAGTCGCTCAATGTCATCCATGAGTGTAACCGTCCCTTGCGCCAGAGCCTCTGCGTTCGCAGCCGACAAAACATAAGGGCCAAGGTCTTCCGCACCGGTGAGGGAGCCTTCTATGGCGGCAATGGGCAGCCGGCGGAACACATAGTCCAGTAGTTTCAGCTTGAAGCCACCGCCTGTACCCTCCGCGACGATGCCTATCCGCGCATCGGCAAGGGCCCCTTCAATATCGTCGACAAAGCCGCGAAACCGTGTGGCACGCAGGCGGCCTTCCCAGCGATCCCGAACCTCCAAAGGCACATCGCCGATCACGTCGAGCATGATCGTGTTCTCCGCAAACAGATTGTCAGCAGCCTTAAGAAAAGTCTCCAGATTCAGCTGTTTGGCCACCCAGCGAAATGACCCCAGGATAACGGCCTTGCGCGGCGTCTGCTCGGTAATGTGGCGGGTGGCAACCCGTGGTCCGTCATAACCCGGGCGCAGCGTGATGGGGGCGCGCTTTGTCTTCGTCCGGGCCAAGGCAGCCGCGTCGGCGGCCGTGATTGCGGTGACGAGGTCAACCCGTTTCACAAGCCGATGCTCAAAATATGCAATCTTTACCGCATTCAGGAGCAGGGCGGCTCGCTTGAGGGCATTGCCTTTAAAATCATTGGCAAGCTGCCGCCAAAGCGCAGCTTCGTGATTATGCGCCACGTAAATAATCTTGGGATTGCCGATCCCTTGGCGGATCGTGTCTTCAAGGGCCCAACCAAGACCATAATGATCAATCACAATCACATCGAAAACATGCGCACGAAGGGCGTCCCGCAGCTCTTGCTTGTATTTGGGCGTGGCGTGCCGGGCGGCTTCAAGCGGCAGCATAGAAAAGAGCGACCGGGTTCGCGATCGCTGGGGTCCTTCAACACCGTGCCAGGAGAGGTTCGCAAGCGCGGCATGACCAATCTCGGTCGCCCGCTCCGAAAGGCCAAAAACCGCCACCTCAACGCCCGATCGGGCGAAAGCCTGGACGAGGCGCACGCTATAGACGGAATCGCCGGCGTCCAGGCGTGCCGGGATCTGGCGCATCAGCCAAAGACAGCGCAGCGTAGGGCCAGCACTGGCTTGCTCCTGGTCCATCAGCTCGGCCGTCTCACGCTGTGTCGGCCTGGCGCTGTCGGTATCGAAACCCACCTGGGTGGAGGCCGGTGCCGCTGCTGGTTGCTCGATCTGCATCATTGCGTGCCTTTCCAAACCATCATGTTCGGCCCTGCATCGATCCATCTTTTGTCCGATATCGGTCATTCTTGTTCCGATGATGCGTGATACGTTATCTCTAGCATTCCATAAATCATTGCGGGCGAAAATGTCGTCCGTTGGAGGACTGTCCGGTGGCTACGCAACCGCAGCATCAAGACCAGCCCACGGCAGTGTCGATCAGCGACGCGGACGCGGCACGATTTTTACTTCAGGCGCAGTTCAGCGCCAATCCGCAAGCCATCGCATCGGTTAAGGCGCTTGGCTATACGGGGTGGCTGGAGCGGGAGTTCGACCGTCCCAGGGCTCAAAGCGCGGTCGCCTGGCTAGATGAACGCAAATACAATGTTTTCACCAAGGAGCGAGAAGCCTTCAAAAACCAGGTGTTCGCGCCGCGCTTTGGCGACCACATGATTTGGAACCAGCTCCTAAGCGCACCCGATGAGATGCGCCAGAGACTGGCCTTTGCACTGTCCCAATATTTTGTTGTATCGCTCACGGCGATTGATGGCTTCTGGCCCCCCTATGTCATGGCTGCGTGGTGGGATGTCTTGGCCGATGGCGTGTTTGGTGATTTTCGCGAGCTGCTTGAGCGGGTTACGCTGAGCGCTGCCATGGGAAAATACTTGAACACCCACGGCAATCTGAAAGAAGACCCAAGCACCGGGCGGATGCCGGATGAAAACTACGCCCGCGAAATCATGCAGCTCTTCACGATCGGATTGGTTGAGCTCAATAGGGACGGAACACCGAAAAAGGACGAACACGGCGCTTTGATCGAAACCTATACGCAAGACGATGTGACGAACCTTGCTCGGGTGTTCACCGGCTATGCCCTGGACGAGACGCGCACAACCAAGACCAGGGTGGACTGGCTTCCATATCCAGTCCCAGACCAGACCTTTGCTAAGGACCCGATGCGGCTTGATCCCAACAAGCACTCATCTCTGGCCGTCGACTTTCTCGGCATGCACATTCCCGAAGGGACGCCAGGGCAGGAGGCCCTGCGGATCGCCCTTGATCACCTGACGAACCATCCCAATGTCGGTCCGTTTTTCGGCAAGCAGATGATCCAACGCCTCGTCACCAGTGATCCGAGCCCGGCCTATGTGGCGCGGGTTGCCGCGGCGTTCAATGACAATGGTGCTGGCCGGCGCGGTGATCTCAAAGCGGTCTGGCGCGCCATCCTTATGGATCCGGAGGCCCGCAAGCGGCCGGATCCGCAAGGGGCGACCTCGGGCAAACTGCGCGAACCGGTGGTTCGCTGGGTGCAATGGGCGCGCACCGTGGGTGTGGAATCGGAAACCGGCGCCTGGGAGATCTATGATCTGTCGCGCAGCGACTACGCGCTTGGTCAAAGCCCCTTGCGGTCTCCGACCGTGTTCAATTTTTTCCGCCCGGATTTCTCGCCCCCGCACACGGCAATGGCAAAGTCCAAAGCCCCGGCCCCGGAATTCCAATTGCATGATGAGGCTTCCACAGCGGGTTATATCAACTTTATTCAGCGCACGACCCGATCAGGATATAAGGACGTCAAGCCAACGTACCATGCGCTTGTTCCCATCGCCCACGACGCGGCCGCGGTGGTGGATTGGCTCGATCTGCACATGACAGCACGGCAGCTGTCACCACAGACCAGGGCGATCATCACGCGGGCTCTCGAAAAGCAAGCTGTGCGCCCCGGGAGTTCATTGTCAGCCAAACGCGACCTGCTGGCCAGTGCCTGCCTGCTTGTCATGAGTTCGGTGGACTATCTCATTCAAAAATGACCCTTGAGGCTTAATATGCCGGTCAATGCTTCATCCACGCTGACGCGTCGCCTGCTGATGACTCGAGCCGGACAGCTCGGGCTGGCTGCCTCAGCGGCACCGCTTGCCTTGAGCCTTGCAGGGGCGGGCGATGCCACGGCCACAGGCGCCCGGGATTATCGGGCGCTTGTGTGCGTTTTCCTGCAGGGTGGAAACGACTATGCCAATACCCTTGTTCCCTATGATCGTCCAAACTACAGACATTATGCGCGGATCCGAGGCGGGATGCCCTCGGAGGGCGGGATCGCCATCGCCCGGGATCGGCTGACCGCCACGGTGCTTCGGCCATCGGACGATCAAGTGCTCACGGATGATTTGCGCTATGCGCTCCATCCCAATCTGCGCGCCACCAAGGCGCTCTTCGATGGGGGGCGTGCGGCGATCGTGCTGAATGTGGGGCCGCTGATCACACCGCTGACGCGCGCCCAATATGAGTCTGCCAACAAGGCGCTCCATCCGTTGCCGCCGAAGCTCTTTTCCCACATTGACCAGGAAATTGCCTGGCAGATTGCCGACCCGGCGGACAAGCATGAAGGCTGGGGGGGGCGCCTTGGCGATCTGGCGATGGATGCGAATGGACAGTCGTCCCTGACATGCATTTCGGCGGCCGGCCATGCGGTGTTCGTCTCCGGCCGGCACGCGCACCCCTATAAGATCGGGCCTTCTGGCGCGATCGCCCTTCAGGCCTTGAATGATACGCGCGGCGCGTCCTCAGCCATTGCGGATGCTTTGCGGGCTGTCACCACCGGATCAAGCAGCCATCCGCTGGAGGACGAGTTTGCCAAGGTCACCCGGCGCTCAATCGACATGGAGCGCGTCGTGAACGGCGCATTGGCCAATGTGGAACTGGAGACCGCGTGGCCGGGCGCAGGCAATAATCCTCTTGCAAGGCAGCTTCAGTCCGTGGCGCGTCTGATTGCGGCGCGCGATGTCTTGGGCATGCGCCGCCAAGTGTTTTTTGTCTCTCTGCCCGGATTCGACAACCATGATGGGTTGATGAAGCACCACCCCATGCTGATGTCGAGGCTTGATGATGCCGTCGCCTCTTTCCATCAGGCGATCGTCAAGCTTGGTCTGGATGACCAGGTCACCTTGTTCACCGCATCCGATTTCGGTCGTGCACTTGCTCCCAATGCTGACGGATCCGACCATGGTTGGGGCGGACACCACTTCGTGATCGGTGGTGCAGTGCGCGGCGCCCGCTTTTATGGTCGTGCACCCCATGTGTCGATCACCAGTGATGACCAGGTTGGCCAGGGCCGCTTGCTGCCTTCCACCGCTGTGGACGAATATGCGGCTACCTTAGCCCGCTGGTTCGGGGCCTCGGATCGAGACCTGTTGGACATCTTCCCGAATATCGGGAATTTCTCCAACACCGCGATGGGATTTGTATAAGGCGCCCCTATCGACTCTTTGGGCCGTATGTCGATACATGGCGGACCCGCGAAGGTCTTCACGCGCGCGAGATCCCTGGCCTGCCTTCCGGTTGCTCAATTCGCTCAGAAGGCACAGCACTGTTTGCGTTGAGCGTGGTGGCCATCTCCCGCAATCGGGTCTGGCGCGCGCGCATTTTCTGTGATGCGGGCACGCCCATCACATTCAGAATGTGCTCCCACCGATAGACATAGTCATGCCGGAGCAGGCTGTTTGCCACATTTGCTTTGCGGGCCGCGTCAAGCCGTTCGGGTTGAGTGTCGAGGTCGGCCATCAGCGCAATGATGTCCTTGTCCGTCGTATTTGTCCTGATCACGAAGTCGGGCCAGTCGAAGTCCTCATTGAGCACCGGGTTATCCTGCGGGCAGGCGCCAAGCATGATTGTTCCGGCCGCGGCCCCTTCATAGAAACGGTGCCCAATCTCCAGGCCATCATTCAATTTCTTTGGATCATCGATATTGGCGACATTGGCGATGAAATACTTCGCCCTTTTCGCTGTGTTTGCATAGTGAGTACGATGGTCTTGCGCATTCCGAAACTTCGCACGCTGAAATGTGTCATAGGAGTAGTAGATACCCGTATCGTCCATAGCCTTCAATAAGGCTGCGTGGTCTTCGGGCCGGCGGCGGCCGATGCTCAGGACGTCAATGTGACGGTCGGGGAAAAAGGGGAATGGCGAGAACTTCTCCGCGTCGACCCCAAAAGGGAGGAAGGTGCACGGAACACCCGTCAGCCGGGTCACCACATCCATAGAATGGCGTGTGCTGACAAAAATATGATCGAACTGCCGAAGCGGGCCTGCCAGATAGGCTTGGCGCGTAAGACTGTGGGCCCAGACTTCGGGAATATAGCAGGCCATTTTGGCACATCGGGCCCGCAGGTTCGGCACACTCGATACGACGAAGGCTTCCCGGGGCGTCGGCAAAATAGCGAACAGAAAATCATACTCGCGCTTGAGCGCGTTGCCGCCCAAAGCCGGTGACAGGACCGGCGAAATAAGTGAAGGCGCTGGTATGACCGTGTTCATGCCAGCGGCAATTTTTCCCCTGAGATTGTCCCGTCCCGGCGGCGGTGCGCACAGATCGGCGTCCATCCAGTCGTGCGCCAGATCCTCCAATTCATAGAAGGCGGTTGCCGCGAGCCAATGCACCACACCGCGGACCGATAAGAGAAGAACCTTCGGCTCAGGTTGCCCGTTGGATACGGTCTCCACGCCCCCACCTCCTCATTCTCTGCGGCAGTCTCGCCGCACATTCTGTATACGCTTGGCGACTATTGCTGGCCACCCGCCGAGTGATACATGCAACACGCTGCGGGCCGCTGCGGCCTTGGCGCTTGCCGACAGGACGTTGGATCGCTCTTTAATCACACACGGTCGCGCGGAGCCAGCCCGGGCGAGGCGAAGATGTTTGAGCGCGGCGAGAATGTCTCATGTCAATCACAAGGCCACCAGGTCGTTGGCCGGCTTTCTCGCGACTAATCTGAAATTCCTGAAACATTTCATGGAAGAGAGATAAAAAAAACGGCGTCTTGATGCGCAGTATGTGTGTCTTCGGCTATTGAATGTATAGCGAGGATAAGGCGAAGGTCTGACTGGACCGGCGGCAATGGGGGCCCGTAAAGGGTCCCTACGATAAGGCCCACACCTCCCTCTGTTCCGAAAGAGAGACCGGTCTGCCCCCTTCCAACTTTAATGCGCTTGATAGCGTGATGTTCCGGTGCGAAAACGCTTGGGACCTTTGGGAAACCGCGTGCACCGGGGTCATAGGGGCGGCTTGATGGGGGGCAGGGGGAGGGCAGAGTGTCCGGGTCCCCCCGCAAAGGCAGGCCCAGGACAACAGAGAACCAATCCATGAAAATCATCATCCACGACTATGCAGGCCATCCCTTCCAGACGGATTTAAGCCGGGAGCTCGCACGTCGCGGGCATGAAATCATTCATGCTTACTTTGCGGCTGACTCCGGGCCGAAGGGGCGGATGCATACCACGCCCGATGATGCTGAAACCCTGCGCTTTGTGGGTGTCAATCCGGGGCAGGCCTATTCCAAGGCGAACCTCATTGCGCGTCGGTTCGGGGACATCGCCTATGGCCGGGCGGTGGCAAAGCTGATCGGACAGGAACGACCGGACCTCGTTCTATCGGGGAACACGCCGACTGAGGCCCAACAATACATTCTGCAAGGCTGCCGCGCGGCGCGAGCCCGTTTCATTTTTTGGTGCCAAGACTTCTACAGCATTGCATTGACCCGCATTTTGCCGCGCAAAGCTCCAGGAATTGGCCATGCAGTCTCTGCTTATTACCGGTCCCTTGATCGCTCGCAGATGCTCAAGGCCGACCATGTGGTCTTAGTGACGGATGCGTTCCTCGATCAAACGCGGGCGTGGAAGATCCCGGAGGCGAAGACATCTGTTATTCCGAATTGGGGCGCCATTGCCGACATTCATGTGGGTGAGCGCGACAATTCTTGGTCCCGTGCGCAAGGGCTCGGCGACCGGCCAGTGGTGCTGTATTCCGGCACCCTGGCGCTCAAGCACAATCCGGATTTGTTGATCGCTCTTGCGCGCGAAACGGCTGCGGATGTCACCGTTGTCGCGAGCGGGGTCGGTGTGGATGCTCTGGGTACAGCCAAGGCACAGCAAGGGTTGGACACTTTGACTTTGCTGCCGCTTCAGCCCTTTGAGGCATTCTCCAACGTGCTCGCGAGTGCTGATGTGCTGGTGGCTGTGATCGAGCGGGATGCGGGAGAGTTCTCGGTGCCCTCGAAGGTCTACAGTTATCTGTGTTCCGGCCGTCCCGTCGTGCTCGCCGCGCCCCAAAACAATCTGGCTGCAAAAGTGCTGCGCAGCGTTGGTGCTGGCACGAGCGTTGAGCCTGAAGACGCCCCAGGGTTTGTCGCGGCGGTGAAGGCCTATCTGGACAATCCGGAGGCTGCAAAAGCAGCGGGGCAGGCGGGCCGACGCTATGCGGAAGAGAATTTCCGCATTGAGACCATTGGTGATCGATTCGAGACCGTTATCCAGAAGACCCTCTGAACACGCCGCCACCCTCTTTCGCCCATTGCGGTGGCCGATTTCTTTGGGCTTAATTTCTCAAGTCCGACGAATCGGTTTGGGGGCCAAAGGGCATGAGCATCGCTGCATCAGGTGCCGGCGATCGCTTGGTGGACGGGCGCGGGCCGGATCATTCGTCCAGACCCTGCCTCTAAAGCTGTTTGCATCCGGCGATCGTGGTTTGGCCTCGGGCGGCACGCAACTTCTCCCAAGCCAAGGCATGGGTAAGGATCGTCTTGAGATCACAGTGGCGTGGTGTCCAGTTCAAAACCTCCGTGATCCGTGTACTGTCGGCAACGATGTATGCGGAGTCACCGGGGCGGCGTTCTCCTATACGCCGGGGAACTGGGGTGCCAACAACGTCGTCAAACGCATCGAGCACCTCAAGAACGGAATAGCCGCGCCCATAGCCGCAATTGAAAGTCCAGGACTCCGATGGTGCCTCGATCAGCTTTTTCAGGGCACAGACATGGGCATCGGCCAAGTCTGACACATGCACATAGTCACGGATGCAGGTCCCGTCCGGCGTCGGATAATCCACGCCATAGACAGCCACATGAGGTCGTGCGCCCACGGCCGCTTCACAGGCGACCTTGACGAGATGGGTGCCCTGATGCGCAACGGAGCCGATACGCATGGCTGGATCGGCTCCAGCCACATTGAAATAGCGCAAGATGCAACTGTTGAACCCATAAGTCTCGGCTAGGAACGGTATGAGCTGTTCCACCATGAGCTTGGACCGCCCATAGGGTGTCAAAGGACCGAGCGAGCCACCCTCCGGCACCGGATTTAAGGTCTTTGGAAGACTGTAAACCGCAGCGGTTGAAGAAAACACGACGTGCCGAATACCATGGGCACCCGCAACTTCCAAAAGACTGCTGCTCTTCGCCGTGTTGTTCAAGTAATATTTGAACGGATTTTCTAGAGATTCAAAGGGCAGAATGGACGCGGCCATATGGATCAGCGATTCAATAGCGTGTTGTGATAACACGCTTTGCATGAAATGCTGGTCTCCAATATCTCCTTCATAAATCGGAACGCCTTCGGGCGTCGAGGACCGACTTCCCGTTGAAAAGTCATCAACGACGATAGGGTGGAAGCCAGCTTCAAGAAGCGTAAGAACAATATGACTGCCGATATATCCTGCTCCACCGGCTACGAGCACATTTTTACCTGAGTCAACACTCCGATGGTTTAGCACGACACACTCTCCACTAAAAGACGCCGCGATCCTGAACCATCCATAGATATGCGACAAACCGACATTCAGGTCATACAGCGCCTTCCGACCGCAAGACCGCCGGGATTGTACGAACTAAAATGACAATATCGGCCCAAAGGCTCCAACCTTTTACATACTGCATATCGAGTTCGCACCGCTGGCGATAGGACGTATTGCTGCGGCCACTGATCTGCCACAAACCTGTAATGCCGGGGCGTGCCGAAATATAATAGCGAAGCAAGTCTTCATACCGTTCACATTCATAACGCTGGATCGGGCGCGGTCCGACAATACTCATATCGCCACGAATAACATTGATAAGTTGCGGCAACTCATCAAGGCTCGACCGGCGCAAGAAATGGCCCAAAGGCGTGATACGGGGATCTTTGAAGAGCTTGCCATGGGCCCGCCATTCCTCAGCCGCCTGAGGGTCGGAGGCGAGAACGGACTCAAGGCGATCCTGAGCGTCGATTAACATGGTGCGCAGCTTAAGACACCAGAACTCCCGGCCGCCGAGCCCGACACGTTTTTGGCTAAAAATGGCCGCACCACCATCTTGCGTTCGGATCAAAATGATAAAGGCAAGCAGAAAAGGCGATAATAGAACGAGCGCTGGCAAGGCGATTGCCAGATCTAACGCTCGTTTTATGATCCCGGTCACACCGCCAGGAATGTCATTCGCTGCCAGTTTGGCATGCTCAAAGTCGGCCGTCTGATCGAGAGATTCGGCATAATGCGCAAGATATTGCTCTGTCACAGTCCCCTTGCCCCAACAATGCGTCCCACCCGATGCTAGCAAAGCCCCGATAGATAAGCAGAATGTTACTTTACCCACACAGAATTCGGGAAAGCAACTGCGCGGTTACATCAATCCACAATTGCCTCGTTCATGGAGAATATTTCATCGGAATGTGGTTTGGGCCCAGCTCTAACCTCGCTTAAGACCCGCTCAAACACATTCCGATGGACGCTCATTGATCGTAAGGCGGGTTAGGGGGACGCTGGAATAGCAATAGGTCATCGATTTTAATGGTGGGCACGGCTGGGATTGAACCAGCGACCCCTGCCGTGTGAAGACAGTGCTCTCCCACTGAGCTACGTGCCCGCCTTTGCGAGATCAGGTGGATACGCCGGGAAACGGGGCAGCGTCAAGGCTTGCGTCGCGCTCCCGCTCCCCGGCTGGGCCTCAGGCACTTTCCAGCACGGTGTTGAGGGTGGGCACCAGGGCCTTATAGCTGTCGATCACGGCATCGGCGCCCAGCTGGGCCGCGGGGAGGGGGCTGTAGCCGAAACTGACCGCAACGATTGGAATGCCAAGGCCGCGGGCCGCGCCCACATCGGCGGCCGTGTCCCCGATCATCACCGCCCGGGCACGCCCGCCACACCGGCGCAGGGTTTCGCCAAGGGATTCCGGGTCGGGCTTGCGGGTCGGGCAGGTGTCGCCGCCCACCACGGCCGCGAACCGGTCCAGCAATCCAAGCTGCTGAAGCAGCAGCCGCGCCGGGTCCTCCCTCTTGTTGGTGCACACGGCGAGCACGGCGCCGCCCGCGCCCAGCGCATCCATGGCCTCGATCACATGGGGATAGGGCCGGCTGTCCTGGGCAATGCGGCTCATATATACGGCGAGGAAGCGCTCCAAGAGGTCGGTCAGGCCGTCCTCCTCGACCCCGCCGCCGCTCACGGCGATGCCGTGGCGCAGGGTCTCCCGCGCGCCCTTGCCCACATAGGGGCGCAACTCGCCGACGGTGAGTTCCGGGCGGCCGATCTCGCGCAGCACGGTATTGGCCGCGGCGGCCAGATCCGGCGCTGTGTCCACAAGGGTCCCGTCAAGGTCGAACACGACCGTTGCATCGCTGAAGGCCCTCATGGATCCCTCCCCCCTCAAGCATCGTCGCTGAGCGCGCAGGCCCCGGATCGCGGAGGCCCCGGATCGCTCGGGCCCCGGAGCGCGCAGGCCCCGGAGCGCGCAGGCCCC
>JBHJGV010000017.1:0-9540 GCA_050331455.1 Alphaproteobacteria bacterium
CTCCCCAATACCTGCTCCTTGGCAGCATCCCACCCCTTGGCAGCCCCTCCCCAGCCAGCTCTCCCCTACCGGCAAAGACCGGCAAAGGCCGGCACCCTTGGAGGGATCTCGGCCGAAACCGCATCCTTTTGTACACGCTGCTCGATTTCCTTATGATCGGCTGAATGAGTCGGGCCGGACCCATGCCAATCCGACTCCGTATCGACACTGCGTAACCGGAGGGCCAGACCCTGTTGACCCCGCCCCTGTTCCTGTCGGCCCTGTCGAACCGGGCCCGAATTGTAATGGCCGGTGTGTTCATGGCCGCTGTTCTGGCCAGCGCGGCCGCCGTTCTGACCCCGGGTCCGCGCCCGGCGCCCGAAACGCAGGCGTCCCTGACGGCGCTCGAGGCCATCCGCCTCAGCAAGTCGCTGCAAAGCGTCCTCGAAAATCCCACCGGGACCGATGCCAACGCCGTGAGGGCAGGCCTCGCGGGTCTCGATACCGGCGCGGACACAAGCCTGCCCACACCCTCCACCCTGCCCTTCCAGCAATCGCCTGCCCTCGAGACCCCGCGCACCCTGACCTTGCCCGGCCAGGCGCCGACCGTGCTGCGACCAAGTGTGTCGCGACCGACGGGGCCGGCGCTGCCCCGCCGGCGGATCGAGACCTTCACCGTGACTCTCGGCCAGGGCGACACGATCCTCAACACCCTGACCCGGTCCGGCGTGCCCCGCGGCGCCGCCTATGAAGCCGTGCGCGCCATGACACCCGTGTTCGACCCCCGCCGCCTGCGCGCCGGCCAGACGATCACGGTCATGGTTCTGCACACGCCGGATATTCCGCTTGCGGAGATGCGGAACCTGGCACTGAAGGATCCGCCGCGCACGCCGGCGACATGGCCCGTCTCGACGGAGTTGATGGGCCTGCGCCTGCAAACCGATGTGGACCGGGAAATCGTCATCACCCAGAACGACGGCGAAGGCTATGTGGCCCGGGCGGTCGAACACGAATTGCGCAGCCGCATGGCCCGGGTCCGGGGCACAATCGACTCCAGCCTCTTCGCGGCGGCCCAGGGGCTCGGCATTCCCTCCGCCATCACGGTGAATTTCGCACGGATCCTGGCCTACAGTGTGGATTTCTCGCGGGAGATCCGCCCCGGGGACAGTTTCGAGATTCTCTACACCCAGTATCTCAACGACGCCGGGGAGCCGGTGAAGGCCGGCGAAATCGCGTTCGCCTCGCTCACCACCTCGGGCAAGACCCGCGATCTTTACCGCTTCGTGCCGGAAACGGGCGGCAATGTGGACTATTTCGATCCGCAGGGCCGCAGTGTGCGCCAGTTCCTGATGCGTACGCCGGTGGATGCGGCCCGCATCTCCTCCCGCTTCGGACGCCGGTTCCACCCCATCAAGAAGCGCTGGAAACAGCATTTCGGGGTCGACTTCGCCGCCCCCCGCGGCACGCGCATCTATGCGGCCGGTGATGGCCGGATCACCTTCGCCGGCCGCATGCGCGGCTATGGCAATGTGGTCAAGATCAAGCACAGCAACGGGTTCGAGACCCGCTACGCCCATATGCACCGCTTCGCAAAGGGCATCCGGCGCGGTGCCTCCATCAGCCAGGGCACCGTCATAGGCTATGTGGGCTCCACGGGCTGGGCCACCGGACCCCATCTGCATTACGAAGTCCGCAAAAGGGCCAAGCCGCTGAACCCATTGTCCGTCAAAGTGCCGACCGGCCGTCATTTGTCCGGCGAGACCCTTGAGGCGTTCCAGGGGCATCGGGCCGATGTGGACCGCACCCGCAGCGCGACCCCGCCCCTCGGCACCACGGTCACGGCATCGGTCCAGACGCCGTGACCCTTTGATCGCTCAAAAGCGTCCTGTTTGCGACGGTTATCCGGCGGCGCGCCGGCCCGCAGTCGGGTCATCGCCAGTCTGGTCATCGCCAGTCTTTGGGTCATCGCCAGCCGGTGCACAGCTGCTCCCGGCCACGCGTAACTCAAGGGCGCCGTCTCCGACCGTGACCCGAACCAATGCACCATCCTCGATGTCCCCCTGCAGGATGCGCTCCGCAAGCGGATCCTGCAGATCCTTCTGGATCACCCGCCGAAGCGGACGGGCCCCGTAGACCGGGTCATAGCCCTTCTCGGCCAGCCAGGAGCGGGCCGCCTCCGCCAGATCAAGTCCAATGCCCCGATCGCCAAGGCGGGCCGTGAGCTGGGCCACCTGGATGTCGACAATCCGCGCCATGTCCTCCCGGCGCAGGCGATGGAACAGGAGGATCTCATCGAGCCGGTTCAGGAATTCCGGTCTGAAATGGGCCCGGACCGATGCCATGACGGCGTCCCGTGCCTCGCCCGCATCCGCCCCGTCCGCCAGAGACGCCAGCGCCTCGGCCCCCAGATTGGACGTCAGGATGATCAGCGTATTGCGGAAGTCTACGGTGCGCCCCTGACCGTCCGTCAGCCGACCGTCATCCAGCACCTGGAGCAGCACGTTGAAGACATCGCCATGGGCCTTTTCGATCTCGTCAAACAGGACGACCTGATAGGGCCGGCGGCGGACGGCTTCCGTCAGGGCCCCGCCTTCCTCATATCCCACATAGCCCGGCGGTGCCCCGATCAGGCGGGACACGGAGTGTTTTTCCATATATTCGGACATGTCCAGACGCACGATGGCCTGGTCGTCGTCGAACAGGAAGGCGGCCAGTGCCTTGGTCAGTTCCGTCTTGCCCACGCCCGTGGGACCGAGGAACAGAAAGGATCCGATGGGACGTGCCGGATCCGACAGGCCAGCCCGGGCCCGGCGCACCGCATGGGACACGGCGGCAACCGCCTCGTCCTGCCCCACGACCCTCGCGTGGAGGGCCTGCTCCATGCGCAACAGCTTGTCCCGCTCGCCTTCCAGCATGCGCTCCACGGGAATGCCGGTCCAGCGCGAGACGATGCCGGCCACGTGATCCTCCGTCACCGTCTCATCGAGCAAGGAGGATCCGGCTTCCACGTCGCTGAGGGCGGCAAGCTGTTTTTCCAGATCCGGAATGACGCCATAAGCCAGTTCACCGGCACGGGCCAAATTGCCGGCGCGCTGGACCTGCTCCAGCTCCATCCGGGCCTGGTCGAGGCGTTCCGTAAGGCCCTGGGCCGTGCCGATCTGGTCCTTCTGGGCCTGCCACTGGGCCGTGAGGCTGGCGGATTTCTCTTCGAGGGTGGCGATTTCTTCGGTGAGTTTGGCCGCGCGCTCCTGGGACGCGGGATCGGCCTCTCGCTTCACGGCTTCCTGCTCGATCTTGAGCTGGATGATCCGCCGGTCCAACTCGTCGAGGGCCTCGGGCTTGGAGTCCACCTGCATGCGTAAGCGGCTGGCGGCCTCGTCCATCAGGTCGATCGCCTTGTCGGGCAAAAAGCGGTCAGAGATGTAGCGGTTCGACAGGGTCGAGGCGGCCACCAGAGCCGCATCGGCAATGCGCACCCCGTGATGCAGTTCGTATTTTTCCTTCAGCCCACGGAGTATAGAGACCGTGTCCTCAACGCTCGGCTCACTGACGAAAACAGGCTGGAAGCGCCGGGCCAGGGCGGCATCCTTTTCCACATGCTTGCGGTACTCATCCAGGGTCGTGGCCCCGATACAGTGCAGCTCGCCCCGGGCCAGCGCCGGCTTGAGCAGGTTCGACGCATCCATGGCGCCGTCCGTCTTGCCCGCACCGACCAGGGTGTGCATCTCGTCGATGAACACGATGACCTCGCCCTCGGCGGCCGTGATCTCCTGCAAAACCGCCTTCAGGCGCTCCTCGAACTCGCCGCGATATTTGGCGCCGGCGATCAGTGCCCCGAGATCGAGGGCCAGCAGACGCTTGTCCCGCAAGGATTCCGGCACGTCGCCGTTCACGATGCGCAAGGCCATGCCTTCGGCAATCGCCGTCTTGCCGACGCCGGGCTCCCCGATCAGCACGGGATTGTTCTTGGTGCGGCGGGAGAGGACCTGAATGGTCCGCCGGATTTCCTCGTCGCGGCCGATGACGGGATCGAGCTTGCCCTCCCGGGCCACGGCCGTGAGATCCCGCGCGTATTTCTTCAGCGCATCGTACCCTTCCTCGGCGGACGCGGTGTCAGCGGTTCGGCCTTTGCGCAGGGTGTTGATGGCTTCGTTCAGGCCCTTGGCTGTGACGCCGGCCCGTTCAAGAGCCTTGCCGGCATCGGTGTCCCGGGCCATGGCCAGCGCCAGAAGCAGGCGTTCGGCCGTGACATAGCTGTCGCCGGCCTTTTTCGCGATCTGCTCGGCCTGGTCGAACAGGGTTGCGAGTTCGGGCGCGATATAGAGTTGCCCCGCCCCGCTGCCCTCAACGCGGGGCATTTTCTCAAGGCTCTGTTCGACGGCCTGGAGCGCTTCGCGCGCGTCCCCGCCGGCGGCGCCGATGAGATTGGCCGCGAGCCCTTCCTCATCGTCAAGCAGCACCTTCAGGAGATGGTCCGGTGTGAAGCGTTGATGGCGCGAGCGCAAGGCAAGGCCTTGTGCCGATTGAATGAACCCGCGTGCGCGGTCCGTATAGCGTTCGAAATCCATTGGCGTCCCCTTTGGACCCGGACGGACCCAAATCCCTGCCCGAATGGGCCAGGGAAGGCCCGGACATGAAAAACAAGCCGCCCCAAGGGGCGCGGCCTATTTTCATGTGGGTCGGGACGGAAGGGACGCAAGATCGCGCAGGACGTGCTTTTGGGTGCCAAGGGGAGAAGGGGCGATCAGCTCCCGGCGCTTTGAGCGTCGAGCCCTTTTTGGAACAGATCCGCTTCACCGGCCCGGCGGCGTTGAAGCGCCGGCACGGTCGGCCAGATCCGTGCCATGGACCGCAATTCGCCAGGGATCTTGGTAAAATCCCGGTTGGCCATATGAGCCTTAATGGCACGCATTTCCCGAAACCGGTCGCCCGAGCGGCCGAATGTGGCGCCGCGATTGTAAACAAGGGACACCAATGCCCCGAAACTATGGGGGTGCAGAGCGTCGGTGTTTTCCAGGGAAGAGCGCACGCGGCCGATGCGCACTGGCAGCATGGTTTCCTTGAAGACGGTCATGGCGTCGTCCCAGGCGATCTGGATGTCGACGACCGTGTCGGCCAGAGCTTCCATCTTGGCCCGATCCACGAGGCGATCGACACCGGACGGACGGATGCCGGCCACCAGGGCGAGGCGCTCCACCTCGTCGGTGGACAGAACACCGCCCCAGACTCGGCGCACATCGGTGGGTTGAACCGTACCAAGATTGTAGCCGAAGCCAATCAGGATACCGCTGCCGCCGCCGTCCCAATGAGGACGCCCGCCAAGGCGCCCCTCATAAATCGCCCGGCCGCCCACTTCCTCGGCGATGATGAAGTCGACGGCTTCGGACGACACAGGACCATCCGTGGCGGTTGCGCCCATGCCCGTCTCAGATCCACCGGACGCTGCATCATCCGTCGATGGAGACGGGTCGCTTTGCGTCTGCGCCTGCGGATCTTTTCCATCGGTGGAGCCTGTCGACTGACAGCCGCTGAGGATCAGACCCAACGCCGTGAGACCAAACGCGGTGAGACCAGCGACCATGATTTTCCGGAGGACACTGCGCGGCGTTTCCACCATGAGCCTTTCCTTTTTAACTCTTGGCTCTTGTTCTCGGCCGCATCGTTTGTCGGGAAAGGTCATGACCCGGACCATATGCGGCATTGGACCGGTTACGAGTGTTCACGGTAACCGGTACCGCGCCAGCTCACGCCCGGGCGCCTTGTGCGGACGGATCCTGGTCAACGAGAGGCAGTTCCGGCGACTCACCCTCCGATGCAGGCGCCGGCGTGGCGGACTGGGCGGCCGCACCACTGGCTCGCCGGCGCCCCCGCCCCCGGGCCGGCGCGGCCGCTGCCCGGGCCCGGGCCGGTTGGGCAGGCTGTTCAGGGGCAGGCTGGGGAGCCGGCGCCGGTGCTGCAGCCACAGGCTCATCGTCATGGGCATCGCCCATGCGGTTGCCGTTGAGGCCGGCCGGTGCGTCGCGGCCCGTCGGGGCCTGGAGCGCATTGATCAGCCGAAGATAGTGCTCCGCATGCTGCAGATAATTCTCGGCCATGATGCGATCACCGCAGGAATTCGCATCGCGGGCGAGGCTTTGATATTTCTCGTAGATATGGGACGCAGTCCCCCGGATTTTCACATCCGGCCCGCTGCTGTCCATGGTCCGTGAGAGTTGATTGACGACCTTGCGGCTGCGACCGCGCGCACGTTTAGCGTTTTGAGCTTGCCTCATGGCTCCTCTGCTCAGTTTACGGATCGACCAAAATGGTGCCACGCCGCAGTGGTCCGGTCATTCGGACCACGGCTTTGCAGACCGTTCGTGGAGATAGCACCCCTGACACAGGTCGATCGGGCCCCATTGAATGGCAAAATCGGGCGGAACCGGAACGCACATGTTCCGTTTCACGGTACATCAACGGAAGACGATAGGTATTCCGGGCATGGTCCGACACGGTTTCACGGTGCCATCCGTATCCCAATCACCCGCCCCTACTCCTGGGCGCGTCCGCTGTTGCCCAAAGGTCACCGAAATTTCTTTCGGTCTTCCGTCCGGAGTCGATCGACCACCCAATCGCGATCTTCTGCCCGGACGGATCCTTCTGCACACAAAGCTCACGGTGTAGCAACAGCCAAAATCCGATCACCCCGTTTTACTCTGCACGAAATTCGGGGCCCGTCAAACAGCATTTGGCAACAGATCCGTTCGCGGTTGTTCAATGCCTGTGCTGCCTCGTCGCGGATCCAATCGGCGCGAGGGAAAGCAACGGACAGGCCTGTCACAGCCACATCTTCGCCGAAGCGAATACCGATCTTATTTCATCGCCACACGGAACAACGGTTCGCTGCACTCACAGCCAGAACACAAATTACCAAAACTGACCACCCGGACGATATCCCGATCAAACATACGTGCGAATCCAAACATACGTGTGCAACGTATTTTGAGTCATCACCTGCGTCTCGCCGCATCCCGTGGCAACCAAACACGATCCGCACTACCGGTCACCGGACCAGATGTTCAATACACGGAAAAAAGATCATACCAGATCGCCCAGCCCGCAATTTTCGGCAAATCCCCAACCTGTCAACAGGTTTTAACGACCTTGAGCGAGGAAAGGATATATCCTGCTTCCCGCTACCGGCCCCTTCAGAGTATAAAGCTTTCATGAAGGTGCATGGTAAAGATAACCATGATGCACAATGAGGATGTACCCTCATCACTTGCTTGCAGAACTCTAGCCCCATCTCCCCGACGTTCCAAGTCCTTTTTTTCCAGGATCCCGTCTCTTCATCCGTATCAGAAGCGCCAATCATGTCGATTTGCGGGCCAGCATAAAAGCAGCCCCGCCTGACCCGTCTCAGGACCGGCGCCGAACGACGACACCCCGGTCATGGCCGGCCAGGTCGGACAGGAAATCCTCGACCTCCAAACCCGGTCGCGCCGCGATCAAGCCGGCGACACCAGCGCGCTGATCGAAACCGAATTCAAGTACCGCCCGCCCATGGGGCCCCAAAAGGGTTAACAGGGCGTCAAGGATCGCCTCAAGCGCGCACAGCCCGTCCCGTCCGCCATCAAGCGCCAGATGCGGCTCGAATGCCCGCACATCCGTCGGCAACCCATCGATATCCGCAGACGGAATATAGGGCGGGTTCGCCAGCACGAGATCGAAACCGCCGCGCAAGGGCGACGCCCAATCGCCTTGCACGAACAAGGCCCGGTCGTCCACCCCATGGCTGCATGCATTGCGCCGGGCCACGGCCAGCGCCGCCGCGGACCGGTCAAGCCCGACCCCTTGGGCCGATGGACGCTCCATCAGACAACCGATCAGAAGGCAGCCCGAGCCTGTCCCCAGATCGGCCACCCAGACCGCTTCATCTTTGTACGGTAAAATCCCCAACGCTGCATCGAGAAGACTCTCGGTATCCGCACGCGGAATGAGAACATCCGGCGTGACCTGGAAATCGAGGCCCCAGAATTCCCGTGTTCCGGTCAGATGGGCCACGGGTTCGCCGGCCTCCCGTCGCCGAAGCAACCCATCCACCGCATCCCGCGACGATGAAGCCATGACCTCTCCGTCCCGGGCCAGGAGCCCGGCGCCGGTCAGCCCCAGCACCCGCTGGAGGATCAAACGCGCGTCGAGAGCGGGCGTCGCCGAACCCGCCCGGGTGAGGCGCCGGGCCGCCGCCCGGCGGACCTGACCGACGGTCAACGGCACATCTCCCATTGGGTCGATCCCCGCTGCGACCGGGGCGCGTTCCGCAAGCGGCGATGGCCCGTTCATGCGCCATCCCCGTCGAGGGCCGCAAGCTTCGCGGCCCGTTCATGGGCGATCAGCGGATCAATGATCTCGTCCAGACACTCTCCGGCCACCACCTTGTCGAGCTTGTACAAGGTGAGATTGATCCGGTGATCCGAAACCCGTCCTTGCGGGAAGTTGTAAGTGCGGATCCGCTCCGACCGGTCGCCCGAACCCACTTGTCCCTTTCGATCCGCGGCCCGTTCCGCCTCTTGACGTTGGCGTTCCGCATCGTAAAGACGCGCACGGAGGATCGCCATGGCCTTGGCCTTGTTCTTGTGCTGGGATTTCTCGTCCTGCTGGGACACCACAATCCCCGTGGGCAGATGGGTGATCCGTACCGCACTGTCCGTTGTGTTGACATGCTGCCCGCCCGCACCGCTTGAACGGAACGTGTCGATGCGCAGGTCCTTGTCATCGATGGCCACATCCACATCATCCGCTTCCGGAAGGACGGCCACCGTCGCCGCCGACGTGTGGATGCGACCTCCCGCCTCGGTCTCGGGCACGCGTTGCACCCGGTGCACGCCGGATTCAAATTTGAGCCGCGCGAAGACGCCGCGCCCCGAAATGCCGGCCACGATTTCCCGGTAGCCGCCCAAGTCAGACTCCCGGGCCTCCATGAGCTCCACTTTCCAGCCGTGCAAGTCGCTGTAGCGTTGATACATGCGAAACAGGTCTCCGGCGAACAGAGCCGCCTCCTCCCCGCCCGTGCCGGCGCGCACTTCCAGGATCACCCCACGATCGTCGGCATCGTCCTTGGGCAGAAGTTTGATCTGCACGTCTCGCCTGAGGTCCGGAAGGCGTGCGTCAAGGCCGCCCAGTTCGTCCCGGGCGAGCCCGGCCATCTCCGGATCCGTGTCTGGATCATCAAGGAGAGCGAGCAGTCCGGAGCGCTCCTCTTCAGCCGTTTCCAGGGCCCGAATGGCGCCCACCACATCCGTGAGATCGGCGAATTCGCGCGACAACTGGGCAAACCGGTCCGGGGTGGTGGTTTCGGCGGAAAGTTCGGCCTGGACCGCCGCGTAACGGTCCAGAACCTTTTGCAACTGCATGTCCATGGGCCGGGCCGGTCGCCTTACCCGGCCGCGGCGGCAGACGACCCGCCCGCCGCGTCCGCCTCGCGGGTCGCCTCGATGCGGGCAGCGCGCTCTTCCACCAGTTCCACGAGGTGGTCGATCATCTTGTCATTGTCCAGTTTGTGGTCGGGCTTGCCGGCCACAT
>JBHJGV010000018.1:0-13932 GCA_050331455.1 Alphaproteobacteria bacterium
GGACCCCGCCCCCCGCAGCCACGGTCCCCGCAGCCACGGCCCCCCGAGCCACGACAACGCCGACCGTCCGCCGCGCATCCGCCCCAGCGGCAATCCGGTTAAAGTCCGGCGCGATATGTGTTTGGAATGCCGCGTTTCGGGTCCTTTCGCCCTCAAAGGCCAAGGAAAGCCGGGACAAGGCCGATCGCCGCGCGATAAGGGAGAGTACGGGTGAATTGGTTTTCGGGTCTCGTTTTTTTCGTGATCGTTTGGTGGGTGGTGCTGTTCACTGTGCTGCCCATCGGGGTGCGCAGTCAGCAGGAGGCCGACGGCGTTTCCTGGGGCACGGAGCCCGGCGCGCCGGCCCGCAGCCGGATCCTGGTCAAATTCGCGGTCACCACTGGCCTGACCGCGTTGATCTGGGCGAGTGTGTTCGTGGCTCTCGACCAGGGCGTGCTGAGCCTCGAAACATTCGACTTCATGCCCGGGCCGCCGACGCCGGTTTCCGTGACGGAGGGTCCGGCGGGATCGTAAGGGAGCGATCCTCGTGGAGCGTCTTTGAGACTTGAGGCGCTGTTTGCAGCACGCTCGTCACGCAAGCGTCAGAGCCAAATTATCCAATAGAACCAGCACTTTACGCGTGGTTCTTGAGCTCGTGGTTCTTGAGCTCGTGGTTCTTGGGCTCGTGGTTCTTGGGCTCCCGGACTTTGGAGACGGGCGAGCTGCAGCGGGGATGCATCCGTCGGGGCCGAACCACCAGAGGCAGATCGGGGCGTTGGCATTTCAGCCGTTGCCCATGCCGCGCCGCATCTCCCGCGCCGCATCTCCATGGCGCCCCAATGCCCTTTTTGAGATCAATTTGCTGAAATGAACCGGCATGCCCGGGCCTGGGATGCCGCAGCTCCGGGCCCGTGCCGCCACGGCTCAGGTCGGTCCGGCCTGGATGGCTCCCACCGGGGCGTGCGGCCCAGAAAGTTCGAAAATTTCGTGTAAGCAAAAAAAAAGGCAAGGATCGGAATAGGATCCTTGCCATATTGGTTTTTTTTCTCGCATTCTTGTTGTGCGGTTGGGTCAACGCGCTGTTGCCCACCGCGCTTGATGGCGTTTCCTCCCTAAACTCAAAGCCACCCGTTCGTCGGGTGGTTTTTTTTTGCTTTAAAGCGAGGTTAGGCACGACACCCGGCCCTGTCACGAAAAAAACGCCGTCTTGCCAAGAAAAAATGTGCATCTTTTGTGTGCGGTGCAAAAGAAACGGGGTGAAGCACCAAGTCAGTTTTGCGTCTGCGAAAAAGAAAGCGCTCAACGCCCATGCACAGGTGGGTGGCTCTTGAGCACTCAGGCTCCGGTTGGTCCCCTTGACCCTGTTTTCGTGACAATTGTGTTACGGGGTGGCGCGCCGTGTGCTTGGCTTTCCGTGCTTTTCCTTGGCCTCTCGGGCATGCCGGATCGGTCTTTTTGCGCCGCGCGGAATAAGGGGTGGGCAATCCCGTTTCTCGACCGCTTCCACGGTGCCCTCAATCTCGGCGTGCCGGTCCCGGCGCGCCCTGGCCGATCACGCGGTGGGTCACGGCCGTGTGCGTATCCGCCCCGGTCTCGCCCCAGTATGGCCTGCCCATAGCGTTCGGTGGCATGCTACATACGGAATCACGAAACGATGCGGTGAAGCGGACGCTGGGATGACGACGCGGCGTGAGTGGAACGGGTAGGCATTATGGCGGGACGGGATCGGGACCAGGATGGGAGGGGCGGCGGGCAAAAGCCGGAGACGGACGGAGGCGGCGAGGCCGGCCCATCCCTCGCGCCCTTTACGGATGATCTCCTGTTCAACGTCCAGGCCGCGGCGGCGGCGGATGGATCGGCTGCCGTGACGTCCGACGCCATGGATGGGCCGGCGCCCCGTGCGCCGTTGCCGCCGGCCCCTTCCGTTCCGGGCCAGAGCGGGACCGGTACCCGGCGGACCCGGCGCCGGCCGGCGCCTGTTTTTGCGCCCTTTGAATGGCTGATCGCATGGCGCTATCTGCGGGCCAAGCGCAAGGAGAACTTCGCGTCGATCATCACCGTGATTTCCTTCATGGGAATCATGTTGGGCGTGGCGGCCCTCATTACCGTCATGGCCGTGATGAACGGATTTCGCAGTGACCTGATGGATCGCATCCTGGGTGTCAGCGGCCATGCCTATGTGCAGGCCTCCTACGGGCCTTTGAAGGACTATGACGCGATCGCCGCCGACATCCGCGGCGTGGCCGGCGTGACCCGCGCCGTGCCCGTCGTTGAGGGCGGCGTAATGGCCATGCGCGGCGGGCTCTTCAATTACGCCCTCGTGCGCGGCCTGCGCCAGGAGGATCTGCGCTCCCAGCCCCTGGTGTCCGAAAACATCATCGCCGGCAGCCTGGCGGATTTCGAGGGCGGCCGGGCCATCGCGATCGGCAGCCGAGCCGCCGCCAATTTCGGCGTCGGCGTCGGCGATCGCATCACCCTGGTCGCGCCCGGCGGAGCGGCGACGCCCTTCGGTACGGCTCCGCGCCAAAAGGGCTACCGGATCGTCGCCATATTCGAAGTGGGCATGTCCCAGTTCGACGAGTCCTTCATCTTCATGCCTCTGGAGCAGGCCCAGCTCTATTTCAACAAGGGCGACGGCATCACCAAGATCGACATCATGGTGGAACGGCCCGATGACGTGAAACGCTATCGCCTGCCCATTCTGGAGGCGGGCGGCAGCGGGATCCGCGTGGTCGACTGGCAGCAGGTGAATGCCACCCTGTTCGGGGCGCTGCAGGTGGAGCGCAATGTGATGTTCATCATCATGGGCCTGATCATCATCGTTGCGGCGCTGAACATCATTTCGGGCCTCGTGATGCTGGTGAAGGACAAGGGGCGGGACATTGCCGTCCTGCGCACCATGGGCGCAACCAGCGGCTCGGTGCTGCGCATCTTTCTGATCGCCGGAGCATCCGTCGGCGTGGTCGGCACCCTGGCTGGGTTCGGCCTCGGGCTGCTGCTGTGCACCTATATCGAGCCCATCCGCCAGTTTCTGTCCTATGTTCTGCAATCGGAACTGTTCCCGCCGGACATCTATTTCCTCAACAAAATGGTGGCGGAAATCAACAATGGCGAAGTGACGGCCGTGCTGATTTTCGCCCTCGCCCTGTCGCTGCTCGCGCCTCTTTATCCTGCCTGGCGGGCGGCGCGGCTCGATCCCGTCGACGCCCTGCGCTACGAATGACCGATGCGGGGCCGTCCCGCCTGTTCTGACGATCCCTCTGTCCTGAAGATCCAAGGACCCGCCGCCATGACCGAACGCCCTGATGCCATGACCGACCCGTACCCCGTGGACGACGAGGGACCGGCCGGACCGCGCGGCGGCGTGGAGCCGATCCTTGAATTGCGCGGGGTGTTCCGCTTCTTCCACCAGGGGCGGGCCAAACTCGAAGTCCTGAAGGGCGCCCGGCTTGCGCTTTATCCCGGCGAAATCGTCGCCCTGATCGGGCCGTCCGGATCGGGTAAGTCCTCCCTGCTCCATATCGCCGGGCTTTTGGAAAAGCCGACGGCCGGCCATGTGCTGCTCCATGGGCGCGATTGCGTGCCCCTGTCGGATGCGGAAAAAACCCGTATCCGTCGCGAGAATATCGGCTTCGTCTATCAGTTCCACCAGCTTCTGCCGGAGTTCACGGCGCTGGAAAATGTCGTGCTGCCCCAGCTCATCGCCAATGTGCCCCAGGCCACAGCCGAGGCCGAGGCGTTCCGTCTGCTGAAGTCCTTGGGCCTTGCTGAGCGGGTCCACCACCGCCCCACCCAACTCTCCGGCGGGGAGCAGCAGAGGGTGGCCACCGCGCGGGCCCTGGCCAATCATCCCGAAGTGCTGCTGGCGGACGAGCCGACGGGCAATCTCGATCCGCGCACGGCCGGCGCCGTGTTCGATGCCCTGCTGAATACGGTCCGCCAGGAACGGCGCGCGGCTGTGATCGCCACCCACAATTTTGACCTTGCCGGCCGCATGGATCGCACGGTCGTGCTACGGGACGGCAAGCTGCTGGATTCTCGGCACGGCATCATTCCCCTGGACTCGGTCGACCCCTGATTTTCCCGCAGCCCGTTCGTCCACAGCCCGTTCTCTCACAGTCGGGCCGCTTGGAACAAGAATAGAACACTCTTGACGGGCCTGGAACAAAGCGGCAACATATTCCCGTGGTGGGCGCTCTTGGTCCGCTCGGCGAAATGCGGAAAACGCGGGGAGACTCAGATGATGATCGGGCATGACATGGGGCGACGCATGGCCATGGTTCAGGCGAATCCGGGCTCGGTGCTGCGGGACTTTTTCACGGCCGTGGCGCTCCTCGCGGTTCTGACCGCCTTGACGCTCTATACAGGGCCGGGCCCTGCGCTGTGACGGCGGGTGGCTTTCGATGGGTCTTTTGAGGGATAAGGTGACCGGATGACGGAGACGGCGGCGGGCAGCGGGGCACAGAGAGCCGGTTTCGTGCATTTGCGCCTCCACACGGCCTATTCCCTCCTGGAAGGGGCCATGCGGATCAAATCCATTGCCGGGCTGTGCCGCGATCAGGGCATGCCGGCCGTGGCCATGACCGATTCGGGAAATCTGTTCGGGGCCTTCGAGTTTTCCCAGGCTGTCGCCGGTGGCGGGGTGCAACCCATTATCGGCTGTACCCTGACCGTCGATGTCAGCGCCTGCCTGGAGGAGGGACGGGGCCTCAAGGCGCGCCACGAGGGGACCGGGCCGGAGGCCCAGATCGCCATGGCGCGCATTGCTCTGCTGGTGAAGGACGAGGAGGGCTGGCTCAATCTTTCGGCCCTGTCGAGCAAGAGCTATCTTGAGACAAGCGAGACCGAGGATCCCCATGTCACCCTCGATATGCTGGCGGCCCATCAGGCCGGGCTGATCGCGCTCACCGGCGGTCCGGACGGGCCGGTCAACCGGCTCATCGTGGCCGGGCGCAGCAAGGAAGGTGCGGCCGTCCTCGATCGGCTGGCCGAGATATTCGCAGACCGGCTCTATGTGGAGCTCCAGCGCCACGGTCTGCCGGCCGAGGACGAGGCCGAAACCCATCTCGTGCCCTGGGCCTATGAGCGGGACTTGCCACTGGTCGCGACCAACCAAGTCTATTTTCCCGAACGGGACATGTATGAGGCCCACGACGCGCTGATCTGCATCGCCGCCGGGGCCTATGTCATCCAGCAGGATCGGCGCCGTCTGACGGCGGAGCATTATTTCAAAACACCGGAAGAAATGTCGGCGCTGTTTTCCGATCTGCCCGAAGCCATCGAGAACACGGTGGTCATCGCCCGGCGCTGCGCGTTCCGGGTCAAGAAACACAAGCCCATTCTGCCGGCCTTCGAAATTGGCGAAGGGCGGGACACGGCGGAGGAACTCCGCCACCAGGCCTCGGAAGGGCTCAAACGCCGCATGGCCGACAAGGGCACCCATGGGGCACCGGAGCGCTATTGGGATCGTCTGGATTATGAACTGGGCGTGATCACCCGCATGGGGTTCGAGGGCTATTTCCTGATCGTGTCCGATTTCATGAAGTGGGCCCGGGCCCGGAACATTCCCATCGGGGTGCGCGGCTCCGGCGCGACCTCGATCGTGGCCTGGTGCCTCGATATCACCAATCTGGACCCGCTGCGTTTCGACCTCGTTTTCGAGCGTTTTCTCAATCCCGAGCGGGTGTCCATGCCCGATTTCGACATCGATTTCTGCCAGGATCGCCGGCAGGAGGTGATCGAATATGTGCAGGGCAAATACGGGGCCGACAAGGTCGCCCAGATCATCACCTTCGGGACGCTCCAGGCCCGGGCCGTGGTGCGAGATGTGGGCCGGGTGCTGCAAATGCCCTACGGCCAGGTGGACCGCATCTGCAAGATGATCCCCAATCCGCCGGGCAAGGCCGTGAAACTCTCCAAGGCCATCGAGGACGAGCCGCGGCTCCAGGCCATGATTGAGGAAGAGGATGCGGTCAGGGCCCTGATCACCATGGCCCTGAAGCTGGAAGGGCTCTACCGCCATGCCTCGACCCATGCGGCGGGCCTCGTGATCGGCGACAAAACGCTCCATGAACGCGTGCCCCTCTACCGCGATCCGCGGGCGGACATGCCGGTCACCCAGTTCCATTTCAAGGATGCCGAAAGCGTCGGCCTGGTGAAGTTCGATTTTCTCGGGCTCAAGACTCTCACCGTCATTGCCAAGACGGAAGAACTGCTACAGCGCCGGGGCATCGAACTGAACACCCAGGACCTGGAATTTGATGACGTGCGCACCTTCGAGATGCTGGCACGGGGCGATTCCATTGGTGTGTTCCAACTTGAAAGCTCGGGCATGCGGGACCTGTTGCGCAAGATGAAGCCGGACCGCATCGAGGATCTGATCGCCCTGGTGGCGCTCTACCGTCCCGGGCCCATGGAGAGCATTCCCAAATACATCGCCTGCAAACACGGCCGGGAAGAGCCCATCTATCTTCATCCGCTGCTCGAGCCGATCCTTGAGGAGACCTTCGGTGTCATGACGTATCAGGAGGACGTCATGCAGATCGCCCGGGACCTGGCGGGCTACAGCCTGGGAGAGGCTGACCTGCTGCGCCGGGCCATGGGCAAGAAGATCCAGGCGGAGATGGCCAAGCACCGGGTCAAATTCGTCGAAGGGTCCGCCGCGAATGGGGTGAGCCCGGAGATTGCCGAACAGATCTTCGAACAGGCCGCGAAATTCGCCGGCTACGGCTTCAACAAAGGCCACGCCGCCGCCTATGCCCAGGTCGCCTATCAAACCGCTTATCTGAAAGCGAATTATCCCGTGGAGTTCCTGTCGGCCTCCATGACCCTCGATATGGAGCGGACGGACCGGTTGGCCGTTTTCCGTCAAGAGGCGGAGCGCCTCGACATCCCGGTCGTTCCGCCGGACGTGAACCGGTCGGAAGTGGACTTCGTCAATGCCGTCGACGATGACGGCAAACCGGTCATCCTCTATGCGCTGGCGGCCTTGAAGACTGTGGGCCGGGCGGCCATGGACCATCTGGTCGCCGTGCGATCGGACGGCGGACCGTTTCGCGATCTCGGCGATTTCGCCCATAGGATCGATCCGCGCTTCATCAACAAAAGGGCTGTGGAGGGTCTCGCCAAGGCGGGGGCCTTCGACGCGCTGGAAGAAGACCGCGCCCGGGTCCATGCGGGTGCGGACAGGGTCGTCCAGGCCGCGGCCGCCGCCCTCGACGAGCGGGCCCAGGGCCAGGCCAATCTGTTCGCCGGGACGGCCATGGTGCCCGAGCCCTTGACGCTGCCCATGGCCGAAAGCTGGAGCGGTCCGGACCAGTTGCGCCATGAACTGGAGATCGTCGGTTTTTATCTCTCCGGCCACCCCCTGGAGGAGCATGCCAAGACCCTGCGCCGGGCCGGTGTCCAGGCCTTCGCCGAGTTGACCCCCGGCAAAGGGCGGGCCCGTCTCGCCGGAGCAGTGATGGCGCTCAACGAGCGCAAGAGCAAGTCGGGCCGCCCTTTCGGGGTGTGCGAACTGTCCGAACCCACGGGCCGTTTCGAGATCTGGATCTTCTCGGAGCTTTTGACGGCGGCGCGGGAGCGATGCACACCCGAGGCGGCCGTCGTGGTGGACGTGACCGTCGACTGGGAGGATGAGGAGCCGCGCCTGACCGCCCAGGACATCCGCCCCGTGGAGGCGTTCACGGCGAGCATCCAGACCGAACTGGAGATCGTGGTGGATCGGCCCGACGGTCTCGAGGGCATCAGGACCTGCCTCGACGGGCGCCAGGGCGGGCGCTGCGCCATCACCCTGGCCCTGCAGCTCGACGATGGTCTGCGCCAGGTGCCCCTGCAGCTTGCGGACAGTTACCGGGTCGATGGTGCCCTGCGCAGCGCGCTCAAGTCCCTGCCGGGCGTTGTCCATATCGAAGAGCTCTGACCCCAGGGGCCGGGTGTCCGAAATCGTCGGACATTCGACCTGACGGACAGGGTGGCGCTATGGCAGTCTGATGCCATGGAAGACCAGCGCACCCGCTCCATCGGTTATCTGCTCTTTGACGGCATCCAGGCCCTCGATCTCTTCGGCCCCCTGGAGGCCTTCCAGGAAGCGAACGAACTCAGCGCCCGGGGCAGGGCCTGCTACGAAAACATCCTGCTCAGCGCCGATGGCGGCCCGGTGAGCACTTCGAGCGGCGCGCGCATTCTGGCGCATTGCGCCCTGGAAGACGGCCCGCCTCTCGACACGCTGATCATTCCGGGCGGTGAAGGTGCCCGCCGGGAGTCCTTTCCGGACGGAGCAATCGCCTGGATCCAGGGGGCTGACACCCGCACCCGTCGGACCGGCAGCATCTGCACCGGCCTTTTTGTCCTGGCACAGACGGGCCTCCTCAAGGGCCGCACCGTGACCACCCACTGGCGCCATGCGGGCGAAGCCGAGGCCCGATTTCCGGACCTTATCTTCAGTTCAGAAACATTATACTGCCGGGACGGAAAATATTTCACGGCCGCCGGTGTTACCGCCGGGATCGATCTGGCCCTGGCCTTGATCGATGATGACTACGGACCGGATCTGGCCAAACAGGTGGCCCGCAACCTCGTCGTCTTTTTTCGCCGGCCCGGCGACCAGCGGCAATTCTCGACCCCCTTGAAGGCGCAGATGGCGGTCGGACACGATTTCGCGGACCTCGTGGCGTGGATTGCCGATCACCTGGATCAAGATCTTGATGCCTTTGCCCTGGCGGACCGGGTGGGCCTGAGCGAGCGCCAGTTTCGCCGCCGCTTCGCCCGGGCCTTGGGCGAAACGCCGGTCCGGTATGTGGAGCGCGTGCGCCTTGAGGCAGTCGCCGAGCGGCTCGCCAACAGCGTCGCGCCGATCCAGGTGATTGCCCATGGAACCGGCTTTTCCGGTCCCGATGTTCTGCGCCGCGCTTTTGAGCGGCATTACGGCATTTCACCCAGCCAGTACCGGGCCCGGTTCCAGGGGGTGGACGCTGGTTCACTCAAAACTTGCGAGGAGACCTGAGCCTATGTGTCATCCGTCATCGGAGCGAAGACGATTCCTGGCCCGTGTGTCCGCGGCGGGCGCGGCCCTTGCCGTCGGCGCCGGACCGATGCCTGCTGCCCGGGCTGCACCGGGTGATCCGTCCCAAGGGGCGGTGGAGGCCGGCCCCTATCGGTGTCCGCCCTGTGGCTGTTCCATGGACGGGCAGGATTTTTCCTCTCCGGGCACCTGTCCGGCCTGCGGCATGACTCTGGTCCCGAAAAATCCACCCTTCGAGCCCGACCGGCTCATGCCCGGCACCGGCCTGTTCGTGACCCGCGGCGGCATTGGCCGGGGCGGCGCCCGCATCGGCGTCCATTACATCCTGCCCCGGACCTTCACGCCCCGTTCTGCGATCCTGATCGTCATCCCCGGCGCCGGGCGGGACGGGGACGAATACCGGGACGCCTGGGTCCCGGTGGCCGAGGAGAAAGGCATCCTGGTGGCCGCGCTCACTTATCCGGAAGCGGATTATGATTTTGCCGCCTATCATCTTGGGGGCGTGGTCAAGGATCTTGCCCTGCGCAACATGCCGCTTGGGCCGGATGGCAGGCCACCCCGGCGCATCTTTCTCCAGGACGAGGACATCTCCTTCACCCTGGAGACGGACCGGTCCCGCTGGCTGTTTCGGGATTTCGATCGCATTTTCGACCTGATCGTCCGTGCCACGGGCTCCCTGCGCGCGTCCTACGATCTTTTCGGCCACTCCGCCGGCGGACAGATTCTCCATCGCAGTGTCTTGTTCCAGCCTGGCCTGCGGGCGGACCGTGTGATCGCGGCCAATGCCGGCCTCTATACGATGCCCGATCGGACGCTGCCCATGCCCGTGGGGCTCAAAGGGTTCGCCCTCGACGACGCGGCCCTCGCTGCGTCCTTGAGCGGGCCCCTGACCGTCATGCTGGGCGAGCGGGACGATGACCGGGAGACCGGCGGCACCTTGCTCCATACGCCGCGGATCGACCGGTTCGGCACCCATCGTCTGGCCCGGGGCCGCGCCGTTTTCGCCGCGGCGCGGGCCAAGGCCGAGGCCTTAAGCGTTCCGTTCCGATGGCGTGTGGAAATCGTGCCGGATGTCGGCCATGATTTCCGCGCCATGTCCCGCGCCGCCGCCCGCGTCCTTTACGGATGAACGTCGCGTCACGGGCGCCACTCCCGGATCCCGTCCCAGCCCCATGACACCCGTCAGCCCCATGACACCCGTCAGCCTCATGGCCCTCGCCTCCGATACCGACCTCGCCCGCCTGGAAGAGGCTCTGACCCGTGAAGAGGCCGACGAGCGCGCGAGCGCCATCGGCGCCAGACCGCAGGGCTTATCCATCCCCGGCGATCCAGCCGATGGGCGGGGATCGGGTGATGAAATGGCCTTTAATGCCGTCAGGCCAAAGACGATAGTCCACCATGCCGTGTTCGCTGTCCAGGTAGTGCTCGAAAAAGTCGAGGATGGCATCGGCAGCCTCCCGGCCGGGCGCGAAATCGCCCAGCACATAGGTCATTTTGCCGGGCGCGCGCAGATGGACCGTGCAGAACCGGGCGCAGGCGAACAGGCAAGGCATGCTCTCCACAAGGATTGTCCCGCCCCGGGCCAGCGCCGCCATGCGCAGGGCATCCGCCATCAGGGCCCCGCCCCGGCGGCCGAGCGGATCCGCCTGCCGCTCAACGCTGAAGCGGCAGGTTTCGCACACCACAATGGAGGCCTCCTGGGACGATGGGCTCAGCATGGAGCGCCCGGTCCTTTCTTGGAACAGTGCCCATCAAAAGAGCACACGGATGCCTCCGAAAGCGCTGATATCGGCGGTGCCATAGCCAAACTCCGTTTGATACTGATCGTTCAGCAGATTTTCGATGCGGGCAGACAGTTCCAAACGCTCCAGAAGCGCATAGCGCAGTGCCAGATTGACGATGACCGGATTCTCCAGATCGACCGAGGCGCCGTTATCGACCGTGTCGGCAAAATGGCGCAGATTGAGGTTGAGTTGTCCCCGATCGCCGAGAAAAGCCCAGTTCGTATTGAGATTGAAGATGTGGCGGGGCCGGTTGTCGAGGCGGGCGCCCGCCTCAGTCTCGGTTTCGGTGAAGGTGTAGGCCAGATCGATATCGAGCGTCGGCGCGGCCTGCCAGGACAGAACGGATTCCACGCCATTCGTGGTAGTGGTGCCCGGAACATTGATGTAGTTGGGACTCGGACCGCCGAAATCCGTAAAGTCGAAAATGATCTCATTATCGGTCTCGATCTGGAAATAGACCGCTTCGGCGCGGACCGCCCCACCGAACAGGGTCTGTTCGACACCAATGTCCCAGCTTTCGCTTTCTTCAGGCTGAAGATCCGGATTCCCCAGATTGGGATCGCCGCAGCACACGCCGAAAAGCTCGAACAGGCTCGGCGCGCGAAAGCCGGTGGCGAAGCTGCCCTTGAGCTTGGTGCCCGTGGCCAAGCCATAGGCCGCCGTGACCCGGTAGGTCTCGAACGTGCCGAACAGCTCATGGTCGTCGATCCGGGCGCCGAAGGACAAGGTCAGGGCATCGGCGAATGTGCCCTGGTACAGGGCATAATAGCCGCTGATGCGCACATCGGCGCCGCCGGGATCGCTGTCGGTGACCGAGCGCTCTTCTTCCGTCTCCACACCGAAAACCACCGCGTGGTCGGGGTTGACCGTGTAGCGGCCCTCAAAATCGATCTTTGTCCGCTCACCTTCGAAAAAACCCGACGATGCCCCGTCATTGAAGCCGTCCCGTTCGTTCCGGGTGTATGCGGCCCCCAGTTGGGCGGTCAAGGCGCCGTTCAGGGCCGTGACGGCAACGGCGACGCGTCCGGCATATTGCAGAAAGTCGTCGCCCCGGTCCGGGTCGTCGCAATCGGGTCCGCCGCAGCGGTCGAAATTCAACGTGCCGGCGGCGTAACGATAGGCGGCTTTCAGCGCGATCCAGTCCGTGAGCGCCGCATCGAACCGCCCGCTTGAGGACAGGTTGTCGTAGTCTTCGCCTTCCCCATTGCCGGGCAGGTTCTCATCGGCGGCGGAAAAGCCCTCCGTGTCAAAATATTGCAGGTTGAGGGAATAGCCGAACCGGTCCTCCATCAGCCCGCCTTCGAGGCTGCCGGCGGCAAGGAAAGAATCGAAACGGCCATATTCGGTCAGCAAGGAACCGGTGGCGGGCCCGCGCCCCCTCCGGGTCAGGATATTGACAACCCCGCCCACCGCATCGCCGCCATAGAGCACGCTTTGCGAGCCGCGCAGCACTTCGATTTGGTCGATATTGCCCGCCAGCGCCTGGGAAAAGTCGAAGGCCGTCTGGACGCGGCTGGGGTCGGAAACCTCAATCCCGTCGATGAGCACAAGTGTGCCTTCCGCGCCCTGGCCGCGCAGGCGCACCGTCGATCCCGTACCCCGTGGCCCGAATTGCGATACGGAAAGGCCTGGGGTCGTTTGCAGCACGTCGGTCACGAAGCGGGTCTGCTGCTCCGCCAGATCCTGCGCGGAAATCACGCTGATGGAGGAACCGACACGCCCCAACTCCGTGGGCAGACGGGTCGCCGTGATCACCATGACTTCATCATCATCGCCGACCACGGGCGGTGTGTCTTCGGCTTCGGCGAAGGCGGGGCAGGGCGCAAAGGTCAGGCATGCCGACAAAGCGGCGGCGCGAAAGATCGGGGCGACGGCGCGAAAGATCGGGGAAAAACCAAGAAAGCGGGCAGCGTCGGCGGCTGCCGAACCGGACCGGACCATCATCCGTCTCCATCCATAGGGGCAAAGAGCCCCGGACACACCGGAACGGATGGACAGCACCCGACAGTCTTCAGGGAACGGACACCTCAAAAGGTGCCGACGCCGCGGACTCCACCCGTTCTATTCAGGTGTCGCCGCTGCGGATGACCGCTCCTCCCATAGCTCCCGATTGGAAGACGGGCGACCGTGACGGCAGGTCTCCTGGCTCCCGGATCAAAGCGCCGGATCACGCCTTCCCAGATCGATGTCCCAAAACCTTGGGCGATCCAGTGGCCTCGTGTGATCGGGCTCCCCGGTGACAGTTGCGGGTACAGCCGCTGACTTGTGCCGTCGTCTGAAACCATCGGCACGCACAGCGTTCCCTCTTAGCCCCTTGCGGGGGCCGTCAATTGCAAACGGTAATGCCGGCCCCGGCTTTCCGCAAGCCCAATGTTTCCGCACAATGCGCTTCGTATCATCCGGGTCCGGAAAGGTCCGGAGCGATCAGGTGGCTTGGCTGTCGCCTTGTGGCGTCAGGTCGATGGCGGCCCGGTCGGAGCCATCCATATGAAAGGGCACGGAGGAATGGTCATGGACGATCAGCCAGGCGCCATCGATTTTCCGCAGACAGGTGGTCACGCGGAACCACATGTCGACGTCCTGGCCGTCGGTCTTGGTGCCGCGGATGCGGTGGAGGCCGACCATGATGGCCAGTGTCCCCTCCACCGTGATCTCCACGTCCCGCGCATCGAATCGGGGGCTTGCGATCCAGGTGTCGTGCCATGCGGCGATCGCGCCCCCGTCCAAACCCCTGGTTTCCAGCGGCGTCGCCAGATCGAAGATCCGTGCATCGGGCGCATAGCAGGCGAGAATGCCGGTGATGTCCTGGGCGTCCTGGGCATCGCCGAGCCGGTCGCACAGGGCGATGATGGCCTCCCGATCGCTCGCGCGGGCCTCCATGGTCATACCTCCACCAGTGGGGTGAACCCGCCATGAATGAGCCGCTTGCCCTCGAACAGATCCGGATCTTGAAGATCCTTCAATCGGGGATCCTCGGAGACTTTGGGCAATGCCATTGTTTGAGGAACGCGGGGGTTTGAGGAACGCGGGGGTTTGAGGAACGCGGGGGTTTGAGGAACGCGGGGGTTTGAGGAGCGCCGGGTCCGTCCTGCAGTGGGAGACTATCGTGCGGGGCGCTTGGATGGTCCGGTGGAGGGCCTGCGTCAT
>JBHJGV010000019.1:0-43568 GCA_050331455.1 Alphaproteobacteria bacterium
ACACAACTGAGCATCCTCGGACACCACCCCCAAAGCCCCGCAAAACCCCAGCCCAAAAGCCAAAGCCCGCAAAACCCCAGGAGCAAAAACACAGCAGACAACCGCCCACCACGCTCCCAATTCCAAATTGTCAAAGAGCAACCGGTCAGCTCTTCGGAAAGAGCCACGAAAACCGTGTGTTTTCGGTAATGGCGAGATGCTGAAGTCACCGTGCTCGCCGCCGGTGAGGGGTGGATATAAAGGCCTCCCCCCACCCACGCAAGCGCTTTTTTTGGGCGCCGCGCATTTTTTAACCCTCCTTCCACTCTCAGCCCGACCCGCCTGGAGAATCCGGGCTTTCCGCGCCGTCCCTGCGGCGCCCCTCACTCCCCAGCATTGGGCCCCCGCATTGGGCCCCCGCATCCCCCCCCCGCATTGGGCCCGGCGTTTTACGATCCTCCAGCGGCCCCACGACCGCTCCCCACAGGGACGGGACTCGTCCAAACTGGCGTGGCCCTGTTCGACCGCGATGAAGGATCCCTGCCCATGCCCCTGCCGAGCGAAAGCCCCTCCCCTTCAGGCCTAAGGCCGCCCAAGATCGGCCTCGCCCTCGGCGGCGGCGTGGCCCGGGGCTGGGCCCATATCGGTGTGCTGAGGGCCTTATCACGGGCCGGAATCGAGCCCGATATCGTCTGCGGAACATCGATCGGCGCCCTGGTCGGCGGCTGCTATCTCGCCGGGCACCTCGACACCCTGGAGGACTGGGCGCGGGGCCTGACCAAGCGCCGTTTGATGGGCTATCTCGATTTTTTCACGACCGGCAGTGGCCTTCTTGGGGGGCGCAAGCTGGCCCGCATGATGGATGCCTATCTTGCGGATGTGCGCATCGAAGAGCTTTCCCGCCCCTTCGTGGCCGTCACCGGCGAACTCGCCACGGGCCACGAGGTGTGGATCGACGAGGGCCCCCTTGTCGAGGCCATCCAGGCATCCTATGCCCTGCCCGGCGTATTCAGCCCCATGATGAAAAACGACCGTTTGCTGATCGACGGCGCGCTGGTCAATCCGGTCCCTGTGTCCGTGTGCCGCGCAAAGGGCGCGCGGCTCGTCATCGCGGTCACCCTGAATGCGGATTCCTTCGGAAAGGGCACCCTGATCGAGACCGATGCCGCGCTGGAGGTCGACCTGCATCGCCTGCACCCGGCGGCCGGCGCAGAAACGCCTGAAATGGACGGAAAAAAGCGCTTGAGGCGACGCCGGGACGTGGCCAGCCGGCTGATGATGCGCCAATTGTTCGGGCGGGAACAAAGCGCTCCGGGGATCGCCACGGTCATGCTCGGCGCCCTGAACATCATTATGGATCGCCTGGCCCGATCGCGCATGGCCGGCGACCCGCCCGACATCCTGGTCTGCCCACGAACGGGCCATATCAGCCTGCTGGGCTTCGACCGCGCCGAGGAACTCATCCGCCTCGGCGACGAGGCGCTCACCCGGGAACTGCCGGCGATCCGCGAAGCCATGACCGTTCTGCACTGACCGCGCGCCACACCGCCGGGCGAGGCGGCAGAACGCCTCCGGAGGGTCAGGACGCGCTGTGGATATAGGTCTTCAGCGCAGCCGCCTCCGCCTCGATTTCCTCGATCTTGATCTTCACGGCATCGCCGATGGAAATCAGGCCGACCAACTGCCCGTCCGTGACCACCGGCACATGGCGGAACCGCTGCCGGGTCATCAGATCCAGGATGTCCTCCACCCCATCGTTTTCCGAACAGCAGATGACATCGGCGGTCATGAACGCCCCAATCGGCTGGTCCATCACCGCCGACCCGTGGGTGGCCAGCGCCCGCACGATATCGCGCTCCGACAGGATGCCGATCGGCATGCCTTGCACATCCGTCACCACCACGGCGCCGATGCCCCGATCGCGCAGGATCACCGCCGCCTCGAACAGGGTTTGATCCGCATGGGCTGTAAAGACCGCGTGGCCCTTGTCAGCAAGAACCGCTCCGACCTTCATGGGTCCGTCCTCCTTGCCCGGCTTTGTCTGTCGGGGTCGGCCGGGCGGTCCTGTCCGCACGCCATGCGGGAAGGGCTGCCCCCCGCCCCATGTCGCCCCTTGGCGGAACCCTGCCCAAAGATCGGACAGCGCCCCGGGGGCCGTTTGGGACATACCGGCCGGGATCGGTCATAACCCGTGTTACAATCAAGAGCATGATCCGAAACACGGGGCGGTGCAAACCCGGTTTCAAACCCGGTTTCAGGGCCCTTACCATCCCTCACCCGGCGGTTTGCGCGCCCATGGCAACTGTGTCCCGGGCCGGCCTGTGGTTGACGGGGCCGTAAGCATTTTCGCGAGACGGAAAACCGCTTTACAGTGCGGGATAAGGCACACGAAGGCGGAGGCTGTCGGCATGGCGCGGGACGAGGAGAACACACTTCAGGGGCCTCCCGACCAGGACAACATCCTGGTCCTGCCGCCCAAATCTTCCGGCGAGGAGGCCTCTGGATCCGGGGAAGATGCAGGGTCGTCCGGCGCAAGACCGTCCTCGCGCGGACGCCCGCCCCAGCCGCCACGCCCCCCGCGGCCCGGCCCAAAAGACGATGACACACCGCGCCGCGGGGCGTTGCCCGTCACGGCGATTCTCATCATGGCCACGCTGGCAACGGCCGGCCTCACGGTGTCCGCTGCCGCTTTTTTTGCCATTTACCGGGTGCCCCTGAGCATCCAGATCATGCTGCCCATCGTGGTGATGGCGACACTCTACGGCCTTGCCTATGTCTTCATGCACCGCGGTTGGATCATCGCCGGGCAGACCGCGCTCAACACGGGTCTCATCGTGTTCGGGTTGGCCGTCTACACCATCGGCAGCAGCCTGAGAGTGGTGAATCATTGGCCCGACCTGCTGCTCATCTGGGCCATGGGGGCGCTCTTTGTGGCCGTCCTGGTGCCCTCAAAAACCGCTCTCACCCAGACCTTTCTGGTGGCTTGCGCCTGGTCCACCAGCGAGTCGATCTATTTTTTCGCGCCCCTCCACTGGCATTTTCTCCTGCTGTGGGCGGCGGCCTTCACGCTGACGAGCGCCCTTAACTGGCTGCCTGGGCTTTACGTGGCAATCGGCACCCTGGCTCTCTGGCTGGGGCTCAACAGCATCAGTGCCTTGAGCGAGCTTTATTGGGAGCAGATCCATGTGGCGAGCCTGCATGTCCTGTTGTGGCTGGGCCTATGGGTCATCTCGCGACTGCTGGCGACCTTTGAGCTGGAATTCGCCCGCACCCTCGCCCGGGCTTCGCTGGCCCTGATGCTCGCGGCCATGGCTTATCTGATGACGACCTATGCCTATCCGGAGGATTTCAAATTCCTCTGGTCGGTGACGGCGGCCATTGGAGCGGCCCTGGTGCTTCTGTTCAGCGCCCTGGCCCTGGCCCGGTCCGGCGCCGGCGCCAACCGCTACCGCGACCCCGTGGAGCTGCGGGCCGGCCTGCGGGCCTCCGACCTTTTCGTCGTCATCACCATGACGGTCTTCGCCGTCGGCTATCCCCTCGCTTACGACACCATTGATCGCATCCTCGTGCTCTATGACAGCCGGCTGCTTGCGGTCATGACAGGGACTGTGTTCTTGGCCTGGTGCCTGTGGGTGGTGCTCATGGGCCGGCGCGAACACGACGGCATGGTCATTGGGATCGGTCTCGTCGCCGCTGCGGTGGAACTTCTCATCGTGCTCAATGAGGTAATGAATGGCGGCGCGTTCTTCACGAGCGGCAATTTCATCGTGACCATATCGGTCGGCGCCTCGGTTCTGATCGCCCTGGTCATCATCCTGACCTGGATCCGCAGCCGCGGCACGCCGCCATGGTCGAACGACCGGGAAACACCGTCCACGGATGTCTGATACGCCCGAGCACCGTGCGGGCCGATGGATCGCCGGGCCGGGAGAGCCCGAAGGGAGATGACCGATGACCATTGCCATACGGATCATAATCGTGCTGGTAATTCAGGTCGCCGTTCTCGGCGGCATGCTGGGGCTGCACCTGACCACCCTGTGCAGGGGCGAACCGGTGATCATCATGACCCGGAATGTGGAGGCGGAGGACATTATCGCCGGGAACACCATTCCCTTGCGCTATTCCATCGGCAATATCGACCTGTCGGGCCTCGACGGCAGCGACCAGTTCCGCAAATTCGACCCGGTCTATGTCATCCTGCGCCGCTTCGAGAACCGGCAATATGGCAGCATCTGGTATGCGGACCGGGTGGAGAACGATCTGGAGGGCCAACAACTCCGGGACAATGAGATCGCCATCCGGGGCACGGTCAACCGGGTCGTCACAAACCGGAACCGGCTGGGCAGCGACCGCCCGCCCCGGATCGAAATCTCCTATGGCATCGAAGACTACCGGGTGACCAGCGGCGATGCGGATGTCTTCGGTGCTCGCCGCGGACAAGTGGACATCGCCATGCAACTTCTCGTGGACTCCAGCGGGCGTGCCATCGTGGAAAGCATGCTGACACCGACCGGCGCGCTCATCAGCCCGCCGAGCCTTTGGACCGGCCTGTGCCAGTGATTGGCGTCGCGCCGTTGCCAGCCCAAACCCGGATGAATTGAACCGGCCACCCCTTGTCAGGGGGCCTCGCGATGCGAGGGATCGCACCGGAGGCGCCGTCACGGTCCCGGGCGAAAGCCCGGTCCCCTGGGAAAGCAGCCCAGCGGCACCAAGGACGCCGGGCTCCAGATCATGTCTCCGCGAACACAGATCAGACGATCACTCGGGGAATTTTCCGAGGGGAAAGGGCTTGTCTTCCTTGATGAAGGCAACGAAGGCCAGCAGATCGGTCAGGTAGACGATGGCCCGGCGCGTGAAGCTGCGCAGTTCCTCGTTCAATTCCTTGTTCAGCAGGCCGACGATAAATTGCAGCAGGGCCAGAAACAGCACGAGGCCGAACAGCATCCACGCAAGGACGCCATAGCCCACCATATAGAGGAGGCGGATGAAAAGGCTGCGCTGGTAGTCACGACCCGCGCCGTCGGACGCCGCTCCGCTGGACGACCCGGTACCGCCGCCATAACCCGAACCGCCCGATCCCGAACCGCCCGATCCCGAACCGCCTGTTCCAGACTTACCCGGGGCGCCGCCGCCCGTCGAACTGCTTTTTTCTCCATCGCCCAAGGCGGACGAAACACCTGAAACCGTTTCCGATGCCATGCCGGTCGTCTCCACACTATGGGCCGCATCCTGCTCGGAGGCGGCACGGGTTTCGGGTTGGGGATCCGGCTTCACGTCAATCGTGACACCGGACGATGGGGCGGAGGATCGACGCTGGCGCGTGCCGTCGTCGACCGGGTCGAGTACATCCTGATCCGTGGTCTGATTTGTGTCCACCATGACATCCTCTTCGTAGGGATCACCAAGAACGGCAGACTGGCCCCCGCGAGCCTGCCGGGAACGCATACGCTAGAACCATGAAAGGCGCGGCGGCGCCCTTGACCCCCAGGAGCGGTGGTCCGCAAGGAGCGGACCGCCAACAGGCGGGCTGTGTCGAGGCGCGGACGATCAATCACCGCCCGAAGCCGCGCCAGCCGCCACCGGCCCCATAGGGTCGGTAGGGATCGAACAGCGGCATGGCCAGGAGGCCGGAAAAAAAGCCGCCGAGATGGGCCTCCCAAGCAATGAGCTTCGCCTCACCCGGTCCGCCGAAGCCGATGACGCCCATCACAAGATTAAGCAGCACCCAGATGGCCACGAAGCCCATGACCCGCTGGTCCGTCAGGGGCGCCAGGGGAACGGGCGCCGATGACGGCCACCCCAGCAGGCCGACCTGACGTTGAGAAAACATGAACCGCGCCGCAGCGCCCATCAATCCTGCGATCGCACCGGATGCGCCGACGACGGGAATCACACCGTCCATATTCATCACGAGGTGGAGGACCGCCCCGCCAACGGCACAGATACAAAATAATGCCATGAATCGGGCATCGCCGAGGCGTCGCGCCACCGGTGCGCCGAAGGCAAGAAGCCACACGCTGTTGAATCCCAGATGCATCAGATCGCCATGGAGCATGGCATAGGTCAGGAACGTCGCAAGGCCACCCAAGGGCTCTGGGAGCGTGAACAGGTCTTCCGCCCCGGCCACGCCCTGGGTCAGACGCGCGGGAATGAATCCGAAATCGAAAATGAGCCGCGTCGATGTCTCGATGGGGAGGGCGACCCGCATGAGATGCGCAAGGACAATCGCCCCGATTAGCCACAGAACGACGGAGGGGGCATTGATCGCGGGCTGGTGCGGCGGCGGCGCGCCGAACAGGGGCCCGCCCCTGCGGTCATCGTCCAGCCGGCGCCAGGGAGTGCGGTTCATGTTTCGCTCTTTTGGTTGAGAGACAGCAATGGTCGAGAGCGCAGGCTATGGGCCCACGGCCACCGGGACGGGATGCCGTTCAAACCGGCCTGCGGCCCATCCAAAGCGGCATTCGGCATCGTCATTCAGTGATCCTTCCCACGCGGTGCGGTGCATGCTTTGCGCAGTCAACACCCTTTCCCAACCATAGGGCCGAGCCGGTGAAGCGTCGAGGCGCAGGGCAGCGCGCGCTTTGGCACGGAACCTGCTCCCCTGCTTCAAAACCGCCGGACGATCCGGCGTGGCGGCCCCTCGAGCCCGTTATCGTCCTATCCAGCTTTGCATGGGACCATCCCGGGGCTTTTCGGGGGCTCTCGGGGTGACGGACGGTCTGGTGGGGCCGGTGGGGACCATGCGCAATACCAAAACGAAACGCGTCTTTGATTACTGGCTGGCCCTGAAAGGCACACGCCCAGTCCCTTTTCGGCGCGATGTGTCACCGCGGGATCTGAAAGGGTTGCTGCCCTTCGTCTTCCTCGCCGAGCGCGTGGACGCCCAGATGACGGTGTTTCGCCTCGCCGGGACGGGCCTGTGTGAGCGATATGGGCGGGAATTGCGCGACCACAATCTCGAGGCCCTGTGGTCGGCGGGGGATCGACCGGCGTTTCGCCGGTTCGTTGAGCGTATCCTGACGACCCCGGCGCCTGGCCTCGCCTCCTTCCGGGCCGAAACCGTCGACTGCCGCTCCGTTTGCGGGGAAATGCTGCTTCTGCCGCTCGCGAATTCGAGCCGGGCCGATCCCGGTCGGGCCGAAAGGGGGGACAGCCCTGACCAGGACGCGCCCCTGACGCGGCTTCTGGGCTGTGCATTCGCCACGCAGAGCACGAGCTGGCTCGGCCAGCGGCCCCTTGTGCACCACTATCTGGAAGGCACCCGAATGATCGAGCAGCCCGGCCTTTGTTTGGAAACCACGGCGCCATTGAAACAGGCGACCGCCGGCGGACCGGCCGAAGCCGGCGCGCAGACGGCCCCCATGCGCCAGCGCGGGCATCTCAAACTGGTGGTCTCCCACGACACACCGCCAGCACTGGCCCGGCAGGCGAGCCCCCATCGCTTTATCGGATAGGCCTCTCGCCGGGCCTGCCGGGTTTGCGCCGGAACCGGTCCGGTTCAGGGCTTCATGCGCCACGTGAAAATTGAACTGGCCGCATAATTCCAGACGACGCCCACAAGGGTCCCGGCGAGTCCCGAAAGCCACCAGGACGAATTCTGATTCTCGAACAGAAAATTCGCGACGCCCACATTTCCGATCACGCCGAGACTGCACACGGCATAGAAAGACAAAAGGCCTGTAAAAAAAGACAGGCCCTTCAAGCGCTGATCCCGGTAAGTCAGGACATTGTTCAAGAAGAAATTGCTCGTCATGGCGAAGATCGTTGCAACGCCCTGCGCCACCAGGAACCGCATGTCCCACAGGGTCAGGGCGACCCAAAGCGTCAGCATGTGGACGAACACGCCGATAAAACCGATGGCTGCAAACATCACGAAGCGGGCCGGCACGATATGGCCGACCATCTTGTCGAGCAGCAGCGCCGCATATTCCCAGAGGACGAGGCTGTCGAGCTTGCTTTCCCCGTGGACCCGATCCCGGAACTCGTAGGGCAGTTCCCTGAAGGCAAGCCGGGTTGGGCTTGAGGCGAACAGATCCAGCAGGATCTTGAAACCTTCGCCGCTCAGGCGCGGCGCAATGCGCTCGAACACGTCCCGGCGCACGGCGAAAAAGCCGCTCATCGGGTCGGTCAGGTCCGCGCGGACCACGAGGCGACTCACTCGCGTGGCGAGCTTGCTCATGGACACGCGGGACTGGTCCCAAGTGCCGGTGCCGCCGCCCTCGACATATCGGCTGCCGACGACCACGTCCGCCGCCCCATCCCGCAGCTCACGGATCATTTTGGGGATCAGGGTCTCGTCATGCTGCATATCGGCGTCGATGACCGCCACATGGTCGGCCGACGTGCTGAGTGCGCCTTCAATGACGGCCGAAGACAGGCCCCGGCGGCCGACCCGGCGGATACAGCGGATGCGCCGGTCCGTGCGACCCATGGATTTGACGAGATCAGCCGTCCCGTCGGGCGAGTTATCGTCTACGAAGACAATCTCATAGGACATGTCACCGGCGGCCGCACGGAGCTTTTCAACCAGCGGTTCCACGTTGTCCCGCTCATTGAAAGTCGGCACCACAATGCAGCAATCCAAAGCGTCCGGATCACTGATCCTTTCCATGTGACCCCCCCGGGATGTCCGCGCCAGTCCCATACCGCCAACCCAGGCGTTACATACCGGTCACGCGGGCCGATTGCAATTGAAGGGTGCCATGGGGAACGGCGTGACAGAAGGGTGCGAATTCCATGGCTTTGATCATGGGGACCGAAAATAACGTCTGACGTGACAAATTGGACAATAAAGCATTAGAAAGGCGAAACGAGACAACGCACAAGGGAGCAAGCACCCATTTGGTCGCACGGCGTCGGCCTCCTTCCCGGATGCCTCGCGCCCCCGGCAAACCCCCTTCGGAATGAGACGGCCATGACGGCGACAGCATTGCACACCCACGAGCCGGCCTTCCCCGCCATTGCGCGCTCCGCCAGGGCCTGGACCGCTCTGCTGGTCCTGCTTGCGGCCCTGGCGCAAACCATGGTCTTGGCTCTCGGCCTTGTCTCCGTCTCGGCGGACGAAAGCGCCCGCGCGCTCATGGCCCATGCGGTCACGCCGGAAACGGCCCTGGAGCCCTTCATCTGGCCGCCTTTCTACAAGATCGCCGTGGGCGCTGGTCTTTATCTGTATGATGATCTTTTCCTGACGCCCCGGGTCATCGCCTTTTTCATGGGTTTGGTGACCCTCGGCGCGATTCTTTATCTTGCGCATCGTCTGTTCGAGGATCGGGTGACGACAGTGATCGCCGGCGCCCTGGGTGTCTTCCTGTCCCACCGGGTGATTTTCGGCGCGGCGCCCCAGTCCGAAATGTTCTTCAATGTCTTTGTGCTGATGGCCTTTGCGTTCTTTGCCGGCTGGCTGGTACGCCGGCGGCCCCGGGACACACTGCTCGCTTCGGCGCTTTTCGCCCTGGCATGCCTCGTGCGCTTCGAAGCCTGGTTCATGGCCGCGCTTTACGGGCTGTTCCTGGCCTATGCCTGGGCCTTCGAGAGGCGCCTGTCCTTCGGCCTGCTCGCCCTCAACGGAATGATCGTCTCAAGTGCCCCGCTTCTTGTCCTCGGCCAGGCATGGCTCAGCTATGGCTCGCTGGAGCCTTTGTTCATCACCGGCGTCCAGGCGAAGATGTTCGGCGCATCCATGAGCGACCTTCTCTTCAACAGCCACGCCTTCAACACCGCCCGGGATGTCCTGTCCTCTCCGCTGATCCTCGCGCTTGTGCCGCTGACTCTTCTCGCTGTGGAAGACCCGGCCAAGCGCCGCTGGATCCTCTGTCTGATCGGCTCGCTCGTCGTCATCACGCTCGCGACCTTTGCCACCCGGAGCGTGGCCTATGCCGCGCCGTGGCGCCTGAGCGGCGTTTGGACCATGGCCGTCGTGCCCTTTGCCGCCGTGGCCCTGATCAGCCTCGTGCGCAGCTTCGTGCCCCGCTTTTTCGGCCCCTTCGGACGCAGCGGCGCCCTTGCCGGACTGTGCGCCGCGGCCATGCTGGCCTTTGCCCTCGACACCCTGGAGATCGTGCGCAGCTTCAATGGTCAGTTTTCACCGGAAGAGCGCCAGACCGGTGCGTTCATCCGCCAAGCGCTCGACGGGCGGGACGGCAATGTGCTGCTGGCCGCGGACTCCTTCGACTTTCTGGACGTGATCGTGGCCTCCAACCGTCCGGACCGGTTTGTGATCAACCGGGGCGAGGATCCCCTTCAGGTTGGTCTTTATGTCGGCTTCGACGATTTCTGGCGCCGCGAGGACCCGGCCATCTACGAGGCCCATGTCGCCCCGAAATTCGACCTGGACCGGGGCGGCGACGCCGAACAGCTCGCAGCGCGGAATATTTTCCTGGTTGTGAGCGCGAATCCAGCCCACCACACCGCCCTGGATGCCAATTCCATGGCCCGGCTTGCGGCCCGCTTCGGGCCCTGGTCCGTCTACACTTGGCAGCCTTGATCCAACGCCGTCCCGTCTTGCCTCGCCGGGACAGTTTCTGCATGGTGCGCCGCGAAAGAACGGCATCAGCAATGGGATAATCCAATGGCACAGCGCAAACCACGGGTCCTGATTTTTTCACAGCGGCAGGCCGTGACCTGGGTTTCCGCAGCGTGCTTTTACGAGTTCGAGGATCTGATCAGCGCCTGGACGGATGCCGACATTCTGGCGCTGCCCGACCGGCCCTTTCCGATCCGCCGGAAGATCAACACGGTGCTGAACGCCGTGACCCGCATGCCGGAAGTCGCGGCCGCGCTGACTCCGGCGGCGTGGTCACCCTGGACTCCCAAGAAGGAATACGACCTTTTCCTCGCCGTTCTTCCGACGCCGGATTTCAGCTTTGTGCTCAAGGATCTGGATCGAATCAAGGATCTGTGCGGCAAGATGGCGGTCTATGTGCCCGAAGTCTGGGCCCATCGCCTGCGCGGCCACCGGCATCTCCTGCTGCCCCTCCAGGAATTCGACCATATCTATGTCAGTACACGCCATTCGGTGGATACCATGGCGGAACTGACCGGGCGGCCCACGAGCTTCCTGCCCTTCGCCGTCAACACCGAGGTTTTCTCGCCGGCCCCGGAAGGCGCCCCCCGCAGCATCGACGTCCTGACGATCGGCCGGCGCTCCCCGGTCACGCACCGGGCCCTGCTGAACGCGGCCCAAGATACCGGCTTGTTCTATCACTATGACACGATCGCGCAGCCGGCGGCCGCCAAGGACCCGGCCGAACATCGCCGGATGTATGCGGAGCTTCTCAAGCGAAGCCGGTTTTTCCTCTCCAGCCGTGCCAATGCCGACGAGCCGGAAAAAACGCAAGGTGCGGAGGAAGTGGGTCACCGCTTTTTCGAAGGCGCTGCGGCCGGCGCCGTCATGGTCGGTGCGCCGCCACGCACGCCCAGCATGGATGAGAGCTTCGACTGGCAAGACGCCGTTATTGAGGCCCCCTGGGACGATGAGGGCATTGCGGAACGTCTGAGCGCGCTCGAAGCGGATCCGGACCGCCTTGAGCGGATCCGGCGGGCCGGCATTGTCCAGTGTCTGCGCCGCCACGACTGGCTTTACCGGTGGGAGCAGATGTCTGCGGATCTCGGCCTGCCCTTAAGCACCGAGGCTGAACAGCGGCGTGCAGCACTCGAGGAACGGGCCAGCCGGTTCGACAGCGTCGCCGGCTGACCGGGCCGACGGTCACGCCGGCCGGGCGCGCCCGGGTGTCTGATCTTCCGGGTAGTCACCGAACCGCGGCAGACCATCGAGCGTCTCGTCCCGCCGGAACAGAATATGGTGCACCGGCGTGCCCCAAAGAGCCTGAAAGCTCGTATTCTCCCTGCAGAAGCCATCCACGGCCGCCGTGTCGCCGGTTGCGACGGCATCAAACGCCGCCGACAGGCCGGTCAGCAGGCTGCCGGCCGCTTCGGAGCCGGAGCGACCGACCCACATACTGCACTGGCGCGTGAGACCGGTCAGGGCCCGGAGCGCCGCCGCAGCCGCCTGGAAGCGGGTAGGCTCGGCCCGTTCAGCGCAATCCTCGGCGGCACCGATGGCCGCATCGATCAGGGCACCGATCTCCCCTGCCCCACTGAGACTGCCCCCGTAATAGAGGGGCAGGCCGAGGGCATGGCCGAGAGCGGCCCGGGACAAGTGCTCGTCGATCCGGCGAATATCTTCGACCACGGTCGAGGGCTGGCCCGACTGTTCCCGATAGAGACCGTCCCGATAGGCCGGCGCACTCGACTGGAGGCGCAGGCCTGTCGCGATCCCGCGCCGGCACAGATCGCCGCCGTCGATAGGGCTCAGTCCGCGGGCAGCGGGATTGACCAGATGCCCCTCGATCCAGGCCTCGAAGGCCCGGGCCGACCCGCGCCGGTCCCACTTGATCATCATCAGAGTGCGGGCAACCTCGCCCGGCGTTTTGTCGGTCGCAGCAGAAACGCCGGCGATCAGGGCGCGGATCATGGCCTCAACAAAGGTGCCCCGGCGACTGAAACAGGACACGTGCACGAGCCCGTCCGGGCGGCACCGGGCCTTGAGGCCATTCAGTGTGTCCTGGACGGGATCGCGTCCATGGAGCATGGTCTCCGCACTCACGAAATCATAAGACGCACCCGATCCGTCGGCGGATAGAGGGTCGACAGTCTCGACGAGGGAATCCATGAGGCCAAAACGCCCAAAGGCCTCCGTCACGTCGCTCATCACGGCGCTCCGGCGTGCCATGTCCGAATCGAAAAAATGAACCTGGGCACCCCAGCGGGCGAAGGCCAGGGCCGCCACGCCCACGGTCCCGCCGCTGCCCAGCACGCCGACCGAGCGGCCCGCCAACATATTGGGCGGCAGACCAAGGCCTTCGCGGAAAAGGACTGCGCGCTCCTGAACGCTGGCGTCCAGCGCCTCCGCGCTTTCGGGCAACCAAACCCGCGCCTCGGTGCCGCTCCGGGTTTCGAGACCGGCGAGGGGATCCTGCCGGCCCGACCAAAGGCGCTTTGTGGACGACGCGTCACCGGCCGCCGGGGTTGCGTCGGGATGAACGGGGGTCGCGGAAACTGCCGTCATTGGAATGGGCCTGTGTTAAAATGGAGGTCGGCGGGCCGGTTCGTCAGATCCGGTCCGGCTACAATACGGTTCCACCGAAGCCTCTAATGACTCGTGAAGATCGGCGGGAATAACGCGCCTTACGTGTACAAGCACAGGAGACATGCCATGGCGGATCCGGCCTCCTGGGCCCAAGAGGCCTTGCCGCCGGCCGTCGGAGGGGTCCTCATTCTCTCCAGCCCCTTTTTGGGAAGCTTTTTGGCCCTCGTCGCCCAGCGCTGGGCGCAAGAGCGCCCATTTCTGTGGACTCGGTCGGCCTGCGAGTCCTGTGGGCGGGTGCTTGGCCCCCTGGAGCTGGTGCCCCTGGTCAGCTATCTCCTCCTGCGGGCCCGGTGCCGGGGCTGCAAGGCCCCCATTCCCTGGTCGCTGGCCGCCACGGAGGCGGTGGCCCTGGGTCTCGCCCTGTGGGCCGCGGCCGTGCTGGGCCCCGGGGTCACCGGCGGGGTTGCCGCGGCAACGGCGGTGCTCGCAGTGGTGCTGGTGCTGCTCGCCCTCATTGATGCGCGCACGTTTCTTCTGCCCGATGCCCTGACCCTGCCCCTGATCCTAGCGGGCCTCGGCGTAACGGCATGGCTCGATCCGGCGGCCTTGAGGGCCCATGCCCTGGCGGCCGTCTTTGGCTATGGCGTCATCTGGCTGATTGCAGAGACTTACCGGCGTCTGCGCGGGCGCGACGGTCTGGGGCTGGGCGATGCGAAGTTGCTGGCCGCGGCGGGCGCCTGGCTGGGCCCCCTGGCCCTGCCCTCGGTGCTGTTTATCGGCGCCGCCTCGGGACTGGTGGCCGCCGGTCTCGCACGGGCGGGCGGACAGGCGATCACCCTGACGAGCGCCCTGCCCTTCGGCCCGTTCCTTGCCTTCGGCATCTGGGTGACCTGGCTGCACGGGCCCTTGCGCTTTTGACCGCAGGGTCCGACGCGGTTTTTCAGGGCATCAGGCCTGGCGGCTCGCCAGGAAGCGGGTGATTTTCAGAATTTCAGCCCGCATCGCCGGGTCCGGGATCTCGATAAAGGCCCGGACGAGGCTCGCCCCCTCCTGGGCCAGGCTCCGATGGTCGGTGGGGGTTTCGGGAAGAGGCTCCCGGGACCGATCTCCCGGCGGCCAGAAAAACAGATCGCTCAACTGACAGGAGAAAAGCGTTGCCGCCCGGTGTAACGTGTTGGCCGAGGCCAGTTTTGCCCCGTCCTCAATGGCTGACAGCTCTGCCACGTTCAGACCCAGCCGCGCCGCCACGCTTTCCAGACTGAGCTCGTGCTGCATTCGCAAATATTTCAACTTGGCCCCGAAGACCAGGCCCAGGCGGAGAAACGGTTCCTTCATCGACCCGACCCCCCAACGGAAAAGTTATCCACAGAAATATGAACACCAAAATGAGGCGTGTGCGCTCTCCCGTCGCAGACCGCTCCCCAATCCTTCGATATGGGGACAAGACAGCACTTATACCAACGAATATCCACCTTTTCGGGATGGATAGAGAACGTTGCACTTTTGTCCGCAAAGCGGTCTGTGGAAAAAACAGGACAACCCATGGTGCCTCAAGTGTCCGTGAGTCGCCGTCCGACGGCCATCGCGGAAACAGCCGCGCGCGCCGGCGCATCTGGGCCGCACCCGGCTTGATGCGCGGTCAGACCTGGACCGGAAAATCCCGCGGGTGAATGAACGCTTCTGCGAACCAGGGCATGCGGTGCTTGTCAACCACGTCATGGATCCAGTCGATCACGGCTCGGATGCGGGCCAGATGATCGAGGCGACGCTCATAGACGAGCCAGAAATGGGCCTGGGCCTTGTATTCGAAATCGAGAAGAACGAGGTCCGGATCGTTAAAGGTCGAAAAATAGGACGGCAGCATGCCGATCCCGATTCCCCCACGGACGGCCTCCACCAACGCGCCGCTCGAATTCGTGACGGTTGCGATGGGCATCAGTTGACTGATCGCCAGAACCTCCTTGTCCCAACGATCCGTCTGGTGCTTTTGTGACGTGTGATAGACATAGCGGTGTTGCACCAGATCCCCCACCGTCGCGGGCTTTCCGAACATACTGATATATTCGCGTGACGCGTAAGGCAGATGGTGCATGGCCCCCAGGGGAAGCGCCATGTAGTTTGGTGGTACCCGGTCCGAAAACTGGATCGACAGGTGAGCCGGCGAATCCCCGACATCCACATCGTCCAGCCCACAGATGAATTCCAGCGTCAGCGTCGGATAGGCGCGATGGAAGGCACACAAGCGGGGCATGAGCCAGAAGGTGAGCAGGCCGTCGGGCACACCCACCCGCACGGAGCCCTCGATAGCCTCGTCGCTGCGGCGGACCTTGCGGGTCAGTTCCTTGACCGAGGTCTGCATCATCTGGGCATGCTCGAGCACGAGCCGACCATAATCCGTAGGCGTCACACCGATTGGGGAGCGCACCAGAAGCTGGGTGCCCAGCATTCGCTCCAAACCGTCGATGCGCCGGCTCACCGTGGGCTGGGTCAGCCCAAGACTCTCGGCGGCCTTGGAAAAGGATCCGCTGAGACACACCGCGAAGAAAATGCGCAAGTCATCCCAGTTGGGGCCGGGCACGTCGGGCACCACGGCCTGATTCGTGTGCGGAACGGCCACCTCCGGCAGGGACAGCCGGTTCTGGGTCGGATCCGGATCCTTGCTGCCTGTAACCATTTCCGTATGCCCCCCCATTCAATGCCGGGTGATGTGGAAGTTTTCGACTCGCCGCAGTGTGCCGCGTCGTTGCCGCGCCGTGCGGCACCCGAAAAGTTTAAGGAAAGTCCCGACCGGTGGCCAGAGACCCCAAAATCAGCCTGACTTTGGAAGCGCTTGGGCGAATGGGCGTGGTCCGCGCTGATGCTGCGGACGTGCTCCCGGTCCATCGGTTAGCCACGGGGCTTCTTGGCGAACAGATTGCGTCAGCCGAAATGCTGTCCGCCATGCGGGAACACAACCCTGAGACGCTCTATGTGCGGAAGAATACCACTGACCGTCAGGCATGCGCCGTATGTCCTCCAGAGACATGGCCGGTAACCGCTTTCCTGGCACTCCTGCCTTTGACGCCGGAGGGCGTCGCAGCCCTCTGGGATGCCGCCTTCGATCCACTGACCGTGGACCGTCTCTGGGTCTGTCCTTGGGGAAATCCTCCGCATGCCATCTATGTCTGGGGCATTGGCGGGGTCTCTTTGAAGGACAGGGCCACGATCTGGGGCTTCGCCCGCTTTCTTGAAAACGGCCTGTTTGGCCATGTGGCGCACTACGCGCGTCCTGGCACCCAACGGGGGTGTGCGCTGATGGAACAACGGGGCTTCCGTCCGCTCGCATCCTTTCGACGGGGCGCTCCGGAGACAATCTGGATGCGCCCTGCACTGAACGGTCTGTCCTCTCCGCCGGGGGGGATGGGCACCGATCCTTGAGCGCAACGGGAGATCTTATCCATGCACGCTGCAGTTCTCGACACCTCGCAGGCACCCGCCCCGAAGGCCCGCATCCGCCGCTCGGCCACGCCGATTGGCAGTGCGCGGCCCCAATCCAATGCCCCGAGCCTGGCCCTGGAAGTCGTCTCCAACATGGAGCACATGATGAAGGTCGTCACGGTACGATCACTCGTGTACATGGCCGATCAGGAATGTCCTTTCGAGGAAGAGTTCGACGGCAACGACTTCGTGGGCATGCATGTCCTTGCAAGCCTCGGTTCGGAACCCGTCGGCACGCTTCGGCTGCGTTTTTTCGCCGGTTTCGCTAAGCTGGAGCGGGTTGCGCTGCGCAAGGAATATCGGCAGTCGGATATTGCTAAGCAGATGGTACAGTTCGCCCTCGATATCTGCCGGCGCAAGGGATACACGGTCGTCTACGGCCATGCCCAGGTGCGTCTGCTGCGCTTCTGGCGGTCCTACGGGTTCCATGAACGCGCCAACCGCAAACGGTTCATTTTTTCAGATCACGAATATGCGGAGATCGTCTGCAATCTGAGCGAGCACCCGGACGCCGTGACCCTTGAATCCGATCCCATGGTCATGATCCGTCCCGAGGGCCGCTGGGATGAAATGGGTGTGCTTGAATTTTCCGCCGCCCGCGAAGCCACAAACCCCAACCATGCGTGAGAGAGGCGAACACGGTGACCCAGCCCCTGTCGCGGAGGCCCGCTGCCCGTCCGGCCGCCGGTCCGGCCTCCCCTCACATCGTTTTCGACGCGTTCCAGAATGCTGCCCTGAAAAGACACGACGACGATGACATCGCTGCCGCACGAACGATGTTGCTCGAAGCGCGACGGGCCGGATGGCAGGTCTCGCATGTTTTCCACCGGCCGCCGGACAGATGTTTCAATCCGGACGATCCGGACTGGCGGCCCATTGAGGGCTTCGAGCCCTCCCCGTTCGAGATGAGCTTCGTCACCCTGGGCCGGACAGCCTTTGCCAGCCGTCCGTTCACCGAACGGTTTCTCGCGTTGCGCTCCCACAGGATCTTCTTCATGTCGCTCGCGCCGCGGGAAAATTGTCTCGAAACACTTGCCATGGCGGAAAGACATGGTCTACCTTTCGACTTTGTCAGGTTTGATCCACCAAATAGTGTATGCCCGGCTGTAGAAGTTGCGTATGGTCAAAAGCTAGCCTGCTTAGGGGAACACCTTGAAAGTCAGGCCTCTGTCACCAACCAATCCAAAGGGATACGTCATGTAACGTGACGTATCTCAGCCTTTGACAACCATGAGGACCGCATGACGGGCACTCGTCACACAGGCGCCCCCCACAGTCGACAAGACACGCTGATCGGCATGCGCAACTGCCTCGAATACTTGGCCCATGAAGCCAAGGGGCAAGACCTTGGTCTGACTCATTGGCTCCTGCGCATGGCCATCGCATCCCTCGACGAAGAAATGACCGCCAATGGCGCTCGCTCCCTTGATGTGGTCGATCCGGTCGAAGCCGCCCGGGTCAGACCAGCACAGCCGGAGACGTCGCGCGCGGCGCAGAAAAGCGGATCCAGCACCACCCTCGAGCACAGCCAATCTGCGGTAGACTAGGACGGCGCAACCTTGCGCCCGCCGATCTTCGCGCCCGGCGCCACGGTGGTTGGCATCGACTTCGGGGCAGGTTGACGTACACTGGGGTCCGTATCCGATTTGTTCCCCGGGGGAGGTCATGCGGCGTCTTTTGCTTGTTTCATTCTTTCTCACGCTTCTATGCGGGGCCCTGCTGGCCGCCCTAGCGCCGGTTCAGGCACAGCGAGCCGATCCATCGCCGGACGCAGAGGCTCCGAAGCCATCCCTTGAAGTGCCCCGGCTTGTGCTGTCCGGGGTCGAAACGACCGTGACCGCAACCGGGATCGACCGCGACGGTCTCTGGCGCCTCGATGGAAGCGGCACCCGGCGCACGGCCCGTCCCAGCGACAGCACCGTGACCTTCGACGGCGTCGTCCTGTCCGCCTCACCCACACTCTTGATCCTGATCGCCCCCGACGGAACCCAGGCGGCACGCCTTGAAGTCAATCCTGCACCCGGTTGGGTTTCCGTGCTGCCCGCCATCCTTGCGATCATTGCCGTCATTCTGATCCGCCAGGTCTTGCCGGCGCTTTTGCTGGGCATCTGGCTCGGTGCAGCCCTCGTCCACGGGGTCGGCCTCGCGGGCCTGTGGAACGGGTTCCTGGACATCCTGCCGGTCTATGGCCTCACGGCGCTCGGGGACTCCGACAAGCTGGCGATCCTCGTCTTCTCCATTATCATTGGGGGGATGATCGGCATCCTGACCCAGAACGGGTCCATGACCACGGTCGCCGAGGGGATCGCGCGCCTGGCGCGCACGGCCCGCGGCGGCCAGGCGGCGAGCAGCACCCTCGGCCTGTTCGTGTTTTTCGACGATTACGCCAACACCCTTGTGGTCGGGAACACCATGCGCCCGATCACGGACCGGCTGCGCGTGTCCCGCGAAAAACTTGCCTTCATCGTGGACTCCACCGCCGCCCCCGTGGCGACCCTCGCCATCGTCACCACTTGGATCGGCTTCATGGTCAGCGTCATCGACAAGGGAACCGCCAAGATCGAGGGCTGGAGCGGCAGCGCCTACAACGTCTTTCTCGACAGCATTCCGTATTCCTTTTACCCGCTCATCGCGATTGGCCTTGTCTGGCTGGTGACGCTCAGCGGACGGGATTTCGGCCCCATGCTGGCGGCTGAACGGCGGGCCCGGCGCGAGGGTGTGAAGGACGGTTTCGGACAGTCGAGCGGTGACCTTTCGGCGCCCGACGGCGCCGACCCGGTGTCGGTGTCAACCGGCCCGCGGGCCCCGGCCTGGGCCGCGATCGTCCCCCTCCTCATCCTGATCTTCGGCACGTTCACCGGTATCTTGACCACGGGCTACCAGGCCGATCCGACCGCGGCCACGCTGCGCGACCTTCTGGGCGCCGGCAATTCGTTCACGGCCATGATGTGGGCATCGCTCGGCGCGGCCGTGACGGCCGGCATACTGGGCATGGCCTTCGGGGGCCAGAAACTCGAGGCGACCATGGAGGGCTGGCTCGCCGGTGCCCGCTCCATGATGCTGCCGGCCGTTGTGCTGACACTCGCCTGGACGTTGGCCGAAGTGAACGATGCCTTGCAGACAGACGATTACCTCATCACGCTGCTCGGCGGCAGTCTGCCGGCCTATCTGCTTCCGGCCACGGTGTTCATCCTGTCCGCCGGCATGGCCTTCACTACGGGAACGAGTTGGGGCGTGATGGGAATCATGACGCCGCTGGTGGTGCCCCTGGCCTGGGCGGTCACGGCCGGCGAGCCCGCCGGCGCCGCGATCTTCTCGGCCACCATTGCATCCGTGCTGGGCGGCGCCGTTTGGGGCGACCACTGCTCTCCCATTTCCGACACCACGGTGATGTCCTCCCTGGCAGCCGGCTGCGATCACGTGGACCATGTGCGCACCCAATTGCCCTACGCGGCCCTCGCCGGCGCGGCGACGGTGATCCTGGGGCTTGTGCCCATCGGCCTTGGTGTGCCCTGGTGGATCGGCCTCCTGCTCTCCGCCGGCACCACGGCGGCGGTGTTCTGGTGGCTCGCAAGCCCGGTCGAAGAGGGACCATCCCGGGCCATACGGTAGGGGCCTGACCTATCGCGCCGGCCTATCCGAGGACGAACGGCCCCAGGGAGCGTTCCGTGATTGACCGAAATTCGGCCCATGCGGCCGCCTTTGCCCTGGCGCTCGCCGCGCTCGGTGGCCTTTTGCCCCTGGTCGGTCCCGCAGGCCCCATGGTCCCCCCGGCCCTGGCCGCCCCGCCGAACGAAACGGCCCGGACGGACGGTGTCGAGGCGGCGCCGCCACCCCTGACGGCAGCCCAGGCGACAATTTTCGAGACCGTCCTCCAGTCCGACGGTTTTATCACGGAAGATCTGCACAAGGCCTTTTGGGCCGATTTCAGGAAGAAGCGTCGCAGCGGCGCGGACAGCTCAACCTGGCTTGCCGCGGAGCTGGAGGCGAGCGTTGCCATCGGGCTCCAATTTCAGCGGGAGGCCTGGCGCAGCGCCCGCGAAAGTCTCCGGGCGGGAACAATCGTGACCACACCCCATTTCGAGGGCACACGCCGGGACGCCGAAGCCCTGATCCGGGCCACCCAAGCCCGCGGCGCTGTCCAGAGCGCCCGGCTGGCCAGTGCCCTGGAGGCTGCGGACGCGCTGCTCGCCGCCGCAGCGACGGGAACGGACCTGCGCCTCGGAAACACAGTAATCCCGCTTACGGAAGATCGTATCTCGAGCGTTCTGTCCGGCCTCGACGCTGCCGCGGCCCGGGCCGACCAGCTTTTGACCCCCGCATGGTCCGCTCCGGCCTGGGATCAGATTTTCCGCACACCGGGCGTCGCCCTGCGCTGGCCGACACCATTTACGGTCGAGGTCCGCCGCCGGGACGGTCCTGAAGGCCGGGCGCTGGCGAGTTGGACCCTGACCGCCCGGTCCGGTTTGCGGGACTTTGCCTTCGTTACCGTCATCGACCTTTCAGGGCCCTGGCGCGACGCCGAGACCGGGCTGACGCGCCTTGCCCGGCAAGTCCTGTCATCCGCAGGCATTGAGCCCGCTGCCATTTCCTCAGAACCTTGGCAGACCCGGGCCGGAGCGGTCGGCAGCGGCGAACGGCGGATTGGCGAAGCGAAGCGGCCAAAAGCGCAGCGTGATGGTGCTCCGTCCACGGTGGCACCGGCGGCCTATGCGGCCGTGCGGGTTGTCGATGTTCCCGAGCGCCAGCAAGCCGTGGCCCTCATGATCCTGACGGCCAAATCCGCGAAGCGGTCCAGGGCACGCCTTGATGCCCTGTCGCAAGCCCTGCAGGTTCTGGACGGCCCTTAAACAGACCATCCGTAATGGGATCTTTTTAAGCCCGTATCAGGCTGAGGTGTAGTCCGGCCCCGCCAGGAAGGGCCACCAGCCTTTTCGGAAACACCGCTCCTCCCGCCCACGCAATAGGTTGAAGCGGTGCGTCCAGGGTCCGTTGTCGGCGGGCCGAATACAGTCCGGCGGCAGATCGAGGGCGATGAGGTCGTCGAGCATGGCCGCCAGGGCGATCCGGTTCGCCAGGGCGAGACGAACCGTCAATCGGCCCCGATCCCGGTGCTGCTCAACGACATAGTCGAACACCGTGTCGCCCAGGGGGAACGGCGTGATGTCCGCCACCGTTTCGGCCATGGTGCGGGCGAGGTGGCCCATGCGGACGGTCCGCAGGGTGACGGATGTCATCCGCAAATGGGTCGGATCCGGCCCCATGACGGCCGTCACCGGATAGCCGCGGTCGACGATCCGGTCCAACCGGTCTGGTTCGCCTTCGGCTTTCACGAAGCCATCGTCAAGATTGTAGATGCGGGCGAAGGAGCGGCATCGTTTGGGACGCCAAGGAGCTGAACCCCTACGGGTCAGGGACAGATCGTAATAGGGTACTCCTTGGGTGCTTCCGCAGACCACCAGGACGGTATGGGCGGGCACACCGATGACGCCGCGCCACGCGCCGTGCGACCGGCTCCAATCCCGGACGGCATGGCGCAGATCGTCCCAGTCCCGCGACCACTGGGCCAACAGCCGGCTCGGCGCGCGGGTCAGCCTTTGGATGCCGTCGGCGAGGGAATCCCGATCCTTGATGCGGACCAGGGGCACGGGCTGATGCGGTTTCGTATTGATGGGGTCCGGCTCGATCAAGGCCCCTGCAACCACATCCGGCGCCAAAGCATTGGGGGGTGTCAGAGCAATGGGCGGTGTCAAGGCAATGGGGCGCTTCAGGGCAACGGGCTGCATCATGCCTGTCATACTCCAGGTCACACATCTCGCCCGCCAGCATGTAAGAACCTTGACACACTTCTTGGTCAGAACAAGGCACTTACAGCAATTTAAGCGTGCCCTGCCCGCCGCACCCGGACTGTCGCAGCACGGATGACCGATTTACCGCGCTTTTTCGCTGCTCAGCCCACGCCGCCCAGATGCCAGGACACATACCAGGCTGGCAAGGACCGGCCGATATCCTGGTTCGGATGGGTGGAGAAGATCTGACGGCCAAGATTCTGGCTGACGGCAAATCCGATCTCCTCGGGCCCCAAATTCGCCAAGAGCGTATAATTCGCGTTGTCGCCGAGCACCCATCGGATGAACAGCCCGGTCTCGCCGTGCCCTGCCATGCCGATGGCGCGAGCCTCGATGGCCGGGGAGGTCATGCCCTCCAGCCGCGGCGTGAGGATGGAATGGCGCAACGTGAGTAGAGCACGGACGAATTCGAGACGCTCCGCATGGGGCTGATCGGCCCGGCGGCACCAGTCGAGGACAGCCTGATCGAAAGTCGATGCCTCGGCCGGATTGGGCCGGCGCGCCGCAAGGTTCGGATCCTGCGCCGCATCCGGATAGTCGAAAAACACCGGGAACGGCTCCTCGGCGCCCCATTCTTCCCCCATGAACAGCTGCGGCGGCATGGGCGCCAACAGCATCAAGGACAGGGCGGCGTGCATCACTGGGGGCGGGACCTGGCGCGACAAACGGTGACCGCCGGTCCGGGCCCCGAGGGCGTCGGCGCTTTCCAGATAGGAAATGAAAGCCTCCGGCGGAAGATGGCCCGAGGGCTCGCCGCGCGGCCGGCCGGTGGCGGCGGAGACTTCACCCTGGAAGGCGAAGCCCTGGGCCAGGCACCGGGCCAGCATCGCGACGGGCCGCGGGGCAAAATCCCCATAGATCCCGTCGCTTGCATCGGTCACGGCCGACATCATGGCGTAATGGAAATCGTCGTTGCGCTGGGCCGTATAATTATCCGTGTTACCCCTCAAATCCCGGTCCAGATATCGGGCACCGTTCTCGGCATTCTCGAGGATCAGGTGGATCGGGCGCTCGCCCAAGAAACGCTCGTCCACGCGCCGGCGCATTTCATAAAGGATGTGCTCAAGGCTCGTGTCGTGGATCCGGTTCACGCCATGGAGCCGCAGGCCGTCCGCCCGGAACTCCTCCAGCCAATACAGGGCATTGCGGATGAAAAACTCCCGGACGGGCCGGCAGGAAAAGTCGATCACCAAGGGCTCGGGGCCGGCCGTATCCGGATTGACGAAAAAGGCCGGGGCGTATCGGGGCAGATAGTTTCCGTCCGGCCCGAAACGGCTGTAGTCCACATCGAGCAACACCATCAGGCCCGCGCCATGGGCAGCATCGATCAACCGTTTGAGATCGTCAGGACGCCCATAATTCGCACTCGGTGCATAGGGCAGCACGGCATCATAGCCCCAATTGCGCGCACCTGCGCAGGCGGCGACCGGCAGCAGAACGAGGGTCGTCACACCGCAGGCGGCGAGGCGCCCGAGGCGCCGGCGCACGCCGTCAAAACTGCCTTCCGGCGAGAAAGTGCCCACGTGGATCTCGTAAAGCACGGCCTCGTGCCAGGGCCGGCCCGGCCAGTCCGGGGTTTCCCAGCGATAGGCGCTGGCATCGACCACGGCGCTGTGGGCATGGATGCCCCGGGGCTGATAGCGCGAGGCAGGGTCGGGCACGGTCACACCGTCTTCGAGGCGAAAGCCGTACAATGTGCCGGCGGGAACATTGTCGACGGGCAAGCTGAACCAGCCCTCATCGTCCCGCTCCATGGCCTGGGCCCGTTCGACCCGGCGCTCCGGCAACAACAAGGTGACCTCGGACACGGCGGGCGCCCAGAGGCGGAACACCACGCCGTCGCCCTGCCAGACCGGCCCGAAGCCGCGCACGCCCTGCAGAGCACGGGCGGCTTCCAGCCGGCGGGAGGCTGCGCTGTGACCCGTCCCGGCGGGCTCACTCCAGGCGTGCTGCTGCTCGACCATGACCCCTGCCCCTCTCCCCTGGTGCTAATTTGGCCCCCGTCCCAGTCCGGGTCTCCGGGCCCCTTTGGAGCCCCGGGACTATGACACAGGGCCCGTCCGCAACCCAGGGGCAAGGCGCAAAGGGGCCGCCCCTTCGACTCCCGTCCGCCTGCCTCAGTCAAGCCGGGCCGGATGCCGGTAGTGTCTCAGTTTGAATTTTGTGAATTGCAAAAATCCCGCCGAAGCGGGAAGCACTAACTACGCCGTGAGAGTGATTTGCTATCATCACGGTACACGGCGGCCCCTGGTGGGGTCTTAGACGCGGATCATTTTCATGAGAGCCGCTACTAATGTTAAGTGGCACATTGCAGGTGTTTTGTCAATATCGACATGCCCATCGCGCGAAGCACGCACTGCCGAATTATCCTTAAGTTTTCGTTACTTACCGGCTCATACAAATAGATTCGCTTGCCATCCGCGTTTTTCCCAAGGCGAATCAAATCCAAACGGTGGAAGCCGACCGCATTAACCATATCGCCCTTTACCCACACACCGTCAGACTGCATGGGCTGCGGCAACCTAGGCCGTAAATCAATTTGCTGATGATACTGCATAACAGGGTCAGGAGTCGTGGTGCTAAGCGAAACCACGGTGCATAAATGATGTCGGGCTTTGATCTTGGGGCTGAGCACCACAACAGGACGACGCTTATCCATTTCTGGATTTTTGAAGCCCGGCCCAAAATCGCACATCAAAACAGTGCCAGTACGAGGGTGCTCTCTTATCGCCATCAGTTATCTGCCTTTTTCTTGTAAGGGCCGCGCAGGCCGGGTTTCGGTGCCCGCTCATCCATCCAGGCCACAACATCTTCCAGATCCCAGACCCGATCCGTTAGACCCGCATGCATGGCGGGCGTGACTTTCAGCGTCTTGCGTAAACAGTCGGGCCTTGTCTGCTTCGAACCGGCGTCCGGCCCAATAGAACAAGGGAATCGCCAGAGCCGACAGGCCTGTGAAAACAACGAGGGTGACGGTGTAGGGCTCGGCAACGCCAGCCGAAATCAGCGCGTCGATCAGGATCCCGCCCCCGGTGATGCCGATCCCAAGGCCCACGAGATTCAGCATGAGGATGTAGAAAGCCACCACGGTGGACCGGATCTGGGGCGGCACCAATTCCTGAACGGTCGCAAAGGTCGGCCCGTAAAAAATCCCGAGCTGAAAATAAGCAAGGCCATAGGCGATGTAGAACCAATATGTGTCCGGCTCCACGAGCCGGAAGGAGATATTGACCGGCGTGAGCAGAAGCAGGGACCAGCACAGGAATAGGGGCCGGCCCGTCCCGGTGATGCGCTGCCAGGCATCGCTGAGCAGACCCCCGGTGAGATTCCCGGCGATGCCGCCGACCAGGGCGAGATAGCCGGCGATCTGGGCGATTTCCGCCCGGTCGAAGCCGCGCTCTTGCACCAGCCAAAGCTGTTCGAAGGCCGCCGCCCCAAGAATGAAGTGGACCGCCACGCCCCCGGCGATGGTGAGCGAGAGGGCCGGAGAGCGCTTCAGCGCACCAAACAGGTGACGCACGATATCGCCCAGGCTGCGCCGCCGGGGTGCCGCGATGACCGGGCCGCCGCTCATGCGGCGGGGCGTTTCCCGAACGAACAAAAGGACCACGGCAAAGAACAGGCCGATCGCCCCGAGCAGATAGAAGCAGGCCCGCCAGCCAATGGCCGGCCCAAGATAGCCGGCGACGAGCAGGCTGACACCCACGCCGAGCGGCACGCCCATATAGTAAAAGCCCGCCGCGAAGCCCAGGCGGCTCGCCGGAAAGCGGTCCGCCAGCATCGACATGGACGCCGGCGTGAGCACGGACTCCCCCACCCCGATCAGCATGCGCGGAATGGCCAGAGACACAAAGCCCCGGGCGGCCCCGGACAGGGCCGTGAAGGCGCTCCACAAGGCCAGTCCCCCGGCCACCAGGCGCGGACGATGCACGAGGTCAGCCAGAGCCCCGGCGAACAGGCCCATGGCTGCGTAGAACACGATGAAGACGAAACCCGTCAGCAGACCGAATTCCGTATTGGTCAGTCCGAGATCGGGCACGATGAAATTGGCGAAGCTCGCCAGGAGCTGACGATCCACGAAATTCAGGACGTTCAGGATCGTCAGTAGGGTGAGGAATGCGTAGTCCCCGGCCCCGACCCGCTGTGTCTCGTCGTCCGGCGCCTGTGCGGCGCCCGGCCTGGTCTCGTCCATCATCGGTCCTCCCTGGGACGCGGCCCTATTTCTGCGGGGCATGCGTCCGATCCCGCGGCCTCTGACGTGCCGCTCCATTAGCCCTTTAGTCTAGGCGGTGGGTCCGCGCCCTGTCGATGGGGACAGCCTCAAGCATGGCCTTGCCCCACCGCCGGCACAGTCCTATGGCTTGCTGCGCCACGGAGCGTGACCCAACGGAGCAAGCATGCTGGACAAGGCCCGCCTTTACGCCGAGACCCTGCGCCATCTGCAGCCCGTCCAGATTTACGGCCGGCTGTTGCACAAGATGCGGTCGCGGCGGCTCCCAGCGGGGGAAACGCCGGCCCGGCGCGCCATCACCGGCCCTTGGCATGCGCCCTGCCGGCCACCGGCAAGCCTGGTGGGCCAGCGACGCGTTCGGCTCCTGAACGAAGAGGGCAGCATCGAGGCCGCGCGGGATTGGACGGCGCGGGACCGGTCGCCCCTGTGGGCCTACACGCTCCACTATTTCGAAGACATGGTGGCCGAGGGGGCGCAGACGCGGCGGGCCTGGCAGGCCGATCTGATCAAGCATTGGCTGGCAGGCAATCCGCCCCTGTCTCAGCCGGCCTGGGCACCCTATCCCCTGTCCCTGCGGATCCCGAATTGGATCATGGCCAGCCTTGACGGCTGGCCCCTGCCGGAAGCGTGCGTGGACAGCTTGGCCCTGCAAGCCCGCGCCCTGGCCCGGTCCGTGGAGCACCATCTCCAGGGCAATCATGTCCTGGCCAATGCCAAGGGGCTGATCTTTGCAGGTCTTTTTTTCCGCGGCGCAGAGGCCGGTGCGTGGCTGGATGAAGGGGAACGACTGTTTCTGTCCCAATGGCGCAAACAGATTTTGTCCGACGGCGGCCATTTCGAGCGTTCGGCCATGTATCACGCCATCCTTTTGAAGGATCTGCTCGACGTCATCAATCTGTACGGGGCCTATGGGCGGGACGTGCCCGTTCATTGGGGCCCGCAGGCACGCGACATGCTGGACTGGCTCTCCGCCATGACCCATCCGGACGGGGCCATTGCGCTGTTCAACGACGCGGCCGTGGACGGTGCGCCCTCCCCGTCCGCCCTGGCCGCCTATGCTGCGCGCCTGGGCATCGCCGCACCGGATCCGGCAGGGGGCCCGGGCAGTGTGGATCTGGCGGCGACGGGCTATGTGCGGATGGCCTTCCCGTCCTACACGGCCTTTCTCGACGCCGCGCCGGTGGGACCGGACCACATTCCCGGCCATGCCCACGCGGACACGCTGAGCTTTGAACTGTCCGTCGGAACCACACGGGTCATCGTCGACGGCGGCACATCCACCTATCAGGATCCGGAGCATCGGCCCCGGGAGCGTTCGACGGCAGCCCACAACACGGTGGAGCTTGACGGGTCGGATTCCAGCGAAGTCTGGGCTCAGTTCCGGGTGGCCCGCCGGGCCCGGATCATGGACCGGGCCGTGGAGATCCGCGAGACCATGGTGGGTGTGACGGCGGCCCATGACGGCTATGCCCGTCTGCCGGGCAGTCCCGTCCACACCCGCACCTGGGTGGGCACCGGGCAGGACCTGACCATCACTGACCGTCTCACGGGGGTCCGGGGCGCAAAGCCTGTCCCCGTGCTGCGCTTTCACCTCGATCCCCGGGTTCAAGGCAATCTCGACAACCGCACGCTGACCGTCCGCGGCCCGGATGGGACGTGGCTGACCGATCTGGTTCTCGATCCGGGACTGTCCTGGACTCTCGAGCCGGCCCTTGTGGCCCGGTCCTTCGGGATCCGAGAGCACACCAGCGTGCTCATAGGTCGTGGGGCGCCGGAGGACCTGCCCCGGACCGTCACGACACGGATCCGCATGACGCCGGCCGAAAGCGATCCGTCAGTGGCATGACGGCGAGGCGTCAGGCCCGGGCGCGGGCACGGGCCTCATTGACGTTCACGGCGCCCGATCCGTCGAGGGCCTTTTCGAAACAGGCAAGGGCGGCCTTTGCCAGTTCGCGCCGGTCATAGCGGGTGCGCACCATTTCAAGGCCGCCGCTGCGATAGCCGGCCAGCCGGTCGCGGTTATCGGCGAGCCCCGCAATCGCGGCGGTGATCTCGTCCACATTTTCCGGCTCGACGCACAGACCGGCCTGCGCCTCCGCGATGATCCCGGCGCTCTCGCCCTCGACGCCCATGAGGATGGGCACGCCCAGAGCCATGAGCTCAAAGATCTTGGAGGGGATGACCGTTTCGAACACCGGATCCTTTTTCAGATGGACCAAGGCAAGATCCAGGGAGCGGAGCGTGCGGGCGATTTCCCCATGGGGCACGAAATCCCGGAAATGGAGCCGGGTCAGCCCGGCCTCGCGCGCCCGTTGTTCCAGCGCGGCCCGCTCGGCGCCTTCGCCTTGGATGAGAATGTGAATATCCTCGCGACCCTTCAGCCGCTCCGCGGCGGCAACCAGAGCCGACAGGCCATGGGCCATGCCGACCGTGCCCACATACCCCGCAAGAAAGGCCGTATCCGGAACGCCGAGGCCGGCGCGGATCTCCGGATCGGCGGGACCGGGCAGGAATTGGGTCGCGTCCACCCCATTGGTGACCACATCGATCCGGCTTGCGTCGATGCCCCGCTCCACAAGATCGCGCTTGAAGGAATGGGTGAGCGCCAGAACACGCGACGCGCTGCGATAAAGCCCCAGTTCCATGCGCTCCACCAGTCGGAGCAGAGGACTGGATGAGGCGCCCACGGCCTTGATGGATGCGGGCCACAGATCCCGCAATTCGAACACCCAGGGCACGGACCAGCGCCGGGCGAGCAGCGCCCCGGCCATGGCCACCGTGATGGGAGGAGAACTGGCGACCAGAATGTCCGGCCGCGGCAGGGCCCCCGACTGGACGATGGCACTGGCCATGAAACTGGAATAGTCGAGAACGCGGCGGATGCTGCCCGCATTGGGTGCCAGATAGGTCTTTATGCGAATGACCCGAATGCCATGCATCCATTCTTCTTGACGCCAGACATTCTTGTAACCGTCGAACACCTGGCCCCTGGGGGCATTGGGCACGCAGGTCACGACGGTGACCCGATGGCCCCGGGCGACCCATTCCTTGGCATGGGCCAGGGTCCTGACGGGGACGGCCGTGACTTCAGGGGCAAAACGGTCCGTCAGCACCATGATATGCATACGCGTCACTCTCCTTGCCATAGCCCGTGCCCATGGCCCATGCGGACCCGAGCGAATGCGGGCGGGCGTCTCTCATCCAGGACCGCCGCGCCGGATGACCCGGTGTTCCGGTCCGCCTTTGCCATGATCGGGCGGCGGATCCGATACCGGGCATGCCGGCGGCGCGAACGCAGTGCCTCCAAAACACCTGACGCCGGGGCTTTATGCGATTTTCCTCGGCAAGGAAAGCCAGGGCATGGCAAGACGCAAACCGAATCGCATCACCGTAACCGCGGCGGCGTGAGAGCCCGCCTCTGGCGCCATTCCAACACGACGCCCCTTCGGATCGGTTTGGCATGGCCCCTGCTAGGACCAAAGGGAAAGCGGTCTTGCTCCCATGGGGTGTAGACCGGCTTTCAAAACGCTGCGATTGAAGGACGTTTCGCCCATGAGTGTGGCCCATGGGTCACGAGAAAACGACCGGACCAGGGAATCAGGCGGTTTTTTAGCTGACGGGCGGTTCGTTAGGTGTTACCTGAACGCTAAGTTGTCAGTGGCGTTCCATTATGCGTTTGTGATCATGAAGAATTGGTATTCCTCATACGGCAAGCGAACTTTCGATGTGTTGGCGGCCGCTCTCCTCCTTATTGCTATCATGCCATTGGGCTTGATCGTCGGCTTCGCTGTGCGGATTTTCCTGGGCTCACCGGTCCTGTTTACTCAATGCCGGGGGGGATACAGGAACGAACCTTTCCAGATGGTAAAGTTTCGGTCCATGACCAATGCGCGGGATGCCAAAGGCGATCTCCTGCCCGATGATCAGCGCCTGACCCGATTCGGCCGCTTTCTCCGCGCGACCAGCATCGACGAATTGCCACAACTATGGCATGTGCTGTGCGGCAAGATGAGCTTGATTGGTCCCCGCCCTTTCGTCATCGAATATATGGCGCTCTACACGCCCGAGCAGAAACGCCGCCACGATGTGCGTCCCGGCATTACCGGCTTGGCCCAGGTTATGGGTCGGAACAATCTGAGCTGGGACGAAAAATTTTCCTACGACCTGGAATATGTCGACAGCGTCTCGTTCCGGCTCGACATGAAAATCCTGCTCAGGACCTTCGGTGTGATTGTGTGCCGATCCGGCGTGTCGGCCCGAAACCATCCGACCATGCCCACATGGCAGGGCAGCGATTGGGACAATGGCGACTGGAAAACGGCGTCAACCATGGTCACGCGCCGCAGTCAGTAACGAGCGGTTTTTCCTTGGCTTGAGTCCAATCAGCGGTGAGGCGGTCGACGGTCATCGCTTCAAAAGCGCGTCTTCGGAAACAACAGTCCAGGCGCTCGACCGGTGTTCGATCCTATCGGCCGAGCGGTGAGGCTAAGGACCGGGTCGGCTCCCGTCCGCCCGCCCAAAAGCCCCTTGTATCCACGAGAATGCGTGCCTCAAGCAGCGCACGGGTAATGGCCTCGAAGGGTCGGTGATCGACCAGCAGCACCACGATCTCGGCCTCCTGGACAGCCTCCATCATATCCGTGAACGTCACATCCAGGCCCTTCAGTTCCGCCGGCGGACCGGGCAGGAACGGATCGGCCGCAAGCACGCGCCCTGGATAGGCCCGGGCCAAACGCGCCGTCACATCCAGCGCCGGGCTTTCCCGCACGTCGTCCACATTGGCCTTGAAGGTCAGTCCCAGACAGGCGATTCGCGCAGACGGTGCCCGACGGGGGTTAAGGTCCGCCAGCGCCGCCGCGACCCGGGCCACGACCCGGTCCGGACGGCCATCATTCACGCCCCGGGCCGCCTGGATCAGCGGCGTATCCTCCGGCGCACTGGCCGCGATGAACCAGGGATCGACCGCGATGCAATGGCCGCCGACGCCGGGGCCGGGCCGCAATATATTGACCCGCGGATGCCGGCTCGCCAGTTCGATCACGGACCAAACATCGATGTCGAGGCGCTCGCACACATTGGCAAGCTCATTGGCATAGGCGATGTTCACGTCCCGGAAGCCGTTCTCGGCCAGCTTGCACAGTTCGGCCACCCGGGCATTGGTCTTCACGCAGGGCGCCGCGACAAAAATCTTGTAAAGCTCTGCCGCCCTGTCGGCACAGGCCGGAGTCAGTCCACCGATCACCCGGTCGTTCTGCGTCAGTTCCTGGATGATCCGTCCGGGAAGCACCCGCTCGGGACAATAGGCGATGGCGAGATCCGCCGGTGTTTCGTCCGGGGCAGATGGAAGGTGCAGATCCGGACGAGCTTCAGCGAGCCACCCCCTCAACTTTTCCGTCGTGCCCACCGGCGATGTCGATTCGAGCACCACCAGATTGCCCCTTTGAAGCAAGGGCGCGATGCTCCGCGCCGCGGCCTCGATGAAGGTCAGATCCGCCTGGCGATCATCGGTGATGGGCGTTGGCACGGCGATGATGAAGGCGTCGGCGGGCCCGGGCTCAAGCGCGGCGCGCAGGCGGCCTGTCTCGACCGCTCCGTGGACCAGCATGTCCAGATCGGGCTCCACGATGTGGATCTCGCCGCGATTGATCGTGTCCACCACGGAGGGTTTGACATCGACCCCGAGGACATGGACACCCCGTGAGGCGAGTACCGCGGCGGTGGGCAGGCCGATATAGCCGAGCCCGATCATGTTGACGCGCTTAAAGGTCATGGACAGCCACCAGATCTTCCAGGATACGCGGGGCGGCCTTGCCATCCCCATACGGATTGGTTGCCCGGCTCATGGCCCGATAGGCCTCCGGATCGTCGAGGAGGCGGGCGGCTTCGTCCACGAGCTGCCTTTCGTCTGTACCGACCAGCCGGACCGTGCCGGCATGGACGGCCTCAGGGCGCTCCGTGGTCTCCCGCATGACAAGAACGGGCTTGCCCAGAGACGGGGCCTCCTCCTGGACGCCGCCCGAGTCCGTGAGCACCAGATGGGCCCGGTCCATCAGTGTAATGAAGGGCAAGTAATCGAGGGGCTCGATCAGGCGGATATGGTCGTGACTGCCCAGAATGCGCTGGACCGGCTCGCGCACATTGGGATTGAGATGGACAGGATACACCACATCCACATCGCCCCGTTCGGCAAGGCGCCGGATGCCCATGCAGACGCGCTCGAACCCGGGGCCGAAATTTTCCCGCCGATGGCCGGTCACAAGGATCATTTTGCGGTTACTGTCCGTCCGTGGCAGGACGGATTCGGCCTCGGCCCGTTTTCCCGGGTCCCGCTCCAGCAGGTCACGGGCCAGCATGAGGGCGTCGATGACCGTGTTGCCGGTGACGGTGACCGCATCCGGCGAAAGGCCTTCAGCCAGAAGATGGTCCCGGGCTGTGGCGGTGGGCGCGTAGTGGCGGTCGGCCATCACGGAGGTCATGCGCCGGTTGCCTTCCTCCGGCCACGGTGCATACAGATCGCCGGTGCGCAGGCCCGCTTCCACATGGGCGACCGGGATCTGATGGTAATAGGCCGCCAGGGCACCAGCGAAGGTGGTGGTCGTGTCCCCCTGCACGATGATGCGCTCCGGCGCCATGTCCGTCAAAACGGGGCGAAGGCGGTCGAGGACGGCGGCCGTGATATCCGTGAGGTCCTGTCCCGGTTTCATGACAGCCAGATCCACATCCGGCTTGATGTCGAAAACCTTCAGCACCTGGTCGAGCATGCTGCGGTGCTGGCCGGTGACGCAGACCTTGAGGTCAATCCCCGGATGGGCGCCCAGGGTGTGGATCACGGGCGCGAGCTTGATGGCTTCCGGGCGGGTGCCCAGGATGCAAAGGATCCGGCGGGTCTGGGGCATGGCGCGGTCTGCTCAATGGTTGAACGGGGTCTTAGGCGGGTTCAGCCGGCATAGCCTGCTTCGCGTCCCAATTAAACCCCGAAGGCCCGGTGAAGCCGGTCACGGGGCGGTTGCGGCGGCCAGTGTTTTCAGCCCCTTCGTGATGGCAGCAATGGCGTCCTCGGCCTTGTCCGGGTCGCTGCCGCCGGCCTGGGCCATATCGGGGCGCCCGCCCCCACCCTTGCCGCCGACCGCCTCGGCGCCGAGCTTGACGAGGTCCACGGCGCTGACCCGGCCGGTCAGATCGGCCGTCACGCCCACGGACAGGGCGACCTTGGCCTCATCCACGGCCACAAAGGCCACGACGCCGGAGCCAACCTTTTTCTTGGCCTCATCCACGAGGGCCCGCAGATCCTTGGCCGAAACGCCCGTCAGGGTGCGGGCCATGAGCGCGATGCCATCGACCTCTTCAATGGGGGCATCGCTGCCTTCCCCGGCACCGCCTCCGAGGGCCAGGGCCTTTTTGGCGGCGGCAAGCTCACGCTCGAGACGCTTTCGCTCCTCGATCAGGGCCGAGACCCGCTCGGGCACATCAAGCGGTGCGGCCTTCAAATGGCCCGCAGCGGCCTTGAGCGCGTCCTCTTCGGTCTGGAAATAGGCCCGGGCTGCCTCCCCCGTCATGGCCTCGATGCGGCGCACACCGGCCGACACGGCCCCTTCCCCGACAATCTTGAACAGGCCGATGTCCCCCAGACGGCTCACATGGGTACCGCCGCACAACTCGACCGAATAGGCGCGGGCGCCGGCCTCCGCCTCGCCCATGGTCAACACCCGGACCTCATCGCCATATTTCTCGCCGAACAGGGCGAGCGCACCCGCCTCAATGGCATCGTCGGGAGTCATGATCCGAGTCGTGACGGGCCCGTTGGCGCGGATCATGGCATTCACCTCAGCCTCCACATCCGCGAGTTCGGCTTCGGCCACGGGCTTGGGCTGTGAAATGTCGAAGCGCAACCGCTCCTCGGACACGAGGGACCCCTTCTGGGTGACATGATCCCCGAGCCGGCGGCGCAAGGCCTCATGGAGCAGATGGGTGGCGGAATGATTGGCCCGGATGCGCGCGCGCCGGGCGCCGTCCACGACCATCTCGACCGTCGCGCCGACGGTCAGGGTGCCGGCTTCAATCTGCGCCATGTGAATGAACAACGTGCCCAGCTTTTTCTGGGTGTCGGTGACGGCGAGGCGCGCATCGTCGGCGCAGACCATGGTGCCCGTATCGCCGACCTGCCCCCCGCTTTCCCCGTAAAACGGGGTCTGATTGGTGATGACGATGACCCCGTCGCCGGCCTGCGCGGTCTCGACCCGGGCACCGTCCTTGACAAGGGCGAGCACCGTGCCTTCGGCCTGTTCGGTGGCATAGCCCAGAAAATCCGTGCCCCCCAGTTCCGCCTGCAGATCGAACCAGAGCGTTTCCGTGGCGGCCTCGCCGGAGCCGGACCAGGCCTTGCGCGCCTCGGCTCGCTGACGGGCCATGGCGGCGTCGAACCCGTCCGTATCCACCCCGATCCCCCTCTGGCGAAGGGCATCCTGGGTCAGGTCCAGGGGGAAGCCATAAGTATCGTACAGCTTGAAGGCCACCTCGCCCTGGAGTTCGCTGCCCTCGTTCAGATCCCCGGTTTCCTCGTCGAGCAGGCGCAGACCCCGCTCCAGGGTCTGGCGGAAACGGGTTTCCTCAAGCTTCAGGGTTTCCGTCACCAGGGCGCGGGCCCGCTCCAGCTCGGGATAGGCGGCTCCCATCTGCGCCACGAGGCTTGGCACGAGCTGCCACAGGAGAGGATCGGGTGTGCCGAGCAGATGGGCATGGCGCATGGCCCGGCGCATGATCCGGCGCAGCACATAGCCCCGCCCTTCATTGGACGGCAGAACGCCATCGGCGATCAGGAAAGACGCGGCACGCAGGTGATCCGCGATCACCCGGTGGCTCGCCAGACGGTCGCCCGCGGCCCTCGTCCTGGAGATCTCTTCGGAGGCGGTGATGATCTGCTGGAACAGATCCGTGTCGTAATTGTTGTGCACGCCCTGGAGGACCGTCGCCATGCGCTCCAGACCCATGCCGGTGTCGATGCTGGGGCGCGGCAGGTCGATGCGCGCGTCCTTGTCGACCTGCTCATATTCCATGACCACCAGATTCCAGATTTCCACGTAGCGGTCGCCGTCCTCGTCCGGGCTGCCCGGCGGGCCGCCGGGGATCTCGGGCCCATGGTCGAAAAAGATCTCCGAACACGGACCGCAGGGCCCCGTGTCCCCCATGGACCAGAAATTGTCGCTTGTTGCGATGCGGATGATCCGGTCCTCGGGCAGTCCGGCGATCTTGCGCCACAGGTCGAAGGCCTCGTCGTCCTCGGCAAAGACGGTGACCACGAGGCGCGAGGGATCGAGACCGAAATCCTTGGTGACGAGGCCCCAGGCCAGCTCGATCGCCACATCCTTGAAATAATCGCCGAAGGAGAAATTCCCCATCATCTCAAAGAATGTGTGGTGTCGGGCCGTATAGCCGACATTGTCGAGATCATTGTGCTTGCCGCCCGCGCGCACACATTTCTGTGCGGAGGTGGCGCGCACATAATCCCGGGTCTCGGCGCCCGTGAAGACGTTTTTGAACGGCACCATGCCCGCATTCACGAACAGCAGCGTCGGGTCGTTGCGCGGCACCAGGGGGGCGGAGGGCACGATGGTGTGGCCGGCCCGGGCAAAGCCGTCGAGAAAGGTGCGGCGGATATCGTTGAGGCTCAGGGCGGTGCGGCTGGTCATGGTTGAAGGGCCTTACGGGAAACCAAAAACGGGGCTGGCAAGGAGGGGGGTTGGCAAGGAGGGGGGCTGGCGCGGCGCCCCGGCAAAACCCCTTTCATGTACCCGCCCCGCTCCGGCCCGTCCACCAGCTCCATCAATGGGCGCCATAGATGGGCCCCAACTATGGGCCAAGACCTGACGAAAGCCAGGCCGTCGCGCCGGGTCAGGCTTCGGCCGCCAGATCCTCGTCCTCCGCGGCCTCTTCCATGTCGTCGGCGCCAAGCACCAGGTCCTCGGCGAGGAGGCCCGCATTCTGACGGATGGCCCGCTCGATCCGGTCGGCCATGTCCGGATTGTTTTTCAGGAATTGCTTGGCGTTCTCCCGGCCCTGGCCGATGCGCTCGCTGTCATAGGAGTACCAGGAGCCGGATTTCTCGACCACATTGGCCTTGACCCCGAGATCGATCAGCTCACCGACTTTCGAGATACCCTCGCCATACATGATGTCGAATTCGACCTGTTTGAAGGGCGGCGCCACCTTGTTCTTGACCACCTTGACCCGGGTCTGGTTGCCGACGACCTCGTCCCGGTCCTTGATGGAGCCGATGCGGCGGATGTCGAGGCGCACGGACGAGTAGAATTTCAGCGCATTCCCCCCGGTGGTGGTCTCGGGACTGCCGAACATGACGCCGATCTTCATACGGATCTGATTGATGAAGATCACCATGCAGCGGGACTTGGAAATCGACGCGGTGAGCTTGCGCAGGGCCTGGCTCATCAGGCGTGCCTGCAGGCCCGGCAGGCTGTCGCCCATCTCGCCTTCGAGTTCCGCCTTCGGCGTCAACGCCGCCACCGAATCGATGACAAGCACATCGATGGCGCCGGAGCGCACCAGGGTGTCGGCGATCTCCAGGGCCTGCTCGCCCGTGTCGGGCTGGGAGATCAAAAGCTCGTCCACATCGACGCCCAGCTTGCGGGCATAGACCGGATCGAGGGCATGTTCGGCATCCACAAAAGCGGCGATGCCGCCGGCGTTCTGGGCTTCGGCCACGCAATGGAGGGCAAGCGTGGTCTTGCCGGAGGATTCTGGACCATAGATCTCGATGATCCGGCCCCGGGGCAGCCCGCCAATGCCGAGCGCCACATCAAGCCCGAGGGAGCCGGTTGAAACGGCTTCCACTTCCATCACCTGGCGCTGCCCGAGTTTCATCACCGAGCCTTTGCCGAAGGCGCGGTCGATCTGGCCGAGGGCGGCCTCGAGGGCCTTTTGCTTGTCCATGGGGTCCTTTTCCGCGAGGCGGATGACGTTGTTCGACATCACTGACTCCTTATTTCACAGGCCCAGAAGAGGTGCAAAGGAAGGTTCGGCGCCCCTTGATGTACGCTCTTTGTTCCAGATCATTCCCCATGTTTCAAGAACATTTTTAGATCGTTGATTTTAAGAGCATTTTTTGACCATGTTCGTGCCTTGAGCAGCATCTGTTCCGCTGAAGGTCGCCGACCCACACCGCCCGCACAGAGCCCCCCGAAAAAGCGAATGGAACGGGCGAATCGCGAAAGGACATGGTGAGAAGACCGCGCCGGACCTTCAACGCAAACACCCCCTGACGGCAGGCAAACGCCGTCAGGGGGTGAAGATTTGTCGGGAGCGTTTTCAAGACAATCCGAATCCGGAAAAAGGCTCCGGCGTTCTTGTTTTCGGGTTCTTGTTTTCGGGCCCTTACCGTCGGATCAGGACGATGCGCTTCTTGTCACTGCGGTTGCTCTTCCAAAGAAGATTGCCGTTGTCCAACACCTGATAGGTCTGCGTGCCGCTGCGGGCCCGGAAGGTCGTTGCGTTGATGCGCGCATAGTCATGCCACTTGGCGGGGCGCCCATTTTTCAGATTGGCCGCCTGCAGAAGATTGTCGTTCACCATCCGGAAGACATTGATTGCCTTTGGATTGTTCTCGAAAGAATACCGGCCCGCGATGGATTTGTTTTTAGGTCCCGGCCGGGGCCTGCTCTCGCCGGTCACCACACGGGCTCCCCGAATGGCGGAGATCCGCGTCTCATTGCGCCCGTAAGCGGCACTGAACCCGCCCCCGACCGAGGACACGACCGACAGGCCGTCGGGCGTGCCGTCATAATTGTACCACGCGCTGGCGCCCGAACCGCCCACGGCGGAAAATCCAACGACCGCGCCATGGCCCTGGAACGTGCCCGGCCGGTTGGACGAGTGACCAAAGCCCACCACTAAATTGGCGCCAATGCCCGCCTGCAGACCAAGGCTGAACCCTTTGGACGTGTAGAAGGCCGGCGGGTTCTTGAGCGCCGTGTCAAAGACAAGGCCGGCCTCCACATCCCCGCCGAGCCCGAAGGACGCGCCGCTGCCGAGGCCAATCGAGAGGGATCGGTAGCCCGCACGACCGGCAATCTCGATCAAGTCCTTCACGCAAGGCAGCTCCTGCAGCCCATTCGCCTTCCCGGAGCGGGCCCCACGGCTTTTCAGCAATTGGCCGGCGCTTGCACAGTTGCCCATGGCCAGCAGTGCTTGCTTGACGAAGGTGCTCGATTGATTAAGAGAGTCCCTGGCACGATCCAGCACCGTGCCGTTGCTTTCCCGGCAGATCCCGCGGATGAAATCCTCCACCAAATCTCCGTTGCAAGACGGGATATGTGGCAGGGGGCATGGCTTTCCTCCGGCACGGCCGCAATTTTTCGGCCGGGGGATGATCGGCTTGCGTTTCGGCTTTGCCTTGCAGATGCCTTTGGCGAAATCTTCAACAAGGCCCTTGTCGCAAGACGGCACGCGCACCCAGATCGGACAGGGTTTCTGGTTCAGGCCGCCGCAATTGGCAGCCTCGGCCGGCGAGACCGCCATGAAGGCGGTCACGGTGCCAAGGCCCGCCCAGGCAATCATCGCCCAGAGAATGGATGCCAAAACGGATGTGCCGGCAATCCGGCGGTGTTTGCAGTGGGGTCGCATCTGTTTTCTCCCTTCGACGCGGCGGTTTTCGCAAGCGGTGATGGGCAGACGCTATGGACCCCCAAAGCCCGGGGCGATGGGGTGGATCCCTCATTTAGGACGGTGAGACCGGCTAGGACGGTGAGACCGGCGCGGGCTTCTTGGTGTGCGCCGGCGGGGTCTTGGCCGGCGTTGCCATGCTGCGCGGTTCAGACAAGGGAATGCGGCCAATGGCAAACACCGTCCCATGGCCGACACGGCTTCTTGCGCGAAATTCGAACCGGTTCTGGCGAGCCAGGTCTTGCACAATGGCAAGGCCCAGCCCCTCGCCTTCGACCCCGCGGGCCGCATTGCCGCGCCGATGCGGTTTGAGGGCGGCCTGCAAGGCAGCGTCCTCCATACCGGGCCCCGTATCATGCACCTCCAGGCGTGCCATCCCGCCCTCGCGCCGCACCCCAATCAGCACACGGCCAGATGGGGCATATTTGATGGCATTCGACACGATATTCGTGAGCATACGGATGATACCGATGGCCGGTGCATGGACGGTCACAGACGTGGGCACGACCCGCAATGTGACACCGCGGCTGCGCGCTTCGTCCACGAACATGCGGTCAATATTGCGCAAAAGGACCTGGAGCGGGACCGCTTCCGCGGCGTCACTCCGGCCCGGGCCATCCGCGTCATCATGCTCAAGGGGCCGTGCCTCCTCAAGGGAGCGGGCCAGGATGTCGTTCAAATACTCAAGACCCGTACTGAATTTCGCGGCCATCTCCGGGGCTGTCCGCTGCGCGTCCTCAAGGGCCAATTTGAGGGACGTGAGCGGTTGTCTCAGATCGTGGCTGGTGGCCGCGAAGCGGGCGCGGCGCCGTTCGGCGAGCCTGGCGGCCTGGTCCCGATCGCGCTCCGCGGCGCGCAGCACTTCGCTCAGAGCCAGCTTTTCCCGGGTCGCGGAGAGTTGGGCCTTGAGCGCCCTATCCCGGTCGCGGCGCAGGCCGTGGGTCTGGCTGACAATGGCGGCGGCGAACACGAAGGCATCCGCGATTTGGAGCGACAGGGTCAGCGCGTCCACCCCATTGTTGTAGGAGGCAAAACCGGGAAAGCTCGCCACGTAATTGATGACCCCGGTGATAAGCAGCAGAGCGTAACCGGAGGCAAAGAAGACGGCCCCGTTCAACCGGTCACGGACCGCGACATAGGCCGTAAAAGTCCCCAAGGCCAGAAAGGCCAGCGCCATGGCATCCGTGATGAACACGAAAAACGGGTTCCAGAACAGGGTTTCCAGAAGGGCAAGGCCGGTCGTCAGGGCCACATAAACGATGGTGACTTTGAAAAGCTTCCGATAGCGCGTGCTGGCCCGCAAAAATGAAATGGCGAACAACAGATAGGCCAACATGATGCCAACCTGCAGCAGCCGGAACAACGGGAAATAGAGCCATCTCGCCTCGGGGAAGAACAATTGCTCCGTCAGCCCATAAGAATGAAAATTCAGGACGACAAGGGCGCCGAAATAGATCGCATAGAAGCGTGCCGGCGGTGAGGACAAGAGAACCGAGAAGGCGATGAAAAAGGCAAGGAAGATGGCTGCGCCGCCCAGATATCCCCCATGCAGATAGGACAGTTTCGTTTGGGTCGCGTCATACGCCGCTTCAGGCCGAAAGCGGATCGGGAAAACCGTCGCGGCGGTCGATTGATCCACTCTCGCGGTGATGACGGCCCGCTGCCCCGGTTCAAGCACGACCGGCCAAGAACTCAACACGCGGCCCTGGCTGGCACGTGTCTTTTGAGGGGCATACGGATAGCGGGACGCCAGGATCGTCTCGCTTCGCCCCTTCGCGGTCAGGTCAATGGAAAAGCTCACCGGGCGAAGCATTTCCGTTGAAAGACGCCAGATAATGGTGTCTTCTTCGCCATTCACCACACCAACATGATAAACCGCGACAGGCTCTCCGGTTTGATGACCCGGCGGCATCTGATCCATCAGAGCCAGTATATCCGCGATCGGCGCGTCATTTTTGAGGACAACGTCTTCGCGTGCCGCGTTCTGTGAGGCAGACACGGCATTGGCATGGCCGATACTCACCAACGCGCCCAGGATGAGGGCGCACAGAAGCCTCGCGAGACGTTTGACGGTATCCAGACTGCCCATGATAATGGCCCGACATGCATTCAGGTGGCGGAAGTATCAATGACTGGCAGCGGTTCGTCGAGCGTCATCATCGCCGATGATCATGCTCTGGTTCGCAATGCATTGCGGGCGGTCTTCGACACGATTGAGGGTGTTGAGGTCGTCGGCGAGGCGGCGGACGGGGTTGAAGCCATTGCTCTGGGCAAATCCAAGCAGCCGGACCTGATGACCCTCGACAGCGCCATGCCCCTTGCCAACGGTCTTGAGGCTTTTGTCGAACTGCGTCGCTGGTCGCCCGGAACGCGTTTTGCCGTGGTGACCGGCTTCACGGGCCTGGGCGAATTGTCCCAATGGGCTGGGGCGGGCGTCGACGGCCTTTTTCTGAAAACCTGTCCGCCATCGGAAATGGCGCATGGATTCACTGTCCTCCTCCGCGGCGAGTCCTATTTCTCCAAGGCCGTCATCACGGCCTTGGAGGGCGCAAGCGAGACAGCGGCGTTGACCTTGCGCGAGCGGCAGATCCTGCATCTCATCGCGGCCGGCCGGTCAAACAAGGAGATATCGGAGAAGCTCTCCATCAGCGCCAAGACGGTCGACAATCACCGTACCCGGATGATGGCGAAGCTGAATGTTCATTCCATCGCACAATTGATTGCGCATGCCCTGAAAGAAGGCCTCCTGGACCACAACACGCAGCTTTAAGGAAATGACGTGACCGGAAGAGGCCAACAACGATAAAGGCTTTGTCCGGCCGGACCGGGCGGCGCCCGGCCGGAGCGACGACTCGCGGATGCGCGCTTAAAGCTCGTGAATCGGTGCGGAGACGGTCTGGCGCATCCGCTCGACGCTCTCCAGGCAGGCCTTGCGGCTGTCGAACGGGCTTGGGGCCTCCCCCATGACGGTGCCGTCGGCCATGGCCAGTCGCCACCACCATTGGGATGCACCGTCCTGGTAGACTTCGAAATGAAGGGCTGGCTTGCGCAGGACGAAATCCTGCACCGGCTCACTGGGTCGGGCCATATGGTCAATGGGCAGATCACGCATGGCGGCACCTCTTCACCCGGGTGGCCCACGCCCCAACAACAGTTATCCCCGCTCTTCAGGCTGGGCTCCGAAAGATCTCCAAACGGTTAACGCGGCCCCGTGAACGCAAACGCGCCGTGGCGGCGCGGTAGAAATCGTCAGGGGGGCGAAGATCTATCTGGGTCTTTTTCAAGAAATGCCCGGATGAGAGCGACGCCGGCCTCGCGCAGCGTGGTGTGAGAGCACTGGCCCGTCATGGGCGAAATCGCCCGCGCCGGGGGGCGGGCCGGGGTCGCTCCGGCTCCGCCTCTCCGCTCCTTCCCGGCCCGCCCCCCGGCGCTCCTGCCTGCTGACCTGTTAAGGCCGACCTCGAGCACAACGGAAACCAATGATGCCGATCCGGCTGTCAGGCGTGCCCGCGTAGCGGATTGCAGCCCGCACAAAGCGAGCATGGTTGCTCCAAGCGCCGCCCCGCAGGGCCCGTGAAGAAGAGCGCTCCGCGCGGCTGTGAGGGCCGGCAGGGTCCGTGGCAGGGCCTGGGCCATAGGGCCGCTTATCATCCGCACACCACTCCCAGACATTGCCCAGCATGTCGTAAAGGCCCCATGGATTGGGGGCCTTCTGCCCCACGGGGTGGGTTCCATCGCCACTGTTCCCGCGATACCAGGCAATGGCGTCGAGCACCGGTGCAGTGTCGCTGCTAAGGATTTCCATGGGGCCGGCATAGGTGGCGGTGGTTGTGCCGGCGCGGCAGGCATATTCCCACTGGGCCTCGGTGGGCAGTGCGAGATCGAGGCCCGGCATGCGCCCGTTGATCCGCTCCAGGAACTGTTGCACATCGTCCCAGGAGACCTGCTCCACCGGCCGGTCAGCCCCCGTGAACCAGCTGGGATTATCGCCCATCACCGCCTGCCACAGGGCCTGCGTCACGGGGGTGTCGAACAGCCAGAAGCCCGAGGTCAGCGTGACCTGATGGCGCGGCCCTTCATGGTCGCTCCGCTCCGGCTCATCCTCCGGCGAGCCCATCCAGAAGAGTCCGGACTCAATCCAGCGCAGCCTCTGGCGCGCGTTCCCCAAACGGATGTCCGCCCAGCGCCCGAACCGGTCCTCTCCCGCCTCGCTCGCCCAGTCGGGCCGCGCAGCGGGCGGGTTTGGCAGGCTCTTGGACCGGCTCTGAGGGGC
>JBHJGV010000020.1:0-62899 GCA_050331455.1 Alphaproteobacteria bacterium
GTCTCCCGCCGCTACATGTCCCTGGAAAGTCTCGCCAAAATCGGCGAGGATCAAACCCTCAGCCTGACACACAAAACAGGCTGACAAATACCGCGACCTCACAGGAGGCCGCCTCCTACACCACGCCAAGGGGCACTACCGACGCCTGTCGCGTGACGGTGCACCGCCCATCATCATGCTGACGGCAAAGAGTGATGAGATTGACCGGATCCTTGGCCTGGAAATGGGCGCCGACGACTATGTCGTTAAGCCGTTTGCGCCGCGGGAGCTTCTGGCGCGAATCCGCGCTGTCTTGCGGCGATCGGGCCCTTCGGCTGTTCAGACCGGTAATCACCGCCTGGCCTTCGACCGCTTTATAATCGACGTCGACGCGCGCCAGCTCTTCGATGATGATGGGGAGGTGGTCACCCTGACCAGCGGAGAGTTCGATCTTTTGACCTGCTTTGTCCGGCGCCCGAGGCGGGTTCTGTCCCGCGATCAGATCCTGGATGCCTTGCGTGGACGGGGGGCGGAGCCCTTTGACCGGTCGGTGGACATGTTGGTCTCGCGGCTCAGACGCAAATTGGCCGCGGCACGATCCGGGCCGGACTTGATCAGTACCGTGCGCAACAACGGCTATCTTTTGACCTGTCCAGTGAGTTCCGTTCCATGACCCGTGGGACACCCTTCGGTTGGCGGGTCGCCGTCATCCTGGTGATCGGGTTCCTGGCGGTCGCGTCCATCGCATTCGCCCTTTATTTCATGGGCCAGGGCGTGGAGCGGATAGCCGGCGTCCCGCAGCCACAGCAATTGGCGGCGATGGCGCGCCTGCTCGAACGGACGCCTGCAGATGAACGCGCGCGGGTCTGTGAGGCGTTTCACTCCGCCCAGCTGTCCTTGCGAGTCGAGCACGCCGCCGGAACTAAAACCGATCTGAAACCATTTTGGCCGACGGATGGACCCAGGCTGACGCGCTACCGTGCGGCACTCGGCGACCGCGATTTCGCCGCCTATGCCGTGCCGCGCAAACTGTTTCAACACAGTTTCTACAGCCTGCTGAACGCCGCCGAATTTCGGATTGCCCTGCGGGATGGCGGCGTTTTGATCGTTACCAGTGAAAGTGCCGCTTGGGTCAACGATTTCGGCATGCCCATCGGATTTACGCTAGCCATCCTGGGCGTGGTCACCGCACTTGGGGCACTGATCATGCTCAACCGCGAATTCCGACCCGTCCTGCGCCTCGCCAAGGCCGTGGAAGCCCTGGACCCCTCGGACCCGGACGCCCGCCTGCCCGCGATCAGCGCCGGCACCAGGGAAGTCCGCACGCTGATTAGCGCTTTTGACCGGCAGCAGACCCGTGTCACGGCGCTGCTCCGGGCAAGAGCCTCCATGATCGGCGGGATCCAGCACGACGTGCGGACCTTTGCAACACGTCTGCGTCTGCGGATTGAGAAACTCACCGATCCCCAAGAGCGTGTCCAGGCAGAAACGGATATCTCCGATCTGGTCACCTTGATGGATAGTGCCCTCCTGGCGACCCGACATCAGGCGGGGCAGCTCGACCTTGAACTGATTGACCTATCCGACCTTCTCGACGCAGAGATCCGAGACCGTCGAGCCGAAGGGGCAAGGGCCGATTTGACCGTGTCTCCCGCGGCACGGCAGGCCCAGATCCTGGGCGACCGGCTGGCGCTCCGCCGGATCGTTTCGAACCTGGTGGAAAACGGCTTGCGCTATGGCAACTCTGTTCACCTGTCGTTGAATGCGGACCGCCGCTCGATCCTCATCATCGTCGATGATGATGGTCCCGGCATACCAAAGGCCAAACGCACCGCCTTACTGGAGCCCTTCGCCAGGTTGGAGCCGTCCCGATCACGCGGGACCGGCGGCGCGGGGCTCGGGCTCGCCATTGTCCGAACTCTCGTGGAAGCCCATGAGGGCACGCTGGCCATTTCAGACGCCGACATGGGCAGCGCCCGTCTTATTGTTCGCATGCCACTTTTCCGCCAGCCGTCAAAAGGCTGACTGACCGTTCCCCATTGGATGCCCCGACAGCCCCGGTGCCCCGGCCCGGGTGCGTCTCGATCAATATCGCTCCACAGGAAGATCGACACGGCCGCCATACACGGTCTGGGTTGCGATATCCGCCCCGGTCTGCTCCGCCCAGGGCCCCGCACGATTGGTGTGAGCATGGAATTTGGGGAAATCCGAGGACGAGACGTCGAGACGCAGTCTTGACCCCGGCTGCATCCGCCAGGCAATCGGCCAGACATCGAGGGTCACGGACACCCGATCCCCCGGCGTGTAGTCAAGCGGCACCTCCGACATGTTGCGGTAAGCCAAGGATGTGACGCTGTCACGGATGTTGAAGCTCCGACCATCCGCAAACACCTCAATCAGCTTTGCCGTAAAGGCCGTGTCCGGCGCTGACGAGGAGACGTCTAATGTCACGCTGATCTGGCCTGAGATAAAGAGGCCGTCCGGCAGCGGCGCGCTCTGGAATGTCAGCACGTCTTCACGCTCGCACATTCCAGCCTGCTCGACATTGGCACGGGGCGCGCCGCCGAAACCGGGGATGCCGGCGGCCAACATGCCGGCGCCGCCTCGTGTCGGAACCGGATTGTCCGGATCGTAGGTGTAAACGGCCTTGCCGGTACCGGCCTCCGCCGCCAGGGCGCCGCCGTTACAGGTGCTGGCCGCGTCAAGGTTCGAAAGGTGGAAGGTTCGAGAGGCTGCCGTGATGGGCCATTCGTCATGCTGCTGCCAATCACCGTCGCCGCCCATCACGTAAAGACTGAGGCCGGTTGGTCCGGTGAAGGACGCCCCTTTCAGGTGATGGTCAAGCCAGGGCAGCATCTGCAGCCATTGAAAACGCCCGCCGCCGGCATTGGGCGTGTCAAGGTCACCGGTGCCCCCTGAATGCGTCCACGGACCGATGATGTAGCGGCTGCGGGACCGCGTGGCGAGCCGTTGCCAGTCCTCGAATTGTGGGCCGAAAAAGACATCATACCAGCCGCCGATCATCAAAACTGGGATGGTCATGTCCTGTGGCACGGTCCGCATTTTGACCCGGTCTTTGCGTTGCCAATAGTCTGCAGCCGGCGATGTGGCGGCGAGCATGCCCCGATACCAGGGCATGGGGGCGCCGAAAATCTCGGTATCGACTTCATTATGGGGCCGGTGGCGGATCGCCTTCTGGTAGTCCTTGCCCGGATTTCCACCGCGGCCGTCCGGGTCACGCATCAGGCTCGCCCAGGCGGTATAGGTTTCGTGCCGGAACATTCCGTCCTGGTACATCACGCCGCGATTATCCGTGGAGACCATCGACGGAACGATGGTCTTCAGGGCGGGCGGAGCGCCGTCCGCCAGGGCCGCGAACTGGACCGAGGCGAGATAGGATGCCCCGACCATGGCAATGTTTCCGTCCTGGAAGTCCTGGTCGGTCAGCCAGGCAAGCGTGGCCCGCCCATCGGCCATTTCCGGGTTGGCGCCGGGATCCCAAGCACCCTCGGACCGCCCCTGACCCCGTGTGTCCTGATAGACGCAGGCATAGCCATATCGGACGAAGCGGCCGCAGGTGAGATCCCGCATCAGCCAACCGATTTGGGCATATGGACTGCGCATCAAGACGGTGGGAAAAGGTCCGCCACCGGATGGCAGATCAATGGTCGTGAAGAGCGCGACGCCATCACGCATGGGGACCATGCGCTCGAAGCTGTCGCCGGCGCCGTGCGTGAACGCCGGCAAACCGCCCCATATCCGGGTCAATTCGTGCCGCGCCAGATATCCCGCCAAAATGACCGCACACAGCAGAACGATCACGAAAAACAACCCTCGCAGCCACTTCATCGCCGTTTCCTCCGCCGATGCGTTTTTAGTATTCCTGTTGCGGCTCCGAATGCTCCGGCAGCCCGAGGCTCGCCCCGAACGTCATTGGTGCGTGCGGTTGAGGACCTGACAGCGCATCATGAGACGGTCGTGACTGTTATCGAAACTGGAGCGCCGGTGGAGGGTGCAGCGGTTATCCCAGATCACCACATCGCCCGGAGCCCAGACCTGCTTGATGACATTGCCGTCAAAGACCGCGTATTGCCATAACGCGTCGAGAAGGGCTTCGCTGTCGGCAAGCTCAAGACCGGGGATGAAGGCCCATTCCCGTCGGCCCAGATAGAGCGCTTTCCGGCCGGTTTCCGGATGCGGATTGATGATCGGGTGCACAGCGCCCGGCGCCTCCCGGGGATCCTTGACGGGCGCAAAGCCCTGTCGAAGCTGCCCGATGCTGGTGTGGGCCGCGTCATGCTTGATGGTCAGACCTTCCACCCGTCCGCGCAGGTCCGCGGGCAGGGCCTCACACGCGGCATACTGATCGGCAAAGAACGTATCTCCTCCTTCCGGAGGGATCTTGACGCCAAGAAGCACGGAGGCCGGCGGGGGCGTCTCCAGATAGGTCATGTCCGCGTGCCAATTGGCTTCCGCATTGCCGAGGCCGCCAATGGGCCGTCCGTTCACAATCATGTTGGAAATCGCGGTCACGTAGCGGCTGGGCAGTTTTGCCTTGACCTCTTCGGGTGCGGGGATTTCCTCCAGCGGACCGAACCGTTTGCTGAAGGTTTCCAGTCCGGCCGCATCCAGGAACTGGCCATGGAAGCGCAGCACGCCATGATCGAGCCAGGCCTGATAGATGGTGTCAAAATCGGCGTCACTGATGGTGGCAAGGTCCACACCGGTAATATCGGCGCCGAACCGGCCCAGAATGGGTTGGATCCGCATGGTGGTGCTCCGCTGTTGCACGTCACGCTCCTTTTGCTCCCGCAACGCCTTCGCCGCAGGCTGTTCGATAATCTCATTGTCGTGGCCGATCGCATAATTGCCCGTAGAGGCACCGATCGCATATCGCGGTGCTATGATGCGCGCCAGGGTCACCCATTTCGGGTCCGATATCAAATACTCATAATACTGAACAAGGGCCGCACCCAGAACCGTCTCTTCCCAGAATATCGCCTGGAGATGACCGGGCGGATAGTCCCCCGGTTGGGCGCTGAGGGCCTCCCCATAATAGGCCTTTGCATCTTCCGTGGCGAATTTCAGCCATTTCGCATCCGGCAGGGGTTTGCTGCGATCGTCCAGCCAGACACTCATCCGCTCAAGGATGGCGTCGATCCCCGTGTCCGACAGACCGACGGTCGTGCGGCCCCGGCGGCGCAGGCTCATTTCATACCAGGGCTTGAGCATCATAAGCTCGTTCGACAGCCGGGCCCGCCAGGTGCTTTCATCCGTCTCAGGACGGGCAAAGTTCACGGGGCAGGCAGGCACCCGATCCGCCGGGATTTCCGGCAAATCCTCCGGGTGATCCTCGAGGACGGGTCCTGAGGGGCGGCGCAACAGATCCAGGGCGTTGTGGATCACCCGATGCTGAAAAGCCGGATCGCCGGGCCGGCCCAGCGGGAGGCCGATGGGGAAGGATACCCATAACAAGCGCGGCGGACGCAGGGCCTCGGCGTTCTCACGCACGAGGGCAATCCCCGTCGTCATAATGCCCTCCGCCTCAAGATAATAGGCGATGGCACATGTCGCCCGCGTGCAATTGGGACATACGGGTGTGATGAAGACGGCATCGACACCGTCCGCCTTCAGAAGACGCGCAAGCGGCCGGACGGTCGCCTCATAGACATCAGGCATGAGCCCGGCGCCCATGAAACTGTAATGCACGGAGGCGAGAGACCCGATGGTCCCCGCCTGCTCCAATTCCTTAAACCGGTCGATCGGAAAGACAACATTGACGTCGTCCTGGAAGCCGCTCCGGTCAAAATTCACCGAACTGTGGGACATCACCAGGGTTCGGCTGTCTTCCGAAGCGGGAATGGCCCGGTAGGTGGCGTCGGCGAATGCGAAGGCCGGTTCGTTTCGGAAATGGAGCCCGGCGGTGGTGATCAGGGCGAAGCGCATCCCATGGAGGGGCTTGCGGGGCGCCACCCAAACAGGATCGCCCAAGGGCGGAAGCTGCTTGACCAGAAGGTGCTCCCGTTCGTAGTCGGACAATTCCGTCAATCTCACCATGGTCGCGGTCCTCCCAGTGTCTTGATCATTTTTTAGGCTCGTAACGAGACCGCCCCTCTTGGGTCACAAGCGGGACCCTGGTTGTGCAGTCTTCTTCAGTGGCCCTACATCAAGACTAGTCTCCAGCGTGACTTGAGGCCAGCAACAATCACGGAAAGGCCCTTCGGGACCTGTTCTCTTGCAACGCTGCCTTTAGCATGCCGCAGCGCTGCCGGACGAGGGTGTGGTGTGACGACACTGCCGAATTGTCACCTGCGATGGCGCCCGGACGGGGAGGCTTGGCCTTCCATCCGTTTCCTCTTTACGATGCGGGCGAGGCATGAAATCGGGGCATGGACACCTGTCCGGGATTAAGGAGGAAAGAGCAATGTGGAAACGCAGTCTGATCGGCCTGCTGGTCGTCGTCGGCGGCATCGGCGCTCTGGCATGGTTCAATCGTCAAGCGATCATCTTCTACGTCGTCACCAGTGCCGTGAAGTCGGACGTCGCCGAGAACCGGCCGGTCGAGTGGTCACCCGGCCCGGAGACGGCGGACACGGACCGTTCCGACGGTCCGCCGAACATTGTGTTCATTCTGGCCGATGACCTCGGCATCAATGACATCAGCACATTTGGTGGCGGTGTCGCCGGAGGGACCGTCCCGACACCGAATATCGACCGGCTTGCCGCCGACGGCGCCATTTTCACAAACGCTTATACGGGAACGGGAACCTGTGCACCGTCACGGGCCATGTTGCTGACCGGACGCTACCCCACACGCACCGGCTTCGAATTCACGCCGACGCCGCCGGGCTTCCGCGATATTGTCGGAATGTTTTCCCGGAGCATGCAGGTGGACACGGGTATGCCACCATCGACCGGCAATCTCAATGAGACTTCGGAAGCGGTCGAATTCGAGGACATGGGGCTGTTGCCGGAAGAGGTCACGATCGCCGAGCTGCTCAAAACGCGGGGCTACCACAATATTCACATCGGCAAATGGCATCTTGGAAGGGCCGAACGGTTTCGCGCTGTGTCCCAGGGCTTCGACGAAAGTCTGCTGATGGCGAGCGGCCTTTACCTTCCCGAGGATGATCCAGAGGTGGTCAATGCAAAGCTCCCATTCGATCCCATCGACAAGTTCCTCTGGGGGGTGCTTCAATACGCGGCCGATTTCGATCAAGCGGGTGAGGACGTTTCCGAGGACCGGTTCGCACCCGCTGGTTATCTGACCGATTACTGGACGGATGAGGCCCTAAAGGCCATCGAAGCGAACCGGAACCGGCCCTTCTTTCTCTATATGGCCCATTGGGGGCCGCACACCCCGCTGCAGGCCACCCGGGAAGACTACGACGCTGTCGGCGATCTGCAGCCCCACCGGCTCCGCGTCTACGCGGCCATGATCCGCGCCCTCGATCGATCCGTCGGCAGAGTGATGGACAAACTTGAAGAAGAGGGCCTCGCCGAAAACACGATCATCGTCTTTTCCTCGGACAATGGCGGGGCGGGGTATATCGGACTGCCCGAGGTGAACGCCCCCTATCGCGGCTGGAAAATCACCCTGTTCGAGGGCGGCATCCGTGCCCCCATGTTCATCAAATGGCCGGGTCGCATCGCGCCGGGAACCGTGATCGATGATCCGGTCGCCCATATCGATGTCATGCCGACCCTCGCAGCGGCCGGCGGTGCCCCTTTGCCGGAGGATCGGGTGATCGACGGCAAGAATATGCTGCCGGTCGCCATGGGCGAGAGCGAGGCCATCGAACGCGAAAACGACGCGATTTTCTGGTCGAGCGGTTTTTACAAAGTCGTTCGTGCCGGGAACTGGAAGCTGCAACTGAATGAGCGCCAGGACCGGCGCTGGCTGTTCAACCTCGCCGAGGACCCCACCGAACAGGTCAATCTCGCCGATACACGGCCCGAAAAGCGTGCAGAACTCGAAGCCCTGATCGTGGAGCATTGGGCCGACGCCCGTCCGCCCCTTTATCCGCACCAAACGGAAAGCCCGATCTGCATCGACCGGACCAATGCTGAATGGCCGTGCCAGAATGACGAATACATCATCTGGCCGAACTGACGGTTCAGCCCGGGCCTGCGCATCTGACTCGCGGCCTGCCCCTGCCAATCGCCGGGGGCAGGCCGAATGGTCCGATGGGGGCATGGCTGCGGGGCCAAAGGTGCGTATGCCAATAGTTCGGGATGCGTGTGCTGACGAAGCGATCGCCCAGATTTGACAGGGCATCGACCGCGAAACAGGAGACTCCCATGCGATCGTTTCGGCTCTGGGTCTGGGGTGGACCGGCCATTCTCTATATCCTGTTTTGGCTGTGGTATACGCCCTTGTCGGGCCCTATGACCAGAAGCGAGATCGAGGAGATCGTCACCACCCTGGAACAGGCAGGCACCACCCCGGGAACGATTGAACGCCTCCGCACCTTCTTCGAGGCGGATGACGGGGACTCGTTCATCATGGTGAATATCCTCGATTTGGCTGAGGATCCGGTCGGCTTGCCGGCAACGGGGCCGGGGGCAAGCGCCGATGATTTGATGGGCCACTACATGGAATATATGTGGCCGGCACTTTTCAGCCGTGCCTCCCACCCCGTGTTCGCCGGCGAGGCCGTCGGCCCCACCATGGATGTCGTCGGGATCAATGGGGCCGAACAATGGGGCTCTGCGGCACTGATGCGCTATCGCAGTCGCCGGGACATGTGGGCCATCAGTTCACATCCGAGTTTCCGAGACCGCCACGACTACAAAGTCGCTGCACTGGAAAAGACCATAGCCTTTCCCGTTTCGCCGCAATTGATGACGGGCGACCTGCGGTTCATCCTGGCCCTCGTGATGATTGCGGTTTTGAGCCTGGTTGATCTGATCGTCTTTCGCCGGCGCTGACGTCATCTCCTGGCATGCCGGGCGGGGGGCCGCTGTCATCAGGGTCATGGTCGGACAAAAGACTGCTGACCCTCGTCTTGGAGACGCCCATGGCCGCGCAACCCGTTACGATGTATGAAATGATGGTGTCGGGGCATACGGCACGCACACGAAGGTACTTCATCAAGGCGGACATCCCGTTCTATGAGCGGGCGCCGAGCACGGAGCACTATTTGAAGACCGTCGTGCCGCTGGCCGGAGGGCTGCGGACCATGCCGACCTTTGAATTTCCGGACGGCCGCGTGATCCGGGACAGTACGGCCATTATTGACCATTTCGAAGACCAAAGCGGCCATCCCTTTTCACCGACGACGCCGAAACAACGCTTCTTCAGTCGACGTGGTCGGCCAGGAGGGGCTGTTGCGGTCCGGCATGCACTTTCGCTGGAACTTTGAAGCGGAGAATGGCGATTTCCTTGCGTTCCAGACCCAAAAAATGTTGCCGCCCGGCATCGATGTCACTGAAATCATGCGCCAGGCCCACAACCAGATGCGCGGCGCAACCGCCAAATTCGGTGTGAACCCGCAGACTTCATCGACGACCCATCGCTCTGCGATGGACATGCCTCGATACGGATCACGCATCGCGGCGGGCAGACGCAGCAGAAAATCGCAGCGGCCAGACACGACAGAAAAGAGAGAGGATCGGATGACTTGCCAGCCTGTGACGCTCTACGGCGTTCCCCATTCCCTGTACACCGGTCGGGCCCGCAGCTACCTCATCAAGGCCGACATCGCCTATCGCGAGCAAGCGCCCAATACGGAACATTATCAGAAGACGGTCGTGCCGCTGGCCGGCGGGCGGCGCGGCTTGCCCACCCTGGAGTGTCCCGACGGCCGGGTGATCCGGGACGGCGCCGCCATCATCGACCATTTCGAAGAAGAAACGGGGCACCGCTTCTCACCCAAAACGCCAAAGCATCGCTTCTTCAGCCGCCTGTTCGATGTGATCGGTGCGGAAGGGTTTTTGCGCCCCGCCATGCACTATCGCTGGAACTTCGAGACCGAGAATCTCGACTATCTGAATTTCCATTTCGAAATGCTCACGCCGCGCGGCGATGTCGGCGTGGGCATGGCCCGTAAAGTCGCCGACCAGATGCGCCGGGCCACCGTCGGCTTCGGCGTGACCCCGCAGACCCGCGATCTGGTCGAACAGCTCTATGCGGAGCAACTCGGCGCCCTGGATCGTCATTTCGCGGCGTATCCCTATGTGCTGGGAGGGCGCCCCTGCATCGGCGATTTCGGCCTGATCGCACCGCTCTTTGGCCATCTGGGCCGCGATCCAAAGCCCCTTTCGCTGATGCTGACGCATGGCATGCATGTCTTCCGCTGGGTCGAGCGCATGAACCGGCGCGACGCCGACCTCGTCGAGTTCGGGCATCAGGGCGAGACCTATTTGGATGCGGACGAGATTCCCAACACGTTGACGGACCTGCTCCGCGTCATGGCGGAAGACTTCGTGCCGGAAACCCTGGCGGCGGCGGACACGATCAATGCCTGGATCGCCCAGCAGGGCGACCTGGCGCCGGGCACCGAATGCGCCCGCGCGGTGGGCCTGGCCGCATTCGAGCTGCGCGGCACCGCGATTGGCGCCATTGCACAGCCCTACCGCTTTTACCTTCTGAAGCGGGCACAGGACGCCTATGCGGCGCTTGAAAAGGACGATCAGCAGGCGGTCAAAACCATTCTCGACGCTTGCGCGATGACGCCCGTGCTCAGCGCGACCCTGACCCGCGGCATCGGGCGCAAGGACAATCTGGAAGTCTGGCTTTGATGCCGACGAGGCGGTGAGACGCTGCCAGGAGGCCCGCGCCCGCTCATCATGCATCGTCCTGGACGCACTCCGGGCGCGCCCGCCGGATGTCCGTAAACATCAGCGGCTCTGGCCCATGGGTGGAGCGCGCTGGCCACGCGGAAGCCCCTGTTGTTGTTCCGGTTCTTGGGATTGTTCCTGTTGCGGTTTGCCGAGCGGAGGTTCTGTGGGGTGTTGTTCCCACCGTCGACCTTGGTCGGCGGAGCGACCAAGAGGGACCCGCCGCGCAGAACACGACGCGAGGGGACGATGCAGGGATGATGGCCGCCCACATCAAGGTCACGCAGGCGTAAACAGGCAGAACACGTCCGAGGCTATCACCATCATCATGGTCGAGCGTGCCACGAGTCGAGGGCAGACCCTCAAAAATTTTCGAACCCGCTTCGCGGGTGGAAGGCGCGGGCTGCGCCCGCCGTTAGGGGGAAGGGTGTTAAAGCGTCCTGGCCACGCGGAAACCGATCCTGCTGAACCGGTACGAGGGATAGCTCCAGTTGCGGATAGCCGAGCGGAGGATCTGCGGTCTGCTGCCCCAAGACCCGCCGCGCAGAACACGACGCGAGCAATTCCCGCCATTGGCTGCCATCCAGGCGGACCCATCCCTGGGCGCCCTATTATAGTTTTCGTGCCAACAATCCTGAACCCATTCCCAGACATTGCCGTGCATGTCGTGGACGCCGAACGCATTTCGCGGATAGGACCCAACCGGCATCGTCTTCTTGTGATAAGTTCCTTTCGGTCCACCAATATAGGCGTAGCTGCCATCATAGTTCGCCTGGTCCGGCGTGATCGTGTTCCCGAAGTAAAACGGCGTCGTCGTCCCGGCCCGCGCCACATATTCCCACTCCGCCTCAGACAGCAGGCGATACCGCTCTCCCGTCTCCCGGCTCAGCCATTGCACATAGGCCTGGGCATCGTTCCAATCGACATTGATCACAGGCCGATTGCCCCGGCCCCAGCCATAGTCACCGCCCGCGCCTTCCGGGCCCGCGCCGTTGCAACCGCCATCGGTCACGCAGGCCTCCCACTCAGCCCACGTCACCTCATACGTGCCCGCCGCGAACTGATATCCGATCCGAACCGTCCGCTGCGGGCCTTCATTGCTGCCGCGTCCTGGCTCGCTGTCGGGCGACCCCCTGCGGAACTCACCCGACGGGATCACCACCATTTCAGGGCCCTGCCCGCCACCGCTCAGCGTATCGCGGAAGGTCTGGCCGGGGCGGTACTGAGGATGCGGCAGCAATGGCGGCACGCTAACGACGATTGTTACGATCGCGGCTGCCGTTGCCAAAAGGCCACCGGCGAGCTTGGCTCCCCTTCCCGAGTCACGTCCCGGGCGCGCGGCCTTCAGGCGTTCAATCCGCGCCCTTGCCAGGCCGGCGAACTGGGCCCCCGTTCCGAACCGATCCAGATAGGCCTCGTACTCTTCAGGCCGCTGCGGCGTCGCCAGAGAAATCGATCGCCAGTATTCGGCTTCTACGGCAAAGGCATCCAGCGCCTGTTCGACCGCCGCCTCGGTTTGCCGGGGTGGCGCGGGGGGCGGGCCCGCCTTCTTCTGGACGGCGGCGAGGATAGACTGGACGGCGGGGGCGTCCGTTTCGCCAGACCATCCGATCAGGCTTTCAGTGTGGAGGTTGCCAAAGCCGAAGGGCGGTTCGACCGGTTCGATGAGGACGGGAACGATGATGCCCAGCCGACGGGCAAGGTCCGCCTCCTCGAGCACCCAATGGCTCTCGATGGATTTTTCTGACCACAGCACAATCGCCGCCTTGGCTTTGCGCAAGACAGCGTCGATTTCCTTGGCGAACTGGTCGCCTGACAGAAGACTGACGTCCCACCAGACCGAGTAGCCCTTTCGAGTCAGAACCTCCGCCAGCGCCTTGGCCATCGCGCGCTCTTCGCGTTTGTAGCTGATGAATATGTCCGCCATCGCCGCGCTGCCTCCCCTCGGTCACCCACGAACCAGATAGACCACACCTGAACACCCTGTCACCCCGGTTTGCGCTTTCCGCCCGCTCTCTTTTCCCCTAGCACGGCGTTGCGCAGCTTGCGCGTGTGGGCAAAGCCGGCATGGGCTTGCCAGGCCTGGATGCGGGGGCGGGCCTCGGCTTCGGTCAGCGTGCCGGCGCGGACCCTGTCGCGCATGGCGCGCAGGCGGCCGCGGAAGCGGGCGATATTCGCCTCCGGCAGGCGGCGGACGCCGTCTGGGATCGGGTGGCGCAGTTTCTCCAGCCCCAGATTGGCGGCCTTCAGTGGCGCGCGCCGGTCCGGGCAATAGGTCGCCTCGATCAGGTGTTCGAGCACGTCAAGAGCGGTGGCCTGGAGCCGGGAGTCGCGGGCTGCGCCCGCCGTTAGGGGGAAGGGGGTGAAAGCGTCCTGGCCACGCGGAAGCCCCCGTAGTCGTACCGGAATGTGGGATTGTCCCTGATGCGGTTTGCCGAGCGGAGGATCTGAGGGGTGTTGCTCCAAGTGACGAAGCGCGCCAGCGGATCGGCCGGCATCGACACGTCGCCTTCGAACGCGAAGGCCGGCGCCCCGGCGGCGGTCGTGGTCTGCTGGACGAGGTCAAGCCCAAGCGGGATCAGGAAGAAAAGGCAGGCGAGCGCGATGTTTGGCGCCAGGCGCCCAGCTTCCACCGCCACCACCGCGCCCACGGCCAGCGCCGTCAGGGCAGCAAAATGGCTGTAGCGCTTGACCCGGCCGCGCCATGCCGCGCCCGCCAGGATCGCGATCGGGCGGGCAAGACCGTAATCGACAAAGCTCCAGGCGATGGACGCAAATGGCCACCTCCATCAACGGGTTTTGTGTGTCTGCTGACGGATGTTTTGGGATGATATCGCGGTGGGGGCGGACTTGATGGGTCGTATCGGGCTTGGTTTTCCGTTGGCTATGGCGTTTGGGGCCGCGTTGGTCATGCCGTCTGGTGGTTCGGTCCAGACATTTGAATCCCTTTCGCGGCTGGTCCATTTGCACATGTCTGGGCCATAAGAACCACGAGTGCACCGACCCAGACGGATGGGTGCAGGTCGTCGTCGCGAGCGGCCAAAGGGCGCGCGGCGATCCAGGGCAGAATACTCAGCGTGCGCGGCTCTGGATTGCGTCGTCGCTGACGCTCCTCGCAAAGACAGGATAAGCTGTATCACCTGAATGCGTCAGTGCACGAGCAAGGTCATGTTTCTAGTGGAGCTTTTGGCTCTGACGCTTGTGTGATGAGCGTGCCGCACAGTGGGACTCAAGCGTCAGAGCCGCTCCACTAGGCGGTCCGTCCGTGCATGATCAGCCTTCGCATCGTGTAGGCGATGTTGCACAGGCCGATTTCGATTTTCGCCCGGTCGATGGCGATGGCGATGGTCCTGATGGTCATTCCCATGCGGTGTTTCCGGTCGGCGAAGACATGCTCGACAAAGGCGCGGATCTTGGGCTTCGTCGCATTGCCGCGCTGTATGTGCGGCGATGGCACGCGGTCGCTCAGACATTCCGGGACACCTGACCGATGATCTTGATGTGCTCAACCTTGAGGCAAATGATTGGATCGATATCAGGGCGCTGACGAACATCGTCCCGGGGCCGTCTCGCGATAATATGACCTGCACCCATCATCACGACGATGCCACTATCCCTATGATGAGAGTGCGATTCGAGCCGATCCGGCTGTTGAAGTTTTCGAATGGCGTACAATCGGAGGCGAACGGCGTTCACCCTTTTGTTCCAGGGTGGCGGATGGGGTGGGATTCGAACCCACGAGACGGTTGCCCGCCTACACGCGTTCCAGGCGTGCGCCTTCGACCACTCGGCCACCCATCCGTGCAAGGCCATGACGTGTTTGGATTGCCGCTTGTCGGGCAATGCCCTGTGTCGGATGTCCAGTGTCGCCACCGCACGCAACCCATCACGGAGCGCGGACTATAGCGGGTCAGGCGGGGCCTGCAAGTCCTCCTGCGGCTCAAAAAACCGCGCCTCTTGGGGAGTGTTTCCCGAAGGCACCGGAACCACTATCCTCATCCCCGGACACGAGGCGCTGGCCGAAGGGGCAGCAGACGGGGTGGATCGGGACACATGGTTATTTTCAGAATTCTGGCGCAAATCCTCATTGCGGCGGCGCTCATGCTTCTCGGCGCCGATGCCTTGGACTCCCTCGAAGCAGGCACCATCCAACTGCGCAGCCTTGCCGCATTTACCGAATTGCTGCACCTGGGCAATCCGGATCAGGCACTGTCAGCCTGGGACGAGAGCTTTTATCGCGATGGCCTGCTTTATCTCGTGCGCCTGCCGGCCTGGGTCACCCTGGGCTTCGCCGGCGTCCTGCTGGCCTGGGCGAGCGCGCCGCGCTATCGCGATGGGGCGTAGAATGGCGAGGGTCATCCGGTGCGCGCCCCTCAAGGGCGACGGGCGAGACCACGCGGCAGAACAGGCGCCATAACAGGAGGGGTTCATGGGTTTCTTCACACCGCTGCGCTTGATTGCGATGTTCTTCATCGGCGTCGCCGTCGGGGTCCTGGTCGGTGATGTGCAGGACTATTGGAGCAGCGGGGTGTGGTCCTCGACCCTCACCGGGGAGGCATGGGCCAAGCTGCACTTCACATCGCTCAACGGCTTCCAGGTCGTCATTCAGCGCGAGGAGTATCTGAACGCACCGTGGCTGTGGAACACCGTGGTGACGCCCTTCCTCCTCACGCCCCTGTGGACGGTCCCTTTGGCGATCGGGGTGCTGTTGCTGGTGATCAAACAGGTCTTTTTCCGGTCCCGCTGAAGGGCTTTGCCGACGCCCGTCACCGGCGCTTGGATGATCGAGGCGCCCGGGACAACGCAGACGCCGGGGGCAAGGCAGACGCCGGGGACAAGGGAGGCCCCAGGGCGTGGGCTGGCCCCTCCCCTGCCCGGATCTACCTCTTGGAGCGCGATGATCCCCACGGCAAAGAGGAGACCGGCACCATGGGTAAAATCCTGTCCTATTTCTTCCTGATTCTGACTCTTCTTCTTGTCCTCGCCTATGGAGGCTACCTGGCCGTGGCCAATTCGGTGGAGAAGCCCGATTACGCCGTTGTTGTCGCGGAGGATGGCTTCGAGATCCGCGATTATCCGCCCATGATCGTCGCCGAAGTCACCACCCGCGGCGACCGTCAGTCCGCCATCAGCGCGGGCTTCCGTCCCCTCGCCGCCTATATCTTCGCGTCTGAGCGCGACGGCGGGACCATCGCCATGACGGCCCCGGTGACCCAGGACCCCAAAGCCCCCGAGGCCCGGGACAAGATTGCCATGACCGCGCCGGTAACCCAGACGCCGTCCGGCGCGGGGGAGCGGGAATGGACCGTGCGCTTCATCATGCCGGCGGAATACACCATGGAGACCCTGCCACGGCCGGCCAATGCACAGGTGCGTCTGGTGGAGATCCCGGCCCGGCGCCGTGCGGCGGTGCGCTTCAGCGGCTACCCCTCCGATGAGCTGTTCGAAGAGAAAGAGGCCGCCCTGCGGGCCTGGCTCGATGGCCGGTCCCTCACGCCCGCGGGCAGCGCGACCTATGCCTATTATAATGATCCGTTCACGCCGGGTTTCATGCGGCGCAACGAAGTGCTGTTCGACCTCGGCGACGCGCCCTGACCGGCCCCGGCGGGTCCGCGCGGAAAATCGGAGTCCGAAAATGGCGAGCGGCGCGCACCGGCGGCTGCTATGACCCCACCCCATGATGCCCGATGACGACACCTGCTATGGGGCGATGATGCGCCGGGACGCACGGTTTGACGGGGTGTTCTTCACCACGGTCAAAACGACCGGCGTCTATTGCCGTCCCATCTGCCCTGCGCCAAAGTCCAAGCGCATCAATTGCCGCTTTGTGCCCTCGGCGGCGGCTGCCGAAAGCATGGGCTTTCGGGCCTGCCAGCGGTGCCGCCCGGAAAGCGCGCCGGGCAGCCCCGCCTGGCTCGGGGTCGGCGCCACCCTGGCCCGCGCCCTGCGGCTGATCGAGGAGGGCGCCCTGGATAACGGTTCGGTGGATGGGTTGGCCGAACGCCTGGGCATCGGCGGACGCCATCTGCGCCGTCTGTTCACGGACCATCTGGGCGCTTCGCCCAAGGCCGTCGCCCAGACCCACCGGCTGCACCTGGCCCGGCGGCTGGTCGAAAACACGGCCCTGCCCATGCCGGATGTCGCCGCGGCGGCAGGCTTTGGCAGTGTGCGCCGCTTCAATGATGCTTTCTCCCAGACCTTCCATGAGACCCCGAGCGCCCGACGCCGGCACGGACCGGCCCGCCGGCGGCGCCGCCCGGATTCCCACCCGGCGGAGGAAGCAGCGTCGTTCCATATTCACTTGTCCCTGGCAACGCGTCCGCCCTTCGACGTCGACCACCTGTTCGCTTTCCTGGGGGCACGGGCCATCGCGGGGGTGGAAACCGGCGATGCCCAAGGCTATGCCCGCGTCCTGCGCACCGGTGGCGGCCCGACCGTTTTGCGCGTTGCCCCGCTAACGGTGGTGCCCGGATCCACCGGACCCGGAGCGGGCGTCGAGGCCTGGATCTGGTTGACGCAGGCACAGGCCCTCCGGGGCGTGATCCAGCAGGTCAGGCACATATTCGATCTTGATGCGGACAGCACCGTTATCGACGAGACCCTGGCGGGCGATGCCCTGCTTGGGCCGGCCACCGCCGCCCGGCCCGGCATTCGGGTCCCCGGCGGGCCGGATCCGTTCGAGTTCACGGTGCGCGCCGTTGTAGGGCAGCAGATCAGCGTCAAGGGCGCTCGCACCATCGCCGCCCGTCTGGTCGCCCGCCTCGGCCGCCCCTTGCCGGTTGCGCTTGCCGGTGCCGTGCCGGGGCTGGAGCGGTCCTTCCCGACACCCGAGGACATGATCCGTGGCGATCTCGATGGGCTGGGCCTGACAACCCGGCGGGTGGCAACCCTCAAGGCCGTGGCCGGCGCGTTTCTGGCCTCGGCACCAGGCCTGCCCGACCTCCAGTCCATTCCGGGGATCGGTCCGTGGACCGCGCATTATGTGGCCATGCGGGCCCTGGGGGATCCGGATGCCTTTCCGGACAAGGATCTGGGCTTGCTCAAAGCGCTGGGCCTGGATGCGAAGGGAGGCGGCGCACTTATGGCGCAGGCGGAACAATGGCGTCCCTACCGGGCCTATGCCGCGATCCGCCTGTGGCAGAGCCTGGAGGTCGCCCCATGACGGCCTTTCGGGCCACAGTGACCAGCCCCCTCGGCCCCCTGATTGTCGTGACCCATCAAGGACACGCGGGCCGCCCCGTGCTCGGGGGTTTGGACTTTGCGGACCGGCTTGAGCGCCTGTCCGGCCTTCTCGGCAAGGCGCCATGGGCGGGCGACGTCAAGGATGCGCCCGTGGAACGCACCATTGCTGATGCCCTTGAGGCCTATTTCGACGGCGACCTCCATGCCGTCGATGCGCTGGTGGTGGAGCCCTGGGGCAGCCCATTCGAAGGCTCTGTATGGAATGCTTTGCGGACCATCCCGGCCGGCACCACCACCAGCTACGGATCCCTGGCGAAGACACTGGACCGTCCGACGGCGGCGCGTGCCGTGGGCCGGGCCAATGGCCGCAATCCGGTCGGGATCGTCATCCCATGCCACCGGGTGATCGGATCGGGCGGCGCCCTGACCGGTTATGCGGGCGGCTTGGAGCGTAAGGCCTGGCTCCTGCGCCATGAAGGCGTGGCCCTGATGTGAGGGACCTCCGTTAGCAGACCATTGGGCGTGTGCGTCTTGCGCCCGGCGCGGAGCGCCTCCCCGGGGGCGGCGCCAAAGCGCCGGGCCGCAGTCGCGGCCGGCATGGGAGCCCAATTCAACGCACGGGGCTCCAGGCTTCTCGCCCAGTAAAGCTGCTGCACCGCAGCAAAAGGAACTGACAATTCGTCAGTATTGAGCGGCCCGGCACTGACAAATTATCAGGCTGCCGACAGAACCGAAGAGAAGCCACACGTAGAAAGAGCCTGACTGCAACGGACCGCCTCAAGATAACGAAAATGAACTCTTTCGTTGGTAGGCTCATCGATCACTTCAACCGTTTTCGTGTTCAAACTGGCTTCTCTCAGTTCAACAAAACCATTAGCCTTGCGACAGATAGGGGCGTGCGGCGCCTTGCGCCGATTCGGTTGGGTTGGCGGGGATCCGCACGGGACCGCTCCTGGGGGTATGGGATCGCTGTCTCTGGGGACTGACATTCCGGAACGGAAAACAAGAGCGCTGCGCGACCGCTGATTTCGACCGCTGATATCTTCGAGTGTTGGCCTCTTGGGCCAGTGGTATCAAAGGCGAGACCGGTTCGGCGCAACTGGGAGGACATTATGGGTCAACGGATCATGGGCCAACGAATCGTCACTCGGCCTGAGGGGCAAACATCCTGGAGCCTTGCAGCGAGCGTCTCGTCGCTTGCCCTGCTCATGGCTCTGCCAGCCGAGCCGGTTGCTGCACAGGAAGTCGAGACCATGACGGTCACGGCCCAGCGGCGCGAACAGGATCTCCAGGACGTGCCGATCGCGATTTCGGCCTTCGGCACCGAATTCATCGAGAATGCCGGCCTGGACGATGCCATCGAGTTGAGCTTCTTCACGCCGAGCCTCGGCATCGGCTTTGCCCAGTCCCCGGTGCAGACCTCGATTTCCGTGCGCGGAGTCGGGACCGCCGGGAACAGTGTGTCGCTGGAGTCTTCCGTCGGCGTCTATGTGGACGGGGTCTACCGGGCGCGCCAATCCTCCGTCATCGGCGATCTGGTCGATATCGAACGCGTCGAACTTTTGAAGGGTCCCCAGGGGACCCTTTTCGGCCGCAACACGGCTTCGGGTGCGCTGCAATTCATCACCGTGGCGCCGACGGACGACTATGAAGGCTGGATCGAAGTCAATCTGGGCAATCTGGACTTCTACAACGTGCGTGGTGCGGTCAATATCCCCATCGTCGAAGGCAAGCTGGCGACCCGTATTGCCGGCTCCTGGGCCGACCGCGAAGGCTATGTGGAAAACGTGGCCACGGGCACCCAGCTCAATGACCGGAACCGCTATCAGGTCCGCGCACAGGCTCTGTTCACGCCGACGAACGACATTTCCCTGCGCGTGATCGGTGACTTCGCCCGGATCGACGAATTGTGCTGCTCCGGATCCAACATTTTTGACGGCCCGGCGGATACCGCGGCGGGCTTCAATGCGGCCGTCGCCGAATTCGGCTTTCCGCTGCCCAATTTCAGCGCGTTCCTGGATCTGGAGACGGCGGGCGCGTTGTTCGGCATCGACACCCCGATCATCCTGGCGGACCGGTTCAACGACGATGTGGTCGCCCTCGACGAGGATCCGTTCGGCATTGTCGAGGAGTGGGGCATTTCCGGCGAATTCAAGTGGGACACGGAATGGGGAACCTTCACCTCCATCACCGCTTATCGCAGTTATGACGCATTCTCCCGCACCGACTCCGATTTCAGCGCCCTGCCGAGCCTGATCAACGACATCACGACCGAGCAGAAGACCTTTACCCAGGAGATTCAGTTCGCCGGCAAGGCATTCGACGACAAGCTGGACTATGTGGTGGGTGCCTTCTATTTCGATCAGACCCTGGACGATGTGAACGACCTTCTTTGGGGCGCGGCCGCCAACACCCTGCTGGCGGCAAACCTGACCGTCGATCAGTTCTTTGTGGAAAACGGAATTCTGCCGAGCACGGAAGCCTGCCAGTTCGTGAACCCCCAGGTGACACCGTTCTGTACCCTGCCCGTCTTCCCCGCCGGGACCGGTTCGGTCAATATCTCCGAACAGGAGCAGACGAGCTGGGCCATCTTCGGTCAGGCGGACTATTTCATCACCGATACGCTCTTCGTCACCGGTGGCCTGCGCTATAACAACGAAACCAAGGACATGAACGTCACGTTTTTGGAATCGGATCTCCATCCGGGCTTCGTGTTCTTCCAGCCCTTCTCGATCTTCCAGCCCGACGTGCAGAATGCGCGCTTCGAGGACTCCACGTTCACCTACACGGCGCGTCTGTCCTATTTCGCGACATCGGACATCCTGACTTACGTGTCCTTCAGCCGGGGATACAAATCAGGCGGCACGAATATCGCGCGGATCCCGTTCACCAATCGGGACGAGGTGTTCGGCGCCTATCTCGCCGGCGTCAACAGTTTCCCTCTGGAGAATTTCGTCGTTCAGCCCGAGACGATTACGGATGTTCTGTTCGATCCCGAGGTGTCGAAGTCCTGGGAAGTCGGCTTCAAGAGCAATCTGCTTTCGAACCGTTTGCAGACCAATGTGGCCCTGTTCCGCACCACCTTCGAGGACTTCCAAGCCAACACGTTCCTGGGCACGGGCTTCGTATTGCAGAACGCAGGCGAGATCGTCAGCCAGGGCGTCGAAGTGGAAATCCAGGCGGCGCCCACCGAGTGGCTGAGCCTGTTCGCGTCCACCGCCTATATCGATGTGGAGTATGAAAGTTTCACCGGCGGGGTTTGTATCCTGACGCCCTTCGGCAATTCTCCCGACCAGAACGATCCGGCCTTCCCGGGCACCTGCGATAATTCGGGCAATACGGTTCCGCCGGGTCAGGAATGGTCCGTGTCCGGTACGGCCCGGGTGACCCAACCGATCATGGATGACTTCATCGGCTACAGTCAGCTGGACGTTCGCTGGTCGAGCAGTATTGTCGGCGGCAACGACAACGACCCGAACAAGGGGTTCGATGCCTTTACGCTCGTCAATCTGCGGGCCGGCGTCCTCTTCAGCGAGGGCAAATACGACATTTCGCTGTGGGCCAAGAACCTTTTCGACGAGGACTTCCGCGGCGGCGGCTTCAACTCCGTCGGCCGGGAAGGCTCCCTTACGGCCTATCACACGGAACCGCGCACCTGGGGCGCCACCCTGCGCGCCCGGTTCTGATCCGAATTGCTGCCGGACCCCAAACGACGCCGCGCCATCCGTGTAGGGCGGGTTTAAGCCCGCCCTACAGGAGCGGTTTCGCTTCGTGATCGATAAGAAAAAAGGTCCGCCCAGACGGCAGACCCTCAACAAATTGATTTTGACGGTAAGCCGATGGTGTCCCCGACAGGATTCGAACCTGTGACCTACAGATTAGGAATCTGTTGCTCTATCCTGCTGAGCTACGGGGACGCCGGAGGCACTTTGCCGGGGTGGGCGGTGTGAGGCAAGGGTGCCTCACAGGTCCTTGAGCAGGGCGCGTTCGTCCGTCAGGCCGGCGGCGACCGGGTCACCCACCTGGTCCACGAGGGCGCGGCGGAGTTTGCGCAGGGCCTGATGTTCGATCTGGCGGACCCGCTCCTTGGAAATGCCCATGCGCCGGCCGAGGGATTCCAGGGTCACGGTCTCGGTGCCCAGGCGCCGCTCCTTGATCACGGCCAGCTCCCGCGGATTCAGACGCTCCATGGCCACGCCCAACAGCTCGGAATGCCGGCGCCGGTCCTCGCTGGCGATGGCGTCCGCTTCCGGATCCTGGTGGTCATCCACCAGAAGATCCTGCCATTCCGCATCGCCTTCTTCGCCCACGGGGGCGTTCAAGGATCGATCCGCCGCCGACAGGCGGGCCTCCATCATCTCCACATCGTGGACATTGACGTCGAGCTTCTTGGCGATGGCCGCCCGCCCCTCCGGCGAAAGCTGCGGCTGCCCGCCATCGGCGATCAGCGCCCGCAGCCGGCGTAAATTGAAGAACAGGGCTTTTTGCGCCGCCGTGGTCCCCGTGCGGACGATGGACCAGTTGCGCAATACATAGTCCTGAATGGACGCGCGGATCCACCACGTCGCATAGGTCGAAAAACGCACCTCCCGCTCCGGCTCGAACCGGGCGGCTGCCTGCATGAGGCCGACACACCCCTCTTGGACCAGATCGCCCATGGGCAAGCCATAGGCCTTGAACCGGGAGGCCATGGCGATGACGAGGCGCATATAGGCCGTGGTGAGTTCGTGGAGCGCGGCCTCGTCCTTATGCTCCCGCCAGGCAAAAGCGAGCGCACGCTCGCGCTCGGGCTCGAGCAGAGCCATTTTCATGGCGTGTTTGAACAGACGGCGATCGGCGCGCTGGGAGTCGGCAGTTTCAATACTGGGCATGATGCAAAGGCTTTCCCTGTGTTGATCACTAATCCTTACGACCGGGGTGCCCGAGTGGATGTGGCCTGCGCCAAGCTGCGCGATCCGTCTTGGTCGTCCTGCAGGGTGTCACGGCTCTGAAATAAATAAGGCCGCCGGTCACGCCGGCGGCCTTGAAGGTCCAGTGGACCCGTTATGCCTTTAGGGGATGACGGGGATCAGGCGGCTTCGCGCTGGAGCGCCGTTTCGACCCGCTCGATAGCGGCCCGCTCGTCGATGGCTTCCACGGCGGCCACTTCCCGGGCCATGCGATCCAGGGCGGCCTCATAGAGCTGGCGTTCGCTGTAGGACTGTTCGGGCTGGCCGCCGCCCCGGTGCAGATCCCGCACCACTTCGGCGATGGAGATCAGATCGCCGGAATTGATCTTGGCTTCGTATTCCTGGGCCCGGCGGCTCCACATGGTGCGCTTGATCCGCGCCCGGCCGCGCAGGGTGTCGATGGCATCGCGCACCACATCGGGGGTGGACAGGCGGCGCATGCCGACGGTCTTGGCCTTGGCGGTGGGCACGCGGACGGTCATTTTGTCCTTTTCAAAGGTTATGACGAAGAGCTCCATATTCATGCCCGCAATTTCCTGCTCCTCGACAGCGACAATCTGGCCGACGCCGTGGGCGGGATAGACGATGAAATCATTCGCCTTGAAGTCCTGCTTGCCTGTTTTCTTCTGTGTCTTCGCCATGTTCCACTCTCAGGTTGCAACCATCCGTACTAACCCGCCCGCCGGCGGACATTTTCCGTGCGGACATCCGAAGCCCGTGCGGATATCCGCCGTCCGGCTGCGGTCCGGTGCCGGATGACCGGTCCAAGTCACACAGGCCGTCGTACAGTGCGCACCGCTTGGGGCTCTGTCTAAAACCAGCGCCCACAAAACACCGTATGAAGACCGGCAGATGCGCCGTCGGTCTCCCTCCGTCGTCCCCTCACCTGTGCCGGTCCTCACCGGCGGACAAAGACCCGTCACGCCAGCGATAGCGTGTTGCGACGTCCTGCCATGTCATTCGGGCGGGCCGCCCGGCTCTGAAACCTGCGTTCCATGGGAACCACGCCAATCAGGCGCTGTTTCCCACGGGTTCAGTCCAGATCCGAGAAACCTGTGCCGGCAGCGCGAAGGGACGGCTGCACGAGGCTTCCCTGCCGATGACCAAGGGCCGAAAGACGGCATTCGGAATGCTCAGAGCATTCGCGAACCGGTTCAGCGCGGCACAAAAGGGCGGTATGGCGGTCCATCACGGCCGCCACGCCCGTTCCACCAAATGTCCCCGATCTTGTCGACAAGGTTTAACAGGACTATCATAAAACTGAAGAAATGGAAAGACGATCCTGGTAACCACTTGGTTAAAAAAACGACGTGCCGGGGCGTGCATGGCTGCCCGGCACGGTAAAATATCGTTTTATTGAGACCTTACAGGCGAAAGGACGGTTTCACTGCCGCCCCGCCCGAAAGGCCGGCCTGACCGGCAATCCGTCAGGATCCGGTCCCGGGTTTTTCACTGAAATACTGGTCGAACTTATTTTGGGTATCCTCGAAGTCTTTCGCATCCTCCGGCGGCGTACCCTTGACCGTAATATTGGGCCAGACGGTCGAAAACTTGCGGTTGACTTCGAGCCAGCTCTCCAGCCCGCTTTCCGTGTCAGGCTTGATGGCGTCCACCGGGCATTCCGGCTCACACACGCCGCAATCGATGCATTCATCCGGGTGGATGACGAGCATGTTCTCGCCTTCGTAAAAGCAATCCACCGGGCATACTTCGACGCAATCCATGAATTTGCACCGGATGCAGGCGTCGGTGACGATATAGGTCATGGTTCAAGGCTCCCACTGCTGCCGGGCCGGAAAGACAGCACTCAAACGGCCCCCAACCGCATCCCGCAGGAGTGCGGCAGTCCAAAGGATCAAATCGTTCGGCCTGGGGCTCCAAAGCCCGGGTCACGCCCCTGGTTCTTCGGGAGCATCGGCCATACCCAATCGCTGCACGACCCGCTTGCGGGCCTCACCCCTGTCCCGGTCCGTCACGTAGATAAGACCGGCGACCTTGCGGACCAGATGCGCTTCGTAATCGTGCAGCTCCCCGTCCGCATAGGCCACTTCCCACAGCATTTCGATGATCGCCACACGCTCCTCGGGGGGCATGGCATCCTTGATCCGCTTCGTGAAGCCGTAAAGCTCCACGGCCTGGCCCTGGGCGTCCTCGCCGGCGGACACGATCGCGTCCGCATCGGACGGCGATAATGAAAACCGTGTTGTCAGAACGCGCCGGATCGTATCCCGTTCCGCATCGCCATATTGCGCATCGAGATGCGCCGCTTCCACCAGAAGCGCCGCAGCCGCCACGTGAAACCCGTCCGGACCGCTGGAACGCTCGCTCCCCGAATCCCGGGTCGAAAAAAGATCTCTCAGCGTATTTATCATGGTCGGGAGGTAGCATGGGCCTTGGCGGCCAACAACCCTCAAGCCCTAGGGGAGATCGCCGCGTTTGAAGGCCTCCAGCGCGCGGCGATCCTTTTTGGTCGGGCGGCCGGTTCCAGACTCGCGGGAGGGGACAGGCTCGCGGGAGGGGCCGGCATCCTCGCCCGGGGCTCCAGCGGTCGGCCCATCACCGCGAGGCGTTGCGGGGGCCAGATCCTCATAAAGCATGGCCGCCTCTTCGGCCGGGCCGCGGCGCGTTCCGGCCGCCCGGATCCGCACGACGCGCACCCGCGTCCCTTGCGGAAAGGTCAGCACATCGCCGACCCGCACCGTCTGTGCGGCCTTGGTGACCCTTTCCGGCCGGGCATCGCCGACACCAAGGCGCACCTTGCCGTCCGTCACCACACGGGCCGCCAGGCTCCGCGTCTTGAAAAAGCGCGCATACCACAGCCATTTGTCGAGGCGCTGGGACCCATCCGCGGGCTGATCGGCGCCGCTGTCCCCCATCAGCTTCCCTTATTTTTGAGCGCGGCGAGAACGGCAAAGGGCGAATCCGGGTCGATGGGCGAATCCTTCCGCCCGCCGCCTTTGCCCGGCGGCGCACTGGAATAGGTCGCGGCCTTGCCGCCGCCCTTTCCGCCACCCTTTCCGCCAGCTTGGCGGCGATCGCCTCCGGGAGGACCGCCTTTCCCGGCGCGCCCGCCATCCCGCCGATCCCCATGGGGCCCGGGGCGCTTCTTGCCGCCGGACCGGCCCCGGTCATCGCCGGGCGCACGGTTGTCCCCATGGTGACGGGCCCCATTGCCGCTCGCCTCGGCGGTCCCATTGGCCCGGCGATGATCGCCACGCTGTTCGCCGGCCGGCGGACCACCCGGCCTTTGACCACCCGCCCTCGGACCCGGGCCGGTTCGCGCCCCGTCAGAGCGCTGACCGTCGCCGCGGCCCCGGGATGCGCCGGCCCGGGCCTGGCCATCGCGCCTGGGACCGGGACGCTCGCGTTCCCGCTTGCTGGGCAGGCGCCAGACCACCAGATCCCCCTGTCCCTCCGTTTCCGCGCGGATGGTTTGCGAGCGATAGCCTAGGGCGCGCAGGATGCTCTCGAACTCCTCGCCGCTACACCCCACGATGGACATCATGTCCGGCGTGATCTTGAAAGCGCCGTCCGGCACAACAGGACCGGCGGGAGGCTCCGGCTCGGGATCCGCATCCGGACTGTCTGCTTGGGTGGAGGGCGCGCCCTCGCTGGACGAGGCCACGGCGGCGACCGTTTCGGCGTCGTCCGGTGCCGTATCTGCCTCGTCGCTCCCCTCACTGACTGTCTCATCACGAGGCGTGTCGCCGGGGGTGGCCTCGGCATCGGCGACGCTTGCGTCGGCACCCGCTTCGGCTTCGGCTTCGGGCGTTCCGGATGCGGACGGCGGGGCTTCCCATTTCGCGTCGCCGGGAATCCTCTCCGCCGCGGCCGGCTGTGCCGCATCCTCCGGTGCCGGCGCGGAGGTCTCGACCGGCACTGCCCCATTGGTCGCTGCCGCAGCCGCCTCGGCGGGTCCGTCGCCATCCCGTAAGGTCTCAGTATCGGACGGTCCATCGGGCGCGCCACCGGTCGCATCGGATTCGATTTCGAGCCCGACATCCGGTGTTTCCACCGCTTCCGGGCCTGGAGCGGCCGCGGATAGGGTGGCTTGTTCATCCGCAGGCGCATCACCCTGTGCCGGTGCGTCGGCAAGGGACTCTTGCGTCGCGGCAATGGCTTTGCCGGCGACGTCCTGGTTTTCACCCTCGCCGGTTGGCGGCACCCCGTCCGGCGTTGGGGTCGGATCGGCCTTTGCCCCGCCCTTCGCGCCGGACTTGCCCGGCTTTGCCGGCGGGCCGCCCCGGGCATTGCGGATCAGATCGCCGAGACGTTCCAGCATGTCGACGCGCACCGCGCGCATGCCGCACACCCGGAAGCCGGCGGCGGCGTAGAACGCCTTGTCCGCCGCCGCATCAAGGGGCACGGAGCACAGGCCCGCCTGGGGCGGGGCGGGCGGCGGCTGGTCCGGATCCTGACCTTCCCCGAAGCGGTTGTTCTGAACGGCCCAAAGCGTGAGGAGAAGACGCGCCGGCGTGGGTTTGAGAAGGGCCGGCAAAAAAATCGAATACTGACCGAAACGGACACCGAAGCGGCGCAAATGGGCCCGCCCGTCCTGGTCGAGCTGACGCACCTGGTCGCTCACGTCCCGCCGGTCGAGCACACCGAAATTCTCCACGAGTTGAAAACCGATGCCCCGGGCAAGCCCCGTCAGGGGCGCCACGCCGCCCACCATCTGCTCTGCGGAAACGGCAGTGCCGTCCGAGCCCGCGGCCGTCACGGCCTCACGCAGGTCGAGAAGGGGCGGCACGATGCGGGCGATGTGGCTCGACAGCCACTTGCCGAGCCGCGTCTCGATGGCCTCCCGCTCGACGGCCTCCAGATGAGTATCACCCAGAACATGGACGCGGGGCGTCACGCCATCCGAGCCGGGCACGAGCCGCGCCACGGGATCGCCCTGCCACCAGAGCCGGCCGTGGTCGGACAATTCAATGGCCGTGTCCGGAGCACCGGCGAGTTGGGCGGCCCGGGCGCCGATCATGGCCCGCAGCGCCTTCGCGGCGGCGGCCCGCAGAGCCTTGCCGTCCACCCCATGGGCCCGGGGATCCGGCACGAATTGGAAGCCTTGGAGGCGGCCCACATAATGGCCTTCGACCATGACCTCGCCTTCTGCGGAAATCTCGGAGACCAGATCGTCCTTGAGCCGCAGACTCTTGATAAGCTGACTGGTGCGCCGGTCGATGAAGCGCTGGGTCAGCCCTTCGTGCAAAGCATCGGAAAGGCGGTCCTCAATGGCGCGCGCCCGCTCCTGCCAATGGGGCGCATCCTCGAGCCAATGGGCGCGATTGGTCACGAAGGTCCAGGTGCGCACATGGGCGATGCGGGTGGCCAGGGTGTCGATATCGCCCTCGATCCGGTCCAGGCGCTCCAAATGACCGTTCAGCCAATCCGTCGGCAAACGGTTGCCGTTGTCGAGCAGGTTCTTGAAGACAGACATCAGCAGGCGGACATGTTCGTCCACGGTCATGTTCCGGAAATCCGGAATTTGACAAACCTCCCATAGACGCTGCAAGTCCGACTTGCTCTCCTGGGCATCGCGCACGAGTGGATCCTCAGCCATGCGGCGCAGGGCCAGAAGGTCGGTGGCGGCCCGGGCCCGAGCCAGGCCCTTCACCGGCGGCGGGGCCTCCAGGCTTTCGATCAGCGCATCGATGGATCCGAAATCGAGATCGCGGCTCCGCCACTGGACGACGCGCACGGGATCGAACCGGTGTCCCTCGATCTGCTCCACCATCGCGGGGTCGAGATCGCTGGCATCGCCGGTCGTGCCAAAGGTCCCGTCATTCATATAGCGCCCGGCCCGGCCGGCGATCTGGCCGATCTCGTGGGCCTTCAGGGGGCGGACGGAGTGTCCGTCATATTTGCGCAAAGAAGCCAGGGCCACATGGTCCACGTCCATGTTCAGGCCCATGCCGATGGCATCGGTCGCCACCAGGAAGTCCACTTCCCCCGACTGGTAAAGCTCCACCTGGGCGTTGCGGGTGCGCGGCGACAGGGCCCCCATCACCACGGCGGCCCCGCCCCTCTGCCGGCGGACGACCTCTCCGAGCCCGTAGACCGCCTCTGCTGAAAACCCCACAATGGCAGACCGGCGCGGCAGGCGGCTCAGCTTGCGCGAGCCCACATGGGTGAGTTCTGAAAAGCGGGTCCGGGTGACGAATTTGGCCTGGGGGAGAATTGTCCGGATGACGCCGCGCATGGTCTCGGCGCCTAGAAACATGGTCTCTTCGGACCCTCGGGCGTGGAGCAGCCGGTCCGTGAACACATGGCCGCGCTCCGGATCCGCACAAAGCTGAATTTCATCGACGGCGAGGAACGAGACGTCCCGGTCCAGCGGCATGGATTCGACCGTGCAAACGACATAGCACGCATCCTGGGGAATGATCTTTTCTTCGCCCGTGATCAGGGCGACCACCCTCTCGCCCTTGAGGCCGACGATCCGGTCATAAATCTCCCGGGCCAGAAGCCTCAAGGGCAGACCGATCATGCCGGTCTCGTAGCCGAGCATGCGCTCCAGGGCGAAATGGGTCTTGCCGGTATTGGTGGGCCCGAGAACGGCGGTGACTTTCCCCCGTTGCGCGGCGATGGCGGGTTCTGGTGCGGTTGTCATGGGTCTGGGCGCGTGCTGTTCAGAAGATGTGGAACGGTGGGGTCCAGCCGTCGGTCATAGGCCCGGCGGTCGTCGGCCCGGCGGCCGTCGGCATTGGCGAACCGCGGGCCCGGCGCCTCGATTATTCCGCACGCCCCCGCGGGCCGATCCCGGACGTGCCGGACCGGCACGGTCAATCAACCGAACCGCGCGCGCACCATCCTGCTTTACGCGTCCATTTGCAAGGCGGGCCGCCCGCCTTCCCCGAATGCCCAGGAACTCAAGGGCTGGGATCGGCGCTCCCGCTTTGGGCAAACAGCACCTCGTCTTCGACCGGGGCGAACCCGACCCGCAGGAGCTTGAGTTTGAGTTTGCCAATCGGCGCCTTGGCCTCGACCCGGGACGGCACCAGCAGCGTGCGGCCCTGGGGCGTTTTCAGGGGGATGACCCAGGCCTCCAGGGGCGGGACCGGCACCGCGTCCTTTTCCAGCTGTTCGGCCTTGTATCCGGCCACGGGCGTGTAAACGAAGGCGCAACGATAGGCCTTGCCCTTGTAGACATCGCCGCCGCGCACCTTCACGTTTTCCTGGCCCTTGTACTCAAGCCGGAAATCGTAGCGGCGCCGCCCGTCGAAAACCGGGATGACGGTTCCGCAGGGGTCCGTGTCGCTCACGCTGACGCCGGTCATGAAATGGACCCAGGCGCCCATGGGATCGACCGTGCCGCGCTTTTGCTCCACCGTCACGGGTTGTTTGAGGATGCGCTCTCCATAGGGCGGGTCGGCCGCCGCCGGCATGGGCAGACCATCGCGGCCGTAGATCAGGCTGACCAGCTTCGCGGAGTCGCTGCCCACGAACCGGCTGTCGTAGCGGCTCGGCAGGATCGCCCCGGTGTCCTCGATGCGCCCCAGGCCCACCACCACATAGCGCGACTGGAAAAAGATTGCCGCGAGCCCGCCGGTCTTCATGCGCGAGTGCACCTGGTACCGGCTGTTGCGCTCCACCTTCACTTCAAGACGGGCCTCGCCGAGTTTCAGCCCCAGCGCCGTGAATTTATAAACGGCCGTGAAATCCGTCGGAATGACCGGCGGCGGCGGCAGGGCCACATTGGCAGGCTCCGAACCATCCGAAGGCTGCTGCGAGGCCGGTGCCTCTTTGGCGATGAATGCGGTTTCCCCATCACCCGCCTGCGCCGGCAGGGCGGTGGCCGCCGCAAGCGAAAGGGCGATCGTCACGGCCAGCAAGCCGGTGGGGCGGGGAGAGCGGGCAGAGAAGGTCATGGGCACCAACGTCATGTCTTTGCGCGGGACGGGCCACGGGTGAACGTCTGGGCGGCTCGCAACAGCAAACACCCGATTACGGTTTTCCCATGGTGTTGTCAGCCCGCCCATGGTGTGACCCGCAGGCGTTGAACCCGCCGGGCCATCCGGGATGCGCGGCGAAGCGCTTGACCCGCGCTTTGCCCGGCCATACAAGTTGCGCCTTAATTCAAGACTGCAATCGACCGCGCTTCATCGCTTCGGCGGCGAAGGTCGGCGTCAAAGCGATTGCCACCCGGATCCCAAAAGACATTGGCTCCGCCCGCACCTCATCAAGGGTGCGTCCGGCGCGTTCGGTCCGGAATGATCAGGAGAGTGTCATGAGTCGTCGATGCGAATTAACGGGCAAAGGCCCGATGGTCGGGTTCCGCGTGTCCCACGCCAACAACAGGACCAAGCGGCGTTATCTGCCCAACCTGTCCACCGTGACGATGATGAGTGAGACGCTGGGCAAGTCCATCCGTGTCCGGGTCAGTGCCCACGCCCTGCGTTCCGTCGATCACGTCGGCGGCCTCGATGCCTTCCTGCTGAAGGCCCGGGCCGAAACCCTCTCCGACCGGGTCCAGAAGATGAAGCGCGAATTGCAGCGCGCCCGCAGCCAGGCAACCACCGCCGAGGCCTGACCAGGCCTGGACCCGCTCACCGGGCCAGTTCGAAGGATAACAGCAGGGTCTTTTGGTTGGTGCGGTTGAAGTTGTCGTCGGACACCATGAGGAGCCGTTCGGTGCCGTCGGCCAGGGTGGTGACGGCGAGGCCCTCCATATTGTCCACCCTATGGCTGCGGTCGAACTGGGCCAGCACCGTGCCTTGGGCGCGGCCGCCGGCGACCAGTGACCGGGCCTCGAGACGGCGGAGCTGGATCCGGACCCCTGTGAAGGGCGAATAGGCCCGCTCCAACAGGAGCGCGTCTCCACCCGGCAAAATCGCCAGATCCGTCGGCGCGTAGGGTTTGGCCGCACTGACGGCAAAAGGCCGCCAGTTCGGATGCGTCCCCGAGAATGGCAGCGACCCGATCCAGCCCCGCGTGTTGCCGTCGCGATCAAACGCCCGCTCCGTCAGCATCAGGATGACCTCTCCAGTGATCGCGACGCTTTCGAGCGCCCCGTTATCCGGAACCGTGCCGAAATCCCCCGGCAAAGGCATCGGGACGGCGGGCGCATCGAAAGGCGCTCCACGCCCGTCACCGGCATAGCGCCAGATCTTGTGATCATTCTCGAACGTCACGACAAAGCCATCGGCCGCCCGCGCGAGCCCTTCGGCATCGGCCACCCGCTTGCCCCGGATGGGCCGACCCTGCGCGTCCAGCAAGGGCCCGATCCGCGCCTTCGAGACACCGGTGAGGCGCCCGCCTTCAAAGGTAAGATCCATGTCGATCCAGGACCCGGCATCGGTCACCATCACAGCCTTGCGGGCCTGCCCGTCGACCCAGAGACCCGAAATGCCGCCGAAATCCCGGTCCGGCGCCGAGAGGTCAAGGCCGCCCCGGAACACGAGCGCGCCCTGGCGGTCGCTTGCGGGGTCTTCCTTCGACAGGGCGACCGGATCGGCGGTGACGGCGAGCGGGCGCGCCGCGGCATGGGCCTGAAACGGCGCCAAGGCCAGAGAAAGGGCCAGAGAAAGGGCCAAAGAAAGGGCCAAAGAAAGGGAAAGGGAAAGGGCACCGGCAAGGCCGAGGCCCGGGGCGCGCGGGACGAGGGCGTCCCAAAAACCGCCCATTCCCGTCCGGACCGGGCGACAGCCGTCCAAGAGTTCATTCATTGCGGTCTCCTTCGCATTGCGTTCGCCCGGCAGGCCTGGAAGATGGTCGTGCAGGGGGATGCGCCCGGGATCGCGCCCTGTCAAGGCGGGGAAAGCCGGCGCGGTGGGGCTGGCTCGCCCCTATCACCTCGCCCGGAAAGGCATGCCCGCTTAACCGAAAAGGAGAACGCCCATGTCCCACGCCATCAAAATCGCGCCCACCCGCCGTCAGATCGTCAAAGGGGCCGCCGCGGCGCCGCTGGCCGCCGTGCTCGCCGACCCGTCCCTCACGGCGCATGCCGCCGCGGGCCTCCAGACCGTCAGCACAAAAACCAAAGACGGCCGGACCGTGTCGGCCGCGCTCGCCCGGCCGGCGACGGATGCCGCCCCAGTGCCATCGGTCATGCTGATCCACGAATGGTGGGGGCTGAACGATCAGATCAAGGCGGTGGCGAGCGATTTCGCCCGCCAAGGGTATATGGCCCTCGCGATCGATCTTTACGACGGTGCCGTGGCCGAGACCCGGGAGAAGGCCGGCAGCCTCGCCCGCTCCGTCAAGGACGCGGAAGGCCGCGCGACCACGGCCGCCTGGATCGACTGGCTGCGGGCGGATGCATCGACCACGGAGCGTGTGGGAACGGTGGGCTGGTGCTTCGGGGGCGGATGGTCCCTGACAGCCAGCCAGGACACTCCCGTCGATGCCACGGTCATCTATTACGGGAATGTCCGGCGCGAGGCCGATGCGCTCGGCAGCCTGAAAGGTCCTGTCCTCGGCCATTTCGCCACCCAGGACCGCTTCATCAACGAGGATATGGTATCCGGCTTCAAGGCCGCCATGGCCGAAGCCGGAAAGCCCCTGACAGTGCACTGGTACAAGGCCGACCATGCCTTTGCCAACCCGACCTCCGCCCGCTACGACGAAGCCGATGCCGCCCTTTCCTGGGAACGGACCACGGCCTTTTTCGAAGACCATCTGAAAGGGTGAACGCCCATTGGGCTCCGGTTCCGCCGGTAACACTGTAAAGTGTGTCGGGCAGCGACAATCCGCCCGATACGTCTGTCGTTCCGCGTCCTAAAGAGCGCAGATCGCCACTGTCTGAGAGGCCTAGCGGCCCTGAGCGTCCTCCCCATCGCCCCGCGGGCGCACCTCGACGGGGCGCACCAGGAGGGAGGAGCCGGATCCGCTGCCAACGCGGCGGGCGTTGGGTTGGGGCCCTTCCTCGTCGAAGAGTTCGGCGAGCTTGTCGGTCATGGCGCCGCCGAGCTGTTCCGCATCCACGAGGGTCACGGCGCGCTTGTAATACCGGGTCACATCGTGGCCGATGCCGATGGCCAGCAGCTCCACGGGCGAGCGATCCTCCACATAGTGGATCACGTCGCGCAAATGGCGCTCCAGGTAGTTGCCCGGGTTCACCGACAAGGTGGAGTCGTCCACCGGCGCACCGTCCGAGATGACCATCAGGATGCGGCGCTGTTCAGGGCGCGCGACGAGCCGGTCATGGGACCAGAGCAGGGCCTCGCCGTCGATATTTTCCTTGAGCAGACCTTCGCGCATCATCAGGCCCAGATTCTTCCGGGCCCGGCGCCAGGGCTCGTCGGCCGCCTTGTAGACAATGTGCCGCAGATCGTTGAGGCGGCCGGGCTGACTCGGCTTGCCGTCGGACAGCCAGTCCTCCCGGGAGGTGCCGCCTTTCCAGGCCCGCGTCGTGAAGCCGAGGATTTCGACCTTCACACCGCAGCGCTCCAGGGTGCGCGCCAGGATATCGGCACACATGGCCGCCACGGTGATGGGCCGGCCGCGCATGGACCCGGAATTATCCAACAGCAGACAGACGATCGTGTCACGGAAATCCGTGTCCTGCTCCATCTTGAAGGACAGGGGATGCAGCGGATCGGTCACGACGCGGCTGAGCCGGGCGACGTCCAGAAGCCCTTCTTCAAGGTCGAATTCCCAGCTCCGGCTCTGCTTGGCCAGAAGGCGCCGCTGGAGACGGTTGGCCAGGCGCGTGACCACACCCTGGAGGGCGTGGAGCTGCTGATCGAGATAGGCGCGCAGGCGCTGCAACTCGTCCGGATCGCACAATTGCTCGGCAGAAATGATCTCGTCGTGCCGTGAGGTATACACCCGGTAAGCACCCTCCGTATCAAGAGGATTAGACTTCCGGTCCGGCCGGAAGGGCTGGGAGCCGTCGCCAAGCTCGTCCGTTTCCGGAGAGTCCAGCCGCTCATCCAGTTCGACCTGGACGGCCTCCTCGTCACCCTCCTGGGTTTCCCCCTCGCGGATCTCGGTCTCCTCGGCGGATGAGCCTTCGGCATCGCTGCCTTCGGTTCCGTCGGCCGTATCGCCGGGATCTTCCTGTTCGGCCTGGTCCTGTTCGTCCTCGTTGTCGCCCTGGTCCGGGGACTCTCCCAAATCGTCCCCGAGTTCGAGATCGGCAATGATTTCGCGCACGATCCGGGCAAAAGCGTTCTGATCACTGATAGTTTCAGACAGTCGGCTGAGCTCGCCGCCGCAACGCTCCTCGATCCACGGGCGCACCAGATCCACCATGCCCTGGGCCGCCTCCGGAATCGGGCGACCGGTCAGCACTTCACGGACCATGAGACCGAGGACTTCACCGAGGGGCACGTCCTGACGGTCCTCGACCCGGGCATAGCCCTTGCGCTCGCACGTGCGCTCCAACAGGGCCGCGAGGTTCTCTCCAACGCCCGCCATGGCATTCGCGCCGAGGGATTCGATCCGGGCCTGTTCGATTTCCTGGAAAATCTTCCGCGCATCCCCGTCCTGGGGGATCAGGCGATCATGCACCCGTTCGTCATGGTGGGCAGCGCGCAGAGCAAGGGAATCCGCCTCACCGCGCAGGCAGGCCAAGTCCTCCTCGCTCATGGTGGATTGCGGATCGGGCAGGCGGATTCGTTCGCCCCGCAATCCGGAGGGCTCGGGCCCAAAGGACACGGTCAGATCGGGATTTTCCGCGATGGTCCGCACCGCAAGTTCGATCGCCCGTTTGAAGCGATCGAGTGCATCTTCCACCTCCGGCTTCGACGCGCCGTTTTTCATCGTCCGCCCATGACCACCCGGGCTGCGGATTCCGGCAGGTCCTGGCCGAAGCAGCGCTGAAAGAACTCCGCCACCGTCGGCCGCTCCAGCTCGTCGCATTTGTTGAGGAAGGTGAGCCGGAAGGAAAAGCCCATGTCGCCGCCGAAAATCTGGGCGTTTTCGGCCCAGGTGATCACGGTGCGCGGGCTCATGACGGTGGAAATGTCGCCGGCCATGAAAGCGGCCCGCGTCAGATCCGCAACGCGCACCATGGAGGAGACCACTTCACGCCCCTCATTGGTGGCGTAGTCGGGGCATTTGGCGAGGACGATTTCCACCTCGTCGTCATGGGGCAGATAATTCAGCGTCGTGACGATGCTCCAACGGTCCATCTGGCCCTGGTTGATCTGCTGGGTGCCGTGATAAAGGCCCGTCGTGTCGCCGAGGCCGATCGTGTTTGTCGTGGCGAACAGACGGAAAGCCACGTGGGGTTTGATCACCCGATTCTGATCGAGCAGCGTGAGCCGGCCCGAAACCTCCAGAACGCGCTGGATGACAAACATCACATCCGCCCGCGCGGCATCATACTCGTCGAACACGAGGGCCGTCGGATGTTGGAGGGCCCAGGGCAGGATGCCTTCGCGGAACTCCGTGATCTGCTTGCCGTCTTTAAGGACAATGGCGTCCTTACCGACCAGGTCGATCCGGCTGATGTGACTGTCAAGGTTAACACGGATTGTGGGCCAGTTCAGACGCGCCGCAACCTGTTCGATATGGGTCGATTTGCCCGTTCCGTGATACCCCTGGATCATCACGCGACGGTTGAATGCGAACCCCGCCAGGATCGCCAGGGTGGTCTCCCGATTAAAACGGTAGGTTGAATCCACATCGGGCACATAGTCGTTGCGGTCCGCAAAGGCCGGCACCCGCATATCCACGTCAATGTCAAAGGCATCGCGGACCGTCACGAGTGTGTCGGGGTCTCGGGCCTCGAAGGCATTGTGCATATCGCTCATGAAATTGTCGGACTCTCTTGTCGTGACGCCGAAAAATCTGTCCTGAGTACAGCCTATCCGGCCAGTGATTCCAAGACGCCATGGCCGTCGGTCCCGGATCGGGGTGCCGGCTCAGGCGCGTGGTGCGGGGAACGGGATCAACGGAAACCGGACGCCCTCAGGGTCTGGTAGGCCCGAATGACGCGGCGCAGGCTTTCTTCGGCGCCCCGGTCGCCGCCATTGGCATCCGGGTGGAAACGCTTAACCAGTTCCTTGTAACGGGCCTTGACCGCATCGGCATCGGCGGACTCGTCGAGGCCGAGATCGGTCAGGGAGGACCGCTGGAGGCGGGACAGCGTCCGTTTGCGGGCCGTGTCGTCCCCCGCCGCTTTGGGACCGCCCTCCCCGCCCTTGAAAAGGTTATAGGGGTCCTGAGCGCCCGGTCCGCTCGTCTTGCCGTTCCGGCCCGGTGTGTCGCGCCCCGGACGGAAACTGCGCCGCCGCCGCTCCGCTGCCAGTTCGTCCCGGCTCCAGCCATTGACGCCCATGGACCAGGTCGGCCGGTGGCCGGTGCTGGCCTCGGCCTGGAAGGCCGCGATTTCCTCGGCCGTCTTGCCGCGAAAATAGTCCCAGGCCTGATTGTGATCCCGGGCATGGGCCTGACAATACCAGCGATATTCGTTTGGACGGTCAGGCGCGGCGCGCACGCGACAGGCGCCGGCCGCCGTGCAGCCCTGCCACTCGCACGGGCGCGGCTTTTCCGGTTCCCGCCGCACGGATTTTTTTTCCGAGGCCGGCTTAACGCGAATGTCGAATCCGAATGGGGGCTTGTAGTCGAATGAGTCGGTCATGGCCTGTGAGACTATGGTGCTGGCGGCGAGGACTGGCAATGCTAACACTCTTGGCCCATCGAACGGTAAAGGAGCGCGAGTGCCATGGCGGCAAAAGAGGGAACGGTCTTGGCGGGCATGCAGGCCAAGCTGACGGCAGCTTTCACCCCCGATCATCTGGAAATCATCGACGAGTCCGACCGCCACAAAGGCCATATGGGCGCGCGGCCCGGCGGGGAAACCCATTTTCGTGTGCTCATGACCTCGGCGGCCTTCGACGGATTGAGCCGTGTGGCCCGGCAACAGAAGGTCCACGCCGTTCTGGCCGAGGAACTGGCCGGCCCGGTGCATGCCCTGTCCATGCGGCTTCACACGCCGGACGAAGCCTCACAGGACTGACGAAAGCCGCCTATTTCGGGGCGTTGGTCGGGTGAATGGGGCGCGACGGGGTGTTGTTGCGCAAATGGGCCGGCGGAATGATGCGCAGAGCCGTGATCTGGTTGCGCCATCGCCGCAGCACTTCGAACGTGAAATCGTAAAACGTAAAAATCTGCCCGGTCGTGGGGATCATCCGGGCCTCATGGATCACGAGGCCCGCGATGGTGGTCGCCTCCTCGTCGGGCAGACGCCAGTTCAAGGACCGGTTGAGGTCCCGGATCGGCACCCAGCCGTCCACATTATAGGACCCGTCGGGTTGCCGGCGCACGCCGGTCACTTTTTCGTCGTGCTCGTCCTGAATGTCTCCGACGATCTCCTCGATAATGTCCTCCAGGGTGATGAGGCCCATCAGGGTGCCGTATTCGTCCACGACCAGGGCGAAATGCTCCCCGCGGTCGAGAAACGCGTCGAGCTGGGCCTGAAGGCCAGTCGTGTCCGGAATGAACCAGGGCTCGCGCATAATGTCCTGGAAATCCACGTCCTCCGCCCGCCAGTTCACCCGCGCCATTTCCCGCAACAGGTCCTTCACATGGAGGATCCCGACGATGTTTTCCCAGTCGTCCCGGTACAGGGGAACGCGGGTGTGGGGCGCCTTCAGCACCTCGTCGACGATCACCTCCGGCGGCTGGGCCGCGTTGACCATCTTGATGCTCTTGCGGTGGATCATCACCTCGCTGACTTCCAGATCGCGCAGGTCCAGGACCGCACCCACCATGGTCAGGTCTTTGGTCTCACCGTCTTCGGCCGGCTCTTGATTCTGGGTCGCTTCGCCATTGCCGCCGGCCTCGCTGCGCATCTGGTCATGCAGATCGAGCGTGTCCCGCAATTCCTCGTGGACCGCCAGCACGGGATTGTGCGCATCGATGCGGGCACCGAACAGGCGCAGCGTGGCGCGCACCAGCATCTGGACCACATGGACGAAGGGCGCAAGCAGGGTCACGAAGATCCGCAAGGGCAGGCTGACCGCCATGGCCATGTGGTTGGTGTGGAGGATGGCGTAGGTCTTGGGCAGGACTTCCGCGAAAATCAGCACCAGGAGCGTCATCACACCCGTGGCGATCGCCACACCGGCCTCGCCGAAAATCCGCAGGAACAGGCTGGTGGCGATGGCCGAGGCCAGGATGTTGACCAGATTGTTGCCGAGCAGGATGCCGCCGATGAGCCGCTCGCGATTGTCGATGAGTTGGAGTGCGCGGCCCGCCGCCGCCGATCCCTCGCTCTTGAACCGGTGGAGCCGGGCGGGCGAGGCGGCGGTCAGGGCCGTTTCGGAGCCGGAGAAGAAGCCCGAAAGCAATAACAGGAAGAAAATGGTCCCTAGGGAGACAAGGCTGTCCCATTCCATCAGGCGGGCCAGGGGGCCATCGGCGGCGGTCATGTGAGCGAGCATGGGAACGGTCATCCGAAGTGCTGAAAACGGGCACGCGCCCATTCCTTACATGGGAACGGGTACCGGGCCTTGCCAATGCGCCGGACTGTGACCTGCCGCGTCGCCGGCGTGAAGACCGCGGGATGATTTTCGGTCCAGCGCCCCTCAGGAGGGCGAGCGCCAGTGGCTGAGGTCCCGCCCCAACAGGCGCTCCAGGGCCGCGATATCGGGCTCGAACACCCCGTCGATCAGACGCTGCCGCACAACGGGATCGATCCGCTCCGGCGTGCCGCCGGACGGCAGGGCGCCGATGATGCGCCGGCGCAGGGCGCGTGAGGGCAGAACGGCCCGGTAAAGGGGGCGAAAGCGCTGGGAGGTGCGGAAGACAAGCCGGTTCAGCAGCGGAAAGGCCGCCTGCTCGGTGCGGTTGCTGTGGGTCTCCAACGGCAGGTCGTGGTGGGGCACGCCGAGAAAGGCCTGGAGCCGGGCCAGGGTGGCCGGCAGATCCGCGCGGAAATCGGTTTCGAACACGATCGTGAACAGCGCATCCCGGCCGAACCGTTCCACCCAGGGTGCCAGCTGGCGGGCATAGAAACCGCGGTCCACATAGCTGAACTGCTCCCGCTCCAGCGGCCCTCGGGCGATCCGCTCCGCCTCCGCATCGAGGGCCCCATCGAAGGGCAGATCGTCATAACCGCGATAGCGCATGTGGCGATAATGGGAGAAGGCCCGGTCAGCCGGATTGCGCAGCATGACGATCAGTTTGACCGACGGCCCCAGCAGAGCATGGACCCGGTCCGGCGCGTCGGGCGCATACATGTATTGCGGTGTGATCTCCCCCCGGAGTTGTTGGTTTTCCGCGTCCTGAAAGAAGCTTGCATACCAGCCGGGGCCCTTCGCGAAGGTCCCGTCGCTCGAAAAAAAGGACAGCTCCTTTTCCGGCGGCACGAAAATAGACGGGTGGCGGGCGAGCAGATCATGCAGGGTCGTGGTTCCGCATTTGGCGCCGCCGATGCCGAGAAAGGCCGGAAGAACTCTGTTCGTCATCGGGCCGGCCCCTTTTGCCTTTCAAGATCCTCCGGGGCCTCGTCAAGGGATCGCTTGACCCGGCAGGGCACGCCGGCGGCCACCGTCCGCTCGGGGACGGAGCGCGTCACGACACTGCCGGCGGCAATCAGCGCTTTGTTCCCCACGCGGACACCGCCCAGCACAGTGGCATTCACACCGATCCAGGCTCCGGCCCCAATGGTGATGGGCCGGCTCAGACCCGCGCCCGCCGTCCGTGGACCCGCGGCATCGATGGCGTGGGTTCCGGTCATCAAAACCACGCGGGTCGAGACATCCGCGTCCGCCCCGATCTCGATGGGCGCATCCCCGCCCACCAGAAGTGTTTCGTGCCCCAGAAAGGCCCGCGCGCCGATCCGCACCGGGCCCATGGTCTGAATCCGCACGCTGGATACGATCATGGCCGATGGATGGGCATCGACGCCGGCCCGCCGCCAGACCCAGGCTTTCAGCGGATAAAGCCGTGTGGGCGGCAGCAGGGCACAGAACGCATTGGCGAGATATCGGCGCATCGACAGCGTCATGGATCCTGCTTTCGGAGACCTTGCTTTTGGGGCAGGTCGGCAATTCGGACCAGCGCGCCGCCGGCAAACGGCGTGCTTGGGTATGGGTCCCTATATGACCTGTGCCCAAAGGTCCAGAGATACGCGTGAGAGGAGCACAGACCGGGGAAATGGGATGGGCCGGGATCATTGCGTCCTGGACCTCACCCATGGCGCCATCGTCGAAAACGATGGCTCGGGCACCGTGCACGGCGCCGGTTTCGACCGGGTGCATGACGGTACGGGCAAGGGCGAAGCGATTCCGGATGCGCGGGCCTTCGAAGTTCAGGACCCGGACGAGGCCTGGTGATTCTTGTGGAGCAGTGCCAGACCCGCAGCCTTGCTAGGCACGGGTCCGGGCCAGGGCGGCCTGCCAGACGGCCAGGACCTGCTCGACGGGAACCTCACCGGTCGCAAACGCATCGCCGATGGACCGGACAAGGATCAGCGTGAGCTTGCCGTCCCGCGCCTTCTTGTCCTTGGCCATGGCGGCCATCAGGGCGTCGGTGGACAGGGCCACCGGCAAAGCCGCGACATCCGTCGGCAAACCGGCCCGATGCACATGGGCCCGCAAACGCTCCGGAACCGATGCGGGCGCATGCCCCAGGCGGACCGACAGCTCGCAGGCCAGAACCATGCCCACCGAAACGGCCTCGCCATGGAGCACCCGGCCGTCATAGCCCGCACAGGCCTCGATCGCATGGCCGAAGGTGTGGCCCAGATTGAGCAGCATACGGCGGCCGGCTTCCTTCTCGTCGGCCTCCACGATCTCGGCCTTCATTTCCACGCAGCGGCGCACGGCGCGGATCAGCACGCCGGGCTCGCGCGCCGTCAAGGACGCCCCATTGGCTTCGAGCCAATCGAAGAACACCCCATCGCCGAGGGCGCCATATTTGACGACTTCCGCGTAACCGGCGGCGTATTCCCGGTCGGAGAGAGTCGCCAGACTGTCCGTGTCCGCCAGCACGAGACGCGGCTGGTGGAAAGCGCCCACCAGGTTCTTGCCCGCCGCCAGATTGACACCCGTCTTTCCGCCAACGGATGAATCGACCTGGGCCAGGAGCGTGGTCGGGATCTGAATGAAACCGATGCCCCGATGGAGAACGGCGGCGGCGAACCCCGTCAGATCGCCAATCACTCCGCCGCCGAAGGCAATGATCGTGTCGGACCGCTCAATGCCGTGGCCGAGCAGGGCGTCGCACAGCGCCTCAAGCTGGGTGAGGGATTTTGTGGCCTCGCCCTCGGGCAGCACGACAGTCTCATGGTCTATTTCGGCTGCGCCCAGACTGGCGGACAGGGCGGCGCCGTGCACGGACTGCACCATGCGGTCCGTCACGACGACGGTCTTCGGCCGCTTCAGGAGCGGGCGAATGCGCTCCCCGGCGCTGCCGATCAGGCCACCGCCGATGACCACGTTATAGGCGCCGCCGCCCGCCGCGACGCGGACCGTCTCGGGCTGTCCGGAAACCGGCGCGCTCCCGCTTTCGCGACCACTGTGTTCCATGGATGATCCCTTAGAAGACTTTGACGCCCCACCATCCGCACACCGCCGGACGTCTCACAGGACCGGCGCGCTTTGCGGGGCCTTGCGGCGCTGGAGAAACGCGTCGACTGCCGACAGAATGCGCCGCACGACCACGTCATGGGGGCCATCATCCGTGTCCACCATGACATCCGCCTCGGCATAAAGGGGCGCCCGCTCATCGAGCAGGCGCCGCATGATGGCCGCCGGATCGCCGTTGCGCAGCAAAGGCCGTGTGTCCCGGCGCGACACACGGCGCACCAGGAGATCGAGATCGGCCCGCAGCCAGATCGACACGGCCTTGCCCCGGATCAGGGCCCGGGTGCGATCCTGGACGAAGGCCCCCCCGCCGGTGGCGAGCACATGGGGCGGATCGTTCAGCAGGCGTTCGATGACCCGGCGCTCGCCGTCGCGGAAATAGGACTCGCCGAAGGTCGAAAAGATATCCGGGATGGGACAGCCGGCAGCCACTTCGATTTCCACATCGGAATCCTTGAAGGGCATGTCGAGCGTATGGGCGAGGCGCCGACCCACGGTCGTCTTGCCGGCCCCCATCAGACCCACCAAAACGAGGGTCTGGGACCGAAGCCGCCGAAGCTGTTCAGGCGACATCAATCCGGATCCTCGAGACCCACTCACGCATCCTCTCCCTTCATGCCCGGCTGGCAGCCCGGCTGACAGCATAGCCAGCGGGACGCCCCTTTTGGCGGGCCGCTCATTCAGCGCCCGGGCGAATGAACCGCGCCACAGTATCCATGCCTGTCCCATAATCCGTTCTTGCGGAACGGCTGGTCAATCATCCGCCGCCCAGGCGGGTGCGGAACCCGGTCGGGCAGGTGTGGCGGGCGCCGGTGAGCCGTCGTTTGTCTGTCCACTTCGCGGCGAAATCGCGGCAGGCGGCGCGGCCCCTTGCCGGGTCTCAGTTTGGACGTATTCGTTGGGTCTACGAGACCATGTGCTCCGCACAGCCGATGGGCAGACGGATCGGTGCGGACCGAGCCTTTGAACGGGCGCGCCGAGGCGGATATGGAGCGGGCGGGACAGGCAATCGAGAGGCGGTCTGATGGTTCGATTTTTCCTGGTGATCCTTATAATCGGTGTTCTGCTGGCCGGACTTCTGGGCTGGCTTTGGTATGTGGCCGAGTCCCTGGAAACGCCTTCGGAACCGGCCGAAAAGGTCATCCCCTATGACCCGCCGCGCAATTGATCGCGGATCCATGCTCCGTTTTTCCCTATCGCTTACACTGATTGTTCTTTTCGCGGGGTTGGCTCCTGACACGGCCCGCGCCCAGGACCGTGCACCCCTCGACATCACACCGCGGCGCTTCAGCGCACAGGAAACGCCCTCCGCGGATGCGGGCCCGACCCGGGAAACCCGGATCATTGAGCGGTTCGGCCGCATCGAAGTGACTCGCATCACGGGACCGCGTTATCGCGGCCCGGGGCGCAACGGCCAAAGCCGCGACCGGACCATCGGGCTCGGGCCCGACCCATGGAAGGGAACGCCTGCACCGCTGGCCCGGGCGCTGATCGAGGCTCTGCCCGTCGGCGCGCCCTCGCCCACCATGGGCGCCCTCATCCACGCCCTTCTCACGGCGCCGGGACCGGGCGATGAAGCCCGCACCAAGCCCTGGATGCCGCTGTCCTCCCGCTTTCAGCCCTTGCGGTCTGGCACGGACGAGGCGCTGAGCGAGGACGATGTCGCGTTCCTGATCCTCCGGCTGTCGCGCCTCCACGAGGCCGGCCATATGGAGGATGCGGCGAGCCTGGCCGCCCAGGTCACGGAGGCCGGGCGCAGCGACCGGGCCGGCAGCCGCATTCAGGCGATGGCCGCGCTGCTGGACAACGAGCATCAGGAAGCCTGCGATCTCGGCCTGCGCATGCGTCTGGAGACGGAGGATCCGTTCTGGGTGAAGCTGCGGGCATTTTGTTATCTGCTCGACAATGCGGCATCGGCCGCCCTTCTCACCGCCGATGTGCTGGTGGAGCGGGGGACGCCCGCGCCCGTCTTCCACGCCCTCACCATGGCCTTGACCGGCCGAGCCACCCTGCCCGAGAGCATCTGGACCCGCGCGCCCCTAACGCCCCTCGCCTATGCCATGGCCCGCCATGGCGGCATCCCCCTGCCCGATGCGGCCCTGGACATGGCTGAGCCAGCGGTCTTGCGGGCCATTGCCATGGATATCGTCCCGGCGGAGCCGGATCCGGCCGACCCGGGCGCGACGACCGTTGCGCCGGCTCCGGAGCGCAGTGCCTATCGCCAGGCTCTGACGGCGGCGGAGCGGAGCGTGCTGAGCGGGGCTTTGGACCCGGCCGCCCTTGCCCATGCCTATCGCCAGGTGCCCTTTGACCGGGCCGCCATGGCCGATCCGCTGGCGGCTGCGCAAAATCAGGCCCCCGCGGAAGCCAACGCCCTGTTTTTCCAAGTCATCGAGAAGGAAGCCATCCCGGCCAGTCGGATCGAACTCCTTGCAGCGGCCCTCGACCGCGCCTGGGCCACGGAATCGGGCCTTCCGGTGGCACTGGTCTATGGCGACACGCTGGAGGGGATCACGCCCGATCCCGATCTCGGCTGGGCCGCTGCGGATCTGGCCCTTGCCGCCTTGCTGAACGATCAGCCGGCCGCCGCCTATGCGTGGCGCAATGTGCTCAGCCAAACCCTGTCCCGGGCGCCCGGCGGCACGGGGGCGGAAACCCTGCACCGCCTGGACGCGGCCCTGGCCGTGGCGGCACCGCGCAGCGGCGTGGAGGCTGCCCGCGCCCGGGTCGGCTTCGGCCCGCCCGTCCTTCCCGGGTCCATGAGCGCCATTGATGGATGGATCGAAAGGGCGTCCGGGCCATCCGATGACGCCGCCGGAGGCGACTCATCGGCCTTCGATCCGAGGCTGGTGCTGACGGAACTTGAAATCCTCGGCGCGCTCGGACACCCCCTCACGGACACCGCATGGATCTGGCTGACCGAACGCCGGGAGCAGCGGACCGTCGCCGTCCATGCCTCGCCGGCCCTCACATTGCGGGCCCTTGATGCCGCGGCCAAGGGGCGGATCGGCGAGGCTGTGGCCCTGGCCCTGATCATCGCAGGCAAGCCCGGGCCGGCAGATGGATCCCTGGCAACGACCCTGACGGCCGTGCGCATCCTCAATGCCCTCGGTCTCGATTATCCGGCCCGCCGGCTGGCGCTCGAAGCCCTGCTCAGCCGCGCCCGCCCGGCTGCGGATCGAGCCTTAGGCGAAAACGCAACGCTCATGCCCCCTCCCCCTGGACCCACCGAGACGCCATAATAAGGATCGAGTGCAGCGATCCAGACGGATGATTCGGGCGCAGGTCGCCAGCCGTGTGGAGAATCGCCGCATCAACAAAGTCTTGCTTGGGCACCGGGCCGACAGAAGGGGCACCTTCTGTCGGAGTCGATGCACGAGCGTGACGCAAACGGAGCGGGTTCAGCCGGTGTTCCGCATCAGGCGGCACCGCACGGGGGACGAGATGTCGAGCAGCATTGAAACAAAAGGGACACCCGCCCCGGGAACCGGATCCGCTTCCGACGGGAGCGATGCGAGCCTGTCCTCCTGCCTCCAGGCCGGCCACCGGCATGTGGAAGCCTTTCTCGAAATGCTGAGCGTTGAACGCGGTGCGGCCGGTAACACGCTCGAGGCCTATGCCCGGGACCTGCGGGATTTTGCGAGCTTCATCACCCGCCAGGGCCGGGAAATCATGACCGCCGGCGCCGAAGACCTGCGGGCCTATCTGCGCAGTCTGGAACAGGCGGGGATGGCGGCCTCCACCGCGGCGCGCCGGCTTTCTTCCCTGCGCCAGTTCCACAAATTTCTCTACGCCGAGGGCATTCGCGACGACGACCCCAGCGCCGGCCTCGACGGGCCGCGCCCCGCCCGCAGTCTGCCGCGCACCTTGAGCGAGGGCGATGTGAGCCGTCTGCTGGCCGAGGCGCGGCGCGATACCCGCAGCCCGGAAAGCAAGCGGCTGCGTTGCCTGATCGAGGTGCTTTACGCCACCGGCGCGCGGGTCTCGGAACTCGTTGCCCTGCCCTTCTCCTCGGCCGCCGCGGATCCGCGCTTCCAGATGATCACAGGCAAGGGGGGCCGGGAGCGCATGGTGCCCCTGAACGAGCCGGCCACCGATGCGCTGTCGGACTACAAAGGCGTGCGCACCCGGTTCCTGCCGCGCAGTATAAGCGACAGCCGTTTTCTTTTCCCCTCCCGCGCCCGCCAGGGTCACCTGACCCGCCACCGTTTTGCCCAGCTCCTGAAGGACCTCGCCGCACGGGCCGGCCTCGCCCCCGACAGCCTGTCCCCCCACACCTTGCGGCACGCCTTCGCCAGCCACCTTTTGGCCAATGGCGCCGATCTGCGCGCCGTGCAGATGATGCTCGGGCATGCCGACATCTCCACGACCCAGCTCTATACCCATGTCCTGGAAGAGCGGCTGAAAACGATCGTGCACGAGCACCACCCCCTCAACGCCGCCCGCCGCGACCAGGAGGGCTGAGGGGAAAAAACGGCTGGGAACGCGCAAGTCAAAGGCTTTGGCAAGTGTGGCGCCGCAAAGCTGCGCGCGCCGCGTCTGGCTGTCTCACAATTGCCGTGTCGAACCCGCCGCTCCGGTCCCTGTGCCTTGATCGCAGCCGCGGGTGGGCTTAAGCAGCCCTGATATCCGGCAGCGCATCACGTCACAGGAGCCCGCCCATGAGCTTTACCCATTACGACCGCCGATCGATCCGGCTCGCCCGATCGAAACTGTTCCTGCCCGGATCCCGGCGCGACTTCATCGAGAAAGCCGCGAAAGGCGATGCGGACTGCATCTGCATGGACCTGGAGGATGCAGTGGCACCGAGCGACAAGCTCGAGGCCCGCAAGAACATCATCGAGGCGCTGAACGAGGTGGATTTCGGTGACAAGAGCGTCGGTATCCGGATCAACGGCCTCAACACCCATTATGCCTATCGCGACGTGATCGACATCATGGAGCAGGGCGGGGAGCGCCTCGACACCATTATGATCCCGAAAGTCGGCGTGGCGGCCGATCTTTATGCCATCGACATGCTGATTTCCCAGTGCGAATGGGCCGTGGGGCGGCACAAGCGCATCGGCCTTGAGGTCGTCATCGAGAGTGCCCTCGGCATCGAAAACATCAACGAGCTGTGCCGCGCCAGCGCCCGCCTCGAAAGCGTGCATTTCGGCGCCGCGGATTATGCCGCCTCGGCCAATATGCGCACCACCAATATTGGGGGCGCCAACGCCGATTATACGGTCATGACGGATCCGGACGAAAGCGGAAACCGCTATCTGCACTGGGGCGACATGTGGCACTACCCCATCATGCGCATGGTGGCGGCGGCCCGGGCCCACGGCATCACGCCGATTGACGGCCCCTTCGGCGATTATTCGGATCCGGACGGCCTGCGGAACCAGGCCATGCGGACGGCCGTGCTGGGCTGCGAGGGCAAATGGGCCATCCATCCCAAGCAGGTGTCGATCTGCAACGAGATCTTCACGCCGCCGCCCAATGAGGTCGACAAGGCCCGAGAAATCCTGGTCGCAATGGCGGAGGCCCAGTCCAAGGGCCTCGGCGCCGCGACCTATCGGGGCACGCTGATTGATGCCGCCTCGATCCGCCAGGCCGAAGTGATCGTGCGCCAAGTCGACCTGATCGCCAAACGGGACCAGGAAAAGACCCTCTGATAAGGGCCCCCCTTGATCGGGGATCGTGACCGGCCTGCGGGATGGATCGTCCCGCAGGCTGGCCTTGTACTGATTTTCAGGAGTACCGCGCCATGCAGCCCTACCTCGATTTTGAGAAGCAGGTGGCCGATCTCGAAGGCAAGATCGAGGAACTGCGCCAGATTTCCGAAGGCGAGGCCAGCGTCGATATCGACGACGAGATTGCCAAACTGGAGACCAAGGCCTCGGGCCTGTTGCGCGAAGCCTATGCCAAGCTGACCCCCTGGCAAAAGACGCAAGTGGCGCGGCACCCGAACCGGCCCCACTGTCTCGATTATATCAACCGCCTGCTGAGCGATTTCACGCCGCTGGCAGGGGACCGGCTGTTCGGCCAGGACCAGGCGATCATCGGCGGGCTTGGCCGGTTCAAGGGACGCTCCGTGGTGGTGATCGGCCATGAGAAAGGCTCGGACACCCAGACCCGGTTGACCCACAATTTCGGCATGGCCATGCCCGAGGGCTATCGCAAGGCCATCCGTCTGATGGGCCTTGCCGAACGGTTCAATCTGCCGGTGATCTCCCTCGTGGACACGGCCGGAGCCTATCCGGGCATCGGCGCGGAAGAACGCGGCCAGGCGGAGGCGATTGCACGGTGCACGGATCGCTGCCTGACCCTCGGCGTGCCGATGGTGGCGTTGGTGATCGGTGAGGGCGGCTCGGGCGGCGCGGTCGCCATCGCCACGGCCAACCGGGTGCTGATGCTCGAACACGCGGTCTATTCCGTGATCTCACCGGAGGGCTGCGCCTCGATCCTCTGGCGCGATGCCAACAAGGCCAAGGAGGCGGCCGCAGCCATGCGCCTGACGGCCCAGGACCTGTTGGAGCGCGCGGTGAGGGACCAAAGCGTGCCCGCGCCCGGCGGCGGGGCCCACCGGGCCCCGGACGCCGTGATCGACCAGGCCGGCGAGCGCATCGACGAGGCCCTGTTCGACCTCGCCGATCTCAGCCCCAACGACCTGCGCCGCGACCGCCGCCACAAATTCCTCGCCATCGGCCGCGACACGGTGCACTAGCAGACCCAGACGGAGAGCCCGTCGGTGGAAGGCCTTTTTCATTGCCGGCGCACTCGACTCCCCTATTGCCAGCGACGACAATCGGAGCGACTGGACGGGACAAGACGCCGCCGACGGCTGGGCGGTGGTCCGATCAGGAGAGGAGCGACCCGATGCGTTATCTGCACATCCTTGCCGCCTGCACCGTTTTGGCGGGCCCGGCGCTTGCCGAGGACCCCAAGCCATGGCCTTTTCCGGAGGACATTCCCTCGCCGGCGCCGGCCGATCCGGGCCTTGCGGGTCAGCAGCCGCCCAATATCGTGCGCTTTCTTAAAGTAAGGGGCGTCGGGGCCACGGATCTGTCGCCCGACGGCAAGACCATTGCGTTCCGCATGTCGGTGACGGGCGAGCCCCAACTGTGGACGGTGCCGGCCGCCGGCGGCTGGCCGCGCCAGATCACCTTCGGCGGCGCCGTGTCGAACCACCGTTGGCTGCCCACCGGGGACATGCTCTATGGCGCGGACCGGGAGGGCGACGAGCGGCTGGGCCTGAAGGTGATCTCGGCGGACGGCACCCGGGAGCGCATTGCAAGGCCCTATTCCGAGGCCTTTATCGTGCCCGGCCCCACCTCCGCAGACGGACGGTATCTCGCCTATTCCACGACCCAGCGCAACGGGACGGACTTCGACATCCACATTCTCGATCTTCAGTCTGGGGATGACCGGGCGGTCTATGAGGGCCGGTTCGGCTTTTTCGTGCGGGCGTGGCGTCCAAATGGCGACACGCTGATCGTCTCCGAGACCGTGGGCGAGGACGGCAACAATCTCTATGCCCTCAATGCCGAGACCGGCGCCATGGAGACCCTGTTCAAGCCCGTCGAGAAGAGCGCCTATGAGGACATCACCTGGCTGCCCGACGGCTCCGGCTTCTATCTGACGACCAATCAGGACCGGGACTATAAGGCCCTCGCCTTCTACAGCTGGGCCGACAAGTCCATGGCCGTGGTCGTGGCGCCGGACCACGATGTGGACAGCGTCGCCCTGGCCGGCAATGGCCGCTATCTGGTCTGGACCCAGAACGAGGGTGGCTACAGCCGTCTAAGGGGCCTCGACCGGGCAACCGGCAAGCCGATCCAGGCACCCGAAGGCCTGCCCGTCGGCGTCTATGGCCTCGACGGTGCCGCGAAAGCCCCGGTCATGGCCGTCAGCGTGGGCGGACCGTCCAATCCTGGCGACATCTTCACCTGGGACATCGCCGAGGGCACCGTCGTGCATGCGGCGCGATCGGACCTCGCCGGCCTCGACGCCGGCCGCTTCGTGACGCCGGAAACCCTGTTTTTCGAGGCCAGCGACGGCGTGCGCCTCAACGGCCTGTTCTACGCCCCGAAAAAGGCGACGGCCGGCCAGGGCAAACCGCCCGTGGTCGTCAATGTCCATGGCGGGCCCACGGGCCAGGCACGGCCGCGGTTCAGCGCCGTGATCCAGTATCTGGTGGCCCAGGGCGTGGCCGTCTTTGACCTGAATTTCCGGGGCTCCACGGGGTTCGGTCGGCGCTTTGCGGATCTCGACAACCAATTCAACCGGACCGACTCCGTGCGCGACGTGGCCGATGCCATCGACTGGCTGGCCACCACGGGCCGGGTGGATGCGTCCCGCGCCGCCGTCATGGGCGGCTCCTATGGCGGCTATCTGACCAATGCCGTTGTCGGGATGTATCCGGACAAATTCGTGGCCGGCGTCTCATTCGTGGGCGTATCGGACTGGGTGCGGGCCCTGGAGACGGCGTCGCCGGCGCTCAAGGCCAGCGACCGCATCGAGTATGGCGACATCACCGACCCGAAAGTGCGCGACTTCCACGCCAGGATCTCGCCCATCAATTTCGTGGACAATATCACGGCCTCCCTCATGGTCCTGCACGGGGCCAACGAACCGCGCGACCCCATCGAGGAATCGGATGCCCTGGTGAAGGCGATCCGGGCCAAGGGCGGCACGGTCCAATATCTGCGTTTCCCCGACGAGGGCCACGGCATCCGCAAGCTGGAAAACCGTATCACCGCCTATCGGCGCATCGCGGCCTTCCTGCGTGACACGCTGAAATAAGGCCTGACACGGAGAAAGAGCCATGACCGAGCCCACACCCATCGACGCCTATGAGCGGTTCGCGTTCACGGCGCCCCTTTCCAAAGGGGGCAACTACACGGCGCCGGTCTATCGGCGGGGCGCGGGACCCGCGGTTATGGTCATGCAGGAGCTTCCCGGCATCGGCCGGGAGGCGCTCGCTTTCGCGGACCGGCTCGTGGACGCGGGATACCAGGTGGTCCTGCCCCACTGGTTTGGGCCCATCGGTCGCACCTCCATGCTCGGCAACACGGTCCGTCTCCTGTGCATGCGGCGGGTTTTCAGCCTGTTTGCCAAGGACCACAGCAGCCCGGTGATCGGCTGGCTGATGGCCCTGTGCCGGCGCCTGAAGGACGAAAGCGGCTATCCCGGCGTCGGGGTGGTGGGCATGTGCCTGTCGGGCAATTTCGCCCTCTCGCTCCTAGCCGATGACAGTGTGCTGGCGGCCGTGGCCTCCCAACCCTCCCTGCCCATCGGCGGGCACGACGCCCTTCACATGGCGCCGGAGGATGTGGCGGCGATCCGGACCCGGCTCGATACGATCGGTCCGGCCCAGGCCTATCGCTTCGCTGAGGATCCGCTGTGCCGCGCAGCCAAATACGAGGCGTTCGACGCGGCCTTCAACACGGATGGTGCAGAGCGTTTGACCTTGACCACCCTGCCCGGCCCCGGCCATTCCGTGTTCACGCTCCATTTCGTCGATGAGGCCGGCCATCCCACGCATGCGGCGCTTCAATCCGTTCTCGGCTATTTCGGCCGTCGCCTCAAAGCGGCCGGCGATTGATATTCTCTATGAGCGAGGCGAGGCGCTGACAGGAGTCTTCCCTCGTCGGATTGGTGATGCGCACTGTTCGGGGCGGGATTTCGATGGTCCGATACGCCCGCGTCTCGAGCCATTTCATCAGCACCAGAATCCAGTGGCCCTTTTGTAGCGGACGCTGCGTCTCACAATGGACGGTGCCGCTCCCGTGCCGGGCCCTCAGGCCGCCTGCCTGGCGCCTTCGGTCAGGTCGATGAGGCTGAAAAGATCGTCATCGTCATGGGACGGATCGCCGGGCAGGCTGGACAGGGGCAGCAGCACGCGGACCGTGGTCCCCACCCCTTCCTCGCTGTCGATGATCAGGGCCCCGCCATGGAGGGTCACCAGCGCCTTGACGATGGCAAGGCCGAGCCCGGTGCCCGGCAGGCCGGCCCGGGGCCCGTCCGCGTCCTCGGGCAGGGGGGAGCGGGCGCCCTTGTGCACCTGCTCGAAAGGCCGGCCCAGGCGGCCCAGCGCCTCCTGCGGGATGCCAACGCCGGAATCGGTCACGGACAATTCCATCCACTCCGCATCGGCCATCAGGCCGACACTGACCCGACCGCCGGGACCTGTGAATTTAATGGCATTGGACAGAAGATTGAGCAGCACCTGTCGCATGGCCCGTCCGTCCGCCTGCAGATCGGGGACGCCGGGGTCGATTTCCACCTCCAATTTGAGGCCGGCCTGGCGAGCCGAATAGGCGATGGTCTTCAGGCATTTCTCGATAACGAGCGGCATACGGATGGTCTCGAGTTCCAGGTCGTAGCGTCCTGCTTCGATCTTGGACATGTCGAGAATGTCGTTGATGAGATCGAGGAGATGTTTGCCGCTTTCGTGGATGTAGTCCGCATATTCCTGGTAGCGCCGCGCCCCCAGGGGGCCAAACATCTGCACGCACATGACTTCGGAAAATCCGATGATCGCGTTGAGCGGCGTACGCAATTCGTGGCTGACACTGGCCAGAAAGCGCGTCTTGGCAAGGCTTGCGGCCTCGGCACTGTCGCGGGCGCGCTCCAGGGTCTCTTCGCGGCGCTTGCGAGCCTCGATACAGCGCACCGTCGCCACGAAACCGCCCAGGCCACCCGCGGACGCCCGGCGCAGCGGGGCACCGCGCATCTCCACCCAGCGGTACCCGCCGTCCCGGTGACGCAGACGCAGATCGGCCGTGCGCGGGGCGTCGGCGGGGCCCAGATCCCGGCGGCGCATGTCGGCCAGCAGGATTTCGAGGGCCGGCCAGTCCGCCGGATGGACATGGCCGTGGAGGGTGCGCCCAATCAGATCCGTCCCGTCATGGCCCATCAGGGGCCGGCAGCCGGGCGAGACCGTCAGGGCCCGCCCCTCCCGGTCATGGTGGATGACGAGATCGGCGCCGTCCTCGTAGAAAGCGCGCAGCAGAGTGTAATCGGTCCGCATCCGGCGCACCCAGGCCATGCTGGCAAAACCGCCCGCACCCGCGAGCAGGGCTGCGGCCGGCGCCACGACGCTGACCGGCACCCCGAACCAGAGCGCTGCGGCCGGACCACCGGCCAGGAAGACGCCGCATGTTGTCGCGGCAAGACCGACCGACGCGTCGCCGCGGCCGAGCCATTGGCCGTGGCTGGCTCCGTGGCTGGTCCCGTGACCGGGAAAAGGCAGAACCGGTGGGACGGGAGGCCGGCTTGCGGACCGGCTGCGGGTGTCCCGGCTGCGACCACCGGGCGGGGCCGGGCGCGGGCGCCGAAGGATCCGTGCCATCAAGTCGAGGGCTTTCCGCTGCAAGAACAACCCCATCTGTTCGCCCCCCAAGCTTGGCTCGCCGGCTGCCCCTGTCAGCCCGCACTGTGCGGTCTTTCCGCGTCCCGTCGGCCCCCGTTTGGTTCTGGCTTAGGGGGCGACCCTTAATGAAAATTGAACGGGGCGCCGGCGGATTGGGCAGACGGGCGGATCTCTGGCCAACCGGGGGAAATCGGCCTTAAGTGTCGGCATGGGGAAACGTGATCGGGTGTCATTGAATGGGCGGACGGCGAATCAGCAGGGCGCGGTGGGGCGCTATGGGGCATCTGGCGGCACTCTTATGGGCCCTCATGGCGGCTCCGGGCGCGGTGCCCGGCGCCCATGGCGCGCCGCAGGATCACGGAACCGTCCCGGACGGTGCGAGTGAGCCGCTGGATGACGCCTTTTCGCAAGATGGAACGCCCGCCTTGGCCAAGCCCGACACGGCGGATGCGGATGCAGCCCCGCCGCCGAACCGCCCGGCGGCCCCGACCGTCGGCATGATGGCGGCGCCTTACCGTGCGCTCATCCGGGACATGGAGGCCCTGTCCGCCCTCCCCTTTCGTTCAGCCAGCGATATCCGCGTCGCGACCCGGTTAATCCTCAGCCATGATCCCCAGGCCCTGGCCCGCGGCTGGTTCGCTCACCACGCCATTCTGGTCGCCAACGATCCCCGGTTCCACAGCGCGGTGAACCGCCAGGCCCGCAAGATGGGCCGCCGCCGCTTCCTTGCCTGGATCAAAGAGGACCGAACCCGGCTGCGCGATGCCCCCGGTTTCGACGGCGCGGTGCAGGCCGTTCTCGAAACCGTGAACGAGGACACCAAGGCCATGGCGGCCATGGGCACATTGCTGCTGGCCCGGGCGCTGGACCTGCAATCGGCCCGCCTGGGGGACACCGGCCTGTTCAGTTGGGTGACGGCGGCCAATGGCGCGGCCCTGGCCGACAGTCATGACCTGCGCGGCCGCTTCACGCCCCGCACCGTCGACCCCCGGGCCCGAGAAACCCTGGACCGCGTGGTGGAAATCGCAGCATTGCTGGTGCTGGGCGCCGCCGACGGGGCAGGTCTCGCCCGGGTGCGCCAGATCGCATCAGAGCGGCGGATGGATTATTGCGTGACCCAGGCGCGGCTCAATTTCAGCGAATGCGTCACCGCCACCCGCCATGACGAGGAACGGGCGTTTTGCGTCGGGCGCCACGGCATTGAGGAATTGGGGGCCTGCTGGCGCTCGCTCCTGTCCTCCGCACCGTGACGGCGCTTCGCACGGGCGGGTAACTGGGTATACGGAAAAAACGTGTGGAGGACCCGCAATGAGACAATGGACCCTTATCGCCTTGAGCCTGATTGCGGGCCTTGGGGCCTGCGGCATCGATCCCGCCCTGGGCGTATCCACAAAATCTGAGGCCGGGCCCATGGCGGTCCAGACATTCCAGGTCTGCGGCAAGCCGCTGGACCTGGAAATCGCCCGCAGCAGGCCCGATCAGCGCCGGGGCCTGATGTATCGGGACGGTCTGGACGAGGGCAAGGGGATGCTGTTCATCTTCGTTCCGCCCAAACGGGCGGCCATGTGGATGCGCAATGTGACGTTCCCCATCGAAATCGGCTTTTTCGACAGGCGGGGTCGTTTCCTGAATTATCACTATGCGGAACCGGGCGACCCGGAGGCGTCCGATTTTGACCTGCCGCTCTATCGCTCCGACGGCCGGACAAAATATGTGGTCGAGGCCTCACCGGGCTTTTTCTCCGAGGGGACACTCGACGGCTGCGTGATCGATCCGGTCCTGCCCGAGTAATCGGCGCGACCGGTCACCACCCTTCCGACCCCGGCTCGCCCTTGATCGGGCCCGTCAGGGCATCGGTCACCCAGCCGGCGTAATAGCCGCCGGGCTGGGGCCGGGCCCGTTCTTCCCCGACGAAAACCGCGTCCACCTTGGTGGGATAAAAGCCGTACCAGCCCGCGACCTGCTCGTAGCCCTGACCAAGATCCGTGAGCGGATCGGGATAGGTGAAGGCAGCATTGCGGACCACCGCCTGCCCCTGGGAGAGGTCGTAGTGGACAGCCGCCCCTTTCCATTCGCAGATGGTCACATGTTCGGTCTCGCGGAGCAGGTCGGTGCGGACATCCGCCGGCGGAATATAATAGACCGGCGCGCCGGCAGTCTCGATGATCCGCATACCACCCCCTGAATCGGCCACGGTGACCCCCTGCCATTCCACGCGCAGGCGCTGGCTGACCGGCTCCACGGCCGGGGGACGCGGAAAATCCCAGACCGATTCCTGGCCGACGCCCGGTACATCGACCCGTCCCGGGCGCTGCGTGCGCACTGAACGGTATCGCGCGACCCGGGCGAGGATCTGATCGTGGGACGGAAGCTGTCGAAAGGTCATGGCTGATCTCCGTCAACGTCAATGGCTCGTTATCCTAACAAAATTCTTGCTCAAGCGACTCGAAAATTGAAGTTCATTTCTTCAAAACACGAAACAAGAATGCGATATATTTTGCACCTGTTTTCATAGACATCTCATGTGCTTGCATGACTCTCCTTTATTCCTGACCTGTATTGTCTCCGTCAGATAGAAGAGGCGTGACGAACACAGGAGGGGATCGGCGTGTTTCGACTTTTTCTTTTCCTTTTCATCGTGGCGATGCTCGTGCCAGAGGGGTGGCTGCCGGCCCCGCCCCATGTCCAATCCCGCAGTGAAAGCAGCGAAGCGGTCGGGCTCGGTGAAATGATGGCCGCCATCGATCAGGCCCGCCAGGATATTGGCGGTTTGTGCGAACGCCAGCCGGAGGTGTGTGACATGGGCGCCCGTCTGACGACCCAGGTCCGCGAACGCGCCCTGACCTGGACGGCGGCCCTCGCCCACTGGCTGGAAGGCCTCCAGGACGAAACCAGGACGCACCCGGTCGCCCATCGGGTGGAAGGCGGGCGCACCGCCCGGGATGACGCCGATTATGGGGTTTGACCGGGACGGACTTCGACGGCCGTGGCGGGAGACGACCTTTGACCGGCTGAGGCCGGGCCCCTATGTGCTAACGGGAAGGCGTTGAACCGCCGCCCCCGAAGCAGATGGGACACTGCCAATGACGATCGATCAATTGATTGACGATTTCGAGTTTCTCGACGATTGGGAGGAACGCTACCGCCACGTGATCGAACTGGGAAAGGCGCTGGCACCCTTGGCACCGGAGGAGCACAACGACGCGACGAAGGTCTCGGGCTGCGCCAGTCAGGTCTGGTTCGTGTGCGAACCGGCCGAAGAGCCGGCGGGCGCATTGATCTTCCGGGGAGAGAGCGACGCCCATATCGTCCAGGGGCTCATTGCCATTTTGACGACGCTCTATTCCGGCAAGACGCCAGCGGACATTCTGGCCATCGACGCCAAGGCTGTATTCGACCGGCTGGGCCTGCAGGAGGCCTTGAGCCCCCAGCGCTCGAACGGTCTTTACGCCATGGTCGAGCGGATCCGCCACCACGCCATGGCCGCCCAGGCAAGCCCCCGGCCGGGCGCCGAAACACCTGCCGGGTAAGCGGCGCCCATTACGCCTGCGTGCCCATTACTCCTGCGCGCAAGAACAGTCCAGTGGGACCCACGCATCCCGCCGGTTCTTGAAGACCGCTTCCAGCGTTTCCAGAACCTGGTCGAGGACGGGATCCTCGCGCCGATCCTCAATCCGGCGCACCCCATGGGACACCGTGGTGCGGTCCCGGCCGAAGGCGCCGGCAAGCCGCCCCTGATCGAAGCTCAACGTCACGTGACACAGATACATCGCGAGCTGACGGGCAAACGCGACCCGCGCCTTGCCCCGCGACGGCGCCCTCATGTCGTCGAGCGTAACCGTGAGCATTTCCGCAACGACCGCCTGGACGAGCCCGATGAGGCACTCGTCAGCGGCTTTGGCGTCCCACGACGCGCCGCAGGGTCGGTGGGCGCAAGAGGACGAATTGGAAAAGTCAGCTTGCAGCCGTCGGTCGAGCATGCGAACTCCTTTCCGCAAGGGGTAAAGAGAAGACATCTCTTGCAAACGCCCCGCAGAAAAATCACATTTGGCGTGAACTGCGAGGCTTGCGTGTACATCCTACGTGAAAAATACCCCATGTGGATAAGTCGTCATCCGCGAATTTCCATTTTTCCCGTGAAATAGGACACGGGCACCCGCCCGGATACTGGAAAGGAGCCCCGGCCCATGCCCGGGGCCAATGCGCCATGCACAACAAACTCCGCCAGCTCCGGCGGTCCCGGAACATGACCCTGGCCCAGGTCGCCGAACAGTTGGGGACGACCGCGCAGACCATTTCGCGGCTCGAAACCCAGGTCATCACCCTGTCGGCGGACTGGCTGGAGAAATTCGGTGCGCTGTTCGGCGTGGATCCCGGGCAGATCCTCGGCTCACGGACGGACCCACCGGCCGAGTTGATCGGCCGCCTGGACCGGTTCGGCAAACTGACCGATCCGGGTTCGGAACCCTTCGACATCGCGCTGCCCACGGGGCCGGCCATCGCCGTCACGGTCAGCGCCGATATTGGCCCCTATCGCAGCGGCGATGTTTTGCTGTCGAACCGGCTTTTCGGCGCGGACATGGCGAATGCCGTGGGGCATGACGCGTTGGTCGGGCTTCACGACGGTCCGGTCCTGCTGCGCCGGCTGCTCAACGGTCAGAACGGGCACTATGTCCTCGTCCCCCTGGACAGCGGGGAAAGCGTGCAATATCGCGCGTCCCTGGACTGGGCGGGGCGGGTCCAGATGCGGATCAGCTATCTCTGATCCGCGACCGGCGCGGGCGCAGGAGTCGGCGAGGGACCCGCCGGCCCGATGCACCGGCCCGACCAGGTGCCCGTGCCCGCCACGGCCTCGGTGCGATGGCTCCAAGTGCCGGTGAAGCGCGTTCCGTCCTCGGAAAGTTCCAGCCGCGTGCCGCCCCGTCCGAGTTCGGATTGCCAGACCCCCGTCAGACTGTCACCCCGGATGCGCCCGAACAAGAAACCCGAGCGCGTGGCGCGGGCCCTCCGGTAACTGCCGCGCACGGCCCCGTCCCGCACAACGATGCTGAGCCGCCCGAAATCGCTGTCCCAGGTGCCGGAAAAGCCCCGGCAGCCGGATGGTGCGGCCTCCACCTCGAAGGCGACGGACGCCACCTCCAGACCGCCCCGGGCTTCTGATGCGAAAATTTTCAGTGCGTATTCGCCGGCCCGGTTCGGCGCTTCGATCCACAGACCCTGTTCCGAGGGGCGGATCGGCCCAAGGCGCCGGCCAACTCGCGCCCGAGGCGACAGGGTTGTCTCCAGCCCCCTTGGCGACGGGCCCGGCCCAACAATGATGGCCTGCGCACCCGGTTCGGCCGCGCATACATTGTCCCCGCGCGCCAGTACCCGGACCGCTTCACCGGGTCGATAGGCGGAAAAATCCGTTTGAAGATCCACGGGGGACGGGCGTGTGACCCACAGGCCTGCGAAGGAGGCATCGGCGGCCTGGAGGTCAAGATCGAGCGCGGCGAGGTGATCCATAAAAGATGTGGCGGAGGCGGACGGCTCCGGTGCCGCCGGGCGTGCGTCCGCATCGGTACCGGTGCCGCCCCCGCTTTCATCCCCCTGCGGACCACCCGAGCAGGACGCCCGAACCATGCAACGGTGCAGCCGGGCCCGGGCCAGGGCGAGCCCCCGGGCCATGGCCCGGTTGGGTTCGCCCTGGCGGCGGCGGCAGGCCACGCGGCTGCCCTCGATCCCCGGGGGCGGCGTCCGCTTCAGGTCCGCTTCCATGCGCAGGGCATCGAGCGCGAGCCGCGAAAGCACCTCGGCGAAACGATCCCAGGCCTCTTGAAGCGCTGGCTCCCGCGGGACCGCCGCGAGCGCCCGGGCGCGCACAATGGCCCGGATCTCCTCGTAAAGGCGCCACAAACGCGTCGACAGCAGACGCACGCGCCACAGGCCCTGCCGGCCGGGCGGCTGGGGATCAATGGCGGCGTCGAGTCGGGCCGCAAGATCGTCCGCCCAATGTCCGAGCCGGGCGATCTCGTCGGCGAGCCCCACAAGCCCGCTGTCCGATGGGCTGGCGCGGGCGCGCCCGCCGCCTTCGAACAAGGCCGGCACGGCAAGGGGCACCCGCAGGGCGGAGCGCACAAGACGCCGGGTCTCCGCACCGAGGGGCGTGGCCAGAAGATCCTTAGACGGACCAGAACGCTCGGCCGGCAGGGCGGTGATCGCGGCCACGGACAGCTCAAGATCGTTCAGCCGGCGGTCGAAAGTCTGCGCCGCGTCGCAGGCCACCACCGGGCATCCCTGGCGCAGACAGACCTCCATCAGGCCGTCCAGGCGCCGGGTCAGCCGGGCCACCCGCGCCGCCTCGTCTACCAGGGGCCGGAATTCGGCAGCACAGGTCCGGTCACTCGGATCGACGCCTGGGGCGTCTTTCCGCCGGCAGATCGGCCCCTGGCCGCAATCGGCGCCAGCGCGGGCTACGGCCCGGCGCAGCATGGACATGGCAAGAAGATGCTCTTCCGCTTCCCTCAGCCGACGGCGCTGCGCCGCGGCAATCCGGTCGGGCCCCGGGCGCGCCAGACCATCGGAGGCACGCGCCTGGCGCCGACGGGCCCGGGCTTGCACGGCGGCGAAGCGGGCGTCCCAGTCGCGGAACACCGAACAGGCCGGACAGGCCGGTTCCGGCCCCATGGGCGGCAGATCAATGACCCGCAAGGCGGCCCGGCGCAGCGCCGGATCCCCCTGATAAGCCGGTCCTTCTCCGGCGATGCGCGGCAGGATCGCCAGGACGCCGAGGACGGATATGGACACGATGGCCAGGGAGCCCGGTGAGAGGCCTTGATCCATCCCCCCCTTGCGCATGACGGCACGCAGGGCGTGAATCACTCTCATGATGCTGGGACTAGGATCCGACACGCCCATCACGGGACCTGAGCGAGGAACACGGCAATGGTGCAGACAACTCCAACACTGGCATCAGGACTTGGCTCCCAAACGCCCTCTTCAGCCGGGGCCGGCTCGGTTTCGGTGGGGGCTGGCCCATTCGGACCGGGGGACTGGCGCCGATCGGGCACGGCCAGTCCCGACACATTTGTGCGCCGGCTGTGGCCCATGGAGCGGCCGCTCATTTGCGCCCATCTCCTGCGCCTTGCCCCGGATGATCGGCGGCGGCGGTTCGGCCGTTTCGTTTCAGTCCGAAAGCGCCGGATCCCCGCTCTGATGGTGACTCACGACCAGCAGGATATTCCGGAGACGGGACAGGTCGTCCAGATCGGGTAGTCCGTCAAAACACTGAACTGATGGCCGCAGCGGGCCCTTGATCTATACATCTTATAGATGCCGAAGCATGCGCCTGCCCGCTCCCTCAGGGGCGGGCGGACCGGAAGAACTCCCAAGCCAAGTCTGCCCCCTCGACATCGCGGCACTGCTGTCCGATCAGGCGGGTGGTAAGCCGCGTCTCGGGCATGATATATTTTTTGGAGGGCATTGCGTGACCGCCGCCATGCATCGTGAACAGGTGCACCGGCGCGCTGCCGTCTCCCATCGCGGCATGGATGACCCGGCTGATCCTGCAATTGTCGCCTGGGTCGGTGTCTGGAAATTGGTAAGGCGCCGAGGCGTCCGGGTTGGACTTGTTGGCCTCGACCCACCAATCGACCGTCTCGGCCGTTGACATGAGGGCGACCAGATTGCGCCCGACCTCGCCGCCATCATAGGGAATCAGCCGGTCTTCGGTGCCATTCATGATCATGATCGGCGTGGGGCGGGCCGGTGGCTGCAGGGCTTCCGGGTTGCCTTCGGGAAAATTGGCAATGAAGGCCGCCCCGGCCGCAAATGCCTCCGGCGCATCGATCAGCAGCCTGTAGGTCATCATCCCGCCATTCGATGCCCCGGTGACGAAGACTTGATTTGGGTCGAGCTGGTAGGTCTCGACCATCTCATCCACCAGAGCCGTGATGAAGCCGACATCATCGGCATTGGTGTTTCTGGGCGATCCGGGTTTGCGAAAATCATTCCAGTTCTGCCGGTCACCCTTCGTATCGCCGGTTTCCGCATTGACACCATTGGGCACGATCAGCAGCACGCCTTCACGATCGGCCACGTCGCGCCAAGCCTGGCCGCTGGCCGCTCCGGCGTTGAACAGTTTGCGCATGCTCGAAGTGCCGCCATGCAACAGGACGATGGCGGCGGCGCCGGGCCGGAGATTGTCCGGGGCATAGACCGTGTACCAGCGCGCCTGGCCGTCATGCATGAAGGCGAATTCCTCGATCGAAACAGTATCGCTTTCGCGGCCGGCGGCCCGCCCGGCGCGCCTCGCCTGCATGCGTTCGCGCCAGGATGGCTCACCGGCTTGGGTGGTTGGCTCGGGCGGCGCACCCTGAGGCGCCGCGCAGGCGGATGCCGCCAGGAGGGTGGCGATCAGGCAGTGACGAAGGACAATCATGGTTTCCTCTCTGATTTGAGGCCTGACGGCAAAGCCAGGCGGGCGGTTCATCGGTTCAGCTGCGCCTCGACAATGGACTGGATCTCCTGCTGGAGGTCGACGCTGGCTGCAGAGGGCGAGAAATCGCGCGTGCCGGTCTCCTCGAAGGCCACCAGGCCCCAGTACCCGTTCTCGAAATCGACCCAAGGCGTCCAGCCGAACGCGCCGGGCGACGAGATCACCGGGTTTTCGTCGCATTCGATTGTGTAAACGCTTGCATCACACTCTTTCCAGAAGCCAAATGCGTAGTGCCAGTCTCGCATGCCTGTACTGACTGCTTCCGGCCTGAAACCGAAGATGACACCTGCCGTTCGGTCCTCGAGATAGCCCTCGAAATCGGTCACCAGATCGCCCGCGAGCAAGGCTTGCAGGATGATGGCGTAGTCATTGACGGATGACTGCAGTGAACCGGCGTATCTCGGATTATCGCCCGTGCTCGGCAAATATCGCGTAGCGGTACTGAGGCCGAGCGGGTCGAACAGTCTGTCTTGTTGCAGCTCCTTGAACTTCTGGCCTGTCGCGCCTTCGACCATCAGCGCGGCAATCTGCATGTGTTCCGGACCATAATCCGACATTCCCCATATGAAGTCCAAAATCGCGTTGCGGGGCGCCATCTGAACGCCGACGCTGCGGTTCTGGACTTCAATTCTCAATCTTGACGGGATGGTAGCGCCGAAAATCGCCTCTAAGAAGCCATTTTGGCCAACAC
>JBHJGV010000021.1:0-51068 GCA_050331455.1 Alphaproteobacteria bacterium
GCATCGAGTTCCAGCGCCTGGACCGCCGCCTTGAGGACCGCGGCGCCGTCGGCCACGACCGGGGGCGGGGTCTTGAGAGACCGGCGCACCGAACGCAGCGGGGCGGTGACGGAGGCCGACCAGGCGGCAAGCGCTTCGGACAGGCTGGCGAGGCGGTCTCCCGTCAGACTCTGGCCTTTCTCATGGGCCAACCAGAGGCACAGGAGCAGCAGATTGACATTGGCGCCGTCCGTGTCCTGGAGTGCGATCGCTGCCTCGGCCACGCCGGGCCGGGCATAGGTCTCCAGGCTGAAACGCCAAAAGGCGGTCTCCGGGCTCTCGGAAGCGCTCATGCCTCGGTCTCCGACCCGGGCTCCTCCCCGTCGTCCGGCGCGGCCGGAGCCTGCCGGTCGCCCCCGACCTTGCGGGCCCGGTCCGGGTGCGGTCCTGGCGCGATATCCTCACCCCAACGCTGATAGTCGGTCGTGTCCACACCCACCAGATCCAGGACACGGCCCACCGAGTGGTCGATCAGGTCTTCGAGGGTCTTCGGCCGCCCGTAAAAGGCCGGAATGGGCGGCGCGATGATCGCGCCCATCTCGGACAGGGCCGTCATGGTGCGCAGGTGACCGGTGTGAAAGGGCGTTTCCCGGACCATCAGGACAAGGCGCCGCCGCTCCTTCAAGGTCACGTCGGCGGCCCGGGTGAGCAGCGTGGTCGTCACGCCCGTTGCGATTTCCGACATTGTCTTGATGGAACAGGGCGCAATCACCATCCCATCCATGCGGAATGAGCCCGACGCGATGGCCGCGCCCACATCCCGCACCGGATAGGTCCGATGGGCAAGGGCCGCAATTTCCCCCATACGGCGGTCGGTCTCATAGGCCAGGGTGAGTTCCGCCGCTTTGCTGACCACAAGATGGGTCTCCACCCCGGCGGCATGGAGCAGTTCGACCATGCGGATGCCGTAGACGATGCCCGACGCGCCACTCATCCCAACGATCAGTTTTTTCACTTCTTTCATTTATCGCCCATTTTCGTTAACAAAATTGCAAAATTTGTTGCAAATGAGACATGTCCTATCAAAAAAATCCTGACAAGCGGCGTGGAAAATGGTCTGATGGGGTGTGCCGCGCGTCAGAGAAGGAGGATCGGAATGGCTCTTGAAGCGCATCTGGCCGAGCTGAACGAGAAGCATCGTCGCATTGAAGATGCTTTGCATGAAGAACGTCAGCATCCCAGCACGGATGCCCTCAAACTCACGGAAATGAAGAAACAAAAGCTCCGCCTCAAAGAAGAGATCGAACGCCTCCGAACCACCGAAGACGCCTCCGCCTGATCGGCGGTGCTGGTGCAGGGTCGGGTTCAGCCGGCCCGCACCTCAGCCGGGCCTGAGTTTGGTCTGGCCCCGGCTTGGTCTGGCCCAACCAGAGCCGATCAGGCCGCACCGCCGGCCGGTTTCGGGCCTGCACCCAACATCAGATCATTGTCCCGCCAGCCGCCCCACCGGTAGTAGGCATAGGACACCAAAGCACAGACGATCGTGCCCACGGGAAAGCTCCACCAAATGGCGCCGACCCCAAACATGGGCTCGAAGCCCTGGGCAAAGGGGATGCGCGCCAGCCACAGGGTGCCGGCCAGGATCAGGGTGGGCGGCACCATGGCCCCATTGGCGCGGATGACACCGAACAGGCCGAAGGTCACGGCGAGGAAAATCCAGCTCCATAATGTGATGCTGTTCGCCCCGATGGCCACGTCCAGGGCCTCACCGCCGTCGGGCAAAAAAAGCCGCAGGGGCAGATCGCCAAGGGCATAGATCGCCAGGACAATGGTGCCGGTGACGCCGACCCCGATCAGACAGCCGCGCAGCGCCATCCGGTCCACCCGGTCCCACCGGCCCGCGCCGATGTTCTGGGACGCCATGGAGGCGATGGATGCGGAAATGGCCATCACCGGCATCTGCACATAGGCCCAGAGTTGGGATACGGCGCCATACGCGGAGGCCGTCGCAGCCCCGTAATCGTTCACCATGGCGAGGACGGTCACATAGGCCCCCTGAACCAGGAGGCTTTCCGCGGCCATGGGCAGCCCCCGCCGGAACAGGAGCGCGAGGAGGGTGGGATCGGGCACCAGGAAGCGCAACTCCGGCCCGCGCAGGGCGATGGCGTGATCCTTCCGATAGACCGCCCGGAGCATGGCGGCGAGGGCGATACCGTTGGCGAGCACATTGCCAACCACGAAACCGATAATGCCGAGTTTTGGAAAGCCGAAAGCGCCGGTCAGCAGGATGGGGCCGAACACCATCTGCAGGCTGACCCATAACAGGGTGTAGCGGAAAGGCGTGCGGGCGTCGCCGCAGCCGCGCAGCATCATGCTGATCAGGATGAAGACGAAAATGCTCGGCATGGACAGGCAGGTGCCCCGCAGGAACCGTACGGCATAGCCCCGTGCCTCATCCGGCACCCGCAGCAGATCGACCACATCGCCCGTGAACAAAACGCCGATGAGCACCAGGACGAGGCCGCATAACAGGCCAAAGGCCACCGTGGTGCCCGCCACCCGTTTGATCGTCTCCAGGTTCCCCGCGCCGAAGGATTGGCCGATGATGATGTTGGAGGCCATCCCGATTCCGAAAATCATGCCGAGCAGCATGAACAGGATGACATTGCCGTTGACCACGGCTGTCAGGGCGTCGGCGCCCAGAACATGGCTGACCCAGATGGCGCCCACCGTGCCCGACACCGAATGCAGCAGGTTGGAGCCCATAAGGGGCAATGCGAAAACGATCAACGTCCACGCGATCGGCCCTTCGATGAGCCGCCGGTCGAGATGGGCCGGTATGGGCGCGGCTTTGGCCGGCGGAGCCTGAGACGGGTCGCCGGCGTGCGAGAGATCGCTGCTCATGGAGGTTGGCCTTGCTTTGGGCGTGACAGCGCGGATCTTGCGCCCGCATTGAGCGTCGCCGGGGCCGCCTTTGGGCGGGAAGCATGGCCAACGCATGCTCAGACACTAGACCGGATTGACCGCGTCACAAGGTGTCTTCGCGTCGATCTTCCCGGGAGGGTGCCCTAATGGCAGGCCTTCAGGCTTTTCGAGACCAGCCAGTGATTGACCGGCCAGGCGGCCAGAAAGCCGGCGGGAATGGCGAGCGCCATGCCGATCCAGAACAAGGGCGCCGTGAGGGAGCCGGTCTGGACCCCGCCGATCGCGTAATCCGTGCCGTTCATGGCGAGTTCCATCACGGCAATGGAAATGACCTCGCCGAGCCACACGGCGCCAAAGGCGCGGGCGAAGCTGGCCCCCTGGCGCATCACCGGCAGCACCGCAAGGCCCATGCCGAACAGGAACGCTAGCGCCGTGGCGAGCCCCATGGTGCCCCACACGCCGAGCCCCAAAGCGGTTCCGACGATAAGACCGGTCACCTCGCCGATGGCACAGCCGGTCAGGCAGTGCAGTGTGACGTGGGCGGAGGTTTTCCAGCTCACTCCGTCATGGGCGCCGTGACTGTGGTGGTGGCTCATGGCCGGACTCCAATACGAGGCTTGCATTTGAAAGGGCGACGGGCCAAGCCGTGCTAGCATTGATCTCAGGTGAGATGTCGAGGCGTGGGTGCTTTCAATCAAGGGGGCGCATCGCGCAGGCTCGGAACGGGGAGGGGACCATGGGCACGACAACGACGCGCAGGGGATGGGCGGTCTGGCTCAAGCGGGGACTGTGGTATCTCTTTTTATCCTGGCTGGTCGCCACGGTCGTGTTTTTCGCCCTCTATTGGCGGATGATCCATATGGTGGTGACCTACAACACCATCCTGATCCCGCCCTTCTATGCCGAGCCCGCCGACACGGCGCAAGCCCGTGCCCAGGACCTCGATTATCTCCGCAAGCTGATCACAATCGACCGCAGTTTTTCCGAAAGCGCCAGGGCGGAATTCACCGCCCTGCTCGATGGGGCGGCGCCGAAGCTCGCCGATATGAGCGACGCGGCGTTCTATTTGCTGATCGCCAAGGCGGCGGCCCTGGCAGACAACGGTCATACGGGCATCAGCGACCAGCCGCTCTATCGGCGTTTCAAGACCATCCGGGCGCGGCTCCACTGGTTCGCCGACGGACTGTTTGTGGTGCGGGCCGAGGCGCGCCACGCTCTCGCCGTGGGTCAGCGCGTGCTGGCCGTGGATGGACGGCCCATTGCGAAGGTGGTGGCGGGCCTCAGCGCCTATCGCGGCGGCAATGCGCCCTGGCGCCGGGCGCTCACGCCCCTGATGATCGAGGCGCCGGCCATTCTCCATGCAGCCGGGCTTGCCGAATCGCCCGAGGGGATCACCTTCACTCTGGAAGCGGCGGATGGCGCCGTCACGACCATGCGTTTTGAGGCTGTCGCGCCCGAGGACCCGGGCGCTCTGCCGCGGCGCCGGGCCTGGCGGCGGGTGACGCCTGCGGTCTTGCCCGAGGAGTCCGATGCCCTCTGGGTCCGGGCCTTCACCCGGGAGGGCGATGACGCGCCGCTTTACCTGCGTGATCTCGATGCCCCATTTTTTGCGCCTCTGCCGGGGGGCGGCCATTACATTCGAACACAGACCGGTTTTGGAAGCCCGACCCAGTCCGTGCCTGCATTTTTCGAGGCTGCGCTTTCGGGCATCCCGGACGGGTCCCTCGATTATCTGGTGGTCGACTATCGCTGGAATTCCGGCGGCGATTACACGAAGGCGATCGCCTTTGCCAAGGCCGCGCCGGAGAAAGTGAAACCCGGCGGGACACTCTATCTGGCCGTCGGTCCCCAGACCTTTTCCGCGGCCATCGTCGCCGTCGCCATGCTGAAATATTACGGCGGTGAGAAATCGGTCATTATCGGGACGCCCATGGGCGACCGCGGACAGTTCTGGGCTGAGCGGGGGATGAGCTTCGTGCTGCCGAATTCGGGCTACGCCATCAACTACGCCACCGGCTATCACGATTGGGAAAAGGGCTGCACCGGCGAGCCCTATTGCTTCACCCTGAACCAAATCCACGAGGTGCCGGCGGGATCCCTGGCTCCCCAAATCCGCCTCGCCCCCACCTTCGCCGACTACACCGCCGGCCGCGACGTGGTGATGGATTGGGTGTTGGACGACCAGGGGATCGAAAGATCAGCCCCACCAAAATAATCATTATAAAGAGTAATTGGTAGCAATTCGCGGGGTGGGCCCTGGCCCAGGACGGGCACTCGCTCCAGGGCCCATGCCAGGTCCCATGCCAGGTCCCATGCCAGGTCCCATGCCAGGTCCCATGAATGTCCCGCAGAGCGGTGGGCCGAGGCCCACCGCTCTGCAATCTGTCATCCGGCGGATCGTTGCTCGCCGATCAGCCCTTGAACCGGGCCTGGTGTGCTTCGAGTTCGGCGCGGCCGACGACCAGGTGGTGCACTTCGTCCGGGCCGTCGGCGATGCGCAGGGTGCGCTGGCCGGTATACATGCGCGCCAGGGGCGTCCATTGGGACACGCCAGTGGCGCCATGGATTTGGATCGCCTGGTCGATGATCTCGCAGACCTTTTCCGGCACCATGGCCTTGACCATGTGCACCCAGACCCGGGCCTCGCGGCGGTCCAGCACGTCCATGGCCTTGGCGGCCTTCAGCACCATCATCCGCATGGCCTCGATCTCGATGCGCGCGCGCGAGACCTGCTCCAGATTCTTGCCGAGCTGGATCAGCGGGCGGCCGAACGCCTCCCGGGTCATGCCCCGGTGAATCATCAGGTCGAGGGCCTTTTCCGCCGCGCCGATGGAGCGCATGCAGTGGTGGATGCGGCCCGGGCCAAGGCGGAGCTGGGAAATCTCGAAGCCGCGGCCTTCGCCAAGCAGGATGTTTTCCTTCGGCACCCGGACATTATCGAGCACGATATGCATGTGGCCGTGGGGCGCGTCGTCCTGACCGAACACCAGCATGGGCCCCATGATGTGGACACCCGGCGTGTCCAGCGGCACCAGGATCTGGGACTGCTGGAAATGGGACGGCGCCGTCGGATTGGTCTTCACCATGCAGATCATGATCTTGCATCGGGGATCGCCGGCACCGGAAATGTAGAACTTCTCGCCATTGATCACCCACTCGTCGCCCTCCAGCACCGCGCGCGTGTCGATATTCTTGGCGTCCGAGGAGGCAAGGCCCGGCTCGGTCATGCCGAAACAGGAGCGGATCTCACCGTTGAGAAGGGGCTTCAGCCATTCTTCCTTCTGGGCCGGTGTGCCCACCCGCTCCAGCACTTCCATATTTCCGGTGTCCGGGGCGGAGCAGTTCATGCATTCCGAAGCAATCGGGTTCTTGCCCAGTTCCACGGCGATATAGGCGTAGTCCAGGTTCTTGAGGCCCTCGCCGGTGTCCGCATCGGGCAGGAAGAAGTTCCACAATCCCTGGGCCTTGGCCTGGTCCTTCGCGCTTTCCAGCAGCTCAAGTTGACCCGGCGCATAGCTCCAGCGGTCCGCCCGGTTCTCGCCCAGGCGATGAAATTCTTCCGTGATCGGGTCAACGACCGTGGCGATGAACGTCTTCACGTGGTTCAGAAGAGGCCGCGCCGCCTCTGACATGCGCAGGTCGAAAAGCTCCGCCTCGCGGTCCAGGGGGCCGGTCGGGATATCCGTTTGCATCTGGGCCTCGGCCATGGGGTCCTCCCATATTACGTGTTTGTCCACGACCAAAGTCTAAGGGCCAAGCTGTGCCGGGCACAATGGCCGCGGCGGCGCCGACCGGTAGGGCTGGCCGGGCGCAGGGGTGTGCGGAGGGTCCCCCCGCACGCCGGGGGGATCACCGCTTTCCCTCACCGCTCAAACCTCTTAGGCTCCGGCGCAAATGGGAGTTCTCGTCACAATGGGGCGTCGCATGTCGGTCGATACAGGGTCTTTTGGCTGGTCCACTTTTCTTGAGCGCGTCCTGCGGCGCGTTTTCGGCGCGGCCATGCTGGTCGCTCTGGCCGCCTGCGATGGCGCACCGGAGGAGCAGCGAGCCACTCAGGCACCGGCCGCACCAAGCGCCGCCGCCGCCGATGCGGGCCCATCCTGGCCCCACGAGGCCAGCGACATCGCCGTTGATCCGGCCGTCACCTGGGGCCGGCTCGACACGGGTCTGCGCTACGCGATCCTGCCCAATACCACGCCGAAAAAGAGCGTGAGCCTGCGCCTTTACGTGGCCGCCGGCTCCCTCGACGAGACGGACGAGATCCGCGGTATGGCCCATTTCCTGGAACATATGGCCTTCAAGGGATCGGAAGGTCTGCCGGGGGATGAGGTCGTCAAGGTCCTGGAGCGCCTGGGTCTTGCCTTCGGTCCCGACACCAACGCCTTCACCAGCTTTGACCAGACCGTCTACCAACTCGACCTGCCCGAGGCGACGCCGGAGCTGATCGGCGAGGGGCTGCGGGTGTTCCGGGAGTTCGCCGGCCGGCTGACCTTGGATGCGGAAGCCATCGAGGCCGAACGCGGCGTGATCCTGTCGGAAATGCGCTTCCGCAACACGCCGGATTTCCGACGCAGCAAGGCGCTTTACGGCTTCCTGTTGCCCGACCATGAGATGCTGGACCGCTTCCCCATCGGCGTCGCCAAGACAATCCGAACCATGACGGCCGAGGATTTTTCCCGGTTCTATGCGCGGACCTACCGGCCCGATGCCATGGCGGTCGTGGTCGTCGGCGATGTGGACGCCGAGGCCGTGGAAGGGACCCTGCGGGGCGTGTTTGCCGATTTCGAGCGATCGGCGCCGTTGGCCGTCGATGCCGGGCCCGCGCTGGCCGACCGCCTGCCGAAGACCCGGGTGGGGACGGTCTCCGATCCCGATCTTCCGACCCAGGTCCAGCTTTTTGGTGTCGAGCCCTTCGAGGACCGGGCCGACACCCAGGCCACTCGCATGGCTGATCTCCAACTTTCCCTCGCGAACGCTATCCTGTCGCGCCGCATCGCGACCCTCGCGCGCCGGCCCGATGCGGTGTTCCTCGGGGGCGGAGCGAACGGTTTTGATTTCCTGGACATCGCCGCGTTTTCCGTGGTCAGCCTGACCACGACGCCGGACCAGTGGCGCGAAACGCTGGCGGTCGCGGAGCAGGAACTGCGCCGCGCCCTGGAGCATGGCTTTACCCAGGCTGAGTTCGACGAACAGATCGCCAATCTGGAAACCGCCCTTGAAGACGCCGTCAACGGGTCGGCGACCCGTGAGTCCAGTGCGCTGGCCTCTGGACTGGTCGGGGCGCTCCACGGCGACCGGGTGTTCTCAACCCCTGAAACCGAGCTTGCTCTTTTTCGGGAGAACCGCGACGCCCTCACCGTCGAAAGCGTGACGCAAGCCTTCCGCAGCCGCTGGGAGCCCCTGCCCATTCAGGTCTTTGTGTCCGGTCCGCCGACCATGAACGGCCTTGACGCGGAGAGCCCCGAAGCAACGGTTCTCGCCGCGCTCGAGGAAAGCCGGGCCGTCGCCGTTGAGCCCAAGGCCGACACCGATGCCAAGGCCTTCGCCTATACCGATTTCGGTACGCCGGGCGTCGTGGCCTCCCGGGAGCGGGTCGAGGATCTCGATCTTCATCTCGTCCGTTTCGAGAACAATGTGCGCCTCAACATCAAACAGACCGATTTCGAGGCGGACACCATCACCATTTCCGTGCGCATCGACGGCGGCACCGTTTCTCAGCCCAAGGACAAGCCGGGTCTCGATATCCTGACCGAACAGGTCATGGTCTCCGGCGGCCTGGAGGCCCATTCCCTGGACGATCTGGTGGGCCTCTTCGCCGGGCGCAGCGTCGGGCTCGATTTCTCCGTCGGCGCTGATGCCTTCACCTTTCAGGGCCGGACCGACGGGGACGACTTCACCCGGCAGCTTGAACTGCTGGCCGCGGCGGTGACGGCGCCAGGCTACCGTCCCGAGGCCGTCAGCCGGTTCACCAAGGGTATCGAGATCCTCTACGAGACCATTGACGCCACGCCGGGCGGGATCGTGCGCCGGGATGTAGCGCGCATCATTCGGGGCGACGACCCCCGGTTCGGCTTGCCGCCCCGGGCCAAAATCGATGCCCTGGACGTGGAGGATGTGAAGGCGTGGCTCGGGGAGCCCCTGGCGTCCGGGCATCTGGAAATCGGCATTGTCGGCGATATCGACCCCGATCGTGCCATCGAGGCTGTCGCGCGCACTTTCGGTGCGCTGCCGGCCCGTGATACCGCGCCGGCCGATCATGCGGAGGGGCGCATGCTGACCTTTCCGGCGGACCGCACCGATCCGGTGGTGCTGCGCCATGCCGGCGAGCCGGACCGGGCCCTTGCGCAGATCTACTGGAAGACGACCGACGCCCGGGACCGCAGCCTCAGCCGCCGGCTCACTCTGCTGGCGGCCGTCATGCGTCTGAAAATGACCGAACGGGCCCGGCGCCAGGACGGGGTGACCTACTCGCCCAATGTGGATGCGGCGCTCAGCACCAACTATCCCGGTTACGGCTTCCTGGTGGCGAGCCTTGACCTCGAACCGTCGGACACGGATCGCTATGTGGCGATCATGCAGGACGTGGCCCGGTCCGTGATCCAAGAGGGCATCACGGACGACGAGTTCCAGCGCGCCCAGAACCCCATTGTTGAGGCGGTGGAAGAGCAACTGGAGCGCAACGGGTATTGGCTCGGTTCCGTGGTCTCGGTTGCACAGTCCCAGCCCAATGAGATCGAGGCGGCCCGTTCGCTGCTGTCCGACTACCGCTCGATCACGAAAGCGGACGTGCAAGAGGCCGCAAAGACCTATCTGTCCGGCCCCCGCGTTCCCGTCGTCATTCTGCCGCCGGAAGGAAAAGGTGACGCCGAGATAGCGGACGATGCGCAAAGCGGCGAGGACGCGCCTGAATGATCGGCGCGGCGATGGCAGCCCGTCGGGAGCGGTGCGATCCATGATCAGGCTTTACGGCTATTGGCGATCCTCCGCCGCCTACCGGGTGCGGATCGCGCTCAACGTGAAAGGTCTTGAGGCGGAACACCGGGTCGTGAACCTGGAGGGTCCGCAGGGTGCCAATCGTCAGCCGCCCTATCTCGCCCTCAACCCCGCCGGCAAGCTGCCCACCCTCGAAATCGACGGTCAGGTGCTCGTGCAGTCGCTGGCGATCCTCGACTATCTGGAGGAAACCCGTCCCGAGCCGCCCCTGCTGCCGCGCGAACCGGCCGACCGGGCCGCCGTGCGCGCGTTCTGTCTGACCCTCGCCGCGGATGTCCATCCCATACAGAACAGCCGTGTGCTGAGCTATCTGCGGGACAAGGCGGGCTTTGACGAAGTGGCCGTCGAGGCCTGGGCGAGCGAGTGGATGACGGCCGCGTTCACCGCCCTTGAGGAGACGCTCGACCGGCGCGGCTGGGGCGGCCCTCATGCCTTCGGGCCGGATGTGACGCTGGCGGATCTGTGCCTCGTGCCCCAGATGTATAATGCGCGGCGCTTCAATGTGGATCTCTCGCCCTTTCCGCGCCTCGTTGCCATCGATGCGGCGGCCTGCGCCCTGCCGGCCTTCGCCCGGGCGGCGCCGGAAGCCCAGCCGGACTACCCGGCCCCGGGAGACCCGGCATGACGCAGACGGATGGTTCGAGAGAGGATGATGTGCAAGCCGACGAAGCGGCGATCGGCACGCTGATCGGCATTGCCTTGCGCCCCGGCCGGCGGGCCCCCATGGAGGCGGTCGACGCGGTCGCCATCGATGCCGAGGCCGGGCCCGTGGGCGATCATGCGGGGCGCCACGCCAAGCGGCTCGTGACGGTGTTGGCGCGGGCCGACTGGGAAGCGGCCCTCGACGCCCTGGAGCCGCGGCCCGATCTGCCCTGGACCACACGGCGGGCCAATCTGCTGGTCGATGGTCTGGCCCTGCCAAAGGTCAAGGGGGCCGTGCTGCGCATCGGCTCCGTGGTCCTCGAGGTCAGCGGCGAGACGGTTCCCTGTTCGCGCATGGATGAGGCCCATCCCGGGCTGCGCAAGGCGCTGGCGCCGGACTGGCGCGGCGGGCTCATCTGCACCGTCCCGACCCCCGGCACGGTGCGCCTCGGCGACCCCGTCGAAATCCTTCACATGCCGACCCCCAAAATCCGCCGCTTGCCGTGAACGCGATCACGGCATGGACCTCGGCACCCGGATCAGGCTTTGCTGCCAAAAAACATGGCGGAAGGCGCGGTCGACCGCGGCTGGGGCAGCCAGGGGGCCCATTTGGAGAAGGCATGCATGCTCAAGCGGATTCATATTAAAGGATACAAATCGCTCCATGACGTGGCGCTCGACCTGAGTGACCTGACCGTCCTATTTGGCCCAAACGCGGCGGGAAAAAGCAATCTGCTCGACGCTCTTCAACTGCTGTCCAAAATGGCAACCAGCAGAACGTTGAAGGAAGCCTTTGATCCTCCATACAGAGGCAAGCCGCTTGAGTCGTTCAGTATAAAGAGCGACGGTTTCAAGGGCCTGTTGGACCAGGAAAGTCTCCACTTTTCCATCGAGGCAGACATCCATCTGTCAGACCCCGTCGTCGAGGCCGTCAATCGTCAGATCCGCGACATGCGGCATCGCAGTGGAGACAGCCAATCGGACGAGAATCCCAAATCGCAAGCACCGGTCCGTGAGCGAGATCTGCGCTACCGAATTGAAGTCGAAATGTTGCCGCGTAAAGGTATTTTGAGGGTCAGTGACGAATATCTGGCAGCCTTGAATAATCAAGGAGAACCAACCGGAAAACGAAAACCTTTCATTGAACGACAGAACGATAAAATTCATTTGCGGTTGGAGGGGCAGGCACACCCAACCTATTACGACCGGCATCTCGACCACACGATTCTGTCGCTTCCGCACTACCCGCCCCATTATCCACATCTGGCGGCAGCCCGAAAGGAACTCGAAAGCTGGCTTTTCTTTTACTTTGAGCCGCGCGAGCGCATGCGGGCATCCAACCCGGTCAAGGAAGTCCGACATATCGGTTTGATGGGGGAGGAATTGGCCGCGTTCCTGAATACGCTCAAGGCGCTCGAGTACAAACAATTCCTGGCTGTCGAAAAGGCATTACAGACTTTGATGCCCAACATTGAAGGAATCGAAGTCGACGTTAGCGATCTGGGTGAAGTGGAATTGCGGCTCAAGGAAGGAGGGGTGGCGGTTCCAGCCCGAGTTCTTTCGGAAGGGACCTTGCGCATGCTGGGTCTGCTCGCCCTCACGGGCGCGCAGGAGGCGCCGGCTCTGGTCGGGTTTGAGGAACCGGAAAACGGTGTTCATCCCCGCCGGATCGAGGTGATTGCTGAATTCCTAACGACGCGCATCCGGGTTCGGAAAACCCAGTACATCGTCACCACGCATTCGCCCATCCTGCCCGACATGCTTCCGGACGCGTGTCTTCGAATTGTCCGAAAGGAGAATGGCCGGACCCGGATCGATCCATTCAGCGCTTGGGGGCCACTGGCGCGCCGAGATGGTATCGCCACCGCCCTCGATGAAGAGCGGCTGCCGGTCTCAGAACGCATTCTGAGAGGAGACTTCGATGCGTGAAATATCCTTGTTCGTTGAGGATATATTGAACGGGCGTCGCGAGCCGATCCCTCCTTGCGCCATTTCATCAACGATGTGAGGGCCGTCTTTCACCTGTGGGCCGCTTGAACTGCAGCAAACGGAGCGTCGCTTTGCTCTTCGCTCACGGGCGGCGGAGCCAGCCGGCGAAGCCGGCGATGGTCAGGGGGGGGAGCAGCCAGCCCAACAGGATGTGCACCCAGAACCAGGCCTTGCAGATCCAGTCGAGGATGGATTTCTGCACCCAGTCCGAAATCTGTTCACCGACGGACTTCTCTGCAAGCTGACGGGTGGTCGTGACGGGTACCACCGGGTCCCGGGGCATCCAGGCGCCGGCCTGGCCGAGATCGATCAGGGGCAGGAACAAGTCGATGGAATAGAGCCAGGGCTTGAAGGGCTCATAGCCCGCCGGAACCGCGGCGGAGCCCGTGCCCGCATCCCCATAGGGGGCGCCGGCCAGGACGGCCGGGTCCCGGGGCACCAGATGCCCCTGCTCCCGCCCGCCCGAGAAAATCACGGTGCCGATGATGATCACGGCAAGGCACCAGACCACGGTGAGGCTCGGGCGCCGGCCATAGCCGGTCAGCGCCGCATTGAGCCCCTTCGTCACGCGCGCGAGGCTGGTGAACGGCCAGCCCGCCGGCACGGGCCGCGCCTTGTCCCGCTTTTGCAGCACCACGCCCGCGTCCCGGTCCCGTCCCATGGCGGTCAGCACCTCGGCGACCTGGTTCCAGGGCTGGGGCCGGAACGGAACCACACCGGTTCCGCCATGGGAGCGGCGCAGCCAGGGCACCCGGATACGCCAGCTCAAGGGCGCTCCGTCGCCGAACCGGTCATAGACGAAGCCATCGAGATAGATGTGGTAGGGCAGAGCCGGCCAGCAGCCCGGATCATCCATCAGCACGGCGGCGCGCGCCTGGGACATGTCCACATCGCCTTCGACCCTGCTGTGCTGGCGAAGCTGAAAGACACCGCCGATGCGGGCCCGCACGAAGATGACCTTCCCGCGCGCCAGAAATCCGTCCTTCAAGAGAGCATCCGACGTGATCGCGATGCCATCGCAGTCCAGGGCCACGCCTTCGGCATTCTCGAACCGGCCCTTGAAGCAGGAAAACTGTCCGCCCACCTGGGCGCCGGCAAAGTTCACTTCGCCCTGGGCCTCGAAACCGTCGTCCAGAAAGACATCGACCCCCACATCGACGGCATTGCAGGAGAGCGCCAGGCCGCCGGGGTTCAGGAACCGTCCGCCCACGCAGGCAAGCTGCCCCGTGATCCGTGCCCGGTTGAAACTGACGCAGCCATGGGCCGTGAACCCCTGGCGGAGGAAAACGCTGGAGCCGAAATGGGCCGCGTTGGCCTGGAGGGCCATGCCGCCATTCTCCCCCAGGGGCTTGTGTTCGGGGTTGAGCACGGAACCCTGGAGCACGACGTGCCCTTCGATCCGGGCGCTGATGAGATTGATGTAATCCGTCCGGGGCATGCGCCGGGCCCGGAAATGGCCGCGCACCCGGGCATTGGCCGCATCGATATGGGGCACGACGGACCGGTCGAGCGTGACGGCCCGCACATCGCAGTCCCGCATATCGATGCCATGATCGAAGACCGTATCGACAAAGGACAGGGGCCGGTCGAGGCGCACGCCGCCGAGGTCCAGACGGCCGGCGATGCGGGCTTGGCGCACCTGCACGCCCTTGGGCATGCCCACATCGCGCTGGCCGGTCTCGACCGTCTGCATTTTCTGGTCGATCAGAACACGGATGATATCGGCGCGCAGCACGGGGCGCTTGGCGTCCGGAGGCGGGGCGATGTCGGCGGGGCCGGGTGTGCCGGCCGGGCGGGGCTGGGCGGCGTCGGCCCCCGCATGGCGGTTCAGCCAGTCCCGGTAATAGTCGGGGCCCCAGACCACGCCCCGGGCCATGGCTTCGACGAAACTCTGTTCAGCCTGCGTCAATGGTGATTTGACCATCTCTCGTTCCCCAAGGCCCTGTGTCCGGGCTCGCGCCGCCGTTCCGGGCCATGGCGCCGTGCCGGTTCCCGTGTCCCCCGGTTCCCGCCTTTGTGATCGCGCCGCCCGGTGGTGAGGTCAAGTCACGACCGGGCCGGCAGGCCTTGCCCCACGCCCCGTTCCCGCAAATCCCGGACCGTTGAGGACCGCTCCGGGCCGGCCGCGCGCGCCCAACCGGTCCATTGTGCCCCGTGATCGGGCATGCCCATGATCGGACCACGCCCAATCCCATAACAGAAGGAAAGAGAGGTACCGCCCATGTCCGGCAAGGCCTTCGATGAAATGGCGCTGGAGTACCACCGGTTTCCCGTGCCGGGGAAACTGCGGATCGAGCCCACCAAACGCATGATCAATCAGCGGGACCTGGCGCTGGCCTATTCCCCGGGCGTTGCCGCCGCGTGCCGCCTCATCACCGAGGATGACAATACGGCGGCCGAGGTCACCGCCAGGGGCAATCTGGTGGCCGTGATCTCCAATGGAACGGCGGTGCTGGGCCTCGGGGCGATCGGGCCCCTGGCCGCCAAACCGGTCATGGAGGGCAAGGCGGTCCTGTTCAAGAAATTCGCCGGGATCGACTGTTTCGACATCGAAGTGGACGAGCACGATGCGGACCGCCTCGCCGATTTGGTGGCACGCCTGGAGCCCACCTTCGGCGCCATCAATCTGGAGGACATCAAGGCGCCGGAGTGTTTCGAGGTGGAAAGGCTGTGCCAGGAACGCATGTCCATCCCCGTCTTCCATGACGACCAGCACGGCACGGCGATCGTGGTCGGTGCTGCCATCACGAACGGTCTCGCCATCGCCGGCAAGCGCATCGACCGGGTCACGATCACCTGTGCCGGCGCAGGCGCGGCGGCGCTCGCCTGCCTCAATGTATTGCTCAGCCTCGGGGCCAAGCGGGAGAACATCACCGTCAGCGACATCCACGGCGTGGTCTATGAGGGGCGTCCCGAGGGTATGGATCCTTACAAGGGCGCCTTTGCCCGGGCCACCGACAAACGGACCCTCGACGAGACCTTTGACAAGACGGACATCTTTCTGGGGCTCTCGGCACCCAACATCGTCCAGCCGGAGTGGATCAAGCGCATGGCGCGCAACCCCATCATCATGGCGCTCGCCAATCCGGACCCGGAAATTCATCCCGATGTGGTGCGCGAGGTGCGGCCGGACGCCATCATCGCCACGGGGCGCTCCGACTTCCCCAACCAGGTCAACAATGTTCTGTGCTTCCCCTTTATCTTCCGCGGGGCCCTCGATGTTGGGGCAACGGCCATCAACGATGCCATGAAGCGGGCCTGCGTGAAGGCGATTGCCGATCTCGCCAAGGCGGAACCGTCCGATGTGGTGGCGCGGGCCTATCAGGGCCATTCCTTGAAATTCGGCCGCGACTACATCCTGCCCAAGCCGTTCGATCCGCGCCTGATCGAGACCGTGGCGCCGGCGGTGGCCCAGGCGGCTATCGATACCGGCGTGGCGCGCCGGCCGTTCACGGATATGGAGGCCTATAAGCGGCGTCTGAACGCCTTCGTCTATCGCTCCGGCCAAGTCATGGAGCCCGTTTTCGAGGCGGCCCGGCGCAACCCGAAACGGGTGGTTTTCGCCGAGGGAGAGGATCCCCGGATGCTCCGTGCGGCCCGTATCGCCCTCGATGACGGCTTTGCCGAGCCCATCCTGATCGGCCGCCAGGACGCCATTGCCCAGGCCATCGCCGATCTCGGCCTGCGCATGAGCCTGGGGGACGAAGTGCCGTTCGTTGACCCTTATGACAATCCGAAGGCGGAGGCCTATAGCGAGCTTTATCTTGCGGCTGCTCAGCGGCGCGGCGTGACGCCGGACATGGCCCGGGATTTCATCAAGACCCGGAGCACCGTCCTCGCCGCCACCATGGTGAAGGCGGGTGACGCCGATACCCTGTTATGCGGAGCCACGGACCGCTATCGCAGCCACCTGGACAATCTGCTCGACATTATCGGTGTCATGCCGGAGGTGGACCACCCGGCGGCCATGCGTCTTGTCGTGCTGAAGGACCGGTTCTTCTTCATCGCCGACACCAATGTCCAGGTTTCTCCTTCGGCGGAGGACCTTGCCGACACCACCGAGATGGCGGCCGAGGCGATCCGGCGCTTCGGTGTGGAGCCCCGGGTGGCACTCCTGTCCCAGTCCAGTTTCGGCTCCTCCGACCGCGGATCGGCCGTAAAGATGCGCGAGACGCTCGCGCTGCTTCGGGCCCGGAACGTTGCTTTCGAAGTCGATGGCGAGATGCGGGCCAATGTCGCCGTGATGCCGGAAATCCGGGAGCAGGCCATTTACGGCAGTACCCTGACGGGTGCCGCCAACCTGCTCGTCATGCCGGATCTCGACAGCGCGAACATCGCCTACAATCTGTGCTGGGCGGCCAATGACGGCCTCAGCGTTGGCCCGATCCTGGTCGGCATGGCCCAGCCGGTCCATGTGCTGTCGAATTCCGTCACGGTCCGGGGCATCGTCAACATGACGGCGCTGGCCGTGGCGGATGCCCAGAATGCGGCGCAGAACGGCGTGCAGGGCGGCGCAACGGCCCGGTGACGGCCGCACCGCTCAACCACAGGTCTCGCGGCCGTCCGCATCTTGAACAAGACGCACGACCGCGAGCTCAATGCGTGTCGGTGCCGCCGGGCTGCGCAGGGCGAGGAGCGCCGAAACCGCGCCCGGGGACACCCCGGCGGTTCGGGCAAGGCAGGACAGGCTGAACCGGCGTGTGGTCCAGGCCGTCCCCGGTTCCGCCGTCAGGTCAAGCCAGCCTTCGGGCGCGCCGGTACCCACCATGGCGATGTCGACCGCCGGGGCATCCGGTTCCATACGGAACGTGATCTCGATCTCGAGGGCCGCATTGGTTTCCCGGGAAAGGTCCTGGGGCCCATCCGCCGCCAACAGAAAAACGGCATCCGGATGGTTGAGCGTCACCCCAAGCGCGCCTTCCTGCCGGTCCGTATCGATGGCGGTGACAGCGATGCCGCCGGCTTCGTCCCCGGGAAGGGCCAAGCGGACCCTGGCGCCGTCGCCTGCGCGGGCGGCCGCGAACCAGAGGCCCGGAAGGGCGGCTCCCTGAAGGACTGGTCCCGTGCGCCGCGGAGTGCGGTCCACCGTGCCCATGTTTTCGGGCAGAGCGGCCAGGGCGCCGGCATCGGCGAGGCCCAGACCATGTCCGATGGGAAACAAGGGCGCATCGCCGCCAAGGCCGACGCCCGTGTCCGGAACGTCGTCGGGTTCGGCCGGCCAGGGGAAGGGCAGCCGGCCCGTGAAATCATGACGCCGGGTGCCGTCCGGGCCGGTGAACAACAGATCCGCCACGCCGACCCCTTCACTGCCCGGCTGCCAGGCCACGACAAAGGCGTCCGCGGCATTGAGTTCCGGATTGGTCCACAGGGGCCGGCCCGTCAGGAACACCGCGACGACCGGTACGCCCCTGGCCTTCAGCCGACGGAGCAGGGCGAGATCGTCCGGCCGACCGGCGCTGTAGGACAGGTCCTGCCGGTCCCCCAGTGTCTCCGCATAGGGATCTTCCCCGAAGACGACGATGGCCACATCCAAGGGCCCGGCGGTCTCACCGTCCGGGGCCAGGATCGCGGTGCCGCCCCCGCCGGAGACGGCCTCACGAATGCCGTCCCAGATCGATGTGGCGCCGGGAAACGCGCTTCTGTCGAGCCCGCCGCCCTGCCAGGTTAGGGTCCAGCCGCCGGCCTGTTTGGAGATGTCGTCGGCGCCATCGCCGGCCACCAGGACCCGCAAGTCAGGGGAAAGGGGCAAAAGACCGTTTGCGTTCTTCAGGAGGACGAGGGATTTGCGCACGGCCTCCCGGGCGAGGCGCCGATGGGCGTCCGACCCCAGCGTCTCTGCCCCGCCGGCGAGCGCCCTTTGGGAGGGTTTGGGCGCGTCGAACAGGCCGGCACGCAGCTTGACCCGCAGAATGCGCGCGACGGCCTCGTCGAGGCGGGCCATGGAGATTTCGCCCGCGTGCACTTGCGCAAGAGTGTTGCGATAGAGGCCCCGCCAACTGTCCGGCGCCATGAACATGTCGAGGCCGGCACTGAAGGCCGCCGGACAGCTTTCTTCCGTGCACCCGGGAACCTGGCTGTGGCCGTTCCAGTCGCCGACGACCAGCCCGTCAAAGCCGAAGCCCTGGCGCAGCACATCGGTCAGAAGACCCCGATCGCCGTGGATTTTGCGCCCGTTCCAACTCGAAAAGGAGGCCATGACCGCCTGGACGCCGGCCTTGATTGCAGGCCCGTAGCCCGCGCCGTGAATGTCGCGAAGGACCGTTTCGGGAAGGATGGTGTCGCCCTGGTCCCGGCCGCCTTGGGTTCCGCCATCCCCGATGAAGTGTTTTGCCGTGGCGATGACATGGGTCTCGCCCAGGGTGCCGTCCTGTCCCGGCGCGCCCTGGAGACCCCGGACCATGGCCCCGGCATAGGCGGCGACAAGATCGGGCGATGCGCTGAAGCCCTCATAGGTCCGTCCCCAGCGCGGATCCTGGGGCACGGCAAGGGTGGGGGCGAAGGTCCAGTCATGGCCCGTCGCGCGCAATTCTATCGCCACGGCGCGGCCCATCCGCAAAATGAGGTCCGGGTCCCGCGCCGCGCCGAGGGCGATATTGTGGGGAAACAGGGTGGCACGGACCGCATTGTTGTGGCCGTGGACCGCGTCGATCCCAATCAGGACGGGGATGGCGATCTCCACGCCCTCCGGGTCGACGGATGCCTCGTAAAACGCGTCGTTCTGGGCAAGCCATTGCTCCGCCGTGCCATAGGGCTTTCCGAGGGGGCCGGAATTTCCGCCACTGAGCACCGAACCGAGCCGATAGCGCTTGACCTCCCGCGGTGTGACGGAGGCGCTGTCGGCCTGGATGACCTGTCCGACTTTCTGTTCCAAAGTCATTATAGAGAGGATTTGGGCGAGCCGGTCCTCCAGGTCCGGAGCGTCTGGGAAGGGCGGCGCCGAGGCGGGCCAGAGATCCGGCTGCACCGGGGAGGCCCGGTCTTCGGCCTCGGGGGGCGGCCCCTGGTCGGAGCAGCCGAGCAGCCAGATCAGAGGCAGGGCCAGGAGGGCGGCGCCGGGCCGGTGTGTCGTGTTCAGAGCACCCATTGTCAGTCTCCGTCCTTTGGCGCAGCTTCTAAAGCGCTTTTTCCAGGTAGACCACGCCCTCAAGGGGGTTGTCGTAATAGGCCGGACACACCGCGAATCCGAGGGACCGGTAGAGGGACAGGGCCTCGGTCAGGCGGTCCAGCGTGTCGAGGCGCATCGCGCGATAGCCGAGCCCCCGGGCCTCGTCCAGGAGGCGCACACACAGGGCCCGGCCCAATCCCAGCCCACGAAACCTGTCCGGAACGTAAAGCCGCTTCATTTCACAGATGCCGGGGGCAAGGGAGCGCAAACCCACGGCGCCCGCGGGCGCGCCGTCCGCCCGGGCCAACAGGATGCGGTCATAACCCTTCGGAAAGCGGGCCATTTCGCCGTCGAAATCCTGGAAATGCAAATCGACATTCAGCCAAAGGGCATAGTCCCGGAACAATTGGCGGACCGCCGCCACATCCTCCGGCGCCTGCGCCTCCTCGATTCTGACGGAACGGGTCGAAGTAGGGATTTTTGTCATGGGTCGGTGACCTCGTGGGCGGGGCGGCGGCCGCTCAAGCGATTGACGCGCTCGAGCGATTGAATCGTCGTCGTTCGATTTACCCTAACGGACATGCAGAAGACATCGCTACGGGGCTTGCCCCCCGATCTGGGCGCGTGGCCTGAGATGAGCAGGCCGGCTGATTTCGACCGCTAATCTCGGCGCAGGGATGCTTCTCTGGCGTGCACCGGATTCAAAAAATGGCTATGGTTTGCGCAGCCCACACGGTTCCCCTTGCGCGGCCGGCGGACTAAAACGGAACAAGGCCATTGCGAAAGGCCGTCCCAAGCCAAGGGGCACTCAATGAGATTTGTGTGCGGATCGTCCCGGAGGGCCGAAATATGTCCGGCTCTATACGGATTGAATGGAGGGACAAGCCATGCGCTTGACGATGACCGGATTGATATGGTCCGTCTGTCTTTTTGTCGTCATCAATGGGGCTTTTATCAATGGGGCCGGTGACGTCCACGCCAAGGACAAGGCGGATGCCGCCCGCGACCTGTCCTATTTCGCCGAGCATGATCCCGATGGCCGGGACACGCTGGATTATGCACTCTGGACGGATTTCTTACAGAGGAGCGTTTTCAACACCGGTCTTTCGGAGCGGCGGCGCTTTTACGCCGGGCGCAACGACACCACGGGGACCCGGATCGCCAAGGGTCACCAATCACGCTATGGCCTCGAGGCCAATCGTGTTATGTTCAGTCTCATGACCAAGAATAATTATAAGATCCTCACAGAGTATCGGCAGGATCTTGAGGACATCGCCTCCCATCAGGTTGAATTTCACCGTCTGAGCAAAGACGAGCAGTTGGCCTTCTGGTTAAACCTGCACAATGTGGTGGCCATTGAGCGCATCGGTGAGATCTACCCCATCGAGGCGCTGGACCGGAAGCGGATCCAGAGGATTATCTTCGAAGAGAAGGCCGTCACGATCGCCGGCGTGCCCTTGAGCCTGAACGACATCCGTTTTGAGATCGTCTATCGAAACTGGCCCGACCCGAAGGTCATGTATGGCTTCTATCTCGGGGTCATTGGGGGTCCGAGCCTTCAGACCAGGGCATTTTCAGCCGACAATCTGGAGACTGCGCTGACCTATTCGGCTTCGGAATTCGTGAATGCCTTGAGGGGGGTCGAATTCCGGAACGGCCGTCTGCGGATTTCCCGGCTCTATGAGGAAGCGCGTCCTTACTTCTTTCCCGATTGGCCGCGGGACGTGCGCCGCCATCTCAATCGCTATGCTCAGCCCACGGTCGCCGCCCTGTTGCGGGACAATGAGAGCTTCAAGGCCGACACATACACCTTCGAAATCGCCGATTTGGCCGGCGGCGTGTCCCCGTTCGGTCGCAGCGCAAATCTGAACCAGTTCACCTCTCAAAGCGCGGCCATGAGAGGTCTGCCGCCCCGCGCCTGGCGCTTCATCGAGGGCGTGCGGCAAAAACAGAAACGCCAGGGCGTGCCGGACGGCACGGTCATCATCCAGGACGACCCTGACCAGACCCCAAACCAGCCTGAAGCGCAAAGCGAGGGCAATGAGCCCGACGGAACCCGGTGAACCTGGCCCTAACGGTTCCTTAAAAGACAAGCTCCCCTAACGTCCCGGATGGCGGGGGATTTTTTTGAGTGGCAATCGGTCCTGTGAGCGCCGGGCCGCCCGTCGACAAGGGCTGTCACCCTGCCATGTCTTCGAGTTCCAGGCCCTTGGTCTCCCGCACCATCGCAAGGACGAAGATGATCGAAAGCACCGCAAAGGTCGTATAGAGCCCGTAGGCGCCGGCCAGACCGATCCCGCCGAGCAGCAGCGGAAAAGTCATGACAATGACGAAATTGGACAACCACTGCATGAGGCCGCTGACAGCAAGGCCCGACCCGCGGATCTGATTCGGGAACATTTCTCCCAGCATCACCCACATGACGGGGCCCCAGGACCAGTTGAAAAACACCACATAGGTGAGGGCGGCCAGGAGGGCGGCCGTGCCCATGGGGGTGTCCAGCACAAGCTTGCCGTCGTCACCCACTGCGGCGCCCGAGAAGACGGCCGTCATGAGGCCGAGCGTCAGGGCCATGCCGATGGAGCCGACGAGCAGGATCGGCTTGCGGCCGATCCGGTCGATCATCAAAATCGTGACGATACAGGCGATGATACTGACCCCTCCGGTGATGATATTGATCAGGAGGGCGTCCTGTTCGGTGAAGCCCACGGACTGCCACAGCACCGCGCCGTAGTAGAACACGACATTGATGCCCACCAATTGCTGGAAGCTCGCGAGGCCGATCCCCACCCAGACGATGGTCCGCAGCCGTCCCGTTCCCTCCACGAACAGATCCGACAGCCGGGGCCGGTGGTGGTCCTGGGCCAGGGAGGCATCGATCTCGGTCGCCTTGGCGGCGGCAGATGGGCGGCCGAACAGGCGGGCCAGAACGGCTTCGGCTGCCTCCCGCCGCCCCTTGAGGACCAGGAAGCGGGGGCTTTCCGGGATCGTCAGAAGAGACAGAAAGAACAGTGTTGCCGGGATGATTTCCACCCAGAACATCCAGCGCCAGGCCTCGAACCCCAGCAGGAAGGTGTTGCGCGCCGAGCCGGCGGCGCCCGCAAGGGCGTAATTGCTCAAGAAAGCCGCGGTGAGACCGACAATGATCGCGATCTGTTGCAAGCTGGCGAGGCGTCCGCGCAGACCGGCCGGTGCCACCTCGCTGATATAGGCCGGTGCGATCACGCTGGCGGCCCCGACGCCGATCCCACCCAGAATGCGGTAGACGACGAATTCCGCGGACCCGCCGGCAAGGCCGGACCCGAGGGCGCTGACAATGAAAAAGACGGCCGCCGCGATCAGCACCGTGCGCCGGCCGGCAAGGTCCGCCATGCGGCCGGCGAAATAGGCACCGGCGGCACAGCCCAGCAGCATGGACGCCACATTGAACCCTGTGCCGATGCTGTCGGACCCAAAGGCCCGTTGCAGCCCGTCAATCGTGCCATTGATGACGCCGCTGTCGAAGCCGAACAGGAACCCGCCCAGGGCGGCGATGGCACTGATCAGGATGACGAAGCGCAGATGGTCCTGCACGGCATCGCCGGGCAGGGCTGGGCCCTGGATGGTCATTGGCGGTCTTCTCCCTGAAGCGCGTGTTTTGTTCGTATCAAAGCGTCATATCGTGTGTCGGCGCCAGGGCCTGGTTGAAAAATATTGCAGCGGGGCCAGCCCCTGCCGCTCCGGCGAAGACGGGACAGTTGGGCATTCCAGGTCCCACAAAGGGCTCGACAAGGCCCAAGCATCCGGCAAAGCTTGCAAAAATTTTCAACGCGTCTCAAACACGCGGCACCGGGATAAGGAGGACTGTCCGCCATGGCCCACGCCACACGGCCCAGCCTGAGTTTCTGGCAAATCTGGCACATGTGTTTCGGCTTTTTCGGCATTCAGGTCGGTTTCGGCCTGCAGAACGCCAATGTCAGCCGGATTTTCCAGACCCTGGGCGCCGATGTGGAGGCTCTGCCGATCCTCTGGATCGCCGCGCCGCTCACGGGCCTCCTGGTCCAGCCCATCATCGGCTATTGGAGCGATCGAACCTGGATGGGTTGGCTGGGTCGGCGGCGGCCGTTTTTCCTGTTCGGCGCCATCGCCACGAGCCTTGCATTGTTCATCATGCCGAATGCGCCGGCCCTGTGGATCGCCGCCGGCATGCTGTGGATCATGGATGCCTCCATCAATGTGACCATGGAGCCCTTCCGCGCCTTTGTCGGCGACAAGCTGCCCCAGGAACAGCGGACCGCCGGCTTTGCCATGCAGAGCTTTTTCATCGGCACGGGCGCGGTGATCGCATCGGCCTTGCCCTGGATGCTGACGAATTGGTTCGCGGTGGCGAACACGGCCCAGCCGGGCGTTGTGCCGCCATCGGTGCAATTGGCTTTTTACATCGGGGCGGTTTTCGTTTTCGTGTCCGTGATGTGGACGGTTTTGGCGAGCCGGGAATACACACCGAACCAGATGAGGGCCTTTGAAGCAGCCGAAAGGCCCAGCGACGGGGCGACCGGTTTGCCGGGCGTTGGGGCCGGTTCCGCCGGCTATCGAGGCGCCCCATTCTCGCCGGACCGGATGATCCGCAGCGGCAGCCTTTGGCTCGTTGCCGGGGGTGTGCTGACGATCCTGATCGCCCAGCTTGCCCTTGAGAAGGAGCTGTTCATCCTCAGCAGTTGCGGCGTGGCCTTTGGCCTGATGCAGATCGCCGCCGGCCTGCTGAAGCAACGGGGCCGGACGGCCAATGCCTTTTCGGAAATCATGGATGATCTGTTCCATATGCCGCGCACCATGCGCCAGCTTGCCGTGGTGCAGTTTTTCTCCTGGTTCGCCCTGTTTTCCATGTGGATCTATGCGACGGCCGGGGTGACGGCCTTTCATTACGGAACACGCGATCCCGCCTCGGCGGCCTATAACGAGGGGGCCGACTGGGTCGGCCTGCTATTCGCCACCTACAACGGTTTCGCGGCCCTGGCGGCCTTTGCCATTCCGGTTCTGGCCCTGCGGGTCGGGCGCAAGGGGGCCCATCTGGTCTGCCTGTCCTGTGGCGGTGTGGGGCTCTTGTCGTTTCTGGTCATCCGGGATCCGGCCTGGCTGCTGCTGAGCATGGTGGGCGTGGGCATCGCTTGGGCGTCCATTTTGTCCGTGCCCTATGCCATTCTCTCCGGGGCCTTGCCGGGTCACAAAATGGGCATCTATATGGGGATCTTCAATTTTTTCATCGTGATCCCACAATTGTTGGCCGCCAGCATCCTGGGCGTCTTCGTGCGGGGGCTGTTCGGGGGCGAGGCGATCTACGCCCTTGCCCTCGGCGGGATGAGCCTTTTCGTGGCGGGGCTCGCCACCTTGTGGGTCGATGACGGGGCCGATCGTCCGGGCCGGGCCGTGCCCGTGGTGGCGGGGCACTGAACCCCAGCCCTTTTCCCAAGCAGTGGGGCGCAGCGAAGGAGGCGCGAGTGGTGAAGCGGAGCGTGCGGCTTGAGGATCTTGCTCAGCTTGCTGATGTATCCATCGCCACGGTTTCGCGCGCCTTGAATGACAGCCCGGCCGTCAGCGAGGCCACCAAACGGCGGGTCTGGAAGATCGCCCGGGAAAACAATTACGTCTTCCGGGCCACTGCCCCGGCGCTGCTGAGCGGCATGTCCGCCACGATTGCGCTGGTCCTGCCGGTCCCTCAGGGGCGCCAGGCGCGCATTGCCGACCCCTTCTATCTGGAGCTGATCGGCGGGGTCGGCGATGCGGCACGCGAGGCTGGATGCGACTTTATCGTCTCCCATGTTTCGCCCCGGGACTATGAGGAGCTTGAGCATCTGATGGCGTCGGTCCGGGCCGAAGGCGTCATTTTTCTCGGGCAGAGCTGGCTCCATGACCGCTTCAACCGTCTGGCCCAATCATCCAGCCGCTTCGTGGTCTGGGGTGCCGCCCTTGAGGAGCAGACCTATTGCTCCGTAGGCAGCGACAATCCAAAGGGCGGCCGGCGGGCAACGGCCCATCTCATCCGGCTCGGCCGCCGGCGCATCGCCTTTCTGGGGCACACGGAGGCGCCGGAGACTCTCCAGCGCTACCAGGGTTATCTTGAAGCGCTTCAGGAGGCGGATATTCCCTATGACGAGGGTTTGGTCTCGCCAGCCCATTTCGAGGTGGAATCCGCCGAAGTGGCGGTGAGCGGCATGCTGGGCCGCGGCATGGCCTTTGACGGGATCGTCGCCGCCAGCGATCTGATTGCGGTCGGCGCCGTGCGGGCCCTGCGGCAGGCGGGTGTCGGCGTGCCCCGGGATGTCTCCGTCGTGGGCTATGACGATATCCTGCTGTCCCGCTATTCAAGCCCCGCGCTCAGCACCATTGCTCAAGACATGACCAAGGCCGGCCGGCTGCTCGTTTCCAAGCTGATGAGCGGCAACGACACCCGCTCGCTGCCCTCCGAACGGCTCCCCACCGATCTGATCGTGCGCGAATCCTGCGGCGGGTGAGGCTGGCTCCGCCGCGGTACGGATGCTAACTTTGCTGGGACAGGCTGTCCGGCGAGGCGTCCCTGTCCCGTCATGCGGACACTTCCCCGACGCCGGATCACCGGCCCCATGCCGCATTACGGGAGGTCATTGGTCCATGGGCGCTTGCAGGCTTTTGCTGGCCCTTGCTTGGATGCTGTTGCCGTGCGGCGCAGCCCAGGCCGAGGTCGTGCTTCTCAAGGCGGCCCGCATGATCGACGTGTCCACCGGCGCGGTCATCGCGCCGGCCCGCGTTCTGATCGATGGGGGACGCATCGCAGCCGTTAATCCGGATACGGTAGGGCCGGATGCGCCGGGGCCGGATGGGGTCGAAGAGGATCTGACCGTGATCGATCTGGGCCAGCGCACGCTGCTGCCGGGACTGATCGATATGCACACCCATGTCACGCTGGATTTCTTTACCGCCGACCACTGGACGCGCGCACCGGTGATCGAGACGCCGGCGGACTGGGCCCTTTATGGCGTGCAATTCGGCGGTCAGACTTTGGGTGCCGGCTTCACGACCGTGCGTGATGCGGGGGCCTGGCCGGGCTTTCCCGACGTCGCCCTGATGCGGGCCATCGAGGCCGGGCGGGTCGTCGGGCCCCGGATGTTTCCGGCCGGCCATTACATTTCCATCACTGGCGGCCATTGTGATGTGGGCGGCTTCGCACCCGGTGTCATGGAGTTGGGCCCTAAACAAGGCATCGCCGACGGGACCGACGAAATCCTCAAAGCCGTGCGTTACCAGGCCAAGCACGGCGTGAAGGTGATCAAGGTGTGTGCCACATCGGGCGTCTTCTCCCGGGGCGATCTGCCAGGCGCGCAGCAATATTCCGCCGGGGAACTGCGCGCCGTGGTGGAGGAGGCGAGCCGTCAAGGGCTCAAGGTCATGGCCCATGCCCATGGGGCTCGGGGCATTCTGGCGGCTGTGAAGGCGGGGGTAGCCTCGATCGAGCACGGCTCCGTCCTGACCCCCGAGATCGTCGAGGAAATGGTCCGCCGGGGCACCTATCTCGTGCCGACCATTTATCTGCGGGACCGGCCCCTGCCTCCGAAGACCCCGGAAAACACGCGTGCGAAGCGGGCCTATCTCAAACAGTTTGTGGAGCGCAGCTTCACCCTGGCCCTGGAAGCGGGCGTCAAAATCGCGTTCGGAACGGATTCCGGTGTGTTGCCTTTCGACCTTGTCGGTCGGGAGTTCCATGCCATGGTCCGGCGCGGTATGAGCCCACTCCACGCTCTGCAAACGGCGACGATCAATGCCGCCGATCTGCTGGGTGTGGACGATCGAGGCCGGATCGAGCCGGGACTGCTTGCGGATCTCATCGCCGTCGACGGCAACCCGCTGGACGACATTCGCGTCCTGGAAACAGTGCCCTTCGTTATGAAGGGCGGTGTCGTCATAAAGTCCGAACCGTGAAATCATGGTCCCCAGATTTGGGCAACGCCGAAAGGGGAGGCGGACCATGGCGAGCAAGGTGACGGCGGACGAAGTCAATGCATTTTATGCGGAGCAGTTTCCCGGCGGCGGCGGCAGGGACCGGATTGTCGAGGTGCGGGAAGACTATGCCCGGCTGCGCCTCGCGGTGGACCGCAGCAATATCCGCCCCGGTGGCTATATTTCCGGGCCGACCCAAATGGCGCTTGCGGACAGCGCGGCCTATGTCGCGATTTTCACCCGCATCGGCATCGTGCCCATGGCGGTCACCAGCTCGCTGACGATCAATTTTCTGCGGCCCTGTATCGGTGAGGCGGTCATCGCCGAAGCAATCCTCATGAAACTCGGGCGCTCGCTTGCCGTCATTGAGGTCGATATCAGGGCGGACGGCAGCGACAAGACGGCGAGCCACGCGGTGGTCAACTATGCCCTTCCGAGTGGCTCGCACGCCGGTTGACGCCCCCGTTCTTGCGGCGGTCGTTCAGGCGGCGGCCAGATGATCGGCCAATCGAAGGGTGAGTTGTACGATGGTGAAGGTCGGATTGGCGTGACCCACCGTGCGGAACACGCTTGATCCGGCCATGTAAAGGTTCTCGGTGCCGAATACCCGGCAATCGGCATCGACCACCCCATCCTGCGCCGATCCCGCCATGCGGGTCGTCCCCATATGGTGGTGACCGATCGCCCGGAAGCCTTCGGAGATTTGCGGCACCCGCCACTCCTCCGCGAGGGCCCACTCATCGATCCGGATACGACCGAAATCGTTGCGGGCAAAATGGCGCCCCATTTCCAGTACCGCCTCGCGGATGGTCTGGGCGTCGAGATCGGTCAGGTTCCAGTCGAGGACGATCTTCCGCAGGCCGAGCGCATCCCGCTTGTCGGAGAGTCGCACCCGGCTCTCCCGGTTGGGGACCTGCTCGGAAGCCAGACGGAGATAGCCGGCATTCTTGCCCCGGGCACAGGCGACCTTGTTGTCGAACAGCGTGTAGATGTCCCAGAGAGTTTCATTGCTGCAGACGATGGTCTTGATCCGATCCCTCAGATGGCGCGGCGGCAGCAGTTCGGGAATCTCGACCAGGCGCACATTGAACTTGTTGATCCCGGCATCGTTCACGAAGGCATCGGTTGCCGCGACAAAATTATCCGTACGCCCATATTTTGTGGTAACCGGATTGACGATATAGGCCCCGAAATCGAAATGCGGGTGTTCCATGAAGTAACGGCCGACATGGTCATGCTGGTTGCCCAGGCCGTTCGGAAACTGTTTGTTGGCATTGAGCAGGAAACGCGGGTTTTCGAGCCCGCCCATCGAGACCACGAAATGGGTCGCGGAGGCTTTTTGAACCGGCGCGTCGGCGCCGTAACCACGGTAGTGGAAGCTTGAAACGCGCCCTGTTTCCAGGTCCAGTTCCGCATCCACCACATTGGCATTGAGCAGGACGTCGATCCGGTTGCTCGTTTTCAGAACGTCGAGATATTTCTCGCCGAAGGGACCATTCTCGCCGACCCGAACCGTCGAATGGCGGAAGGTAATGTCCCGGATCGGCTGGTTGCCTGAGCCCTGTTGCTCCGGGTCAGGAAAGTCCTCGACCTCCAGGATTTCGGCGGCGGTGCTCTGGTAACGGCGCATATCGGCGTAGGAAATCGGCCAACCGGACTCGGGGATGTGATCGCGCCGCTCGAAATCGGCCGGATCGAGAGGGCGGCACCAGCCCTGCCAGTGGTTCGAGGAGCCGCCCAGATAACGCATGCGGGTGGCGTCGAGGGGCACATATTCCCGGCCCACACTGTCGCCCTCGTAAAGGGACTGGGACCGGTCCGTGTATTCGAGTTCGCCCGCCTCGAGCAGCAGGATGCGTTTGCCCCGGTCTGCGAGCTGCGTGGCCAGCACCAGACCGGCAACCCCGCCGCCGGCAATGCACACATCGTAAGGACCCTCGGGCGTGAACCCGTCCTGGACCATGGTGTCGTACAGCATGGAAGCCCCCTGGCGTATGGCCCCGGCCCGTCGCCGGACCGTGGACGGATCAATATCTATGTTCGGGGAAGAGTTTAGGAAGATCGCTCTCGTTCAGGACCCAGCCGTCCACGATGACGAAGGGGCCTGCGATCTTTTGAATCCGGCGTGGCCCTGCGCCGCGGGCACCGGCAGCGGCTTGGCCCGCCCCCAGCCAGGGCAGGGTCAGGAAAAATCCCAGCAGCGCGCGGCGGTTCATGGGTCAGGCTCCTTGTGAACAGGTTTCTGGGTGAACAGTTTTTAGACAAAGCGAATGAGCGGGAGGGTAAGTCCAGAGTCCCTCCCGCGCAACGCGGCGGCGAGGCCTCATTCCCCGTAAGACTGGCCTTCCAGATCGATGAAAGCGTCGAGTTGGGGCACATAGGGGGCGACGGCATCACGGTCTGCCTGGGGGACGGTGCGAACGGTCTTCGCAAAGGCCATGGCCGATTCCACGGTGCTGCGCATATTCGGCGGCAGCATGTCGAGCTGGGCCGGTGTCATGCTCTGGGCCATTTCCAGCGCCTCTGCGGGCGTCTTCAGGGCGATATAGGCGAGCATGACGCGGTCACCGGTCTCGGCCCAGGCTTCGGGACTGGCGAACCCTTGCGATTTAACCAGCTTGGCATAGCGGCCATAGGCGTCCGAGGAGGCCTCGCGCAATGCTTTGAGACCGTCCGTGAACGGTGTCGTCGGCACGGGCTTGCCAGCCTTGACATCCGCATCGAGGGAGACGTCGAGACCTTCGGCCTCGAAGGTCTTGTTCAGTTCGAATGCGGCCGGAAGCCCTTCGACGAACCGCTTGACGTCGGCGTCCGACAGCGCGGCGGCGGCGGGCACGCTCCAGACGAGCAGAAGGCCGAGGACGGCTTGGGTGATCATGCGTGTCATGCGTTTACTCTCCTTGAACGCGACGCCGGCCTTTCCGACGCGGGGCCACACCATAGGCTGGATCGGCACCATGGCCAATCCTTGCAAGACCTCGTCGGACGTCCTTGCTATTCTGCAACAGGCACCGGGCAGGGGGTCCGGTTCGACCAGGAAGGAACCAAACAATGCTTCAACTGATCCTGCGGGTGCTTGTGGGCGTCCTCGGACTTCTGGGCCTCGCTCTGGCGGCCCGTTTCTGGATGGACCCAATGACGGCGGCGGAGGGGCTGGGCCTGTCCAGCCTGAACGATCTGGGCACGGCCACGCTGCGTGCCGATCTCGGGGCCTTTTTCGGCACCACGGGGCTGTTCTGCCTTGCCGCGGCTCTTCTCAACCGGGCTGCCCTCATGTCGGCGCCGATCGCGCTGTTCGGTCTCGCCCTGGCGGGGCGGACATATTCTCTGCTGATGTTCGGGCCGGCCGAGGGCGGCATGCCGCCGATGATCGTCGAGGGCGTGACCCTGGCGTTCTTCGCACTGGGACGGTTCTTTCTCGGGCCCAAAAGCTGAGGCTCGGGCCCAAAAGCTGAGGAGCCCGAGCTGCCGATGCGCGCGGCGGGTCTCAGGCCCGCCGGGCGAATTTATTGCCGAAGACCGCCAGCAACAGGCCGAGAGACGTGAAACCGGACAGCACATTCCCCAAAAGCAGAAGCTGTCCGGCAAGGGTGTTGGCAACCAGAATATCCGTCAGGCCGAGGGTCGAGAAACCGATTGCCGCCGCGAAATAGGGCCGGAACGCGTTGTCTGTGCCCGATGTGGGCAGGAAGCTCAGCGCACCACCCTGTTCGGCAAGGTCGAAGGCGAAGCCGAAGGCCGCGATCATCACGGCGGCGAAGATCACCACCCGGCCCATGCTGCGTCCGAAATCCGTCAGCCGCCAGAACTCGAACAAGAGCTTGCGCAGCATGATCCGGTGGAGCGCGCGCCACCGCACGCCGCGTGGGCGGCCGAACCTGGACCAGTCCTCAAAGGCGCGATCGAGCTTGTCGATATGCTGCCAGGTTGGCCGCACGATGATCCGGGTCTCGCGGAAAAACGCATCGATATATTCCTGGTCGAGAATATCGCGCCGCAGGATCGGGTGGCCGTAACAGGTCTCTGCGCCCTGGATACCGAAGAATTGGCCCAGCATGCGGCGCCGGTCATAGGTCGCCTCGGCGAGGCGGACCCCAGAGATGTTGGTCTGGCGCATGACCGCGCCGGTCAGATCCGTGCCCCACAGGTCTGCCCCCGTCAGATCGGCGCCCCACAGATCCGCCTCGAACAGATTGGCCCGGGCAAAGCGGCAGTGGTGGAGGCGCGCGCCCCACAGATTGGTCCGGCTGAAATCGATCCCCGTGAGCATGACATCCATGGTGGTCCATTCGGGCAGGTTGAACCGTCGGTTGCGCAGGTCGATCTCGTTCTGCGGGACCGTGAACATGGGGTTGTCGATCAGCTCCCGGTGGAAATCGACATGGTTGAGGTCTGGAATAATGTCGGGGTTTTCCTGGCGCCAAGCGTTCCAGGCCGCAACGCCTTTGTGCAGAATCTCGACATGGTTGGGATTGGCCACCGCGTGTCCCCCCTTCGTTGAGCCCCGCCCGACACTGCCATCGCTTGCCCTGTCTGCGATGGGCCGGCGGGACGCTGCACTCTGCCATGGACGGCGCAGGACTTTCCAATCAGTCTGAGGACCGTACGGACCGGTGGCGGAGCTGTCAGTCCGCGTCCCCCATATGGAGGAAAGATCAATGACCACGCGCCGCCAGGTTGTGAAATCGGGGCTTGCCTTGGGTGCCGCCGCCATGGCGGGGGCCCAGTTTTCCGGCCCGGCCCGGGCCGCCGACACGCCCTTTCTCACGTCCGATTTTGGACGTCTGAAAAAGGTGCTGGTCCATTCCGTCACGCCGACCGAACAGGCCATCGGCAAGCGGGGGCAGGGCCTTGTGCCCTATGCCGAGGTGGACCGGGTGGCCATGGCGCGCCAGCAGGCCGGCCTGATGGATCTGCTGCGCGCGAGCGGGGCGGAGGTGATCGAGGTCGCGGATGCCCTGGCATCCGCCATGGAGGCAACCCGCTCCAGCGGCGTGTTCGCCGCCTGGCTGAAGGCCTCCTTTCCGCGCCTCTCCGCCGACCCGTCCCAGGTGACGGCGGAAATGATCCTCGGGCGCGATGCTTCGGTTCAATTCAATCTGGGTCCGGACGGCAGTTATGTCCATCGCGGGCCACGCTCCACCAGCACCATGTGGACCCGCGACAGCGCGTTCATGACGCCGCAGGGCCTCGTGATGGGCCGCGCCGCGACGGCCCGCCGGGGCCAGGAAAACATGCTCCTGCGCTTTCTCTATGCCCATGCCCCTCAGCTAAAGGACTATCCCATCGTCTTCGACGCGGTCGAGGAGGGCTTGATCATCGAAGGGGGCGACGCCATGGTGGCCGATGCCGGAACCCTGGTCCTGGGCGTTGGCAACCGTACGGATCCGCGCATCGCCCCGGTGCTCGCCCGCCGGCTGAACATGGATGTGCTGACGGTCCAGACGGTCGAGAAGGCCTTCCTGAAGCGCGGACCCTGGTCCCGGAGCGGGCCGGCCGGTGCCCTGCGTGTCCTGTTGCTGCACCTGGACACCTATTTCACGCTTGTCGGTCCCCGGCACGGCCTCGCGCTGCCCTTTCTCATGGAAAAGGCGCACAGCGAGGATGGTCCCCTGGCCCGCTTCATCCGCGGAGCCCGCGCCGACACGGGGCTTGACGTGGACGAGGCCGAGGCGGGCCTTGCCATCCTCAAAGGCTTTGGAAAGGTGGCGCTGTTCAAGGCAGGTACGGGCAAAAAGGACAGCCTGGGCGATCTGAAACTCGTCGATTATCTGCGTGGGGAGGGGTATCGCCTTACCTTCACAGGGGGGGCGGCCGAAGGGAACAGCGATGAGGCGATCTTCCGCCATTTCATGTCCGTGACCTATCCGGAGCAGAGGCGCCAGGCAACCAATGTGGTCCAGGCCGTACCGGGACGGGTCATCGCCTATGACGGCAATCCGGCAACCCGGGCCGCCCTTGAAGCTGACGGCGTGACCGTTGACACCTTCGAAGGCCGCGAGCTGTGGTTCTGGCACGGCGGCCCGCACTGCCTGACCCAACCCCTCGAACGGGGCTGACAGGCATCGGTGTGGCGAAGCCGCAGAGCGATCTCGCCGGACAAAAAAAGGGCCGCCCGGCGGGGGCGGCCCTTTCCGATGGTCTCGGAGCGTTTGATCAGCCCACTTCGAACTCGAAGGTAAAGTCGGCGACCTTGTCGCCCTGGGCCTGATCCTGGGCGAATAATTCCAGCCGCACGGCGTGGGCGCCCTCGGCAAAGGTGGTGCCATTCAGAAAGTCGTCGTCTTTGTTGCCGCCCAGGGCGTAGACGGAGATATTCTCCACAGTGCTGTCGCCCTCGTAGGTCAGGCGGATGGACTCGACCGCCGGCGCTTCGTCGGTGGTCTCCACATAGAAGGTGACCGGCCCGGCCCCGTCCAGCAGATCGCCGTCGATCACCTCGCCGAAGCCGACCGATGTCAGGGTCTGGTCCTGCTCCAGGGCCGTGGTGGCAATGAAGGCCTCCACATAGTCGGCGCCGTCTGGCAATGGCGTGGGCTCAGGCTCCGGCGACAGATCGAAGGTGATCGTTTCGCGGAGCAGCAACGCCCCTTCCAGATTGTCCTTTGCGTGCACGGTGATCGACAGACTGTTCATCCCGTCCACAAGGGCGGTGCCTTCCCTGAAATTGCCGGCCATATTGTCGCCGAACAGGGCATAGGGCTCGAAATTTTCCCGCTGGGTGGCGCCGCCATTGGCCGACAGGGCCATGCTCCCATCAAAGGACGGCCCGCCGAGCGCGGGGCTGACCGACACCGTCATGCGACCGGTGGGAATGGCGGCGATATCCTCTGCACTCACCCCATCGGCGGGAACGATGCCGCCATCGGGCACGATCGTGCCGAGGACGCGATCGGTCTCGGCATCAACCAGGCTGAGGACCAGGTCGTCGATTCCAAGGTCGCCATCGACGGGAGCGGGCTCCGGATCTGGCGCAGGCTCGGGATCCGGCGCGGGCTCCGGCGGCAGAGCCAGGCCGGCATTGAGGCCGGTGACAGACCCGCCATCGGCAAGGGCAAAGCTGTCCGTCCGTCCGTCTCCGGACGGCGTTGTGCCGACGACATCGCTGTCTACCGCTTCACTCCCAATGCCGGGGGTCACGAAGGCGCGACCCTCGGCGTCGTCCTCGAAGGACACCCGGTAGTCCCCCGCTTCCAGCGCATCGAACCCATAGGTGCCATCCGGCGCGGTCTGGGTCGAGGCAACCTGCTGACCGGCTGCGTTCAGCAGGCGGACTGTGGCGCCGCCGATCCCCGTGTCCCCCGCACCGAACCGCTCATTGCCGTCGAGGTCGAGGAAATAGGTGCCGGAAACGGATCCGGTGGGCTCCGGTTCCGGTTCCACAATGGCAGCGAGTTCGAAAGTCACGGTTTCCTGAAGGAGAAGAGCACCGTTGCCGTTGCTGCCTTGATAGATCGCGAAGGAAAAGTCGTTCTCGCCGTTCTGCAGACCGGTGCCGGTGTTGAAGTCGCCTTTCGTGTCATCACCGAACAGCGCATAGGGGACCAGGTTCTCGGTCTGGGACCGGCCGCCATTGGCGGACAGGATCATACTGCCGATGGTCGCGTCCGTGGTGGTGGGCGTGACACTGATCGTCAGGGCACCGCGGGGCGCATTGGCGATGTCGTCCGCGCTGACGCCTTCCGCAGGCACGACGCCGTCTTCAGTGATCTCGCCCAGGACCGTATCCGTTTCCGCATTGATCAACAGAAGGCGGATATCTTCCAGCTCCAGGTTTCCGTCGCCCGGCGCCGGCTCGGGATCCGGATCCGGCGTACCGCTGTCGGGCGGCAGAACGACATCGGACAGTGGAAAGTCCGCGAAAAAGGCCTGCGCATCCGCCGGCTCGGCTTTTTCCTTACCGGTCAGGGCATAGAACAGCATGCCGGCATCCGACGGGTCGTCCACCTTGCCGCGGGCATTGACCATCAGCCTGCGCATCTCTTGGAGGACCGGATCGCTCGTGCTGTCGAGCCACTCCCATTCCGGATTGTTGAAACCCGCATTCTTGCCGCCGTTCTGATCCGCGATTTCCAGCAGCGTCACCTCCGGAAAATCCTGCCGGATATCCGACCATGTGCGTGCCTCGGTCACGCCGGGCCGGGTGATCTTGTCACGGTTTTCATTCCAGCCGCTGTGCGACAGCAGCGTGATGTTGGACAAATTCTCCGGGTCGGTCAGGTCGAGGGCCCGGTAGATGGTTTCCATGGGGCCGCCTTCGATGGCAAGCACCTTCTCGCCCGAATTCAGGATCTCGACCAGCGCCTGGGTCGCCTCCGTTTCACCGGCCGTGTAGTCATAGGTGGTGACGCCCAGGTCCTCGGCGAAGGCGCCGCTCTCACGCATGGCGCCGACCTGGTAGGCATCGTTCTTCTCACTGACATTGTTGCTGTAGAAGAACGTCATCTTGTCTTCGAGGCCGGCGGCCTTGGTCAGCGCCGCTGCGACCGGCAGGGCGGCGATGTCGTCGTCATCATTGTTATTGCCGTCGAAATGGAACGTGATCTGGTCGAAGCCGCCCACAAGCTGGTCGGCAAAGGCCCCACCGCCATCATCGGCCGTTTGGTCGCCCGATGGATCGGAGGGGGGAAGACCGGCGATGAAAGGCGAGCCCGCAGCGTTCTCGCCCGGTGCACTGCCCTTATACAATTCAAAGGAGTCCAAATGGTAGCCTTCGGACCGGCCACCGATTGTAACGGTATGCGTTCCGGCCGGCAGGTTGAACTGGGCCAGGGGGTTAGGGTCATTGTGACTTTTGGAGTCGATACGGTCCGAATATCCCCAATCGCCGTCAGACACGTTGCCCCGACCGTTTTCGTTCCTGACACCGAAAATCTTGATGAAACCGTCATTCGCGGAGTCGTTCAGGGAGTTGATTGACGAGACCTGCAGGTCTTCGGCGCTGTCGTTAATTCTGAGCCAGATATCGTTTCGCTTGTCGTTCTCCGCGCCCGGATCCCGTGATCCCCGTGACCGAAAATTATAGACGCCGCCTTCCCCTTCCGGGATTTCAATCTTGAACGACAGCAGACTGTCCGCTGGCGGCGTCCGGTTGTTGCTGGTGCTTCCGGCCGAGCCATAGAGGTAGTATCCCGTGCCCTGGAAGTCCGCCTGGTTGCCTTGGGCATCCGGCGCGGCGGAGTAGGACCACCGCCCATCCGGGGCCGTGCCGCCGTTGCCGTCTTCGATCTGAACCTTGAAGTAATAGCCGTTGCCATTCGCGACGCCGCCAAAATAGCCGTCGGCCGGAGTGTTACCGTTCATGTATGTCCACCCTTATGAATAATTCGTCATAAATGATCCGTATTCGTCCCGACTGCGTCTCGGATCATTTTTGCGGGCCTACAGTCACTCCGGACACGGTTGAAAGGGAAGTTACAAAATCCCTGGGTTGACCGCATTGCCAATCCCTAACGGGACACACCCTTTAGGCTGATCGGTACGAACCCCTTAAACTGGACTCCCTCTGTCTGGCAGCGTGTTCATGACCCCGAACGCCATGCCGATCCGATCCATCATGTCTACACCCAAAGGATCAGGCACCAGGAAATCGGGCAGCGAATTCGACGCGGACATGGCCATTGCGTGGCGTGTGGGCTTGCGTCTTTGGGGATCGTGGGCAGGGCGGCGGATTTTGCCGGCAGTTCCTGCCCATTCGATCGCGGCCAGTGGATCAAGACTTCCACAAGAAAGGTTGATGGCTGATTATCCTTAACAGGAAAATTTGTAGTATTCCGCCATTTTTGGTTCAGCTCTCCCGAACTACCGCCTTTGGCACCGGGCTTGCGATGAAAGGGGCATGGCAGCGGCGATCACGCCGCCGCCGCCGCAAAACGCGCAAAACCGGAGACCTGACCCATGACCAAGACCTTCCTCATCGCCGCTGTCGCCACTGCCGCCCTGTTCGGTGCTGCCTCCACCGCTGAAGCGGCCCGGACCACGGGCAAAGTCGAACTGAAGGGCTCCGTTGCCACGGTTTGTGAGGTGACGGTCACGGATCTGAAGGCCGACCTGAACCTGACTCGCGGCGAAAAAGGCAAGAAAGTGGCTTCCGTCGAGGAGCACTGCAACGACCACGACGGCTATACGATCACCTTCGACAGCTCCAACAATGGCAGCCTGAAGAGCAAGGACAACGACCGCATCGCCTACACCGTCAATTACGACAACCAGTCCCGCAAGAGCCTGAACAATGACCTGACCTTGCGTCGGAACAGTGCCCAGTTCCGCAAGAACCACGATCTGTTCATCAATATCGACGCCAGCAACACCCGGGTCGCCGGCGACTACTCCGACTCCATCACGGTTGAAATCCGGGCCAAGTGATCCGGTCGGCTCCGGATCAGGTCCACGGTTTGCCATGCCTTAAGGCCCTTCGGTCATGGTTGCGATCATGATCGACGGGGCCGACGGGGCAGAGCGTTCGAGCCGGCCCGGGATGGGGAGGACGACATGGCGGCGTGCAGGCACCAAGGCACGGCAAGGCGACATGCAATGTCGGCCGGGATCTTCGGACTGGCCCTCGTTCTGGTTTTTGCGACAATGGGCCCGGTGGCGGCCTTCAAGTTGACGCCGATCGAAATCACCCTGAAACCGACGGGCCGTGGGGCGAGCGGATCCGTCGTGCTGCAAAACCCCTCGGAGGTTCCGGCCGCCGTCGAACTGACCGTACACGAACGGGCCATGGACCTTGAGGGCACCGACAACCTCACGCCGTCCCCCGACCGTTTCCTGGTCATTCCCTCCCAGGTGATCCTCATGCCGGGTATGGAACAGGCCGTCCGGCTTCAATGGCTGGGCGGATTGGTGGACGAGGAACGGGCTTTTCGCCTGGTGGCTGAACAATTGCCCATCGATCTGGAGGACGGTCAGGCCGATGGGGGACGCATGCGCCTCCTGGTTCGCTATGTGGCCTCCCTCTATGTCAGACCGGAGGGCGCTGAGCCAAAGGTCCGCGTCACGCGCGGGCGTGTGGATGCCGGAACGGCGGGCCCGGAACTGACCTTCGACGTGGTCAACAGCGGCAAGGCTCGGGTCGCTTTAAGCAGTCTCATGGTCCAGGCCTCGCGCAAAGGACGCACCCTGCTGGATCTGGACAGCGGCCGGCTGGGGGAGGTCAGCGGTTCGGTCGTGCTGGCGGGCCACACAAGGCGGTTCCGGATCCCTCTGGAAAGCAGCGGCGCGCCGAAAACCGGTCCGATCACGGTCGATCTCGACTATGACGGGCGGTAATGGCTGTTCATGTCCGTTCGGGACAAGGGCCGCGGCGCGTGCGTCGTGACGGCGTTCCTCTTTACCCTGGGCCTGTCCCACGGTCTGTCCCACAGTCTGTCTTTGAACGCCTTTGGTCCCACGCCGGCCCTTGCCCAGTCCCCGGCGGATCTTTTCCAGAAGGCCTTTGGCGCCAAAGCGAAGCCCAAAGCCCAGACCTTCCAGGCACCGGTGAAATTTCTCATCTACGAGCTTGGGCTCGCCGACGTCACCGTCGAAGGCGGGGGCGGGCCGGTCATGATCGACAAGGCGGATTTGAGGGCGGCCCTTGAACAGGTCCTTCTGGAGACGGCATTGGGCGCCTTTGATGCGTTGGAGGATCAGGACGGAAAAGTCAGTCCTCAAGAGATCGCCGCGACCACCATCGCCGTGCGTTACGATCCGGCCACCCTCTCCCTGGACCTGGACGTGCCCTGGGAGCTGTTGCGGGTGCTCGATATCTCACTGGCCCCGGACCGGCTTGAGCCGCCCGATCCCCTGTCCCCCGCCCCGGTGAGTGCGATCGTCAATACGCGCGGCGTGTTCGATGCCGCCTGGGACAGCGCGCAGGAGAGGCAGGACCCGGTGGCCTTCAGCGCAGCCATGGATGCGGCCTTGAACGTGGCCGGTACAGTCTTCGAGGCCGAAGCCGATTATGCGTCGGCGGCGCAGGACCGCTTTCGGCTCCTGCGCATGCGGATCTTTCGGGACGCGGTGCTGCGCCGTCGCCGGTTCGCCTTTGGCGATGTCGATGTTCCGGTGACGGGCTTACAGGGTGCGCCGCGGATTGTCGGTCTTTCGGCCTCGCGCAATTTCGACCTCCAGCCCGAGCGTCCTTTCCAGCCTCGGGGCAGCCAGCTCATCACCCTGGAGCGGGATACCGTGATCGATGTCCTGGCCGGGGGGCGTGTGATCGAGACCTTTGCCCTGTCTCCGGGACGATACCGCCTGACGGATCTGCCCCTCAGTGTCGGCGGCAATGCCTTCGACATTCGGCTGACGGATGATCTGAACCGTGTGGAGACGATCGGCCTGTCCCTGTTTTTCGATCCCGCCCTTCTGGGGGCCGGCGAGAAGGATTTCGGCTATGCCATCGGTTTTGAAAGCCGGGCCGACGGGGCGTACCAGTCCGTGGATCGGGAGCGCTGGGTGGTGAGCGGCTTCCACCGTGAGGGCCTCACCGATGCCTTGACCCTTGGAGCAAGCCTCCAGGCAGCCCGGCGCAGGCTGAATATCGGCGGAGAGATCGGTGTCGCCGGCCCCTTCGGCAATCTCTCGATGCTTGGCGATTGGAGCGGGGTCGGCCCCATGGATGGGGTAAGCGGCGCGGTGCAGTGGGAGGTGCCGGGCATTGGCCTCTTCGCCCGCGCCATCGATCTCGATCTGGGGCTCACGGCGGGCTATACCAGCCGCCGCTATGCCGCCTTCGATGCGGACCCCGATCCGCAGCCGGACAATGACGCCATGGTGGATGCCGGGGTGCGGCTCGCTGCGGCCATCGGCACCACCTGGGCCTTGAGCGTGAGCGGGCAGGCCGGTTTGCAGCGGACCGGCGCCCGGGAAAGCGCCCTGTCGGCCAGCCTGCGGAACACTTTTGCCGGTGGGATCAATGTGGATTTCCTGGCCAATCTGGACACCCGGGCGGGCCGGTCCGAGGCCCTATTCGCCCTGGGGCTGTCCTTCACGCTGGGCCGGTCCCATGCGGGGGATGTCAGCGCCTCCTGGCCCGAGGCCACCTACCGGGCAAGTTGGAGCCGACGCCCATCCCGACCCGTGCGGGACTGGACCGCCGGCCTCACCTATCAGTATAACAATGATCTGCAATCGACGGATGCGACCTTACGCTACGTGGATCAGCGGGGCGAGGCGGACCTGCGCCTGACGGGAAGCCGTCTTTCGCCGGGCGATGGCGAAACCGGGGGGAGGCAATCGGGGCGGGTCACGGGCGGCGCGGCGGCGAGCCTGGTCTATGCGGATGGTACGGTCGGCCTGGGCCGTCCGGTGGCGAACAGTTTTGCCCTCGTGCGCCGACATCCCGCCTTGTCCGGTACGGATGTTTTTGTCAATCCGGCGGAGGACGCCTATCTGGCCCGTTCGGACGGTCTCGGTGCCCTGGTCGTCCCGGGGCTGAGCGACCATGTGCTCCAGCAGATCCGGCTTGAGGCCCCCGATCTGGCGGTGGGTCAGGATCTGGGCGATGACCGACCGTTTCTGCGGCCCCGGGCGCGCTCGGGACTGCTTGTTCAGGCCGGCACCACCGCCAGCGTCGTGCTCATGGCGCAGCTTGTGGATGCCACAGGGGCGCCCCATGCCCTGAAAGCCGGCAGCTTGATCCGTACGGATGGATCGCAGCCGGTCGAGGCCCGGTCCTTCTTCACCAATCGGGAAGGGCGCCTTGCCATGGACGGCCTGAGCCCCGGGGCTTACCGCATCACGCTTGTCGTGCCCGGGCGGCCGGAGGCGGTGCTGACGATCGGTGCGGAGGAGGCGGGCCTCGTCCGTGCCGGGACGATCGAGGTGGCGCCGTGATCGGGGGGCGCTTTGGGCTGGCTGCGCTCCTGCTTGCCGGCGTGGGGCTGGCCGCGTCCCCGGTTGCAGCAGACTGTGCCCTGCGCCTGGACCATCCGGGGCGCATCGATGTGTTCGCAGGGGAGACCTACCAGGTCTTTGGGCGCGCCAGCCTGGCGGTGCCGATCGACTTCACGGTGCGCGGCCAGCGACAGGGATGCGCCTTCGCGTTGGGTTTTTCCTCCGCCGGCGCCCGGGACGGTCTGCGTGTCGCCCGCGACCGGGGGCATCGCCTGAAATACCGTCTCAGTCCGGACCGTCGGGGCACGGTGCGGCTCGCGGATCTGCCCCAGGCCCGCGGGGCCGAGCTTCTGCGTGGCGCGATCACGGGTCGGGCTGGGCGGTTTTCCGGGCGATACTACATCGTCGTCGATGAAGGGCAGGGCGTCGCCGCCGGAGCCTATCAGGACACGGTGCGGGTTACGCTGATCGATCTGACGACGGCTCGCCGGTTGACCCGGGTCGATCTGCGCCTGCGCTTTCCGGTGCCCGGCGTGTTGGAAGCCCGGTTCGTGATCGAGGGCAGCCGGCGCGCTTTGGGCGGTTACGGCCATGCCCTCGATTTCGGCGACCTGAAAACCGGGTTGCGCCGCGGGCTCGATATCGAAGTGCTGGCCAATCAGGGTTTTTCCGTCACTCTGGCTTCGGAAGGGGGCGGCGTGATGGGCCGGCGGGGACGGATGCCCGGCCCCGTGCGGGGACAGCGCGCCGGTATCCCCTACCGGCTCCACATCCGTGGTCAGACCTTCTCCCTTGAACGGCCGGTGCGCCTCTCGGCCCGGCGCGGCATCGCCGACGGCCGGCATGACTTTCCCCTCGTGTTCGAGATCGGCTCGACCGATCGCGTGCTTGCAGGCGCCTATAGCGACATCATCCGCCTGACCGTCGCCGCCGACTAGTCGGCACTGCTGCGACAGACAAGGGTCTCGAGCCCGCCAATGGTGACCGGGTAGCTGCCCGTGGCATCGACGGCGGGCGCGCAAGCGCCGGCCAGGGCGCTCCATTGGCGGGACAAGGCGCCCACGTCCACATGGGCCTTCCGGGTTTCATCACGCAGGTTGAGCACCACGAGGATCTCTGTTTCGCCATCGATCCGGGAAAATGCGAACAAGCCGCCGTCTTTTTCCGTGAGACGCAGCACCTGCCGGCCCCGTCGCAATGGCGTGTGGGCGTGGTAGAGGGCATTGATCTCGGCAATGGCCCGGTAGAGCGGGTGGTTCGGATCGAAATTGTCCTCGGCCGTGGTGGCTGATGTTCCCACAAGGACATTATCGTTGTAGACGGCGACCTTGCTGGGAAACATGTCCTCCCTTGCATCCTGGTCGTTGCCGTCGCTGACGAAGCCCTGTTCGTCGCCATAGTAGATCACCGGAACGCCGCGCGCATAGGCCATCAGGGCGTGGGCAAGCCTCAGGCGGCGGATCATCTCGCCATCCGTCAGGTCCGGATGGGCCCGGCGCAGGAAACCGGCGAGCCGGCCCATGTCGTGGTTTCCGAGAAAGGTGGGCAGGCGTCGGGCCGCGTCCTCGCCCCCGTCATAGAGCGCATCGGCTTGGAACAAACGGTCGAAGCGATCCGTACCAGCCCCATCGACTATGACATCCGCGACCGCCTTTTGGAACGCGAAATCGAGCACCGTGGGAAAGCCGTCGATCCTGGTGGGGCGGGCGAGACCCACCGGATCCGGATCATATACTTCGCCGAAAATGTAGAAGTTCAAAATTCCCTGCTCTTGGGCCTCGGCCAGCATGGCCGGGAGGAAGGCGCGCCAAAAGCCGGGATTGACATGTTTGGCGGTATCGATGCGGAAGCCGTCTACCCGGAACTCCTTGATCCAGGTACGGAAGATCTCGATAAAGCCGTCCACGACGCGGGGGTGCTCGGTCATGAGATCGTCAAGGCCGGCGAAATCACCGTATCGGGAGCTTTCTCCTTCGAATGTGGTCTCCCCGCGATTGTGATAGAGGCCCACATCATTGAGCCAGGCGGGCACCTTCACGGTGCGGTCGGCATCGGACAGGACGGGTGTGTAGGCATAGTCCGGGCGAACCAATTTGGCAAAATTGTCCCGGGTCCGGAACGCCGGACCGTCGCCCAGGAAGCCCCCATTGATGGCCGGCCCCTTGGGCCCGCCTTTGGTGGTGAAGGGAAAATTGGCCTTGGAGCGGTAGGGGCAGCCATCCTGGGGTTTGTCGGGCCCCTGATAGGCCGGATCGTGACATTCGCGATAGGCAATCACATCCGCCGTATGGTTGGTAATGATGTCCAGGAAGACCTTCATGCCCCGTTGATGAGCGGCCGTGATGAGGGCCTTCAAGTCCTGAACGGTGCCGAAATGGGGGTCGACGGCGGTAAAATCCGTGATCCAATAGCCGTGATAGCCGGCCGACTCCTGTCCTGGCGCCCCTTGGACCGGGCGGTTTTTGTAGATGGGTCCAAGCCAAAGCGCCGTCGCGCCCAGACCCTGAATATAATCGAGCCGGCGGGTGAGCCCTTTCAGATCACCGCCGTGATAAAAGCCCTTATGGGTCGGATCAAAGCCGTGGTTGAGCCGGCCGCCCGGCCAGCCACCGGTATCGTTGTCCGGGTCCGCATTGTCGAAACGGTCCGGCAGGACGAAATAGATGATTTCATCTTCTGGCGGACGGTCGAGCCGTGCCGGACCGGCAAAGGTCTTGGACGGCGCCAGGACTGCCAGGACGAGCCCGAGTGCGGCCGCGACAACGGCGCAACGGGTCTTGCCGGTGGGGCGGGCGAAGGGGCGGGGCAGGGGGCCAGCCATGGCGATCTCCGGTCTGTGTTTTGCGGTTGAGGCGCATCTGTTTGACTCCCACGATGCGGATTTTTGTAAAAATTTACAAGGGGGGCTCCGGGCCGGGCCGGGCGGGCTGCGGTCAGCGGATGGCATACGGGCCTCAAGGTCTTATATCGTTCAATTCATTGTGTTTTATGGTCCGTGACGGGCGAGCGTTCAGCGTCGGCCGCGGGTCGGCGAGTCTGGCGCTCGCCGAAAGGCTCTTGCCAAGAGCGCAAAAAATTTTCACAGTTTGACACGTTTGGGGGAGAAGCCGGCTTGCGTTTGAAAAAATCGGCGTAGGCCGACGTCCGGGATCCCCGACGGCCTCGCGGGCGGAAAACCGTCCGTGTAACAATAAAAGCCGCCCGGCGCAGGCCGACAGGGCGGCTCGGGAAGCGGGATCAAGGACCTGCCGCCAAGGCGGGCCTGTTCCGAGGGGAGAACACCATGTTGAATGCCACAGCTCTGTTTCGCCGCCATTTGATGCTCGGATGCGCCGGACTGGCCCTGGGCATGGCCGTCACGGCCGCCAGACCCGTCCTGGCCCAGACCGGGGAGGATGTGGATGTCACGGCGGGCGAGGACGTTCCCGCCGTCCTTCCCGATGCGGAGGACAGTGAGACCGAGCAGATGGTGATCCGAGGCTTTCGGGCCTCCGTGCAGAACGCCATCGAGAACAAGCGACGGGCCGACACGGTCATTGAATCCATCACGGCTGAGGATATCGGCCGCCTGCCCGATATCTCCATTGCCGAAGCTCTCGCCCGCCTGCCGGGCATCTCCTCCCAACGGGTGAGCGGCCAGTCCAGCGCCATCAATATTCGCGGCCTGAGCCAGTCATTGACCTTTTCCACTCTGAATGGCCGGGAGCAGGTGACCCCCAACGGCAACCGCTCCATTGAATTTGAACAATTCCCCTCCGAACTGATTTCCGGTGCCGATGTCTACAAATCGCCCAAGGCATCCCTGATCGAAGGCGGGCTGGCCGGCACCGTGGAACTTAAGACCGTGCGCCCGCTGGAACGGAACGGCCGGACCTTCAACGTGAATGCTCGTGGTATTTTCAACGATCGCGCCGACGAGATTTTCGATGCCGACGAATTCGGCTACCGCGTCAGCCTGTCCTATGTGGATCAGTTCCTGAATGACACGCTGGGCATCGCCTTCGGCTATGCGCGCCTGGAGCAGCCCAACGTGGCCACACGTTTTGTTGGGTTCGACTATCAGCGCGGCAGTTTCTCAACGGATGAAAACGGCAATCCGGTGCCTAATCGGGATTTCAATGCCGACGGTCAGCCCGACAATGTGACTTTCGGCTTCGAGACGGAAGAAGCCGGAGGGACGGACATCCGCGACGGTTTGATCGGTACCGTGCAATGGCAGCCCACGGACACGTTTACCCTGGAGATCGATGCCTATTATTCCACCTTTGACACCGAGGAGATCGGCCGCGGCATTCGCGTGATCGGTCCCCAGGAGGTGCCGGGCAACACCACCGTGACCGACCCCATCTTTGCGGGCAATGCGATTGTGGGCGGAACATTCCGCCGCAACACGGGGGCGCCAACGGCCGGTGGCGGTTTCGGTCTCACCTTCCAAGGCATCAACGACAACAACCGGGACGAGGACGAACTGTTTTCCTTCGGCTCGCAGGCCGAATTCCAGAATGATCGCATCCGTGTGATGGTGGATGTGACCTATTCGCGGGCGGACAGCCTGTTCGTGAACGAGGTCTCCGCCATCCTGCCCATCGCCTCCTTTGACGGGGTGCCCGGTGTCAGCAACGACGCCCCGGCCACGCCTGTCATCTCCACGGACCAGGAGGTGTTCTACCAGCTCAACGGCACGGATATCCCGACCATTGAGTTCGCCAATGATTTCACGGACCGGTCCTTGTACCGGCTGGCCCGCTTCGGTGCATTCCCGTTTGAGAACGAGGACGAGCTCTTCGCGCTGGAAGGGGAAGTCGAATATTTCCTTGAGGACGACCCCTTCTTCCGGTCCATCGAGATGGGCGTGCGCTATTCCAGCCGCGAAGCCACCCAGCGGCGTACCTCCAACGATTTCGGCAATGATGCGGGGTTCTTTCAGTTCGCGCAGAACTTCTTTGACCCCATTGCCCTCGATGACAGCAATTCCTCCGTCGAATGCTTCGCGGGCGATTTCGCCGATGCGGGCTTCCCCTGCTACCTCGTCGTGCCGGACCCTCGGGCCGTTTTGGAGGGTGTGGTCGGACCGATCACATTGAACCAGGATCAGGGCTTCACCCGCTCGGAAAGCTTCATTATCGAAGAGGATATCTGGGCCGGTTACGTCCAGGGCAATATCGAGACCACCCTGTTCGGGATCGACGTGCTCGGAAACATGGGCATCCGGATCGTCCAGACCAACCAGCTCTCGGTCAATCAGCTGGCAACGGAAGATCCGACCAGCCCCCTGGCCAGCGGCGGCGAGCAGAATTTCATCCGGGTCCTGCCGGCCGGTAACCTCGTTCTGTTGCTGACGGAGCGGGATCAGCTGCGCATCGGTGCATCCCGGGCCATCGCGCGGCCGCCCTTGCTGGACCTGGGCAGCGGCGTCAATGTCAGCATCGACTCGGGCGGCTTTCCAACCGGTGGTGGATCCGGCAACCCCTTCCTGCTGCCCTTCCTGTCCAACAATGTGGACCTGTCCTATGAGCGCTATTTCGACAACGGGGGCATTTTCACGGTTGCGGCCTTCTACAAGGATCTCGTGAATTTCATCGTCGACCAGAACAATCCTGTGTTTGATTTCGAAGAGGCCGGCTTTCTGCCGGTGCTCCAGGCCGAACCGAATTTCGGTCAACTCGACACCTTTGTCGGGCCGTTCGGTGGCCCGCTTAACGGCGAGGGCGGCTATATCTGGGGCATCGAAGTGGCCTACAGCCAGGTCTTCGATTTCCTGCCCGCGCCCTTTGACGGTTTCGGCGTTATCGTGAACTATTCCTACACGGACAGTGTGATCGATTTCGTTGCCGGTGAGAGCGGTATCGACATTACTCTGCCTCTGCCGGGGCTGTCGGACCATGTTTTCAACGGCACGATCTACTATGAAAAAGGCGGTTTTTCCAATCGTCTCGGCCTGCGCTATCGATCCGAATTCGTCTCGCCCCAGATCGGCGTAAATGCCCAGCTGCCCCTCACGGCCGCCGAACTCGTGCTCGACTATCAGGCAGCCTATGATTTCTCTCCGGAAAGCTCACTCGCGGGCCTGACGCTGCTGTTCCAGGTCAACAACCTGACCGATGAACCTGTCACCACCTTCTTCGGCCAGGAGGCCCAGACCGGTACGTTGCAGAATTTCGGCAGGACCTTCTTCCTGGGTGCAAGTTACACTTATTGATCCGACCCTCCTGATCCGGATTTCCCCCCAGACTTGCCCCGGACCGCAAACCCCATGCGGCCGGGGCTTTTTTGTCAGTCGTCAATCCCTTACCTCAAGAAAAGCGGAGGAGACAGTCATGCGCCTCACCCGGATGATCCTGTTGCCAGTTTTGACCTTTGCTGCGCTGCTGCTTGCGCCTCTGACGCTTCGGACCGCTTTCGCCGCAGGGGGGCCCGCTGAGGCATCGCAGACCGCCATGGCCGCCGCCGTCTCGCCGGACCGGACCATTATCCTCAGTGTACGTATGGTGGCCGGACGCCCCACCTATCAAATTCAGTATGGCGATAACGGGACTGACCTGCCCCCGATCATCGTACCTCCGTCGCGGCTCGGCCTGCGCTTTCGGGACCGCCACGGCCTTGATGAGGGCTTCCGCCTTGCGGCCTTTGAAACGGCTTGCGTCCCCCCGCGTGGTGTAGCTGTGGGTAACCGGCGCGCCGGCGCGACCGCCCCGAGTCTGGTGGAGGCGGGCCGGTTATCCACAGCTCTTACACCACGCCCAGGGACGCTACCATTCTTGATCTGCCAGGGCACAATGACGGTCTTTTTGCACTCGATGAGGCTGACCGCCGCCATTGGCTGAAAATCTTCTATCTGATTTTCCAGCGCGAGGCGTTTGTCCCTGCGGGCGTTGACCCGCGAACGTTCCACGAAAAAGCGCTGGAAGAAGGAAAATTTTACGAAGAGCGCGTTGCCGAAGACCTCTCTAAAAAGGTTTTCGGAGAAGTCTTTCCTGACCTTGTACAGGCAATCGTGCGTGCCGCACCTGAGGCAGACCTGCAGGAAGTCCGCGAAGCTGCGCTAATCCTGTTGTATCGGCTCTTGTTTATTCTCTATGCCGAAGACCGCGATCTCCTGCCGGTCAGAGATACGCGCTATGACGACTACGGTTTGCGGAACAAGGTGCGCCTTGATGTTAAAGAGCGCAAAGACAAGAACGATGTCTTCTCCGAAACCGCCGCGCGCTATTGGGGCGCGATGGCAGACCTCTTCATCGCAATCGACCAGGGCGACGCTTCAATCGGATTGCCCCCCTACAATGGCGGCCTCTTCGACCAGGAACGCCATGCGATCCTGACGGATATCCGCATCCCCGATGCAGTCATGGCGCGCGTGGTCGACGCCCTGTCTTTCGAGGTGACGCCGGAGGGGCGCAAATACATCAACTACCGTAATCTCTCCGTGCAGCAGCTCGGTTCGATCTATGAGCGGCTTCTCGAATATGAGGTTGCCCGCGACGACGACGAAATCACCGTTCAACCGAACATCTTCGCGCGCAAGGGCTCAGGCAGTTACTACACGCCTGACGATCTGGTGCAGCTCATCCTGACCGAGACTCTTGAACCGCTTGTCGAAGAGCGCAAGCGCGCTTTCAGGGATAAAATCGAGGAGCTACGCGGCGGCGACTTGCCCGACCATCGCAAAATCGGCCAGCTCAAACGCCTTGATCCCGCAACCGCACTACTCGACCTCAAAATCTGTGACCCCGCCATGGGATCAGGTCACTTCCTCGTCAGCCTCGTGGATTTTATGGCCGACCAGGTAATAACCGCCATGGCCGAGGCTGAACTCGATGCCCCCGAAGAATGGGGCGATTATATCTCTCCGCTTGGTGAGCGGATTGATACGATCCGCAACACCATTCTCGCCAATGCGGACGAACGGGACTGGACCATCGACGAGGAACAGCTCGACGACCGGCACATCATCCGCCGCATGGTGCTCAAGCGCTGCATCTATGGCGTGGACAAGAACCCGATGGCCGTCGAACTCGCCAAGGTGGCGCTCTGGCTGCATACTTTCACTGTAGGTGCGCCGCTTTCTTTCCTCGATCACCATTTGCGCTGTGGCGATAGCCTCTTCGGCTCCTGGGTGAAGAAGGGGATCGACAAGGCGGCGACCTACGGCACGCCGCTCTTGCTGCATGAGCCCATGAAGCGCGCCTTGCGCGCGGCATCCAAGATGCAGATCGTCGAGGGGCTAACCGACGCCGAAATTGCAGAGGCCCACCGATCAGCAGATGTCTTCGCCGAAGTTGAGGACATGACCGCACCGCTTGATGCGCTGCTAAAGCTGATCCATGCCATCGACTGGCTCGATATCAAGGATAAGGCAGACAAAGACGCGCTCAAAATCTTCTTCGACGGCCAGTTCGGCGATCCGCTCGATATCGCCATGGGCACAAAAGAACCCAATGCCAGCCGCGAAGAGGGGCGGCGCTTTGCCCAGATCTTCGCTCAGGCGCGCACGCTTATCGCCGAGGAGAACTTTCTCAACTGGCAAGTGACTTTCCCCGGCATCTGGTCAGACTGGGAGGAGGACGAGCTGACTGGCGGCTTCCATGCCGTGATCGGCAACCCGCCCTGGGACCGGATGAAACTGCAACAGGTCGAATGGTTTGCCGAGCGTCGCCCCGAAATCGCAATGGCGGCCCGCGCCGCCGATAGAAAGAAAATGATCGAATCCCTGGAGAAAGCGGGCGATCCCTTGGCACAAGACTATGCCAAGGCGTCAGAGCGCGCGGAGGCCGGAACGCGCATGGCGCGCAGGGGCGGGGACTATCCCTTGCTTTCCGGCGGCGACCTGAACCTCTATTCGCTCTTTGTCGAACGGGCGATGACCGTGGTGAAACGAAACGGGCTGATCGGTCTGCTCGTTCCGTCCGGCATCGCTTCAGACAAGACAGCTGCGAATTTTTTCAAGGGGGTGGCGACGGAAGGCCGCCTCAAAGCGCTCTATGATTTCGAGAACCGCCGGACACGTTACGACCTGAAGCCATTCTTCGAAGACGTGGATAGCCGTTTCAAGTTCTGCGCTTTCGTGGCAAGCCCGTCACCAACCGAAGAGGCGGCGCGCTGCGCGTTCTTCCTTCAGGCAGTCAGTGAGCTTAGCGATCCAGACGTTTGCTTTTCTCTCAGCGCCGAGGACTTCGCGCGGGTGAACCCGAACACCGGCACCGCGCCGATATTCCGCTCCAAGCGCGATGCTGATCTCACCACCATTATCTACGGCAATGCCGTGCCTTTGGTTGATCGGTCTTCAGGCGCGGAGGTGAAGGCATGGCCGGTGAAATACGCAACCATGTTCCACATGACGAACGATTCCGGATTGTTCCGCACCCGCAAAGAACTCGAAGAGCAGGAGTCGGCCTATCCCCTGGGGGGCAACATTTATGGCAGCGTGTCGGGCAACTGGGTGCCGCTTTATGTGGGGCGGATGATCCATCAATTCGATCACCGCGCGGCATCGGTCGAGGTCAACGAGGCCAATCTTCACAACGCCGCCCTTATACCAATCGCATTTGATCAGAACCTATGGGCCCATTTTCGCAGGCCGATGGACATGATCCTCCAGGGCTGATCAATGAGCTTGTTCCAGGCGTCGCAGCTGAGGGCGATGATGTCTTCGGTTGAGGTGAAGACGCGG
>JBHJGV010000022.1:0-62284 GCA_050331455.1 Alphaproteobacteria bacterium
CGCCCTACCGGGTCGATCCCGACACAGGTGACGGATTGCTGTGGGGCGGATTGTAATCCGCCTCTTGCCTTGCCCGCCGCACACTCCGGCGGTTGTGGTATGGTTTGTTGGCGGATTATAATCCGCCCTACCGGGTCGATCCCGACACAGGTGACGGATTGCTGTGGGGCGGATTGTAATCCGCCTCTTGCCTTGCCCGCCGCACACTCCGGCGGTTGTGGTATGGTTTGTTGGCGGATTTCAATCCGCCCTACTGGATCGATCTCGGCACAGACGACGGATTGCTGTGGGGCGGATTGTAATCCGCCTCATCCCGTGCCCACCACACACTCCGGCGGTTGTGGTATGGTTTGTTGGCGGATTATAATCCGCCCTACGGTTTCAGGGTGCGGGTGGATTGGAGGAGGGCTTCGATGTGGTCGACGTAATTGACGAGGGCGGAGCGGCCTTCGTCCGTGAGGGTACAGGTGGTGTTGGGGCGGCGGCCGACGAAACTCTTGGTCAGGGTGATATAGCCGGCCTCTTCCAGTTTGCGCAGGTGCACGGAGAGATTGCCGTCGGTCACGGACACGGCGGCCTTCAGGGCGGCGAAATCCGCCTCGTCCACCGAGGCGAGGAACGCCATGATGGCGAGGCGGACCCGGCCATGGATGACATCGTCGATCTGTTTGTGATCGAAGGGCGTGCTCACGGCCGCCTCGCAGTGGAAAATGCCACGGCCGCGGCTTGGTTTTGAGCCCCCCGATTTTGAGCCCGGCGGTTTTGGGCCATCAACACCACCCCCGGCCCGACCAGCAGGGCAAGCCAAGCCACGGCGCCGCACAGCAGCATGGTCCGCGTGCCCGCCACCGCAAAGAGTCCCGCGCCGACCACGAACCAGAGTGCGCCGAGCCCTGTCAGCCACCGCATCCGTCCCAAAAGGCCGGTCACGAGAAAGCACAGCCCCATGATCAAGGCGCCGACGATCATGGTGACATAAAGGGGCACGGCCGGGCTGGCGGCGGCCCCGAGGGAGAAGATGGTCAGCGCCAGGCCAGCGGAAATGAACACCGTGGAATAGATCCGTGTGACCACCGTCCGCACACCGCTGCGCAACCGCTCCCGCCGGCCGAGGGCCATGGAGCCCGCCCAGCCGGCAGCGCCCATGACCCCATAGCCCGCGCCGATCCAGCCATAATCCACCGGCCAATAGCGCGCGGCGATCATGTAATTGGCGAAATAGGCGCCCGCGATCAACACGCCCCACAACACCAGATAGGCGCCCGAAACCACCGCCGTGCGCCGCCCCTGTTCGGCCACCGCGCGCAGAAAAGCAAGATCCTGCTCGAGACTCGGCGCCTCCTCGGATGGGGCATGGGGCGGCGGGGAAAAGGGCATGGCGTCATTATCCAGTCCGGAGCGGCGCGTCGGGACCCTCAGTGTAGCGGTTGGCCAGCCAGGGCACCAAACGGCGCATGCTCAAGGCCAGGACAACCCCCGAGACCGCAGTGATGCCTCCGATGGCGCCGAACAGAATCCCCTTGTCGGAGGGGTCTTCGAAGGTGATCCGGGTGCCCACCTGGGACAGGCCCGCAGCGAGCAGGCCGAAATAGGCCCAGATCATCAGGCGGATGTGGAGCTGCAAATGGCGCGCCTCGCCGGTCAACGCGGCCATGCGGATGGCGTAAAAGCCGGGCAGGATGGCCGTCAGACTGAGCACGGCAAAGGCATGGAACAGGTTGGGCCCGCCCGTGAAGTCGTAAAGCGTCAGGGCGGTGATGTTCACCGTCAACATGGCCAGCACGAAGCCATAGCCGGCGAGCCGGTGCGCACCCGTGCCCTTCCGGTTCAGGAAGATCAGGGGGCCGAGCACCAGCGCAATGATCGCTGCCACGAAATGGGCTCCGCCCACCACCGAATGCACCCAACTCCCCCAGTCCAGCCAATCCGCAAATGTCATCGGATACCCCACTTGAGCCCGTCGATTAGTTTGTTTTCTAAAGCTAATGGCCCGGCGCTTTGGGGTCAATCCCAAGAGAGGCGAAAAAGGCGAGGCGGGATGCCGCGACCCGGCGGTTACCAGTTTTCTTTGAAGGGGCGGACATCGAGTTCGTGGGTCCACGCGCTGCGGTGCTGGGTGTGCAGGTGCCAGAACGCTTCGGCTATTTCATCCGGATTCAGGGTGCCGTCCGCCCCAAGACGGTCGAGATATTCGCCGAACCGGCTGCGCACCATGTCGCCGTCGATCACGCCGTCCACAATCACATGGCCCACATGGATCCCCCGGGGGCCGTATTCGCGGGCGAGTGCCTGGGCCAGATTGCGCAAGGCCGCCTTGGCGGAGGCGAAATGGGCAAATCTGGCCTTGCCGCGCAGGGAGGCGGATGCACCGGTGAACAGGAGGGAGCCGCCGCCATGGGCCTCCAGGCGGGGCAGGGCGGCCTTTGCCGTGTGGAAGCCGCCAAGACAGCAGATCCGCCAAAAGGTCTCAAAGGTGTCCGCATCAAGATCGTCGAAGGAGATGATGGCGTTGTTACCGGCATTGTAGAGCACGGCGCCGAGCGGCCCCACCGTCTCGGCGTGGGCGAACAGGGCCTCCATGTCGGCCTCCACGGTCACGTCGGCGGTGCGTGCCTCGGCGGAGCCGGCCGCGTCGCGAATCTCGTCGACGATCCGGTCCAGCTTGTCTTTCGTCCGTCCAGAGACGATCACGTGATGCCCGCCCCGGGCGAAGCGGCGGGCAAGGGCGGCGCCAAGGCCCCGCGAAGCCCCCACACCCAAAACAACGGCGACTGAAGACATGGCTTTCTCCTTTCAATCGACTTGGCCCATCGATCCGGTGCTCGGGCAAGCCGCCAGCCTGGAGTGGCCGGCCTTTAGGCGCGCGCGGGCCAAGGCCGCCCCGGCGCTAAAGGGGCCGCCCTTGACAGTCGCCGGTCCCGGCCATGGTTGTTCTCCCGAAATTTTGCGAGTGTAACGGCCGGGCCCTTGGGTTTGGGCGGCACCCGCGGCCTTGAGTGTAGGCAGGGTCCGGGGCCGGCGCAAATGACGCGGCCGGGGCAGACGCGGAGGAACAAAGGGAGCGAGAATGGACGCGGTGGAGGCCATCGGCCTGGATCATGACAAGACGGACTGGACCCTGCCCACCGACGCCCACGCGTCGGATCTGCGGCCCGCGGCGGATCCGTTGCTGCGCATCCTGTCGACGGGCCGGGTGGGCGACATCATTCGCCAGTTCCACCACCATGACGGGGAAGCCAGCAGGCATCAGCGGCGCTTCAAGCGGCTCGGCATGCGGGTGATTTCCGCCACCATCGTTGCGGTCCTGTGCGGCGGGCTTTTCCTGTTCATCCGCGCGATCGGCCAGGGGCCCTCTTCCGATCTCCTGGCCTGGGCCGCCCTGGTGGTCCAGGGCGCGGCCGTGGCAGCAGTGGCGGTTTTCACCTTTCAGCTCAAGGAAAGTACGGCCTATGAGGATTGGATGCTGGACCGGGCCGCCGCCGAGGCCGAGCGCATCAATCTGTTCAAGGTGATCTGCTATCGCCCGCCGGCGGATCTCGCCGCCATTGGCGCAATCGATCCGGCGGGCGAGGGCGGCGCCCAGGGCCCCTCGCTCCTGGCCCTCCAATTCGAGTATTTCCGGCGCTTCCAGCTTGACGTGCAGATCCGGTATTATATCGAGCGTGCCCAGGAGCATCGACGGGCAGCGGGCCGCTACAATCACATGGGGCTCATCCTGATCCTGATCACCGGCCTCATCGCGCTCACCGAACGGCTCAGTTTCAGCGCCGACAGCCTCCCCCTGTCGGAGGCGGCGGCGGCGGCCCTGCTTGCCCTGGCCGGCCTCACCCTGCCGGTGATCTATCAGGGTCAGGACATGTTAAAGCTGATCAACGGCAACCGGCGCAATGCCCTGCGCTACCGGGTGGCGGGTCAGAACCTCATATCCCTGTCTCACAGTGTGGAGGAAATCCGGGACCGGATCGCCGTGCACGACGAAGGGGCCCGCCCCGTGGTGCAGGGCTTCATCGACCGGGTGCACGACCAGATCATGACCGAGCACCGCCAATGGCAGTTCCTGCCCAAACCATCCTCTCCCAGCGACTTTCTGGAAGTGGACACCTGACCGGGATCGGGGACCATGGCGGCCCTGATCAGGGCCGCGGCCCTCACGCCGGGGATTTTGTGGGCATCCATGGCCGTCCGGTCCGGTTTTGACGCTGTTCCCCATTTATCGCGTGGCCTGGGGCTTGGCCTGGGGCGCGGGCAAGGGGATGCGGACTGTTTTGGGGCGGTAGAGGTCGGTATTTTCGAGAAGTTGAGTGAAATCGGTGCTGTTGCACGCATAGGTCAGCAGCACCGATGGGCCGTCCCCATCGGTGCGGTCGAACTGGCCGTGGGCCTTGCCCGCGTAACAAAAGACGGTGCCCGTCCCCCGGGTCCGGGCATCCGGAATGGTAAAGAGAGGGCGCATGGGACTCCACGGGCCCTCCACCGCCGGGGCCGTGCGATGGACGATCCGGCTGGAGAAGGGTTCAGGATCCATATGGACCATCAGCAGACGGCGATCATCCGGCAAGCGGTGAAGGCTCAGCTCGCTGGAGGCTTGGTCCACCACCTTGCGGCCCTTTTCGAGATCGAGGCCGCGTGTCCAGACCTTGGGTCCGGTGAGCGTTTCCAGGGCCGTGCCCGGATCGTCCAGGCGGTCGAAGGGCAGGCGGGTCAGGATGACCGGATGGCTGCCCGCCTTCTCCAGGCTGGTCGCAAGAATGAGATGGTCCCCACCGGTGACAAGGCCGGATCCCGTCAAGGCGGCGCGCCGGCCCACGGGATGGATGCGCATGTCCCAGGCATGGGGCGGAGCGGTGGGGTTGCCGATGCGGATCAGATCGGTGCCGGTGATGGCGAAGCCGAACGGATTGCCGGCTTCGACGGTCTCCACACGCATCATGAACAGGGTCAGGATCCCGTCCCGCAAGAGGCCCTCAAGGGGCCAGTAGCGAACGGCCCCTGGCGCCTGGCCGGACTGCGCGTCGGCGTCCTCGGGATCGAAAAACGCCCGGTGGGCGGGGCCGCGCTGCTCCCAGTGATAGGTGATGGACCAAGCCCCGCCGGTGCAGCGGGACAGGGCGATGGAGTTGGAGACGAGGGCCGCGTCCTTGCGGTTTTGCGTATCGGGATCGCCTACGAAACTGTCGCCGAACAGCCAGAGACTGTCCGTGTCGGACAGGGGAACGGAATAGACACCGTCTCCGCCCAGCCACCCGTCCTTGAGCGGAAAGTCCGGTGTACAAGCGGCCTGGCCGGCACTTGCCGGGGCTCCAAAGATCTGGGCAAGGGCGACGGTCAGGGCCGCCAGACCGGCCAAAGCGGGAAAAGACATGGGCGGGGTCTCCCGAAAAGCGTTCGATACGGGCAATGCCGGTGTTTTGTGACTCGCCTTTGGGTCACGAAGAGGGCGGGCCGGTCCGGTCCACATGCAGCGTGGTGGTCAGCGCACGCCGGTCACTCTTTGCGCTTTTGACGCCGCTTGTGGAGCCAGAACAGAAACGGCCCGAGCACGCCTTCATAAAGCGCAATGGCAAAGGGCCGGATGGGCGGGAAGCGCGCGAGGTGCCCCAGCCAGCCGAAGCCGGGCAGCACCAGCCACAGGCGCGCGAAGGCATCGACGCCGGCCAGCAGGGTTTTGTCCGTGTCCACCACATAGAGCCGGCGGGCGGCCTGGTCCTCGGTCAGCGACCAGGCGTCGAGCAGGCCGGGCTCGCGGGTCAGATCCGCCCAGGTGATGGGCAGGCCCTCGCGATCCGCCAGACGCTGATAAACCGCAATCTCACGGCTGCAGATCGGGCAGTCGCCGTTATAGATCACGGTGATGGCGGCATCGTCCGGCGGTGTGGTGGCCATGGTGTCGCTCCTGACATCAGACATCCGTGGGAAGAGTCTGGACTGACATACCCGGTGCGCAGGCCCCTGACCCTGTGGGATTTGTTCGCACGGGCCCGCGAATCCGGCCACTGTCGCACCGTGAAGTAAAGGGGGTCCGGTCGTCTCCGGATCGGTCCGATGGGCCGGTTGTGGAACGCCTTGCGTATCAGGGTCCGGACAATGGCGGATTTTACACCAGAGGAATGGCGTCGGGTCATGGCGACTCTCGACGCCGATGAGGCACGATACGGCCTGCCCGAGCGGCGGCCGGACTCGGTCATCCTGGCCTCGTTCAACATTCGCAAGCTCGGCACCGTGGAGAACAAATCCCGCGGGTCCTGGAGCTTTCTGCGCCGCTTCGCCGACCGCTGCGACCTCCTGGCCATCCAGGAGGTCCAGGACAATCTGGCGGGCCTTCAATATCTGCACGGTCTTCTTGGGTCGGATTACCACATGGTGGTATCCGATGCGACCGGCGGCGTGCCCGGTGTGCGGTCCATGAAGGAGCGGCTCGCCTTTCTCTATCGCGAGCCCCATGTGCGGCGCACACAAATCGCCTCGGATATCGCCTTCGAGCGCAGTTTCGTCTTCGATCAGCTCTGGGCCAACCGCCGCGAGGTGCTCTCGGCATTTGTGTCCCATGAGAAGGAGCTTGTGCTGCACCGGGAAAAGCTGGCCGCCCATGAGCGGGGCGAGCGCCGGTCCAAACCGGACGAGCCGCCCCTGCTGCTGCCCTTTTTCCTGACCTTCATCCGTTCGCCCCATCTGGCGGGCTTCGAGGTGCCGGGTTTCGGGGACGCGCTGCCCTATCGCTTCGTCACCGTCAACGCCCATCTTCTCTATGGCGACAAGCACCGCCAGAAAGAGGACCGGGAGCGGGAGTTCCGCTATCTGCTCCGCTGGCTGATCCTGAGGGCCAAGGAAACCCATCGCGGCTTCCATGAAGACATTCTCCTGCTCGGTGACCTCAATCTTGACTTCGAGGACGACGAGGCCCGGCGGGCGGAGATCACGGAAGACATCAAGCTAATCAATTCCACCGAACTCGCCCACCGGGACGAGGCGGACGTGAACTTCCCCTTCCTGACGGCCCATCCCCGCCACGGTCTCATCCGCACCAATGCCCGCAGGGACCAGACCTACGACCAGATCGGCTTATTCATGCACGACCCGCGGCTGCCCCGGGTCCCTGACAATGACCGGGCCGGCTCCGTCGACGGATCCTACGACTACGGCATGTTCGATTTCGTCCGCCTGTTCGTGGAGGCCTTTCACGGTCGCGGCGCAACTTTGCAGGGCCTTGACGACGAAAGCCGGCGGGATCTGTTATCCCGCTTCGAACATGATGTGAGCGATCACATGCCCATCTGGGTGCGCCTGGTGAAGCCCTTTGCGGGCCAGGGGGGCGCCCTGTGATCGCTGCGCCGACCGGACCGAAGCTTCTGCACGCCCGATCGGTGCGCCGCTATTACAAGCGGCGGGGCGGGATTTATGTGCCAAAACGAGTCGTTCTGAGACCGGAGCGTTGGCTGGCGACCGTCCTGGAATGGAAAATCCGTTTGCGGCGGGTTTTGTTCTTGACGCAGACTCTCCTGCGTGATTCCTTCACACCCATGAGTGCAGTACGCGTAGCGCCAGATCGCTGGATGAACGGGATGATGACCGCCACCGGTCTGGTCTTGACCCTATATTTTGCGTATCATTGCGTGGCGGGGAACCATGGGTTGTTCGCGCTGCTCGACATGCGTGAGCGCAAGACCGCTTTGGCCGCCGAGCTGGAACTGCTGCGCTCCGACCGGGCCCAGTTCGAAGCCCGTGTCGATCTTTTGAACCGGAAGCATCTGGATCCGGATCTTCTGGAAGAACGTGCTCGCTCGACCCTGGGCTATGCGCATCCTGACGATCTTGTCATCCTGCGCCCTTCCACGCCGCCCGAAAGAGCCCCCGGGCTCTAACCGCACCGGTCTTTGGCGGACAAGCATGGGGATCTACGCCACCTTCACGCCCGTGCCTTTTTTTGCTTCCCGTCCATAACGCCTGCCCGCCTGTCTCCCCGGCCGGCTTCAGCATCTCTCCCCAAGCCGGCGCCGCGCAGGCTTGCACCGCTCCTTTGCGCAGCCGACATGCCACACGCGACGGACGGGGTGATAAGGCCCTGTTAAGGATCGCCATATAGCCGACTGTTGCCTATACTGACAGGATACGGGACACCATTGGCGTGAAGGACCGGGCAGAGTTCAACCAGAGTGGTCCCCGGCCCCCCACCTGTCGACGCACGATGCTGGGAAGGGAATAGGAATGGGCCACCCATATACGGGATCTTCGAACACGGGCGCCATCTGGTCTTCGGCTCCCTGGGCCAGGGCCACGTGCTCGGCGGCCGACGCGGCCGGCACGCCGACACTCAGTGCCCGACCCGCGACCAAGGACGAATTGTTCAGTTACCTTCACATCATGCTCCTGATCCGCCGCTTCGAGGAGCGGGCGGGCCAGATGTACGGCATGGGTCTGATCGGCGGGTTCTGTCACCTCTATATCGGTCAGGAGGCGGTGGTGACCGGCATGCAGGCCGTCATTGAGCCCGGCGACCAGGTGATCACGGGCTACCGGGACCACGGCCATATGCTGGCCTGCGGCATGGATCCCAAAGGCGTGATGGCCGAATTGACCGGCCGCGCCGGCGGCTATTCCCGGGGCAAGGGCGGCTCCATGCATATGTTCAGCCGGGAAAAGGCGTTTTTCGGCGGCCACGGGATCGTGGGCGCCCAGGTGCCGCTCGGCACGGGCCTCGCCTTTGCGAACAGGTATCAGGAAAACGGCCGCGTGTGCCTCGCTTATTTCGGCGATGGCGCCGCCAATCAGGGGCAGGTGTTCGAGGCCTTTAACATGGCCGCTCTGTGGAACCTTCCCGTGGTCTATGTCATTGAAAACAATCAGTATGCCATGGGTACGAGTGTGCAGCGCTCGTCCTCGGAAACCCATCTGTGCCGGCGCGGCGCGAGCTTCAACATTCCCGGTTTCGAAGTCGATGGCATGGACGTGCTGGCCGTGCGCGATGCCGGCCGCGAGGCCGTGGACCATGCCCGCTCCGGCAAGGGGCCGATCATCCTGGAGATGAAGACCTACCGCTATCGGGGGCACTCCATGTCCGACCCGGCCAAATACCGAACCCGCGAGGAGGTCCAGGACTTCCGGGAGCACCACGATCCTATTGAGCTAGCGCGCAAGCGGCTGATCTCGGAGGGCTGGGTCACCGAGGCCGACCTCAAAGGCATGGAGCGCACGATCCGCGCCCAGGTGGCCGAAGCGGCCGATTTCGCCCAGACCAGCCCTGAGCCCGACGCCGCCGAGCTGTACACGGATGTTCTCGTCGCGGGCTGAACCGCCCGCCCATCCGCATCCGCTGCCCGTCCTCTAATGCCCGGCATCCGCCGCACCCGCCCAGGAAGAGGCCCCGCAATGCCCACCGAGATTCTCATGCCCGCCCTGTCCCCCACCATGGAGGAGGGCACCCTGGCCAAATGGCATGTCAAGGAAGGCGACATGGTCAAGGCCGGCGACGTGATCGCCGAAATCGAAACCGACAAAGCCACCATGGAAGTGGAAGCCGTCGACGAAGGGGTTGTCGGTCAAATCGTGGTGCCGGAAGGCACGGACAATGTGGCCGTGAATTCCGTGATCGCCCTTTTGATCGAGGAGGGCGAAGAGGTCGGCAAGATCGCCGTCAATGGCGGCCCTGCGCCGGCCCGCACACCGTCCGCCCCCGCGGTCCATTCCGCGCCGACACCGCCGCCTGCGGCGCGCATGACGGGCCAGAGCGAAGCCGCGCCCGAACCGCGCCCCGCCCCAACCGTGTCCACGCAAGGCGCGGTCCCCGGTGCTCCCCAGCCGGATTATCCGGCCGGAACGCGCCTCGCACCCCAATCGGTGCGGGAGGCCCTGCGCGATGCCATGGCCGAGGAAATGCGCCGGGATCCCTCGGTCTTCGTCATGGGCGAGGAGGTCGCCTACTACCAGGGCGCCTATAAGGTGACCCAGGGCCTGCTCGACGAATTCGGCGACCGGCGCGTGGTGGACACGCCGATCACGGAACATGGCTTTGCCGGTCTCGGCGTCGGTGCGGCTTTCGGAGGCTTGAAGCCCATTGTCGAGTTCATGACCTTCAATTTCGCCATGCAGGCCATCGACCAGATCATCAACTCGGCCGCCAAGACCCTTTACATGTCCGGCGGCCAGATGGGCTGCCCCATCGTGTTCCGCGGCCCCAACGGCGCGGCCGCCCGGGTCGGCGCCCAGCACAGCCAGGACTATTCCGCCTGGTACGCCCATGTTCCGGGCCTGAAGGTCCTCGCGCCCTGGAGCGCCGCCGACGCCAAGGGCCTCCTCAAGGCCGCGATCCGGGATCCGAACCCGGTGATTTTCCTCGAGAACGAAATCCTCTATGGGCGCAGTTCCGATGTGCCTCAGCTTGACGATTTCGTCCTGCCCATCGGCAAGGCGGCCATCGTGCGTCCGGGAACGGACGTTACGCTGGTGGCCCACAGCCGGCCGGTCGATCACGCGCTGGAGGCGGCCGAGGCCCTGAGCGCCGACGGCATCGAGGCCGAAGTGATCAATCTGCGCTCCTTGCGCCCCCTCGACATCGACACCGTGATTGCTTCCGTCGCCAAGACGAACCGGTGCGTCACCGTCGAAGAGGGCTGGGCGCCCTGCGGCATCGGCGCGGAAATTTCCGCCCGGCTCATGGAGTCAGCGTTCGATCATCTCGATGCGCCGGTTCTGCGCGTGAGCGCCAAGGACGTGCCTCTGCCCTACGCCGCCAATCTGGAAAAACGCGCCCTGCCCCAGGCCAAGGACGTGGTGGATGCGGTGCGATCGGTCACCTACACCCGCTGATGCGCGGCGCGGCCGAACGGGCCCGGCTTTGGTCAGGGTCCGGACCGAACAAGATGACCATGAAGGATTGAAGCCATGCCGATCCCCATTTTGATGCCCGCCCTCTCGCCGACCATGGAGGAAGGCACCCTCGCCAAATGGCACGTCAAGGAAGGCGACCCGGTCGCGCCCGGTGACGTGATCGCCGAAATCGAGACCGACAAGGCAACCATGGAAGTCGAAGCCGTCGATGAGGGCACCGTGGGCAAGATCCTGGTGGCCGAGGGCACGGACGGCGTGAAGGTCAATACACCGATTTTGATGCTGCTGGAGGAGGGCGAGAGCCCCGACGCGGCCCAGGCGTCAACGCCGGCCCAATCCGCGGCACCTGCGGAAACGCCTGCTCCGGCCGAAACGCCTGCTCCAACGCCTGCGCCCAAGGCGCCGCCGGCGGCGCAGGCACGGCCCCAGGCGCCTGTGGCCGCGGCAAGCCCGGCGGCCCCCGAGACCATGGGCGGCGGGCGCGTGTTGGCCAGCCCCCTGGCGCGGCGTATCGCTTCCCAGGCCAATCTTCCCCTGGCGGCCATTCTCGGCACCGGCCCCAATGGGCGCATCGTGAAAAAGGACGTTGAAGCGGCCCTCGCCGGCGGCGCGTCCGTCGCCGGTCAGGCCCAGGCGGTGGGTCAGGTCATCCAGATGCCCCAAGCCGCGCCGGCGGCGGCGACGGCCCCGCTGCCGAGCGGCAACGAGCCCATCGCGATCCAGGGCGAAGGCGAGGACGTCAAGCTGTCCAATATGCGCAAGACCATCGCCCGGCGCCTCACGGAGGCCAAGCGCGATGTGCCGCACTACTATCTGACCATCGACTGCCTGCTCGACGAACTGCTCCGGGTGCGCAAGCGCATCAATGACCGGGCCGGCGAGGCCTCCGACGGCGTCAAGATCTCCGTCAACGACTTTGTGATCCGGGCCTCGGCCAAGGCGCTGATGGCCGTGCCGGACGTGCGCACCTCCTGGGCCGGCGACCGGATGTTCCGTCACCAGAATGCCGATGTGGGCATGGCGGTGGCCATTGAAGGCGGGCTGATTACGCCGATCATCCGGGCGGCCCAGAACAAGGGCCTTGCCGACATTGCCCGCGAGGCGAAGTCCATGGCCGAACGGGCCCGGGACAAGAAGCTGAAGCCGGAGGATTATGAAGGCGGCAGTTTCTCGATCTCCAATCTGGGGATGTTCGGTATTCGTCAGTTCACGGCCGTCATCAACCCGCCCCACAGCGCCATCCTAGCCGTCGGTGCCGGCGAGGCGCGGCCCGTTGTGCGGGCGGACGGGACGCTGGGGGTTGCCACGGTGATGACCTGTACCCTGTCCTGCAACCACCGGGTGATCGACGGTGCCGTCGGCGCGCAATTCCTCAAAGTGTTCAAAGGCTTCATCGAGGATCCGGCGACCATGCTCGCCTGATGGCGGCATCGGGCCGACGCAATCAGAACAAATCGGACTGCCGTCGCCCGCTTGGCCCGGCCGGTTCGCATGGGACTTTGCAGGAGGACACGATGGGTGAGCCGTCTCAACGCTTTGACGTGGTCGTAGTGGGCTCGGGGCCCGGTGGCTATGTGGCGGCCATCCGCTGCGCCCAGCTTGGACTGTCGACGGCCATTGTGGAGCGCGAGCACCTGGGCGGGATCTGCCTCAACTGGGGCTGCATTCCGACCAAGGCGCTGCTGCGCTCCTCGGAGGTCTTCCACATGCTCCAGCATTTGGGGGACTACGGGTTTTCCGCCGACAATGTGCGCTTCGATCTGGAAAAGGTGGTCGCGCGCTCCCGCGCCATCGCCAAGCGCCTGTCCGACGGTGTCCGCTTCCTGATGAAAAAGAACAAGATCACCGTCATCGACGGCATGGGCCGCCTTGCCGGACCGGGCCAGGTCGCGGTCGGTGGCCGGGACGGGGAGAGTCTTTACGGGGCCGGCGCGATCATCCTGGCCACGGGCGCAAGGGCGCGCACCCTTCCGGGGCTCGAGCCCGACGGGCGGCTGATCTGGACCTACAAGGACGCCATGGTGCCCGCCGAGATGCCCGGCTCTCTGCTGGTCGTGGGATCGGGCGCCATCGGCATCGAGTTCGCCAGCTTCTACCGGACCATGGGCGCCGAGGTGACGGTCGTGGAGGTCATGGACCGGATTCTGCCCGGCGAGGATGCGGAGGTCTCCGCCTTCGCCCGGAAGGCCTTTGAAAAGCAGGGCATGACGATCAAAACGGAGACCACGGTCACCGGCCTAGAGAAGGGCGAAGACCAGGTGAGCGCCACACTGACGGACAAGGCCGGCAGGGCCCAGACCTTGACCGCCGATCGGGTCATCCTGGCCGTCGGCATCGCGGGCAATGTGGAAGGCATCGGCCTGGAGGAGGCGGGCATCGCCGTCGAGCGCGGCCATGTGGTGATCAACGACCATTGCGAAACGGGCGTGCCGGGCGTCTACGCCATCGGCGATCTCGTGGGCCCGCCCTGGCTCGCCCACAAAGCCTCCCATGAGGGTGTGATGGTGGCCGAACGGATCGCCGGGAACACCCATGTCCACCCCCTGAACACCGCGGGTATTCCGGGCTGCACCTATTGCATGCCCCAGGTGGCGAGTGTCGGGCTGACCGAGGCCAGGGCGAAGGAGCTGGGCCATGAGGTGCGGGTCGGGCGCTTTCCCTATGTGGGCAACGGCAAGGCCATCGCCCTCGGTGAGCCCGAGGGCTTCGTCAAGACCGTGTTCGACGCCAAATCCGGTGAGCTTCTGGGGGCGCATATGATCGGTGCGGAAGTGACCGAACTCATCCAGGGCTATGGCATCGCCAAGACGCTCGAGTCGACCGAGGCGGAGCTCATGGAGACCGTCTTTCCCCATCCGACCCTGTCGGAAATGATGCATGAGAGCGAGCTCGACGCTTACGGACGGGCGCTCCACTTCTGAACCGGACATGACAAAACCCGCCTCGATGATCGGGGCGGGTTTCCTCAAAGACATGGCCGGGCAAGCCGGTGGGGTCGGATCAGGACGCCTGGCGGAAGTCGAACATATCCGTCGGCTGACCGGTCTGCGGGTCCAATCGGATGGTGACATGCTTGGCTGCGCCGCTGTCCGTTTCGGCGGCGACAAGCTGAACCTGAAATTCGTGGCTGCCGGAGCGCTCGACCTTGACCGGACGGTTGGACCGGTCGCCGAGAAACACCGTCTGCAAGGGGCCGAGATCATTGACCTTGCCGATGCGCACCTCGAACTGCGCGCCCGGGCTGCTCAGGCAGTTCCGCTTCACGATCGAATATTTGTAAGAGGCATCCTCGCTCATGAACGAGCTGGTGTCCTCGGAGCAGGTGCCGGCCATGCCGTCGGCGGCCGTATAGATGAGCATCATGGGAACGGCGATGCCCGTGACCAGGAACACCCACGCCAAACCGCGGCTGATCCCACGGGTCAAACCGACAAGGGCAACGACAAATCCCAACCAGAGGGCAGCGCTTGGCAACAGTGTTGTGGCACTCACGTGCAGAGTCTCAAACACGATGTCCCAATCCCTTTCCTGTGGCCCCCCAACAGGGCCCCTATCATTTCTTTGGAGCGGTCTGCGTGTAGGCGGTGTGTTCGCCAACACCGCCAATCGCCAACCTCTCCAAGCTGACAGGATCACAGTGACACAAATGCCACGGTCAAGAAAGTAAATTTTGTCTCTCTGGTTTTTCAATGTGTTGTGGGATTGGGGGCACATTGCACCCCATCACCCGGTAGGTCGAGTCTTGACTCCGCCCGCGGCATCGGCGCGGCAGGCCCTTGGCTTGACGGTCGGGAAGCGGGTCACCATCGTCCTTTTACCGAAGCGCGCGCTTTCCCCAAAAATCCAAAGGAATTGGCCATGGTGACCATTCTCGACACGGTGAACGACCCCTCCCGCAGGCCGAAGGGCCACGGGACCGATGGGGGATCGGCCACCGGTGACGGGTCTTCGGGCGCGTCCGAGTCGCCGCGCCATCCGGAGAAACAGAATCGGCCGGACACGCCCGTGCAGCGCAAGCCGGACTGGATCCGCGTGAAGGCGCCGGTCACCCAGGGCTATAACGAGACCCGCAAGATCGTCCGCGAGCATGGACTTGTGACCGTCTGCGAGGAGGCGGGCTGCCCGAATATCGGGGAGTGCTGGGAAAAGAAGCACGCCACCATGATGATCATGGGGGAGATCTGCACCCGCGCCTGCGCCTTCTGCAATGTGCGCACGGGCCTGCCCGAGGCGCTCGATCCGGCCGAGCCGGAAAATGTCGGCCGGGCCGTGGCCCAGCTCGGGCTGAGCCATGTGGTCATCACCAGTGTGGACCGGGACGACCTGGCCGATGGCGGGGCGGCCCATTTCGCCGCCGTGATCCGCGCCATTCGGGCCGCCGCGCCGGAGACGACCGTCGAGATCCTGACGCCCGATTTCCTGCGCAAGCCCGGTGCCCTCGACGTCGTGGTCGAGGCCCGGCCGGATGTCTTCAACCACAATCTGGAAACCGTGCCCCGGCTCTATCTCTCCGTGCGGCCGGGCGCGCGCTATTACCACTCCATCCGCCTGCTCGACGAGGTGAAGCGGCTGGACCCGTCCATGTTCACGAAATCGGGCCTGATGGTGGGCCTCGGCGAAAGCCGGGAAGAAGTGATGCAGGTCATGGACGATCTGCGCTCGGCCGATGTGGATTTCCTGACCATCGGTCAGTATCTCCAGCCGACGCGCAAGCACCACGCCGTGATGGACTTCATCACGCCGGATGCCTTCCGGAGCTATGAGACCATTGCCTATGCCAAGGGGTTCCTGCTGGTGTCGGCCTCGCCGCTGACCCGCTCCTCCTACCATGCGGGGGAGGATTTCGAGCGTCTGCGGGCCGCCCGGAACGCCCAGCTTGCCCGATCGGGGGATGCATGACCGTTCACAATCAGCGCCGCCGTCTGCCCTACAAGCCCGATGATATTCTCGAGCTTGTTGCGGATATTGAGAAGTATCCGGAGTTTCTGCCCTGGTGCAATCGGGTGATCGTCCGCAGCCGGACCAAAGATGATCAGGGCCGGGAGATCGTCACCGCGGACCTCAATGCCCGGTTCAAGGTGGTGCAGGAAAGCTTCAAGAGCCGGGTGCGGACCGACCGGGCCGGCCGGCGGATCGACATCGATTACATCGACGGCCCGTTCAAACATCTGGAGAACCGCTGGCTGTTCGAGGAAAACCCGGACGGCACCTGCACGGTGGATTTCCATATCGAATTTGAGTTCCGCAACAAGGCGCTGCAACTCCTGATCAGTTCGGTCTTCGGCGAGGCCGTGCGCCGCATGGTCGGCGCCTTCGACGCCCGCGCCCACGACCTCCACCGGCGCGGTCTCATGTCTTGAGGGCGGGGGTGCTCATTTTGCTGCGCTTGTCGCCTTTGCTGCAAGGATCACGACGGTCTAGTCAGTCTTCGAACTTCGATGACATACGGAGTTATGATCGTGAGGGTATCAATGTGACAAAGATTAGAGAGCCACTGGCGGACATTTATAATTTAAATTCGCCCGTTCAATATCTGACCGAATTGCAAAAACTGAAGTATAATCAGCCGAACTATATTGTATCCGCATTCCAATATTATTTGAAAAATAGTGTGTTTCTTGAAAGTAAGGGGAATATCACAGTAATCGACTTTGCGTGCGGTTACGGAGTTTTCGGCGCTTTAATCAGGAAATTCGATCAAATCGAGCACATGTTCAAATATTACATCGATGGCTATGACATAAGTGACTTGGGCAATTGTGATCCGATAAAGGGTAGGATTGAAATTATTGGTGTTGATGTCGCTGACAAAGCTTTGCACTTCGCACTTGAAAATGGCTTCATTGATTACGCGATTTGTCACGATTTCACATCAAAAGATAATGACATTAAAATATTGAATGTCGACAAAATTCATGAGGCAGATATTATTATCGAGACTGGTTCGCCACCGCAAATTTTTCTCGACTGCCTGCCAGGGATTTTATCCCGTTTTGACCGTATGAAGCTTCCGGATATATTACTTGGTCCACGTTCTGATTTTGACTTGGAAAAAATATGGATTTATCTTTGTGGTCTGGGTTATTCCATTCAAGAGTATGACTCGATAAATTATCCTTTTAGAGCTTTTGAAAGTGATTTCGAGCGAGACGCCGTCCGAGAGCATGTGAGAAAAAACTCTTTTGATGAAAGAAACGTTTTTGATGAGAATGGATATCTATTTAAAATTTATCTTTGCCAATTTAAGGCATAATAGCTCTTCGAAATGCTTACTTAGTCGTCCGTTAGAAAGCTCGATTGAGTGTGGTTTGGAGAGCGACTGCGCTGATTATGGCGTTTAGGATTTGGTGCAAGAGAGCTTGGAATCCGTCGAGCAGGCGGGAGACGTTGAAGCCGACGGCGGCCATTTTGGCGTTGAAGCGGTCTCCATAATGGCCCTTGAGACACTACCAGCTTTCGCACCCGAAACACCGAAAATCCGGCAATCCAAAATCACCGCGCATGCCCAAAAACACAGATCATTCAAAGACAGAGAGGTCTTTAACGGACGACCAATAATAAGGAAGACGTCTTCCGCCTTTGCGAGGGCTCGGATGCCGCTGGAGTCAAAAATCAGGTCTCACAGTCTGATCAATTTGTAAGCGGATTTTGCTGGTCCGCCAACGAGGCGTCTTCCACTTCATGGTGAGTGCCCGCATCAGCTCGGATGCATGCCGCTAATGGCGGTGCATCCGCGCGATGACGCCGTCTGCAAGGCGGGCTAGCGCTCCAGGGGCGGGGTAGGCGCGTGACCGGCTGGCCTCCATCGCGAAGCGCTCCAGCGACGGAGGCGTGCAGGTCGTCTGCAGTGCAATAGGCCGGCCGGAGACGCCGGCACGGTGCATGGCCATGGTGAGCTCGTTGACATGCATGATAAAATCGGGCGGTAGGGGCGGAGGTTGGCCTGTTTCGATGGCTGTCGCCATCAAGGCCGGGCCGAGGCACTTGTCCTGTGCACCCAGTTGGTTCTTCATCTGCCGACGGAGCCACGCCTTCACGCCACGGGGTGAACGGGGGGCGCCCGGCTCCGCAGGGCGGTGGATAAGGGGGATGCGCCGCCCACCGACGCCAAACAGCCAGCGGAGCGAGCCGTTCTGACGGACGGCCCGCGCTTTGCGGGCATTGAGAGAGAGCTGCGTGAAGGGTTCGAACCATACCGGATTTTGGAAATGCCGGTAGGTGTCTGTCCACAACTCGCCACGATCACCGATGACACGAAAACGCTGATCGTAGGGCGCAGTAATCGACATCGTCACCCTCGCGGTGACGCCGTTTTCGAAGTCGAGGCAAGCCACGGAGAAATCCGCAGCATCCGAAGGTGTCAAAGCGACATCTCCGGCTTTATCCGGCGCCGTAACCTTGGAAAAGGCCGTGATACGGGCGACGGGTCCGAACAGCGCTATCAGCCAGGTCAGGTAATAGCCGGCATGTTCGACGGTGCAGCCGTGCTCGTACTCGTCCTTCCAGGGCCAGGGCGCACCGCTGCGCGAGCGCCAGCCCTCCGGCTTCATGAGGTCGATCGGATTGTCGTCGAACTCTGCGTACACGACTCGCGGGGCGCCGACCACGCCGTCCTCAAGAGCGCGGCGCATGGTGACGACCGTGTCCGATAAAATGTTGCAGGGCGCCGCGGACAATTGCAGCCCGCGTTCCGCGGCCAGCGCGAACAGCGCGCGGACCTCCTCAGGATGCTCGGTGACCGGTTTTTCAGTGTAGACATGCTTGCCGGCCTCCAACGCGGCGCGGATAATCGCGGCATGGCTGTCGATGGAGGTGAGGTTCAAAACGAGTTCGATCTCGTCGTCGGCGAAGATTGCCTCGGCGCTCTCATAGACAGCCACGCCATAGGTTTTCGAGACAGCTTCGGTCCGCTCGGCCCGGATGTCGGCGACCCCCTTCAGCTCCAAGACCGGGTGGCGGGACCACGTCGCCATATAGTGATCGAAGACATAGCCGCAGCCGATGATCGCAACCTTCATCCGTGCCGTCCTTGCTCAAGCAATTCATCCATCAATCCGGTCAATGCGACGCTTTCGTCAAGAGGCATCAGCGGGCTTTCTACCTGACCGGCGAGGATGCGGACCATAACCTCTTTGGCTTGATGCCCGTAGCCACTGCCGACGGGTGGGCTGGGGATCCGCAGACCGCGGCGGGCAATGAGCGGCATCAGCACGCGTTGCATGGATTGGCCCAGCGCGCTTTCGCGAAAAGTCCCAAAACGGCCGCCGCCGTCGCCATTTTTACGGGGTGCGAAGGAAGCAAGGCGAAGGCCAGAGGGCCGCCAGATCCGACCGTCGAAGCGCAGCGCTCCCCGGTCGCCCAGGATCTCGAGCGTGTTGGGCGCCGTCGTGCTCAGGCTGGCACTGATCTGAGAAAGCGCGCCCCCCGGATGGCGAAGCTGCACCATCACATCCTCGTCGACGCCCGAGGGTGCGCGGCGAAGCACAGCGGCGGCGTCTTCAGGAAAACCAAGAAGATGGGACGCCAGCGAAAGCGCGTAGATACCGCGTTGGCGCAGGGCGCCACCCCCTGCAGGATGATGCAACGACCCACCGGGAAGTGTTGCAATGCAGAATTCAGCCCTCAGCAGCCGGGGTGTTCCAATCGTCCCCTCGGAAAGAAGCTGCCTTGCCTTGCCGATGGCAGGTTGGAACCGGGTCCACATCGCCTCCATGGCGAATGTCCCCGAGTCCCGAGCTGCGGCTGCGATGCGCTTCGCGTCCTCCGAATTGGCGGCGAGAGGCTTCTCGATCAAGACGGGCAAGCCCGCCTCCAACGCACAGAGTGCGTGCTCGGCATGACAATGTGCCGGCGTCGCGATATAGACCGCATCTGCTCCAGCTGCAAAGGCTGTGGCAGGATCTGAGAAACCCTGTTCTGCGCCAATCTGGGCCGCGAACTCCGAAGCGCGCGATTCATCTCTACTCAGAACCCAGGCAGGGGCGGCAAACGACATTTGCCTGAGGCCCAAAGCGAATTTCCGCGAGATGTCGCCCGTGCCCCAGATGCCCCATCGAAATTCTGTTGCCGAACCAGCCAATTTGCTTTTCCTACACTGTCATCCACCGCGCTCTCGCCAAGATTCAATGGCACGGCGCTGCTGGTATGGTCCTTTGCGTTCCTACGCGGATCGATAGCAGATAAATCTGAACCGCCCCGGGTTTGCCGGAGGCAGCTTTGTTTGAGTCACGCCACCATGGCGCAGGTCTCCTGGTTTTGGAAGGCTCGCTTCTCGGCCTCGGCAGGCGGAACAGATCCGATCGGGCCGAGAAGACGACGGTGATTGTACCAGTCCGCCCATTCCAGGGTTGCACGTTCAACGGCCTGTCCGAGTGGTGCACCAGACCGCTCTGCTTCGCGGGGCGCCGCTCGTGCAGAGCCTGCTCAAGGGCGTCGAGGACGAAGCTGGTAGATGACGAAAAGAATTTCCAGGCATATGCATCAGTGAAAAAGGAGCCTGTTCAGTATAGATGCAATTTTCCTTAGTCCGAAAGGGGCGGATGATGCGGTGTTGGCCATCGCGCGCATCACTCCGGCGCATAAACATTTGGTCAGAGATGGGAGCCTGATGGGGACTGGATTTGAAGGGGAGGGGTTTCAGGACGTCACCTTTCTTGTCGATTGATTTCAATTCGTGTATAAAATTTAAAGATGCTCCATTTTGAGGGGTTTCGTCGAATGGACGGTTCTGTTTCTAATGAGATGTTTCATCTTGAGCAGATCGCCAATATTTTGGACTATGGAACCAATCTTGTTGTTGCATTTTTTTCGCTCGTTGCCGTGTATTCGGCTGCTATACACTATATGTTCGACAAGGTAAGTTTGATCTTCAAAATATCTGCTTATGCAATATTGATTATAAGTGGGACTCAGCTCTTTATATTTACGCAAAGACTGGGAGTGCTCTATCGATCGCATGTGGAAGATCTTTGTGATATTGTTTATCGAGGGAGTATTGTATTTTCGTCGTCAAGAAAATACTGTTCTGATTACGAGAGCTATTTGCAAGATATTGCATATATCGTTGGATTTGGTCTGTATGTATCAGTATTGTCAATATTTTTATATTTAACTTTTTTGTGGAGGCCAGGAAGAAAAAAGAAAAAATAGAATATTTTCAAGAAGGTCAATGTATCAGAATTTTGTTTGTCTTACAGAGAGCGCTGGTGGATATTTTATGAATTGATACATTTTGTCGAGAAATCCGAAAATATTTTTTGTATAGCACTCAGAGTGACGTAAAGAATTTCTCTCGGCTGGTTGCTCTGTCTCCGCGTTTATGCGCCTCCACGCCCCGAAAAGACCGCGTGCAGCGTCCCGCCCCCTGGCCTAAAGTAGGGGGTGGGGTGTTGGCAACCGAACGGCCGGGCCCGACAGGCGCCGCGGGACGCGTCTTGCGGCACGACACCAGGGAGGAACCCATGTTCAACGGAATTAAAGGGTCAGGCTTTGCTGTGGCTGCGCTGATGTTCGCCAGCCTGAGCATGACGCAACCCGCATTCGCAGAAAACGACGCCGTGACCGTCGAAGCGGGCGAGGGGGCCCAGGACCGGCTGCTCGAAGCGCTGATCATGGCCCAGCCGGGCCAGACCATCCGCCTTGGCGCCGGCACCTTTGCCCTCACCGACGGTCTGTCCCTCGATGTGGACAATGTCACCGTCGAAGGCGCCGGCATGGAGCAGACCATCCTGTCCTTCAAGGGCCAGGAGACCGGCGCCGAAGGCTTTCTCATCACGTCCGACAATGTCACTCTGAAGGGCTTTGCCGTCGAGGACGCCAAGGGCGACGCGGTCAAGAGCAAAGGTGCCGATAACATCAAATTCATCGGCATTCGCACCGAATGGACCAATGGCCCCGATGAAAAGAACGGCGCTTACGGTCTTTATCCCGTCGAGTCCAAGAACATCCTGATCGATGGCTGTGTTGCCATCGGCGCCTCCGACGCCGGCATCTATGTCGGCCAGTCGAGCCATATCGTCGTGCGCAACAGCATCGCGCGTTATAATGTGGCCGGCATTGAAATCGAGAACAGTTTCCACGCGGATGTCTATCAGAACATCGCGACCCACAACACCGGCGGCATTCTGGTGTTCGACCTGCCGGGTCTGCCCCAGGTGGGCGGGCACACCGTGCGCGTCTTCCGCAATGCCATCACCAACAACAACACGGCGAATTTCGCGCCCAAGGGCAATATCGTGGCTGGCGTGCCGGCGGGCACGGGCGTGATTATCATGGCCAACAAGAATGTCCATCTGTTCGAGAATGTGATCGGCGGCAATAACAGCACCAATGTTCTGGTTTCGGCCTATTCCCGCGCCGACAGCGCCGCCCAGGACGCCGCCGAGCAGCAAGCCGCCACCGCGAGCAACGATGCCTTCATTCCGGTGCCGCGGGACGTCTTCCTCTACCGCAACGCCCTGGGTGAGGCCGGGACGAAGCCGTCGGGCACGATTGCCGCCCTGGCGCCGGTGATCGACGGTCCCATGCCCTCCATCCTGTGGGACGGCGTGACCGCCTATCGCGACGGCGACGACATGCGCGAGGTCGACGTGAATCTCGTCATCCATGAAAACGTCGGCAACACGAGCTTTGCCAATTTTGGCTTCGCCACGACGGAGACGGATCGCACCAACCCGAAGGTCTCCATGGACATCTCGGCCCATGCCGGCGCCATTCCGGACACGGTGGATGTCACCTTCACCGGTGTCCAGGCCGAATGAAGGACACCATGATGCTGGGCGCACACTGTCGCGCCGTCGTCGCCGGGCTCATTGGCCTGGCGGCGGCGATCCTGGCGGGGGCCGCTTCTGCGGCGCCCCTGGCCCTCGATGACCTGGTGGCGGGCAAGCCGTCCCGCACCCTATCGAGCTACAATCTGTTCAAGGACGCCGGGCAGCAGATCCCCAATGACGGCCTCGTGCCTTATGCCCTGGCCACCCCGTTGTTCTCCGACTATGCGGAGAAATTCCGCTTCGTCCATGTGCCGGACGGGCAGCGGGCGGCCTATGACGCAAGGGAAGTGTTCGATTTTCCGGTCGGCTCGATCTTTGTGAAGACCTTTGCCTTTCCGGCCGATCTGCGTGAACCGGACAAGGACCTGCGGGTGCTCGAAACCCGGCTCCTGGTGCGCGAGGCCAAGGGCTGGGTGGCCTGGCCCTATGTTTGGGACGAGGACATGTCGGAGGCCCGGCTCAAGGTCATCGGCAAACGGATCGCCCTGTCCTATACGGACCATGATGGCATGCCGGCCCGGCTCGATTACCGGGTGCCCAACAAGAACCAGTGCAAGGGGTGCCACAGTGTGGATGGCGAGATCAGCCTGATCGGCCCCAAGGCCCGCAATCTCAATTATGTTTACGCCTATGGGGCGGGACCGCAGAACCAGCTTGCTCATTGGACCGCTGCCGGCCTCTTGACCGGTGCTCCGGATCCGGCGGATGCCCCCCGGGTGCCAGTATGGGGCGATCCCGAGGACGGCACCCTGGACGAGCGCGCCCGGGCCTATCTCGACATCAATTGTGCCCATTGCCACCGGGCCGAGGGCCCGGCCAGCAATTCCGGCCTCGTTCTGACCTATGGCGAGACCACACCCTATGCCCGGGGCTTCTACAAGCGCCCCGTCGCGGCGGGACGCGGAGCCACGGACGGCCATTTCGTGATTGAGCCGGGTGCGCCGGAGCGCTCCTTGCTTCTGCAACGGATGATGAGCCTGGAGCCGGGCGTGGCCATGCCGGAGCTTGCCCGCGCTACGCTGCATGCGGAAGGCATCGCCCTCATCCGTGATTACATAGCCGCGCTTCCGGCCGAAGGGCCCTGATCACAGAACCGGATGGGTGGGAGCGTCCCCACCCATGCATCGCAGATGGCCCGGCTCCACCAGAGGGTTCGGCGCCCCTCATGGGGCCGGCGCCCTCAGACGGTCCGGAGCTGGCGCCGGATGACCTTGCCGTTCGGCGTGCGGGGCAGGGCCTCGAGAAAGACCACCTCGCGCGGGCATTTGTACGGGGCGAGATGGTCGGCCGCGAAAGCCGTGACGGCCTCCTTGGAGGGGGGCGCAGCGGGGTTCCTGGCAACGCAGAAGGCCGCGATCACACTCACATCCGCGCGGACCTGCCGCTCGGTCACGGCCACTTCGGCCAGATCCGGATGGGCCGCCAGCACACTCTCCACCTCTTCCGGCGAGACCCGATACCCCATCGCATTCATCAGATCGTCCGCCCGGCCGTGGAACCAGACATAGCCGTCCTCGTCCATTTCCGCGAGATCGCCGCCCACGAACCAATCGCCGCGGACCACCGCCTCTTCCTCTTCCGGACGGTTCCAATAGCCCAGCATCAGGCCCGGATCGGACCGGTGGACGGCGAGCAGACCGACCGCGCCCGCCGGCAGCGGGTCCGTGCCGCCCTCCGTGGGCAAAATGGCGACCCGGCGGCCCTTCTGGGGCTTGCCCGGCGAGCCCGGCTTGGGCGGCACGACGGGGGAGGAAGAGATATAGGTCGAGCATTCGCTCATGCCGAGCGCCTCGTAGAGCATGGTGCCCGTGGCGTCGAACCAGCGTTCCGCCAGGGCCGGCGCCAGCGCTTCGCCGGCCGTCAGCCCATGGCGCAGGCCCCCGATGGCGGCCCGGTCCGGCGCGGCATATTTCAGAATCTGTCGGTAGACGGAGGGCACGGCGGCAAACAGGCTCGCGCCATAGGTCCGCATCAAACGTGGCCACACGGCCGGGTCCTTGGGGCCGTTATAGACCACGGTGGTCGCGCCGTTCGCCCACGGATCGGTGAGACCGACACCCAGCGTATAGGTCCAATTGAAGGCGCCGGCATGGAGCACCACGTCCTCGCGCGTGAGGCCATACCAGCCCTCGACCATGGGCCGGCGTCCCCAAGCGGAGCGATGGGCGTGCAGCACACCCTTCGGCCGGCCGCTGGTGCCCGATGTATAGACCAGGAAGGCAGGATCCTCCGCACCCGTGTCCGCATAGTCCGGCGCCGGATCATGGGCCAGCAAGGCGTCGATATCCGCTTCGCGCAGCACCCGCACGCCCATTGGCACGCCGGCCAGGGCGAGCCCGTCCGCCACGGCAAGGGCGCTTGCGCCGGCATTGCCCAGCACGAACAGGGCTTCTTCGTCGGTGAGTTGGGAGGAGGTCGGCAGGGCGATAAGGCCGGCCGCCATGGCGCCGAAAAACAGCAGGGGATAAACGCTGGTGTTCTCCAGGCGGATCATGATGCGGGTGCCAGGCGCAAGGCCCAGAGCCGTGAGGCCGGCCGCCACGCGCCGTACGCCCGTGTCCAGCTGCCCATAGGTCCAGCGCTCGGCCGCCTCCGAAGGGGCATCCGCGTCCCCCACGACGATCAGGGCGGTTTTGTCCGGGTCCCGTGGCGCGCCGGGGCCCAGGCAATAACGCGCCAGATTGAACCGTGCAGGGACGGGGTCGAGGGCCATGGGATAGTCTCCGTCGGTCACGGCAAGGGAGGGGGCAGACGATCAGCCGGGCGTGGGGTTCACTCCCGCAGGCGGATCAGGCCTTCCTGGGTCGTGCTGGCCACCAGGCGGCCGTCGCGGGAAAAGATCAGTCCACGGTTGTACCCACGGCCCTCGCCGGACCAGGGGCTGTCCGTTGCGAACAAGAGCCACTCGTCCAGCTTCACGTCCGGGTCGTGGATCCAGACCGCATGGTCGAGGCTGGCGGATTGGAGTTTGTGGGTGATCCAGCCCACGCCATGGGGCATGAGGGCGGTGCCGAGCAGGGTGAGATCGGTGGCGAAGGCCAGGATCGCCCGGTGCATGGTGGCGTCCTCGCCGATGGGCGCGACGGCGCGGAACCAGCGATGCATGCGCGGCTCGGTCTTTTTCGGCGCCCAGGGCACATAGTCGTCCACGGGGCGCATTTCGATGGGCCGGCGCCGGGTGATGAATTTCAGAAGATCCGGCGGGAATGTGTCCGCATGCTCCTGAATGCGCTCATTCTCCGTCGGCAGATCCTCCGGCATGGGCACATCGGGCATCGCCACCTGATGCTCAAGGCCCTTTTCCGGCATCTGGAAGGAGGCGGCCATGTTCAGGATGGGCCGCCCTTTCTGGATAGCGATCACCCGGCGGGTGGCGAAGGTGCGCCCGTCGAAATCCCGCTCCACACGGAAAACAATGGGGACGGACTCATCCCCCGGCCGCATGAAATAGGCATGGAGGGAGTGGGCGACCCGCTCGGGATCGCTGGACCGGGTGGCGGCCATCAGGGCCTGGGCGATCACCTGCCCGCCGAAGACGCGGCCCTGGCCGCCGCCGGACGAGCGCGGCGGCTGACTGCCCCGATAGAGGTCCGTGTCGAGTTCCTCCAGGTCGAGGAGGGTCTTGAGACCCTCCACGAGCTGATCATTTGTGGGCGGCGGGCGTTTGGGCCTCGCGGCCTCCTGGGTTTGCTCTTCGGCCATGCTCTCCCGCCTTCAGCCGGTGAACCGCTCGCCCGCACCGGCCTTTTTGACCAGCAGCGGGGAGATGGACACGTCGTCGCCGAACCGGTCCGCATGGGCCTGGAGGCCGGCCAAAATCTTGTCGAGGCCCACCGTATCCGCCCAGAACATCGGCCCGCCGGTATAGGGCGGCCAGCCATAGCCGTTCAGCCAAACAATATCGATGTCCGAGGCCCGCTGGGCGATGCCTTCTTCGAGGATCTTCGCGCCCTCATTGACCATGGGATAAAGCAGGCGCTCCAGGATCTCCTGATCGCCCACGCTGCGCGGGGTGTTGCCGGACTTCGCGATGAAGGCCGCGATGATCTCTTCGGTTTCCTCCGAGGGGGAGGGACGGCGGCTTTCGTCGTAATTGTAAAAGCCTGCGCCCGTCTTCTGGCCGCGCCGGTCCCGCTCGCACAGGACATCCCGCACCGTTTCGCCCTTGGAGGTCTCCTTGTTCCAGCCGATGTCGAGGCCGGCCAGGTCCGCCATCTGGAAAGGGCCCATGGGGAAGCCGAAACTCGTCAGGACCCGGTCTACATCCCAGGGCTTGGCGCCCTCCAGGATCAGCTTCTGGGCCTCACGCTGGCGGAAGGAGAGCATGCGATTGCCGATGAAGCCGTCGCAGACGCCGGAGACCACGGCCACCTTGCCGATGGTCTTGGAAATGTCCATGGCCGTCGCCAGCACCTCCAGCGCGGTCTTCTCGCCACGGACGATTTCGAGCAGGCGCATGATGTTGGCGGGCGAGAAGAAGTGCAGGCCGACCACGGACTCCGGTCGCTTCGTAACGGCCGCAATCTCATCCACATTCAGATAACTGGTGTTGGAGGCCAGGATGGCGCCGTCCTTGACGATGCCGTCGAGCTTGCTGAACACGTCCTTCTTGATGTCCATATTCTCGAAGACGGCTTCGATGACGATGTCGCAGTCGGCGAGGTCATCATAGCTGAGGGTGGGGGTCAGCAAGGCCATGGCGGCCTCCACCTGCTCCGGCGTGATGCGCCCGCGTTTGGCGGTGTTCTCGTAATTGCGGCGCACCAGGGAGACGCCCCGGTCCAGGGCCGCCTGTTCCCGCTCCACAATGGTGACGGGATAGCCGGCATTGAGGAAATTCATGGCGATGCCGCCGCCCATCGTGCCGGCGCCCAGCACACCGACCTTCCGAATGGGGAGGATTTCCGTGCCCCGGCCCACATCGTCGATCTTGGAGGCGGCGCGCTCGGCAAAGAAGACATGGCGCAGGGCCTTGGACTGGTCCCCGCCCATCAGCTTGACGAACAGGTCCCGTTCGAAGGCCATGCCTTCGTCGAAGGGTTTTTCGAGGGCGGCCTTCACGGCCTGGATGCAGGCCTCAGGCGCCTCGAAACCGCGCAGGCGGCGGGCCTGCTCCCGGCGGAAGCGGTCAAACAGCTCGGGGTCCTTGGCGGCGTCCATGAGTTTGTCCGTACGGTGACGGGCCACCGGGTGCTCGCTCCGGCCCATGATCTCCCGGGCAAAGGCGACGGCCTCGGCCTCCAGGTCCTGGCCGGGCAGGATGCGGTCGACCAGCCCCATGGCCGCGCCCTTGTCCGCGCCCACCGGATCGCCCGTGACGATCATGCGCAGGGCCTCTTCAACGCCCGCCACCCGGGGCAGGCGCTGGGTGCCGCCGGCGCCGGGGATGAGGCCGAGTTTGACTTCCGGCAGGCCCAGCTTCGCGGACGGAACCGCGACCCGGTAGTGGCAGGCGAGGGCGACCTCGAGGCCGCCGCCCAGGGCCGTGCCATGGATCGCGGCGATCACCGGCTTGTCGCTGGCTTCCATGGCGTCGATGACGTCGCCGAGGCCCGGCGCCTTCGGTGCTTTGCCGAATTCCGTGATGTCTGCGCCCGCAAAAAAAGTGCGCCCGTCGCAGCGCACGACAATCGCCTTGATCGCCGGGTCCGCGGCGGCTTCCTTCAACGCCGCGTCGAGCCCCTCGCGCACGGCATGGCCCAGGGCGTTGACGGGCGGGTTGTTCGAGACAACGACGAGGACGTCCCCGTCCTTGCGGGTGGTGATGACGGACATGGTTTCCCTCCTGCACTGGGCGGGCCGGCGGCCCTTTTCTCTGAAATCCTATCGCCTTGTGGGGCCATCTGACCAACACTATCCTCGAACCGGCGGGGTCCGGCAAAGAGCGAAAAGAGGGGAGGCAGATCATGGCAGCAGCGCAGGAATGGCCGGCGGCGAGCATGGCGCAGGTGCGCGATACCTTGTGCGCGCCCGGTGCACGGTTTGAGATGGAAACCGTCATGATCGAGGGCGTGCCGACCCGGGTCTGGAAGAACGCCCATCCCGATCTCACCGCGCTCGCGCGCCACGCCCGGGGCCATGGCCAGACCCTGTTCACGATCCATGAGGACGAGCGGGTCAGTTACGACGCCTGGTTCCGCGCAACCGCGGCCCTTGCGTGCCACCTCTTGCGGCTCGGTGTGCGCCCCGGCGACCGGGTCGCCATCGCCATGCGCAACCTGCCCGAATGGCCCGTCGCGTTTTTCGCCGGCGCGAGCCTTGGTGCGATCCTGGTGCCGCTGAACGGCTGGTGGACGGGGCCCGAACTTGCCTATGGCCTGGAGAATTCCGGCGCCAGCGTGCTGATCTGCGATGCCGAACGCTGGGAGCGGATCGGCGCCCATCGGGAAGCCCTGCCGGCCCTGCGCCATGTCCTGGTCTCCCGCGCCGGCGACCGGACCCTCGATCCGGCCGCGCGCCTTGAGGACGTCATCGGCACGCCCCATGCCTATCGCGCGCTGCCCGACCAGGATCTGCCCGCCGTGTCCCTGAAGCCCGATGATCCGGTGACGATCTTTTATACCAGCGGCACGACGGGCCGGCCGAAGGGCGCGCTCGGCACCCACCGCAACATGCTCACCAATATTCTGTCTACGGCCTATGGCCAGGCCCGGGCCATGGTGCGCCGGGGCGAGCCCTATCCCCCGGCCCAGATGGTGCGGGATATCGGGCTCCTCGTCATTCCCCTGTTCCACGTGACCGCCTGCAATGCCCGGATGATCGGCGCCATGCAGGCGGGGCATACCCTGATCTTCATGCGCAAATGGGATACCGTGCAGGCCTTTGAGATCATCGAGCGGGAACGCGTGACCTCGGCGGGCGGCGTGCCGACCATCGCCTGGCAACTCCTCGAACATCCCGAGCGGGACAAATACGATCTGTCGTCCCTGCGCTCGGTGGCCTATGGCGGGGCGCCGGCCGCGCCGGAACTGGCGCGCCAGATCAAACAGGTTTTCGGCGCCTGGCCCGGCAATGGCTGGGGCATGACGGAGACTTCCGCCACGGTCAGCAGCATTTCAGCGGAGGACTATCTTCTGCGTCCGGACAGTTGCGGTGCCCCCGTGCCCGTGGCCGACGTCAAGGTCATGACCCCGGACGGCAAGACCGAAGTGCCCGTGGGCGAGGTCGGCGAGCTGTGGGCCCGCGGTCCCCAGGTGCTGCGGCACTACTGGAACAATATTCCGGCCACGGCGGACACCTTCACTCAAGGCTGGGTGCGCACCGGCGATCTGGGCCGCGTGGATGCGGAGGGGTTCTGCTATATCCTTGACCGGGCAAAAGACGTGATCATCCGGGGCGGTGAGAACATCTACTCCATCGAGATCGAAGACGTGCTTTACGATCATCCGGCGGTCATGGACGCCGCCGTCGTCCCGCGCGCCCACCGGACCCTGGGCGAGGAGCCCGTGGCCGTGGTCCAGGTTACGCCGGGCGCCGATGTGACGGAGGCGGATCTCCAGGCCTGGGTGCGTGATCGCCTGGCCGCCTTCAAGATCCCCGTGTCGATCCGCATCCAGGAAGACGGCCTGCCCCGCAACGCCAACGGCAAAATCCTGAAAAAGGACCTGAAGGCGCTGTTCTAGGCCGAACCGTTCTGCCGGGTCTTCCGCCCGGTTACTCCGAAAGGCACGCATTCAGGATTTCCGCTGGCGCCCGCCTGAACGTGCAAGCGCATGGGTGCTATACGGAGGGGACACAGACCCGGCGCCCGCCCCTCTCGACCGGGCATGATCTGGGCAGCGGACTTGGCCCCATTTTACAGGTCTGACGTCACTGCGATCCGCCATGCGCCTGAGCGCTCCGACCCACCCCGTTCCGATGAGGAGCGATCATGTCGCGCCGCGGCCGTGGGCGACGGGATGGGACGAGGACAGGCCGCCATCCACCACAATGGCCTGTCCGTTCACATAGCTCGCCGCATCGCTGGCCAGGAAGAGGGCGGTCTGGGCGATCTCGATGGGTTCGCCGCCCCGCTTGAGCGGGTTGAGCTGACCGATCTTGTGTTCCTTGCCGCTCTGGCGCGCCAGGTCGTAGATGGGTTTGGTCATGCCGGTCTCGATGAGACCCGGGCAGATGGCATTGACCCGGACATTCGTGCCTGTGAGCTGCTGGGCCGCCGTCTGGACCAGATTGATCACCCCGGCCTTCGAGGCGGAATAATGGGCCGGACCGGCGCCGGAGCGCAGCCCCGCGACCGAGGCCGTGCAGACGATGGCGCCGCCGCCCTGCTCGGCCATTTTCGGCGCGGCGGTCTTGATCGCCAGGAACGGGCCGATGAGATTGACCCGGAGGATTTCCATCCAGCCCTCGGCGGTCTCGTCGAAAATGCCGCCCGGCACGTTTCCGCTGATCCCGGCATTGGCGAAAACCACGTCCAGCCGGCCGAAGCGGTCCAGGGCCTCGTCCACAAGGCGCACCACATCCGTCTCGGAGCCGGCATCCATCCGTACACCGACGCCTGTGCCGCCGTCCCGGCGCAGCAGATCCACCGTGTCGGCGACGGTGTCGGACCGGTCCGCCGCGATGACCTGCGCCCCGGCGGACGCGAACAGCCGGGCCGAGGCCCGTCCGATGCCGGATGCCGCTCCGGTCACGATGGCCACCTTGCCCTCCAACATGGGTCTTCTCCTCGTTCTGCACCGCGGGCCCTGTCACGTCGGCCTGGCAGTCTAGGCTCTCGTTGGCCCGGGCGCCAATCCGCCCCGCCGGAGGCGTGGGCTGGCGCCTGGCTTCCCTGCGGCAGCCGGCCCGTCATTTACCGCTTGCGCGGTCTCGAAGCCATCCGCCACTCTGCCGGCAAACAATGACAGCCCCGGCGCGTCGCGCGAAAGGACAAACGCCATGAAAAACCCCTTCGAGACCGAAGAACGCCGCGCTTTTCGCGAAACCATTTCCCGCTTCGTGGACGCGGAGGTGAAGCCTCATATCGACGCCTGGGACGAGGCGGGCGACGTGCCCTGGGAGATTCACGAAAAGATCGGCGCGTTGGGCGTGTTCGGGTTCGGCATCGACGAGCAGTATGGCGGTCTGGGCTTTGACGATGTGTTCATGCGCGCCGCTTATTCGGAGGAAATGGGGCTCAGCGGCTCCAGCGGCCTATGGGCGGCCTTCAGTGGACGGTCGATCTCCCTCGACCCCATCCAGGCCCTCGCCACGGAGGAGATCAAGGAGCTGTGCCTTGCCGAGGTCGTCTCGGGACGCAAAGGCTCGAGCCTCGCCATCACGGAACCCTCCGGCGGCTCCGATGTGGCCAATCTCAAGACCACCGCCCGCCGGGACGGCAATCATTTCGTCCTGAACGGCTCCAAGACCTTCATCACCGGCGGCATGAAAAGCGATTACTTCGTGGTGGGGGCCCGCACGGGCGGCGAGGGGCTCGGCGGCCTCTCCTTGTTCTTCGTGCCTGCCGACACGCCCGGTTTCTCGCGCACGGCGATTGCCCGGAAAATGGGTTGGTGGTGCTCCGATACCGCGACACTGTATTTCGACGAGTGCCGGGTGCCGGCCGACCACATGCTGGGCGACGAGAACCGCGGCTTCTACGCGATCATGAACAATTTCAACCTTGAGCGTGTGTCCCTGACGGCCCTGGCCCTGGGCATGATGAAGGTCTGCCTGACCGAGGCGACCGCCTGGGCGCGCGAGCGCCAGACCTTCGGCCGCCCGCTGGTCGAGCACCAGGTGATCCGGCACAAGCTTGCGGACATGTCGGCCCATGTGGACGCCTGCGAGGCCTATATCAATCAGATTTGTTGGGCGATTGATCAGGGCGATATGCCCATCGCCGAGGTCAGCAAGGGCAAATTTTACACCACGAAGGCCCTCGAATTTGTGGCCAGCGAAGCCATGCAGATTTTCGGCGGGGCGGGGTATCTGCGCGGCAATCCGGTGGAACGGCTTTATCGGGAAGTGAAGGTGCTCGCCATTGGTGGCGGCAGCGAGGAAATCATGCGCGATCTCGCCGCCCGCCAGATGGGCCTCTGACGCGCTTGAACCTTTGACACGCATGACCCTGCGGCACGCTTGAACCCTCTGATCCGTGGGTTCGAGACGACAGTGGACCTTCAGCGGTCTGCATGTCTGCACAAGCAGGCTTTTGCGCCCCCAACACGTCGGTTGCGCGACAGAAGCGGCGTTACACAAGTCCCAGCCACACGATCCATCCGCACGACCACGGTGGATGCGTCGGCCCATCGATGTCTCGCCAGTCGCGTAACGGCCAGTTGACGACCGTCAGTCGACGACCGTCAGTCGTCGACTGTCAGTCGACGACTGTCAGTCGACGACCCGGAACCGCGCCTCTGTTGGGTCGTCGGAGGGCAAGGCGGCGCCTGTCCCACTCCCACTATCGTTCGATGGGCTTCGCGTGGTCGTCGTTTGACCGAAGGCGGCGGGCTGGGTGCGCTGGGGCGCTTCCGGCAACACGCCCGTGGGGCCGAGTTCGTCGAGCCGCTTTTGCATGGCTTCCACCTGTTCGCGCAGGCGGTGTACTTCGTCGAGGGCGGCATGGGCTTCGCCGCGGGCGGTGGAGGCATCTGCGCTGGACTGGCCTGTTTCCTCGGGATCCCGTGCAGGCTTGGTTGCCGACCCGAAACTCATCATGCGGCGGTAGGCTTCCATCCAGGAGTCCTGGAACAGGGCCAGGTTCTGGCGGGTCATGTCCTCGAAGATCTTGAAGGGCTGGGCGCCCAGCATGGCCATCCGTCCACGGATTTCTTCCTGGTTGCGGGCGAAGGACTCCATGCTGACTTCGAGATAACGCGGCACGATCGGGCCCATCTTGTCGCCGTAAAAGCCGATCAACTGGCGCAGGAACTGAATGGGCAGCAAATGCTGGCCCTTGTTCTCCTCCTCGAAAATGATCTGAGTGAGGACGGAACGGGTGATGTCCTGGTTCGTCTTGGCGTCATAGACATTAAAGTCCTGACCCTGCTTCACCATCTGGCACAGGTGGTCGAGCGTCACATAGCTGCTCGTCGCCGTGTTGTAGAGCCGGCGGTTGGCGTATTTCTTGATCGTCACGGGGGCTGGCTTAGGCACCGTGGAAGGAGTTGTTTGATCAGCCACGTCGAGACACCTTTCCTACCGGAACTGACAACGCGATTTGACGACGTCAAATGTAACTTAAGATAGACACAAGGGAAAGTGATATTGGCCTAAAGGTCCTATTATGGTCCTACCCCGGTTATGGTCCTATCCCGGTTATGGTCCCACAAACATGTTGGGAAACGGGTAAAGCCAATCTTTCCGCAATCACATGGTTTCGCGTGTTTCGATCAACCGGGCAGAGGTCAACACGCCTGCCCCAATTTTTCGAATACCGCCGGAAGATCTAGAGAGTGGCGGTTCTTTTGCGATGCGTAAAGACATTCCGTGGAGAAAACGCCGGTCGGAGAAGTCGAAACGGGCGCAAGTCAGCCGCAAACCCTTGGGTTTTGCCGCGCCGCACGGGCTCCGTCCGCCCAAAAAGCGTTTGTTGCCCTTGATTGTCGCGCCCCGAGTCGCGCAAGAATGATACATGAAGCGCCATGGGCTGGTCCGCCAACCATCCTCCGTGAGCACGGCACGGCGGCGTATCATGTGATCTTACACGCCAAGCTATTCGATCAAGAGGGAAGGGAACTGTCATGAAACGGGTTGCCGTCGTCACCGGTGGGACGAGAGGGATCGGCCGCGCCATCGTCGCCACGCTGTCCGAAGCGGGCTACACGGTCGCCGCCACCTATCACGGAAACGACCAGGCCGCGCAGGAATGCGCCGACGCCCTCGGGGTCAAAGTCTTCAAATGGGACGTGGCGGACTACGAGTCCTGCCAGGCGGGCCTCGCGAAGATCGAGGAAGAGGTCGGGCCGGTCGATGTGCTGGTGAACAATGCCGGTATCACCCGCGATACCATGATCCACAAAATGGATCCGGACATGTGGAGCGCGGTGATCCACACCAATCTCGATTCGATTTTCAACATGTGCCGCATCGTGGTGCCGGGCATGCGTGAGCGCGGCTATGGTCGGATCGTCAATATCTCGTCCATCAACGGCCAGAAGGGCCAGATGGGCCAGACCAATTACTCGGCGGCCAAGGCCGGCGTCATCGGCTTCACCAAGGCACTGGCCCAGGAAACCGCCCGCAAGGGCATCACGGTGAACTGCATCTGTCCCGGCTATATCGACACGGACATGGTGGCGGCCGTGCCCCAGGCGGCGATGGATCAGATCATTGCCAGCATTCCCGTGGGCCGGTTGGGTAAGGCCGAGGAAATCGCCCATTGCGTGATGTTCCTCGCCGATGAGCGGGCCGGCTTCGTGACCGGGTCCGTGGTGACGGCCAATGGCGGCCAGTACATCGCAAACGGCTGAGGGCTTCGTCCGACGCCCATCGTCCAGAGCCCCGGGTCCGAGCGGTCCGGGGCTTTTTCATGAGCAGCCAGTTCATGAGCAGCCAGTGCTTCGTGACGGACATTCGCACCGCCCGGTGCCGGCAGTGGCACCCGCAATTCTCTCAAAAGCGTTGGAAACATTACCGGACTGCCATGGGGGCGCCGCAATGGCGACGTGATGTGTCACATGGGCGACACACTCTCGCTCAAAACCGCGGGCATTCATTCAGCAATCATTCAGGGCGCTTTATCGAGCCACGGCGTTCGTCCAAATTCGGGACAAGCTTTGACGCGCGGCCCGCGCCGATCCGACCCTGGCGGTTCGCCGTCAACCCACCGTGAAGGCACCCGGTGGCACGGTGCCAGAGCGGGGCGGTCCGGATTGGGGGGGGCCATCGGTTTTCGTCTCTCGGTTTTCGGCTATCGGTATTCAATGGTCAAAAGCCCCTCCTGCCGTTGCTTCGGTGGCCGGTTGAGACGGGGTGATTGAGTTTAGGGAGCGACAATGGTTCGGACAGCGATGACACGGACGACTGCGACACGCACGCGTTATGGTTTGACCGATCTTCTCTCCGGCCTCGTCCTGGGGTGCCTGGCTCTGCTGACCCTGAACGCCCCGGCTGCTGCACAAATGACCGGCGACGCCAACGCCGACCGGCGCCGGTCCTATTATGTCACCGGCGATGGCGCCATCGGTCTCGTCCTGGACCGGACCGGGCCGCGCACAGTGCTGCGGTTCGAAAATTCCGATCGCGCGGTGGTCCTGCGGTCCCAGCCTGCGGGCCGGGGCGATTTGCTCATGCGGAACGAGCGGGGTGACGTGGTCCTGCGCCTAACATCCTTCGGACCAGCCACCTACTTCCCGAATGGCGATCTGCGCGGCGTGCCCGTCTCGCGCACCAGCCGGTACCAACAACACCCTGATCGCCGCGGCGCCCCCGCATCGCAAAAGGACGTGGCGGCTCTCGAAGTGGATGCCAAACGCCATGCGGCCCAGGCCAGCATCGCCCTTGGCGGATCAGTGATTTTCGACGGCGATTGGACGGCCCTGCCGAAAACCGGTACCGAGACCCTCGCGGAAGCCATCGCCAATGTGGGCAACGCCCTCGACAATCTCGCCAAGGAACCCGACCTCAGCGACACGCTGGCCGATCGCTTGAACCGGGTGCGCTTCGAAGAAAAAACATTGCCGGGCCTTCGGCGCGATGGCGGCACACTCTATGTGGATATCGCCGATGCCCCGGGTCTGGATGGTCGGCCATCCTCCGCCTCAATCATGTCGTTCCTGCGCGACACCCATTGATCGCTGAGGCGAGGCGACCGCTGAAGCCAAGCGACCGCTGAGGCCAGGCGACCGCTGAGGCGAGGCGTCTCTCGGAAGCGTGCTGACTCCGGGTCAATCATGACCCCGACCCGTTAGGCCGGTCCGCCCGGCGCCCAGCCATCCGGTGCCAACTCGAACCCTGAAAACAGAAATCCCGGTGCGACCGTACAGCCCACCAGCGTGTAAGCGCCCAGGCTGCGCGCGCTTTGCCATGCCCCGGCGGGCACCACCGCTTGCGGGCGATGGCCCGCGACGAGATCGGGACTGACGGTCACCCAGTCCGGCGCCGCGTCGTCCCGGTCGGCGATGCCCAGGGCCAGAGGCGCGCCCGCATACCAGTGCCACATCTCGGCGGCATCGACCCTGTGCCAGTGGGATCGCTCCTGCGCTCTCAGGAGAAAATAAATGGCCGTGGAGGCCGCCCGCACCCCGACGCCCACACCGTCGCGGAAGGTCTCGCGGTAATGTCCGCCTTCCGGATGGGGCTCCAGGCCCAGGATCCGAATAATCTCTTCGGCCGAAAGGGCATCGCCCGCAGGTCCCAGGGTTACGGCGGGTGGCTGGCTCATGGATCTCGCGCTCCGGCTGCAACGCCCGGTCAGCGTCTTGTCTTCCCGAACGGGCCTTCGTAAGTGACAGGTCTTTGAAACAGCATTGTGCCGGTTTGCCCAGTCTTGGCGGATGATTTCCTTGGGGCGGCCTAGCGTGAACAGGGGAGGACGGTGATGGGCCAATGGTCATTTCTGGGGCGGTTCCTCGGCCGGGACAGCGAGACGACAGGGGATGGCGGGCGCGACGGGCGCGATGACATGGCCGTCCTCTCCGGACCCCGGGCCGAGGACGCCGATCTGCTGGATGCCTATTCGCGCACGGTGATCGATGTGGTCAGCCGCATGGCGCCCGCCGTTGTCAGTATCCAGCGGACCCGGCGCGGCCGGCCCATGGGCCAGGGCTCCGGGATCATCATCGAGCCCGACGGGCTGGTGCTGACCAACCACCATGTCGCTGCCGGCGAGGGGGAAATCAGCGTCGGGCTGACGGACGGGCGGGACGCGCCGGGCCTGCTGCTGGGCGGCGATGCGGACACGGATCTTGCCATCGTCAAAACGGATATGGGCCGTCTGCCCACGGCCACCCTGGGCGACTCCGACGCCCTTTATGTGGGACAAGTCGCCATTGCCATCGGTAATCCCCTGGGTTTTGAAGCGACCGTCACCGCCGGCGTGGTCTCGGCCCTGCGTCGCACCTTGCGCTCTACCACCGGGCGGATGATCGAGGACATCATCCAGACCGATGCGGCCCTCAATCCGGGCAACAGCGGCGGCGCCCTCCTCGATTCCACGGGCCGTCTGATCGGTATCAACACGGCCATCATTGCCGGCGCCCAGGGCATCTGTTTCGCCGTGCCCGTCAACACCGCGAAATGGGTCGTCCCTGAACTGAAGAGTCACGGGCGGGTTGTCCGTGGGCGGATCGGCCTGATCGGCCAGACCCTGAAGCTGCCGCCCATGCTGGCCCAGCGGATGGGCCTGTCGGCCAATTCCACCGTGCGTGTGGTCGGGGTGGTGCCCGGCGGTCCCTGCGAGACGGCGGGCATTCGCGAGGGGGACCTGATCCTGGCCATCGACGGCAAGGGCGTGCAGACGGTGGACGACATCCACCGCATTCTGGTCGGCGACACCATCGGGCGGATGCTGGAAGTGGAACTGCTGCGGGGTGAGTCCCGGCTCGTCCGGCGCATCCGGCCCGATATGGCCTGAGGCGGAGGACCCGTCAGGCGGTATCCTTGCGCCGGCGGACCTCGGCGAAGACTTCCCAGTCGGCGGCATCGGCGAGCCCCAGGCGGGCCCGGAGAACCGGATCGCCCGCGCGCAGAAAGGGGCTTGTCGCCTTTTCCAGGCCGATCGTCGTCGGGATGGTCGGCTCGCCGCGGGCCCGGGCGGCATCGATCTCGCCGGCGCGAGAGGCCAGCGCCGTATTGTCCGGGTCGAGCGCGGTGCAAAACCGGGCATTGGACTGGGTGTATTCGTGACCGCAATAGACCCGTGTGTCGTCGGGCAGGGCCATCAGGCGGCTCAGGCTCGTCCACATCTGTTCCGCGGAGCCCTCGAACAGGCGGCCGCAGCCTAGGGCGAACAAGGTGTCGCCGACGAAAACGGCTTTTGAGGCTGGAAAATGGAACGAGATATGGCCGCTGGTGTGGGCCGGCGTATCGATGACCTCGGCCGTCTCGGGACCGAAGGCATAGGCGTCGCCGCCGGCCAGCATGACGTCGAGGCCGTTGATTTTGGCCGCTTCCGCCTTGGGGCCGACCACCACCGGGTCGAATCGCTCCTTCAGGGCGCCGATGCCGCCCACATGGTCCGCATGGTAGTGGGTGATGAAAATGTGGCTGAGGGCGAGGCCGCGGCGCTCCAGGGTGTCGAGCACGGGACCGGCCTCGCCGGGATCGACCACGCCGACCGCGTCGCCGGCCTGGAGCAGATAGGCGTAATTGTCGGTGAAGCAGGGCACGAGGGCGATGTCCATGGGAGCGCCTTTTCAAAAATCGCGAAAATGAGGGGGGACGGGCCGGCTCAGGACAGGTCGATGGCCAGGGCCTTCAGGTCGTCGAGACTGACGATACCAAGCGCGCCCGCATGGGTCGATCTCAGGACCACCCGCGGCGCGGCGCCGGCGTCCAGGGCCTCCTGCCAGCGCCCGGCGCACAGGCACCACCGGTCGCCGGGCTTCAGGCCTGGAAATCCGAAGGCCGGCACAGGCGTCGACAAGTCGTTGCCGCGCGCCTTGGTGAAGGCAAGAAAGGCCTCGTCGACCTGGGCACACACCACATGCAGGCCGCGGTCTTCCGGGCCTGTGTCGCACCGTCCGGTTCGGTAGAACCCGGTCATGGGGCTCAGGCAACAGGTCTGGAGCGGCTGGCCCAAGACGTTTTGCGCTGTGGGATCGGAAGCGGCGCCGGAACACATGGGCATCTCCTCTGGGTTGAGCGGTGGGACACGGTGCGGGCTGCAACCGGTGCGGACGGTTGCGCCGCCGGACGGTGGTGGGCAAGGTCTCGGGTTGTGGACCACCGGTGCGACGGCTTTCGCGGCCCGAACACCGGCTCTGACCCTTATCACGAGTAAGAATGCGCGCCCATGTGGATGGATGTTCGGCAGCTGCGGGATTTTTACGCGAGCCCCCTGGGGCAAACGGCGCGACGGCTGGTGCGACGGCGCATCCGGACGATCTGGCCCCATGCCGATGGGCTCGATGTTCTGGGGCTTGGCTATGCCACACCCTATCTGCGCCCTTACAAGGACAGTGCGCGCCGGGTGATCGGCTTCATGCCGGCCGGGCAGGGCGTGGTGCGCTGGCCGGCCCATGAGCCCTCTCACACCAGTCTGGTGGACGAGCACACATTGCCCTTGCCCGACGGCTGCATGGACCGGGTGCTCGTCGTCCATGGCATCGAAAACGCCGCCGCCGTCGCGCCCATGATGCGCGAGATCTGGCGCGTCATGGCGCCAGAGGGGCGGCTTTTGCTGGTGGTGCCGAACCGCCACGGCGTGTGGGCCCGCTTCGACACGACGCCCTTCGGACACGGACGCCCTTTTAACACGGGCCAGATCGAGCGGTTCCTCGACGAATCCCTGTTCTCCACGGAGCATGTGGACGGGGCGCTCTATCCGCCGCCCTTTGCCTACAAGCTCTGGGTGAACACGCCGGGGACCTGGGAGGACGCGGGGCACCGGTTCTGGCGCGCCTTCGGCGGTGTGCTGATCGTCGAGGCGTCCAAACGGGTCGCCGCCCTGCGCCCCTTGCGCCAGAAAGTCTCCGTCCTCGCCCCCGTGAAACAACTCGCCGGCGCCGGCCGCCGCTGGCGCCCCGTCGGCCCAACCCCAGGCGCGGCCCGGGATGTTTCGGGGTCCGGGAATGGCTGGCAGGACACCATGACGGGCTGAACATGCCGTCGTCACACAATTCGCTCCTCCCGGCGCGTTGACAGTCCTGCGCTCTGTCAGCCCAGGACCGGGACAGTCAGGCAGACTGCCCCTCGACCTCGCTGAGGAAGTCGCGGATCACGCGGTTCATGCCGGGTTCGTCCATCAGGAAGGCGTCATGGCCCTTGTCGGAGGGGATTTCCAGATGGCGCACGGGCACGCCGGCCCGGGCCATGGCCTCCTTGACGACAAGGCTCTGGGCCGTCGGATACAGCCAGTCACTGGTGAAGGACAGCAGCAGGACCGGGGCGCGCAGGTCCGAGAACACCGCGCAAAGATCCCCGCCCGTCGAGGCGGACAGGTCGAAATAGTCCATGGCGCGGGTGATGTAGAGATAGCAATTGGCGTCGAACCGGTCGACGAAACGCTGGCCCTGATGGCGCAGATAGCTCTCGACCTGAAAATCCGCATCGAAACTGAAGGACAGGTCCACCCGGTCCTGGAGGCGGCGTCCGAATTTCTGCTCCAGCGCCGGCGCGGAGAGATAGGTGATGTGGGCGGCCATGCGCGCCACGGCGAGGCCCCGGGCCGGCTTCTTTCCAAAGCGGGCATATTGGCCCTGGAGCCAGTCGGGATCCGCCATGATGGCCTGGCGCCCCACCTCATGGAAGGCGATGTTCTGGGGCGAGTGATTGGGTGCCGTCGCGATCGCCACGGCCGAGCGCAGCCGGTCCCCATGGCGCGCGGCCCATTCCAGGACCTGCATGCCGCCCATGGATCCGCCGAGCACGCAGACCAGCCGGTCGATCCCGAAATGATCGACGAGGCGCACCTGGGCGCGCACCATGTCGCCGATGGTTATGACGGGAAAGCGAAGCTCCCACGAGCGGCCCGTGCCGGGCTCCAGAGAGGCCGGGCCCGTCGATCCCATGCAGCCGCCGAGGACATTGGCGCAAATGACAAAGTAACGGTCCGTGTCCACCGTCTTGCCCGGGCCCACGACGTCGTCCCACCAGCCCGGTTTGCCGCTGAGCGGGTGGCGCGATGCGATATGGTGATCCATGGTCAAGGCGTGGCAAATGAGGACGGCGTTGGAGCGCGCCGCGTTTAACTGGCCATAAGTGGCGTAGGCAATGGTGACCGGGGCGAGTTTCGCGCCATTGTCGAGTTCAAGGGGCTCATCGGGGCCCAAGGTAATGCTATCCAGTGTAACGTTCATATCGTCTGGTCCTCGAGCGGCGCGGCACCGGTGGGAAGCGCCCGGGGAAACCGGACCTTCTCCATTGTTTCTCGGGATGCCCGTCCATGACCAACCCTTCGCTGGAAGATCTGCGCCAGGCCATCGATACGATTGACGACACGATTCACGAACTGCTCCTGCGTCGCGTGGATGTGGTGGCGCCCATGGCGACGCTCAAGGCGCGCGAGCCGGGCCGGGATTTCATGCGCCCCGCGCGGGAGGCCGACATTCTGCGCCGCCTGATCGCGCGCCACACGGGGCCCCTCCCGGTCGATGTCATGGTGGGCATCTGGCGGGAAGTGATTTCCGCCATCCTAAGGCTCCAGGGCGCGTTTTCGGTCCATGTGTTTGCCACCCTCGATCCCGATCACGGACCCGATCTCGCGATCTGGGATCTGGCACGCGCCTATTTCGGTATCGCCACGCCCATGACCGTGCAGGCCAGTACCCAGAAACTCATCCGGGCCGTCGCCGAAACGCCGGGTGCCCTCGGCGTCGTTCCGCCCGCGGCGGGCAGCGACAGCGAGCCGGCCTGGTGGCAGGGTCTTTTATCGGAGGACCATGCCCGCCCGCACATTATCGCGCGGATTCCCTTCATCACGGGTGAGGGGGTCGCGGTTGCCTTTCCGCCGGCCTATGTGCTCGGTTGCGTGGAGCCCGCCGAGACGGGGGACGACACAACGGTCATCGCCCTGATCGCCGAACCGTCGGTCAGCCGGGCCCGCATTCTGGCCGGGCTCGAGGCGGGCCAGAGTCCCGTGCGCGTTCTCGCCACCCGGGACGAGGCGGGACCGTCGCCCTTGCGCCATTATCTTTGTGAAATCGACGGCTTCCATTACGGGGCGGACGAGGCGCTCGCCGGCCGCATTCAGGTGCCTGGTATCGTGCAGGCCGCGGCTCTGGGGGCCTATGCCCGGCCTGCGGAAATCAAGAAAGCCCCTTAATCCAGACGTGCCCCATTGGAGTGTCCCCATGACCGACCGCCCCGCGTGCCCCCGCCCTGTCGCCGGCATCGATGCCATCGCGCCCTATCTCGCGGGCAGCAGCCATGGCGCGGGCGACGGGCGGACGGTGAAACTGTCCTCGAACGAAGGCGCCCTGGGCCCGAGCCCGGCCGCCATCGAGGCCGCGCGCAAGGCTGCAGGAGACCTGACCCGCTATCCCGATCCCCATTGCGAGGGCCTGCGCGAGGCCATCGGCGCCGCTCACGGATTGGATCCCGCACGGATCGTCTGCGGCAACGGCTCCGACGAGATCCTGGCCCTGCTCGCCCAATGCTATCTCGCGCCCGGGGACGAGGCGATCATGGCGGCCCACACGTTCGCCGTCTATGATATCGCCGCGAAAGCCAACGGCGCGGTGATCCGCACGGTGCCCGATCCGAATTTGCGCACCCGGGTCGAGGATCTCCTGGCGGCGGTCACCTCGCGCACGCGGATCCTGTTTCTCGCCAACCCTAACAATCCGACGGGCACTTATCTGACCGCGGACGAGATCCGGGCGCTGCATTCCGGTCTGCCCGAGACCGTGCTTTTGGTCCTCGACGGGGCCTATGCGGAATATGTCAGGGGCGAGGACTATTCCGCCGGTGCGGCGCTGGTCGAGGCCTATGACAATATTGTCATGACACGGACATTTTCCAAAATGCATGCGCTCGCGGCCCTGCGGCTCGGGTGGGCCTACGCATCGGAGCCCATAGCCGCCGTGTTGAACAAGGTGCGCGCGCCCTTCAACGTGAATGCGGTGGCCCAGGCGGCGGGCATTGCGGCCTTGGCGGATACCGCGCACCAGGCCGCCGTTCTGGCCCATAACGAGACCTGGCGCCCCTGGCTCACCCAGCATCTGGAAGGCCAGGGCCTTTCCGTCGTCCCGAGTGCGGCGAATTTCGTACTGGCGCGCTTCCCATCGGCTGAAGCGGCGCAGGCCTGTAACGCGGCCCTGCGGGCCCGGAACATTTTGGTTCGGCCCACCGGGTCCTTCGGCCTGCCGGACGCCCTGCGCATCACCGTCGGGCCTGAGGAGGATCTGGGATCGCTGATGGATGCCCTGGGCGCCCTTCTGGGCCCGTCCGCGGACCGGCTCGCCGTGTGACGGCCCCCCAGCGTATACAAAAGCGGGCGCATGCAAAGGAGGGGGCAGCCCAGGGTAAGGGGATCCCCTCATACGGAAAAATATCCCGCACCTCCCTGGATCGCCGCGCTGCGCTCGCGATGACGGCGCGGTTGGGCTAGAATGCAGGGAAGACATTTAGTCCGAAATCCTCTCACCCGTCACTGCGAGGAGCGAAGCGACGCGGCAGCCCAGGGTAAGGTCACGGGGATTTCCTTGTACGGAAAAATATCCCGCACCCCCCTGGATCGCCGCGCTGCGCTCGCGATGACGAAGATGCACGGGGATAATCCCCTGGATCGCCGCGCTGCGCTCGCGATGACGAAGATGTACGGGGATAATCCCCTGGATTACCGCGCTGCGCTACGGGAGCGTTTGGGCGTGATCTGTTTGTCTTAGGTCCGATGGGACAATTAGGGTGAGTGGAGAAATGATCATGCGAATAGGTCTGCCATTTCTCTTGTTGTTGGTGCTTTGTTTTACTGAGGCAAAAGCATGGCAGCCCGATGGTCTGCCATGCGGCGAGGAGGGGCCCGAAGGCACACCCTTGAAGCCCGACGGCATCCCCCTAGCGCTGAGTTCCGACGATGACACGGTGGATGTCAGCAAAATCTACCCATCAGTCAGGGTGGCACCGACATATCCGCCCGCCCTTTTGAGTACGGTGAAAGAGGGGTCTGTGCTTCTGGCTTTGGTCCTATCCGGGCAGGGACAGCTTCTATCTGCTGAGGTCATCCATGCAAGCATGCCGGATTTTGGTCAGGCGGCGCTTGATGTGATTGATCAATGGAGCTTTTGTGTCCTACCACCGCTTAATGAGCGTGCGACCATCGCAATTAGAGCGCTTTGGCTGTTTAAGATCCAAGATGAATAATGTATCCGGTTGAAATCGCCGTTCAGGCTTTTTGCCGATCACCCGGCCGGCGCCGCCGAACCACTTGTGACGTCGGCGGGGGTTCGCCGGGTGGGGCATCACCCTGCGGAAGGGCATAAGGGCCAAATCCCATCCGTCGCACTCATCACGTCGCCTCTGGTGAAGCCTTGGCGCTTAAGAGAGTCGTCCCGATTTTCTAGATTGATCATGTGCGAAATTCTGTCCGTTTCGGGCACAGCCGTCCCTTTATTGGTTTGCAGATTTTGGGCCTCAAACTTGTATTTAGCCAGGATTTCGGCGAAGCCACTGAAGTCCTCGCAGTGGTTCCGGAGATCCATGAGAAAAGACTCCCTCGCCGACCCGGCAGAAACGGTCGAAACCGTCAATTTGGGGCTGACCCGGATCGGCGATGTCCTGTGTGCGCCGGCCGTGGATCACGGGAACGTGACCGGTCGGTAAGACCTGCACCGGACTGTGGCATTCTGGCATATCCCAACGTTTTTCCACCGTTTTGAGCCGCCCGCTGTGGTCCGCCGGCCCTTGTCACGCTGCGACGGGCGAGGCTTGCTAAACGTTATGCAAGCAATGGAATGGTGCTTGGATCGATAAGGGCTTCAAGGGCCTGACCAGGGGGAAGACAACCATGCGGGGCGATGGTTCCCGGGCTCAGAACATGCGGTCAGGGGGTCGTCCGTACGGGGAGACCATGTCCCTTGCGGTGCAATGCATCGGCATGGCCCTTGCGGCCGTTCTCACGGTGTTGGCCATGCCATCCTTTGTTTCGGCACAGGAGGCCGACAAGGACCTGCCGGAGGTCCAATCCGATTTTACGACCGTGATTGCCGGTGCGGGCGGGCCCGCCTGCGACGACGATCCCTGCATCATTCGGTACCCGGCTGCCTTTTTCGATCTCTATCGCCCCGTCACGGCCCTCGACATGGTGCGCAATGTGCCGGGCTTTCAGATCGACAACGGCGACTCGTCCCGGGGCTTTGCCGGGGCGGCGGGCAATGTCCTGATCGACGGGGAGCGTCCGGCCGTCAAAAGCGACAGTGCAACGGCGATCCTGTCCCGTCTTCCGGCCAGCGCCGTTAAGGCCATCGACCTTATCCGCGGGAAGGCGGCGCAATTCGACCTGCGCGGCCAGACGGTGGCAGTCAATGTCGTTCTGAAACCCGGGGCGGCCACCGCGACGAGTTGGGAAGCGGGCCTCACATTCGACGTGCGGGACCCCAACCTCTATCCCTTCGGCGAGATCTCGCGCAGCGGGCGCAAGGGCAAACTGCGCTATCAGGTCGGCACCGAAGTAGAACGGTTTTTCTTCCGCTCCGCCGGGCTCGAACGGGTGCTGGACGGGGCGGGCGTTGAGACGGAATCGCGTCAGGAGGCGTTTTTCGAAACGGGGGTGTCCGCACGCTTCAGCGGCAACGGCGTTCTGCCCCTGGGCAGCACCGTCATGCGCATGAACGGCACGTTGGACTTCTTCAGCGATCAGGGCGGGGAGACATCCGTCCGCACACCCTTCGACGGTGCAACGGCGCCTTTCGTCCTGTTCCAGGGCGACCGGGACAAAGAGTTATCCGCCGAACTCGGCGGAGATATTGAGCGGCGCCTGTCGAAAACCGTCTCGGCAAAGCTGATCGGCCTTTACCGCCGGATCGATTTCGAGGAATTAGGCTCGCTGGCCTCCGCGCCAGTGGGCGCGCCCACCGTGGTCGAGACGGAAACCGGCTTCGACACCCTGGAGACCGAAACGATCCTCCGGATCGAGATCGATTATGCCGGTTTCGAGACGCACCAGATCGAGCTGTCCGCCGAAGGCGCACTCAACACGCTCGATAGCAATTTCTCCCTGAACGCCGATGCCGGAGACGGTCTGGGCCTCCAGCCCGTGGCCGTGCCCGGCGCGCGCACAGCCGTGGAGGAACTGAGGGGCGATTTCGCCCTGTCGGATTCCTTCAGCCTGGGACCGATCTCGGTGGATGCGATCCTGGCGGCGGAGACCTCCACCATCGAACAGACCGGAGGCTTTGAACTCACCCGATCGTTCTTTTTCGTCAAGCCCAGCCTGACCATGACCTGGTCCCCGTCCGAGAAGACACAACTGCGCCTGTTCGGCGCCCGGGAAGTGGGGCAGCTCGATTTTTTTGACTTTGTCAGTTCCGCCGATCTTGGCGACGTGGAGCTGTCCCTGGGCAATCCCGACTTGGCACCGGAGCTGACCTGGGCCATCGAGGCGGCCGTTGAGCAGCGCTTCGGCCAGATCGGCGCGTTCACCTTCACGGCCTTCTATGACTGGATTTCCGACGTGTCCGACCTTTTGCCCCTGGGCGGCGTGCTCGAGGTGCCGGGCAATATCGGCGATGGCTGGCGCCGCGGCATCCAGGTCGAGGCGACACTGCCTTTGGATCGGATTTTCCTGCGCAATGGCCGCTTCGACATCACGGGACGATATCAGGACTCGGAGGTGACCGATCCCGTCACCGGGCTTGAGCGTCCCTTGTCCGGGGAACGCGAATGGAGTGTGCAGCTCGATTTCCGCCAGGACCTCACGCGCCAGCGCTGGGCCTGGGGCTGGGATCTCGACCTGTTCGCCCGCGAACCGTTTTTCGGTCTTGACGAGTTGGATCTTCAGCGCCGCACCGGCGACCTCGATGCTTTCATCGAAACGACCCGGTTCTGGGGGATGCGGATGCGTTTGGGCGCCAATAATCTGTTCAACCAGGGGCGGGACCGCAGCCGCGCCGTCTTCGCCGGCGCTCGGGGCAACGCCCCGGTGGCCTTCAGCGAGATCCGCGACCGGGACTGGGGCCGTTCGGTCTTCCTGGCCTTCAGCGGTACGTTCTAGACACGGCTGATCGGACACGGCCCCTGACGATCCCTTTCCATCCGTCAACGGATGAGAGCGGCGAAGGGACCGGTCCGCTCACCCGTTGACGGCAGGGCCGCGTTTCGGCGCGGCCGCGCGTGGGCGAGAGGGTCCGCACCGCTTCCCCTTGTCGCGCAGCCCCCTGCCCGGTGTCCTGAAGCCGCGTGGCCCCCTGACGTGTGATCCCGTCCCGTTCTGGCGGGCCCTTGCGTCTCAGTCTCAAATACGGCTTGAGTCTCCGTCGTGACATCGACACGGAAGGACCCCGGCCATGGATGCGATCACGCCTGACGCGGTGACGCCGGTCGTCGCCGCGAGCGCGGCGGGGAGCGATGGTGTCAACCGCGCTGCCCCGGCCGGCCGGGCCGACGCCAAGCTGCATTTCGAAGGGGTGACCCGTCATTACGGCAGCCGCGAAGCGGTCCGAGGCCTGACCCTCAGCGTGGCCCCGGGGGAGGTGGTCTGTCTCCTGGGCGCGTCGGGTTGCGGGAAATCGACCAGCCTGCGCATCGCCGCGGGCGTGGAGCGCCAGACGGCGGGCCGCGGGGTTATCGACGGGCAGGAGGTGGCTGGCCCCGACCGGTTCATGCCGCCGGAGGCGCGCAATGTGGGCCTGATGTTCCAGGATTATGCCCTGTTTCCCCATATGAGCGTGTTCGACAATGTGGCCTTCGGCCTGTCCGATCTTACGCGTGGGGAGCGTCGCCGGCGGGTGATGGAGGCCCTGGAGCGCGTTCATATGGAGGCGTTCGCCGAACGGTATCCGTCGGACCTGTCCGGGGGCGAACAGCAGCGCGTCGCCCTGGCCCGGGCGCTGGCCCCGCGGCCCGGCGTGCTTTTGATGGACGAGCCCTTTTCGGGCCTTGATGTGCCCAAGAGAGACCGCATCCGGGACGAGACCTGGTCGCTTCTGAAGGATACGGGCACGGCGACCCTGCTCGTCACCCACGACCCCAAGGAAGCCATGCGCATGGCGGACCGCATCGCCCTGATGCGGGCGGGCCGCCTCGTCCAGCTCGACGCACCCGACGCGATTTACAACGCGCCCGTGGATGCCGAGGCCGCCTCGTTTTTTTCGGATCTGAACATTTTCCGATCCACCGTGCTTCAGGGCGTCGCCGCGACGCCCTTCGGCTCCGTGGCCGTCGCCGGCCAGCCCGATGGCACGTCCGTAGAAATCATGGCCCGGCCCCACGCCATCGATGTGGTCCCAGCCGAGGCCCGGGGACAGAACGGCGCCGTCGCCGCCGTGGTCCGACGGTCCATTTTACTGGGTCCGGAAAGTCTGATCGAAGCAGCGCTTGCGCCGTCCGAGACCATCCCCGCCGGCGCCAACGATCCCGTGACGGTCCGGGCCATGGTGCCCGGCACGGTGTTGCCCGCGCCGGGGGTTTCCTTGGGCCTGCGCCTCGATCCGGCCGCCATGTTCGTCTTTCCTGGTCCACGCGGATGAAGCGCCGCGCCGGCGATTGCGCCGCCGACGGGGTTTTGCCAAAGTCCGGGGCATTGCAATGCACCGCCCCTTGACCGGTGTCGATTGGCCCCTCATGCAGGGTAGGCCGCGCACCAGGGAGAGCTATCATGAGCCTTAGTATCTGGCAGATCGCCATCGTGGCCGTCCTGGTCGTTCTGCTGTTCGGCCGCGGACGGATTTCCGGCGTCATGGGCGATGTGGCGAAAGGCATCAAGACCTTCAAAAAGGGCGTTGCCGACGATGATGAAGCGGATGCGCCCGCCAAACGTGTCCCGGCCTCGGGCGAGGATGCGATGGTCGATCCGCAACGGTCCACTGAAACCGGCACCCCCCGCCCCTGAACGCGTCTGAGGACCGGAACCATGCCCACGATCGGCGGCCTTGAAATGCTGATTATCGCGATCGTCGCCATCGTCGTGGTTGGACCGCGCGATCTGCCGAAAATGCTGCGCGATGTCGGCCAGTTCGTGGGCCGGCTGCGCGGCCTGTCCCGGGACTTCACGGACAGCATCCAGGACATGGCGACGGATATCGAGCTGGAGGATATGCGCCGCTCCATCGAGAGCGTGCGGGACCCGGTCAACTCGATCAAACGGGAGCTTGAGGAGACGCTGGACCCGACCAGCGGCCAGGCCCGCGAGACCTCAAAGACCGCCAAACCCTCGGCCATCACGGCTGCACCGGATGGTCCTGACGGGGGCGCGCCGGTCCCGTCGCCTTCCGCCACCGATCCGTCTGCCGGTGAGCCCCTCGATGACAGTCTGGGCGTGCCGGAGCCGGGTGGAGACGCATCGCAAAAAACAGGGCCTGACGACGACGCGCCATCCGGCCAGACTTGCCCGTCCGCGGATGCCGAAACAGCGTCTGCGCCGGCGCACGGCGCCGCGCAGAATACCGCGTCGTCTGACGATAAAACACGGGTGTCCGCGCCATGACGATGCTTGAGACGACACGGGCCGATGACGACCTGGAGGCCAGTCGCGCGCCCCTGCTCGATCACCTGGTCGAACTGCGCAGCCGACTGATCAAAGCCCTGATCGCCATGGCGGTGGCCGTTGGGATCTGTTTTTTCTTCGCGGAAGACCTCTACGGGATCTTGACCCTGCCGCTCGCCCAGACCCTCGAAGGCGAGGGCCGGCGCATGATTTTCACGGCGCCCCAGGAAGCGTTCTTCACCTATATGTGGGTGGCGGTGTTTGCCGGCGCCTGTATCGCCTTTCCCATCGTGGCGACCCAAATCTGGCTGTTCATCGCACCGGGCCTTTACAAGAACGAACGCGGCGCGATCCTGCCGTTCATCCTGGCCACACCGATCCTGTTCGCCCTGGGTGTGTCCCTCGTCTACTTCTTCATCATGCCTATGGCGCTGACCTTCTTCGCCGGTTTCGAAAAGACGGCGTCGGAGGGCATGCTCCCCATCCAGCTTGAAACCCGGGTCAGCGAATATCTCAGCCTGTCCATGACGCTGATGTTCGCCTTCGGTCTGGCCTTCCAGTTGCCGGTATTGCTGACCCTTATGGGCCGCGTCGGTCTCGTCTCGGCGGACTTTCTGCGCCGGCAGCGGCGCTTCGCGATTGTCGGCATTTTTGCAGCGGCGGCCATCCTGACCCCGCCCGATCCCATGAGCCAGATCGGCCTTGGGCTTTCGATCATGCTGCTCTATGAGCTCTCGATCTTTGCCGTGGCCTCCTTTGAGCGCAAACGCGCGGCTGAGAGCGAGGACCCCTGATCAACTGGACCGGCCCCCGACACTCGTATAGACCCGGCTGTCATGGAGCGGTCCCCAGCAGGCCGCTCCCAAATCCCGCGCGCCCGAACCGGGCAGAGCCAGAAGGGGGTGAGCCATGTTCGACATGAAGCTGATCCGTGAGGATCCGGAGGCGTTCGACGCCGCCTTGGCCCGGCGGGGCTTTGAGCCCAAATCCGCCGCCGTGCTCGAGCTTGACCAGCGTCTGCGCACCGTGCTTGCCGAAACCCAGACCGCCCAGGCCGCCCGCAACGAGGCCTCCAAAAAGATCGGCAAGGCCAAGGCCGGCGGCAGTGCGGATGAGGCCGAGGCCATGATGGCCGAGGTGGCCCGGCTGAAAACCGTCATTCAGGACGGGGAGGAGCAGGAGCGCCGCCTCCAGGGCGAGATCGAGGGTCTGCTCGCCGGCCTGCCCAATCTGCCCTATGCGGACATTCCCGACGGCACGGACGAGACGGGCAATGTGGAGCGCCACCGGGTCGCAGGCCCGCGCAATTACGAAGCGCCGCCGAAGGAGCATTGGGACCTGTTCGACGGCAGCCCCCTGATGGATTTCGAGACGGCCGCCAAGATGTCCGGGTCCCGCTTTGCCCTGCTGCGCGGCGGCCTTGCCCGCCTGGAGCGCGCGCTGGCGGCTTTCATGCTCGATCTGCACACGGGCGAGCATGGCTATACCGAGGTCGTGCCGCCGGTCCTGGTGCGGGACGAAGCCGTCTACGGCACGGGCCAGCTGCCCAAGCTGGGCGAGGATATGTTCCGCACCGAGAACGGCTTCTGGCTCATCCCCACCTCGGAAGTCTCCCTGACCAACACGGTCATGGACACCATCCTCAAGGAAGACGACCTGCCGATCCGCATGACGGCCCATACGCCCTGTTTCCGCAGCGAGGCCGGCGCGGCCGGTCGGGACCAGCGCGGGCTGATCCGCCTGCACCAGTTCTCCAAGGTGGAACTCGTTTCCATCACAGCGCCGGACCACTCGGAGGCCGAGCACGAGCGCATGCTGGCCTGCGCCGAGGCGGTGCTGAAACGCCTCGACCTTTCCTATCGGGTCATGACCCTGTGCGCCGGCGATATGGGGTTTTCCGCCCGGCGGACCTACGACATCGAAGTCTGGCTGCCGGGGCAGAATACCTTCCGCGAAATCTCCAGCTGCTCCACCTGCGGCGACTTCCAGGCCCGCCGGATGAATGCGCGCTATCGCCCGGCCGAGGGCAAGGGCACCCGTTTTGTCCACACCCTGAACGGATCCGGCCTTGCCGTCGGACGGACCATGGTGGCAGTCCTGGAGACCTATCAAAACCCGGACGGCAGCGTCACCGTGCCCGACGCACTCAAGCCCTATATGGGCAGCATCGAGAGGATCGAGGCCCATGGCTGACCCGTCTTCCATCCGCATCCTGGTCACCAATGACGACGGCATCCATGCGCCGGGTCTGGAGGTGCTGGAGGGCATCGCACGGGAGCTGAGCGACGATGTGTGGACCGTGGCGCCGGAAACGGAACAGAGCGGCAAGTCCCACTCCCTGACCCTGCATGAGCCCTTGCGGGCCCGGGAACTGGCGCCCATGCGCCTTGCGGTCACGGGTACGCCCACGGACTGCGTCGGCCTCGCGGTAAAGTATCTGTTGACGGACAAAAAGCCCGACCTCGTGCTTTCCGGGGTCAACCGGGGCTCCAATATCGCCGATGACGTGACCTATTCGGGCACGGTCGCCGGCGCCATGGAGGGCTGCACCCTGGGAATCCGCTCCATTTCCCTGTCCCAGGCCTACGGCTTTCGCAACCGGGGCGACGGCGAGGCGGGCGCACCCGATCCGGTTCCCTGGCACACGGCGCGCTATTTCGGCGCGCGCGTCGTCGCGGCGTTGCTGACCCTCGACTGGCCGGTGGGCATTTTCTGGAACGTGAACTTCCCGGACGCGGAGCCGGAAGATGTCGGGCGTTTTGAGGTGACCCGTCAGGGTCGCCGGGACGTTAATAATCTGTTTATCGATGCCCGGGAAGATGCCCGGGGGCGGCCCTATTTCTGGCTCGGTTTCAACCGTCAGCTCTCCAATCCTCCAGAGGGCACGGATCTGCGGGCCATTTACGAGGGGCGCATCACGGCGACGCCGCTGCATATGAATCTGACCTATCCGGATCTTGTGGCGCAAGCCGGCGAACGTTTGAATGGTGGACCGCCCTGAGGCCACACGCTGCCTGTCGCCCCGGGGCCAGTAAAGGCGCGTAACCATGCATTTCCTGGACGAATGGGACCGGACGAAACGGGACCGGAAACCGCAGGACTGGATGGATGGCACCATGATGGACGAGGACATCACCGCGGAAGGGGACGGGCCGGTCGACGGAGAAGACACGGCCGAGGCGGAATCCATCCGCCTGCTGATGGCGATCCGCCGGCTCGGGGTCACGGACACGCGGGTCCTGGCCGCCGTCGAGCGGGTGCCGCGGGCAGCCTTTATTCAGGACGTGTTCGCGCGCCAGGCCTCGCTCGATCGACCGCTGCCCATCGAATGCGGCCAGACCATTTCCCAGCCCTCCCTCGTGGCCCTGATGACCCAGGCCCTCGACGTCCAGCCTCACCACAAGGTGCTCGAAATCGGCACGGGCTCGGGCTACCAGGCCGCGGTTCTAAGCCAGCTTGCGCGCCGCGTCTACACGGTCGAGCGCCACCGTGCCCTGTCCCGCAGTGCTGAAGACCGTCTTAACCAATTGGGTTTTCATAATGTGGTGACGCGGCCCGGCGACGGTTTCCGTGGCTGGCCGGAACTGGCCCCCTTTGACCGGATCATGGTCACGGCGGCGGCGCCGGAAGTGCCGGACACCCTGATCGACCAGCTTGCCGTCGGCGGCATCATGGTCGTGCCTGTCGGGCCCGCGTCCGGAGATCAGACCCTCTGCCGGGTCGTCCGCACCGAAACGGACGTTACGGTTGAGGATCTTGGCTCCGTGCTTTTCGTTCCGATGCTGGGCGGCATGGCCGAGGAAGAGTGAGCCCCACTGACCTCGCGACCGGGGCGCCCGTGCATCGCACCCGGAAGACGCGAGCACTGTATGGCCATGGACCAAGCTGGGGGTGGGGACGGGAGAGGGGCGCGGCGGAAGGGGCGTTTGCGCACGAGTGCCGGCGGTCTCTGCCTGCTCGCCCCGGTGCTGCTCCTGTCGGGCTGCCTTGAATGGAGCCGTCCCAAATTTCCCGGAGGGCGTCCGGACAAGGAGTATGCGGTCACGGTGCGCGAGGGGGACACCTATTGGTCCATCGCCCGGCGCCTGAACCTCTCCGTCGAGGAATTGATCGACCTCAACCGCGCCGACCCGCCCTACCGGCTCTATCCCGGGGACCGCCTGCTTTTGCCGGAGCCGTCCGTGCACATCGTGCGGGACAACGAGACCCTGATCACCATAGCCCGGCGCTATGGTGTCGATCACCAGCGCCTTGCCCGGCGCAACGGGATCGAGAATCCGGGGCAGGTGCGCCCGGGCGTGAAGCTGCGCATCCCCGACAGCCGCACGCCCGCCGCCCTACCGTCGGGCCGCCCTCGCAGTGCCCGCGATACGGGATCCCGGCCCAAGGCATGGTGGGGGCGGGACGACGATGACGAGCGCCCCCCGGGGCGCGCCGGCAGTAAAAAGCGCATTCTCGTCGCGCCGACGCCGCCGAAATCGGTCAAGGTTGCGTCAAGGCCGGCCCAGCCGCCTGTGCCCAAGGGCGCACCGCGCCTCGACTGGCCCGTCCGGGGCCGGATCGTTTCGGGCTACGGCTCCAAGGGAAAGGGGGCCTTCAATGACGGCATCAACATCGCCGTGCGCGCCGGCACGCCCGTGCGCGCGGCGGCGGGCGGGATCGTCATTTATCGCGGCAATCTGGTGCCCGGTTTCGGCCGCCTCGTTCTTGTGAAGCACGATAAGGAAATCGTGACGGCCTACGCCCATCTGGACAGTTACGCCGTGGGCGAAGGCCAGACCGTGCGCCGTGGCCAGATGATCGGCCGGGCGGGCAGCTCGGGCAGCGTGGACGAGCCCCAGCTCCATTTCGAAGTGCGCCGCGGCGTGCGGGCCGTTGACCCGGGCCCCTATATGACCACACGCCGATCCTGAGCAATCGGTTCCCCACATCCCGAGACTCGGTGCACGCCGTTTCCCGATTTGATACTGTTCAGGTCATCACATGACATGACCTGCACGGGGAATCTGAGCCATGCCGTTTCTGCTGTCCGCGCGCCCTCTCCGGTGTGCCGTCTCGATCCTGCTGCTGGCCCTTGCGGTCCCCTCCTTGGCATTCGCCTCCATGCGGGGCCCGGAGGCGCGCGATTACGGCAAATTCGCCGCCTTCGACTCTGAAGCGACCGCAAAACCGAACTACACGCCAATGGACCAGTTCCTCCAGGCCTTTGCAGAACGTCGGGGGGTGCGCACCCGCCTGACCTATGACCGCATGGGTGTCGAAGGCCTCGCGGTCCTGAAGAAATACATGATGTATCTGGAACAGGTTCCCGTCACGCGGCTGGCCCGGGTGCATCAGCTCGCCTACTGGCTCAATCTGCACAATTGGATGGTGATCGAAGGGCTTCTGGAGCGCGAGGTGGGCCGCAAGATCGACGACGAGCGCGGCACGCCGGACGAGCCCGGCGGCCTGTGGACTCTGAAGCGCGTTGTCGTGGAAGGCGTTCTCATTTCCATCCGGGACATCGAGGAAAAAATCGTGTTCGCCCATTGGGACGATCCCCTGGTGCTCTATGGCCTGTATCAGGGGGCCTGGGGCGGCCCGGGCCTGAACCCGACGGCTTTCGACGGGGATACGGTGTTCCTGGAGCTTGAGACGCTGGGCCGGGCCTTTGTGGCGTCGAAAGACCACGTCAAGCCAAGCGGGCGCACGCTCCGGGTGGCCGAATTCTACGATTGGTTCAAGGACGAGGCTTTCGGCGGGGACGACAAGCGTCTGATTGCCCATGTCAAATCCCTCGCGCCGCCCAAACGGGCCGAAGATTTTGCGGAGGTCAGCCGTCTGCGGATCATCGATTTCGACTATGCCAAGGACCAGCTCATCCTGAAAAAGCCTCAGCTGGGTCGCAGAGGCGGCATTCCGCGCGCGCCGCGCTGAACCAGCGCGGCGGCATTCGTCCTAGAGACCACCGGGATTTGGGACCACCGGGATCTCCGGCACCCTTCCACGCGGCGGTGCCGTCGTTTCCGAGCGGCAAAAAATGGCGGCAGAGTTTTCGGGTCCGCACAGACGCGAAAGAGGAGGGCGGATTGAAATCCGTCTTACGCAGCGGTGCCACACACGCCAAGGGCCGCTGCGGTTCACTCCGCGGCGGCGGCCTTTTTCGCAGCGGCCTTTTTCGCCGTTGTTTTCTTGGCGGCGGTCTTTTTCTTCGACGCCGCCTTCGTTTTGGCGGCCGTTTTCTTCTTGGCCGCGGTCTTCTTTTTCGCCGTGGTTTTTTTGCCGGACTTGGCCGCTTTTTCCGTCAGGAGCTGGACCGCCTGGTCCATGGTCACGTCCTGGGGATCCGTGCCGGAGGGCAGGGTGGCGTTGATCTTGTTGTGGGTCACATAGGGGCCATAGCGGCCTTCCATCACATTGACCGGATTTCCGTCTTCCGGGTGCTCGCCCAACTCCCGTAAAGGCGGCTTGGCCTGTCCGCGCCCCCCCCGGCTCTGCTTCTCGGCGAGAACCGTCACGGCACGGTTGATGCCGATCTCGAACAGGTCCTCCACGGACTCGAGGCGCGCATATTTGTTGTTGTGCCGAAGATAGGGGCCGTATCGTCCAAGCCCGGCCAGAATGGCTGCATTGTCCTCCGGGTGCACACCCACCTCCCGCGGCAGGGCGAGCAGCGCCAGGGCGCGTTCGAGCTCAAGATCCGCAAGCATTTCCTTCGGCACGCTAACGCGTTTGGGCTTTTCGTCGTCCACCTGCTCGCCGAGCTGGATATAGGGTCCGAAACGGCCCGCCCGCAGGGTTACATCAAGGCCCGTTTCCGGATCCTGGCCGAGCACTTTGGGCTCATTCGCAAGGTTGGCCGTTCCGTCGTCGTCGCCGGTGGCAAGCTGGCGGGTGTAGCTGCATTCGGGGTAGTTCGAGCAGCCGATAAAGGCGCCATAGCGCCCGAGCTTGAGGGACAACTCACCGCTGTCACAGGCCGGGCAGGCTCGGGCCGGCGTGCCATCATCCTTGGCCGGAAAGATATGCGGACCCAGCACCTCGTTCAGGGCGTCGAGGACGTCCGAGATGCGCAGTTCCTGGGTCTCTTCCACTTTCGAGATGAAGGCGCGCCAGAAATCGCGGAGCAGTTCTTTCCAGCCAAGCTTGCCGTCCGAGACCAGATCGAGCTTCTGCTCCAGATCCGCCGTGAAGTCATACTCCACATAGCGACCGAAAAAGCTTTCGAGGAAGGCCGTTACGATACGGCCCTTGTCGTCGGGCACGAACCGGTTCCGGTCCATATGGACATAGGTCCGCGCCCGGAGCACCTCCAGGATCGAGGCATAGGTCGAGGGGCGGCCAATGCCCAGCTCTTCCATCTTCTTCACCAGCGTCGCCTCGGTGTAACGGGGCGGGGGCTCGGTGAAATGCTGGTCGGGGGTCGCCTTGAGCAGGCTGGCCGCTTCGCCCTGCGCCATGGTGGGCAGGCGCCGGCTATCGTCACTGTCCTCGTCGGAACCGCTCTTGTCCGCGGTTGCCTGATCGTCCCGGCCTTCCTGATAGAGCTTCAAGAAGCCGTCGAACTGGATGACCTGTCCCGTGGCGCGCAGTCCCGCCGACTTGTCCGCATTCAGCAGGTCAACGGTGGTGCGCTCAACGCGCGCGCTTTCCATCTGGCTCGCGATGGTCCGTTTCCAGATCAGATCATAAAGCCGCTTCTGGTCGGGATCGAGAAAGCCGCCGATATCATCCGGCAGGCGCGACAGATCTGTCGGCCGGACGGCCTCGTGGGCCTCCTGGGCATTCTTGGCCTTGGATTTGTACAGGCGCGGGCTGTCCGGCAAATAACGGTTGCCGAACCGGTCGCCGATCACCTCCCGGGTCTGGGTCAGGGCCTCGGGCGTCACTTGCACGCCGTCCGTCCGCATATATGTGATGAGGCCCACGGTCTCGCCCTTGATGGCGACACCCTCATAGAGCCGCTGGGCGGTCTGCATCGTTCTTTGGGCGGAGAAGCCGAGCTTGCGGGCCGCCTCCTGCTGCATGGTGGATGTCGTGAAGGGCGGGGGCGGATTGCGCCGGCCGGGCTTGGCTTCGACGGACTGGACCGTGTAGCCGCCCTTTTCGATATGCTGCAGGGCCTTTTGGGCATCCTCTTCGGTCTTCAGGCTGAACTTGTCGAGTTTCTCGCCATTGAGCGCATGCAGACGGGCGAGGAAATCCTCGCCGTCCGCCGTCTTCATGGCGGCTTCAATGGTCCAGTATTCCTGGGAGACGAAGGTCTCGATCTCAAGCTCACGCTCGCAGATGAGACGCAGGGCGACCGACTGCACCCGGCCGGCCGAGCGCGAGCCCGGCAGCTTGCGCCATAGCACCGGCGACAGGGTGAAGCCCACGAGATAATCGAGGGCCCGGCGGGCGAGATAGGCCTCCACCAGCTCCATATCGATATCCCGGGGCTGGTCCATCGCCGCCAGGATCGATTTTTTGGTGATCGCATTGAACACCACCCGCTGGACCGGCTGGTCCTTGATGGCCTTTTTCTGGCGCAAAACCTCCAGAACATGCCAGGAAATCGCCTCGCCTTCGCGGTCCGGGTCGGTGGCCAGGATCAGGCGGTCGGCCCCTTTGACGGCATCGGCGATTTCCGAAAGGCGCTTCTGGGCCTTGGGGTCCACCGACCAGGCCATCTGGAAGTCTTCGTCCGGCAGAACCGATCCGTCCTTGGGCGGCAGATCGCGCACATGACCGTAACTGGCAAGGACCTTATAGTCATTACCAAGATATTTGTTGATCGTCTTGGCCTTGGCCGGTGACTCTACAATGACGACGTCCATGCCGCCCCATCTCACTCGTTGCGCTGCAGTTTCAGCCGATCCGGCACCACCATGTGCCGCCGACCGGTCGCCTGATCGGACGGTGAACCCTGTCCTGACCGGACAGGGGACCGGTTACCGGATCCGCCGATCGGCGAGCCGGCGTTCTCGAACGACCGATGCCGATCACTCTGCCATCCCGGCCTTCGACTAGCACCTGGGGTGTTGCTAAGATCTGACCACCCATTACCCCCCCCGACTCCCCATTGAGCGGCGGACAGTGGGGAAATCGCCCACATGTGTCAACCAAGGCCCCACGGGGCGGGCGCGCAGCTCCTGGAGGGCATCGGATGTCACCGACAGGCGGGAACACCAGCCAGAAATACACGTGCTGTTCTCCCACCGGTTGGTTTTCTCATGGGGCGAACTGTGGCACCTCGAAATGATGATTAGTGTGGGTTGTGTAAACACTCGACACGCGTGGGTCAACGCGGATCGGTCGGGCCGGTTTGACGGGTGTCCGCTGTCCCCTTCACGGTTCGATTCACCGCCAAGGTTCGGCGACGGGTTTTCGAGCCCCGTCGTCCCCGGGCCGTTTTGCCGGTCTTGGCCGCAAGGGCAGTGTCATGGCGTCCCGTTCACGGGTTCCCCCTGGAAACAACTCCGGCTGGCCGCCCGAGGCAGGCCGCAAAGCCGAATATATGTACGACCTGCTGCAGAGCATCGCGCTCGTGGCCCGGCGGCACCATCCAGATTTGATGCGGGATCTCATCTATTTCATCGAAATGGCTGCCCTGGAGGCGGACTCGGTCCGGCGCAAAAGCGACGATGAGTGACCGGCCGTCGATGGGCCGGATCAGGTGACGGGCTCGCAGGCGCTGACGGCACCGCCCGGTTCCCGGTGAATGCGGCCTGCCAGATCCCATTCCATCAGCACGGTGAGGGCGAGATCCGTGGGGACGCCGGCGGCCTGGATCAGGGCGTCCACTGGTGTGGGACTGGCGCCCAACAGGGGCCACAGGGCCCGGCGCGCGGCCTCGAGCGTGTCGTCCGGCGGCGATCCGCCCTGGGAGCCCAGAGGTGAGGGCGCCGGTGCCGGATCCCGCAATCGGGTGGCCGCGGCCCTGTCGGGGCGGCGGAAGCCGTCCATGGTGGGGCCGATGGCCTCCATCACGTCCTGGGCATCTTCGATGAGCGTTGCACCCTGGCGCAGGAGCTGGTTGCAGCCCCGGCCGCGGGGGTCGAGGGGAAAGCCCGGCACGGCCATCACCTCCCGTCCCTGTTCGGCGGCATGGTGGGCCGTGATCAGGGAGCCGGAGCGCAGGGCGGCCTCGACCACCACCACGCCGAGGGCGAGGCCCGCCACGAGCCGGTTGCGCCGGGGGAACAGGCTGGCCTGGGGTGCCGTGCCCAGGGGCATTTCCGACACGAGGGCGCCGGAGCGGGCCACGGCGGCGGCCAGGTCCTTGTGATCGGGGGGATAAACACAGTCGAGCCCGCCGGCGAGGACCGCGCTGGTCCCCGTGTCGAGGGCGCCCCGATGGGCGGCCCCGTCGATGCCCCGGGCAAGGCCCGACACGATGTGCACGCCCGCGGCCCCCAGATCCCGCGCCAGCCGCTCGGCGAATTGGCGCCCCAAGGCCGAGGCATTGCGGGCGCCGACAATGGCGATGCTTGGGCTGTGCAGGGCGTCGTCGCTGCCCATCACGCAAAGCACCGGCGGCGGCGGCGACAGGGCGGCGAGCCGGCGTGGAAATGCGGGCTCGCCCAGAACGATGAACCGGGCACCGGCACGGGCAGCGGCGGCCATTTCCCGCTCAATGGCGTCGGGGGGCGGGATCCGGATGGGGCGGGTGCGCCCGCCACGGCGCGCCAGATCCGGCAGGACCGCGAGCGCCTTTTTCGCCGAGCCGTAGCGGGCGATCAGGGCCTCGAAGGTGGTGGGTCCGACATTCTCGCTGCGGATCAGGCGCAGGCGCGCAAGGCGCTCCGTGTCGTCCAGCGGCAGGCCCGATGCCGGCGCCCCGGGCCGATCAGGGGGGGCCGGCGGTGCGGCTTCCGGTTCCGGATCGAAAAGGTCGGGCCGGCGAGGGGGCACGGCCATGGTTCAAGCCTTCGATGCGCCGATGCGCGACTCGGTGCCGGCCCAGATCCGCTGCACATTGGCCCGGTGGGACAGCCAGACCACCACAGCCATGATCGACACAAACTCCGCCGTGGTTGGCGCCAGCAGCCAGAAATAGAAGGGCGCGAGGGACGCCGTATAAAGGGCCGCCAAGGAGGACATGCGTGTCGCGGCGGCCGTGGCGCTCCAGGTCGCGAGGCACAAAAGGCCGCAGGGCCAAGACAAGGCGAGGAGGGTGCCGAAGGCGACGGCCACGCCCTTGCCGCCCTTGAAGCCCAGCCAGACGGGGAACAAGTGGCCAAGAAACGCACCGCCCCCGGCCAGCACCATCAGATCCGGATGGTACCGGGCCGCGACCAGCACAGGCAGGGCGCCCTTCAGCGCGTCGAACAGCAGGGTGAGGGCCGCAAGATCCTTCCGGCCCGTGCGCAGCACATTGGTCGCACCGATATTGCCGGAACCGATGCTGCGGATATCGCCGGCCCCGCCCCAGCGCGCGATCAGCAGGCCGAACGGGATCGAGCCGCACAGATAGCCGCCGGCCAGGGCCAGGGCGTAATAGGGCAGAACCATTTGCAGATTGATTGGATCGGGCATCCCATCCCCCGGAGCCACATATGTTTAGTCCCATAAACATACCTCAACGGGTGGCCCGCCTTGAAGCGCCGTTCGGTTGTGATCTCCGCCTGTTTTTTTGGGCCTGTTTTTTGGGCCCGTTTTTTAGAAGGGTGGTGATGCGACGCGGGGCCGGGCGAGAAAGGCGGCAACACCCCCCTGGACCACGGCCCTCGGACAAACGCCCTTTGCACCCGACGCGTCTTCTGCTAGGAACCGATTTCCGCAACGCGGTCTCGGTCGGAGCGTAGCGCAGCCTGGTAGCGCACTACACTGGGGGTGTAGGGGTCGTGGGTTCAAATCCCGCCGCTCCGACCAATGATTTCAAGGTCAAACCGGAAACGTCCAAACCGCCCTGGCACCGTGGGCGGCTTTTTCTTTGGTGAGACGGATCGGCCCCAACAGTCCTTCGGAGCCGACATCGCCCGACCATTGCTATTCAGGATGTTCATGCTTGAGCGGTCAGTGAACCGAGCGCTTGAAAGGGATTGGAGTCGGCGATGCCATCGGCCCATCCCGTGTGTGGGACGGGCCGATGGGTCCTGGACCTCTGACGCTGTCGTTAGACCGCGACGGCATCCAGGTCGATCTCCGTCAGGCCCTCGAAGGTGACCGAGGCGGAGGCGAAGGTCAGGACCAGGCCGGTTGGGCCCGTCGAGGCCAGAGCGTCGGCGGCGGTGATCAGGCCATCGCCGGTGGTGTCGAGATCGGCGAGATCCGTCACGTCGGACACGCCCGTGAGGTCCAGCCGGTCGCGGCCCTCGAAATCCACCAGACTGTCCGCACCGAACCCATCGGCGATGACGAACATGTCCGTCCCGTCGCCGCCCGTCAGAGTGTCATTGCCCGCACCGCCGGACAGGGTGTCCGCGCCCGCATCGCCCCGCACATCGTCGTCCCCGGAGGATCCCGTGAGGGTGTCCTGGCCGCCGCCGCCGGTGATGAAGACAATGTCCGTGAGCGTCACACCGGTGAAGTCGAGGGCGTTGGGGCCGTTGCCCGCCGCGAT
>JBHJGV010000023.1:0-92605 GCA_050331455.1 Alphaproteobacteria bacterium
CCCGGTCCCACCCAGGCCTTCCACCAGCAAAGCCCCTAATGGGGCCGCAGCTGGTGGTTGGGCATCAGCGCCGCGCTGTCACCCCAAGATCATCCTTCCCCCCCCCCCTGCGGGCCCCGGACGGGGCCCGCTTTTTTATGCTCGCCGCTGCGGTGTCCCAGGGGGTAAGCTGGGACGATGGCCAAGCCCGACCGGTTCGTGAGACGCTGTCCCATGCGCGATCACCTGATGGATCTGTGGCGCACGGCCCTCAAGGCGGCCGATCCTTCGGCCGTCCTGCCGCGCGCCCTGGCACGCCATGGGGTAAGCGAAAAAGCCGTGGTGATTGCAGCGGGGAAAGCGGCCGGTCCCATGGTGTCGGCCCTGCCGGACAGCCTGCGGCGGCGCGCGAGGGGTCTCGTTGTCTGCCATACCGCCTGCCCTGCGCCTCCGGTTGGCTTTGAGGTCATCGAGGCCGGCCATCCGGTGCCCGATGCGGCCAGCGCCCGGGCCGGCGACGCGGCCCTCGCTCTCGCGCGCCGTCTTGACCCGGATGACTGTCTGGTCGTCCTCCTCTCGGGCGGCGCCTCGGCCCTGCTGGGCCGTCCCGCGGACGCAGTCCGGCTCGAAGACATGGCCGCCCTCACCCGGGATTTGCTGGCCAGCGGCGCGCCCATCGGCGCCATCAATACGGTGCGCCGGGCCCTGTCCGCGGTGGCCGGCGGCCGACTGGCGGCGGCGGCCCATCCGGCCCGGGTCGTGACCCTGGCCATTTCCGATGTGGTCGGCGATCCGCCGGCGGATATCGGGTCGGGACCCACGGTGGCGAGCCCAACGGCCCTCGCCGATGCGCGGGCCGTCCTCGACCGCTTCAGCTTCCGCCCCACAGCCGCGATCCGAACCGCCCTCGCCGACGCATCAAACGAGCCTCCGGAGGCGGAGGATCCACGCCTTCAACGCCAGAGCTTCGAGGTTATTATCAGCCCGGCCATGGCCTTGGGCGCCGTGGCCGCGCGGGCCGAGGCGCTGGGCTTCGTGGTCCATGATCTGGGGGCGGATCTTGAGGGGGAGGCGCGCGCCGTGGCCCGGACGCATGCCCGGCGCGCCGCCGCGTTGCCGGCCACGGATCGGCCCCAGATTCTGCTCTCGGGTGGGGAACTCACCGTAACCCTGGGCGAGCGGCACGGCGAAGGCGGTCCCAACCAGGAATACGCCCTCGCCGTGGCCCAAGCGCTGGGCGATCGCCGGGGCTATCAGGTCTTGGCGGCGGATACGGACGGACGGGACGGCCTGAATATGGGCCCCGCCCATGCCGGCGGCTTCGCGGATCACACGACTCCGGCCCGGGCCTGCGCCGTAGGCCTGTCCTTGAGCGCCGTTCTCCACGCGCACGACAGCGCAGGCGCCCTGCGGACCCTGGGCGACGCCCTCGTGACCGGTCCGACGGGCACGAATGTGAACGATCTCCGTATGATCCTGGTGGAGCCGTGCCCCCCGTAATGGTGCGCCGCGACCCAGCCCTTAGATCTTTTGACGTACATCAAGGACGACAGCCACGGTAAATGGCGAGGTGCGCGGGGTGTGGACAACGGATTGGGTCAAGCCATGACGGCGGATGGGTCAAGCGCGCCTTTTGAGGCGGCGCCATTGGAAGGCTTGAGCACGATCGAAGCGGCCGCCCGGCTGGAGACCTTTGGTCCAAACCGCCTGCCGGAGCCGGCCGAACCGGGACTCGTGGCGATCTTCCTCAGCCAGTTCCGCAGCCCCTTCATCTTTATTCTGTTGGTTGCCGCCCTCGTCTCCCTGGCGATCGAACAATATCCCAGTGCGGTGTTCATTTTCGCCGTGCTGTTGATCAATGCGGCGATTGGGACGGCCCAGGAGTTTTCCGCCCAGCGGTCGGCCTCTGCCCTGCGCAATCTGGTTCGCGGCCAGGCCACCGTGCGCCGCAGCGGCCGCGACGTGACCGTTCCCATCGAAGATGTGGTGCCGGGGGACCGGGTCCTGCTGACCTCCGGCGACAAGGTGCCCGCCGATCTCATCATCGACGACGCACGCGATCTGACCGTCGATGAAAGCATGCTCACGGGCGAAAGCCTGGCGGTGGGCAAGAGTTCCGATGCGGTCGTGGCCGCCGACGCGCCGCTGGCGGAGCGGTTCAACCAGGCCTTTGCCGGCTCGGTGGTCACGCGCGGCCGGGGCGAAGGGACCGTAACCGCCACGGCCCTCGGCACCCAGATCGGCGCCATCGCACAGCGGGTCGGGGGGCGCCGGGTGTCCGAGCCGCCCCTGATGATCCGGATCAGGATGTTTACCTATCAGGTCTCCGGCGCCATCCTGCTCGCCATTCTCGCCCTCGTTCTGCTGATGCTGGTCAAGGGCGGTTACGGCGCGAACGAGATGGTCATGATCGCCATCGGCCTTGCCGTCTCCACGATCCCCGAGGGGCTTCCGGCGGCCCTGACCGTGGCCCTTGCCATCGGCATGCAGCGGATGGCCCGGCATAATGTCATCATCCGCAAGCTGATCGCGGTCGAGGCCCTGGGTTCGTGCACCTTTATCTGCTCGGACAAGACGGGCACCCTGACAGTCAATGAATTGACGGTCGCGCGGGTCGCCCTGCCCGGCGGCACCAGCTTCACCGTGACCGGCGCGGGCGTGGCGCCGGGCGGGGAAATCCTGGGCGCCCGGGCCGAACGGCTGCTCGATCTGTGCGTGACGGGCCTTCTCGCCAATGAAAGCCATCTGGACTACGCCGGCGGGGACTGGATCGCCCATGGCGACATCGTGGACGTGGCCTTCCTGGTGCTCGCCAAGAAGCTGGGCCTGTCCCTATCAGACGTGCGGCGCGACCAGGCCCAGGTCGATCTGATCCCTTACGAATCCGAGCGCGCCTTCAGCGGTTCCCTGAACCGCTATGGCGCGAGCCACCGGCTGCACGTGAAGGGCAGTCCGGAAAAGATCCTGGAGCTGAGCGACCGTATGCTGACGGCCGAGGGGGAGGTGCCCCTCGACCGCGCGCCCGTCGAGGCGCAATTCGAGGCACTGGCGACCCAGGGCTATCGCGTCCTCGCCCTGGCGCAACGGGAGGCCGAGCCCAGGGACGCCGAGGGCCAGCTCCGCGGCCTCACCTTTCTCGGCATGGTGGCCATGATCGATCCGGTGCGGCCCGAGGCCAAACCGGCCGTCGAGCGCTGCCTGCGCGGCGGCATCCAGGTGGCCATGGTCACGGGCGACCACCCGGCCACCGCCAAGGCCATCGCCCTCGACCTCGGTCTGTGCACCCCCGACGCGCCCGTGGTAACCGGGGCCATGATCCGCGAGGCCGCTGGCCGGAGCGAACAGGAGGTCGACGCCCTCGTCCGTCCGGCCCGGGTGTTCGCCCGGATCGAACCGACCCAGAAGGAACGCATCGTCCGGTCCTTCATGGAGGATGGCCATTTCGTTGCCGTAACCGGCGACGGGGTCAACGATGCGCCGGCCATGCGCCGGGCCAATGCCGGGGTTGCCATGGGCAAGGCGGGCACGGATGTGGCCCGGGAGGCCGCTGACCTGATCATCACGGACGATAATTTTGCATCCATTGTGGACGGGGTCGAACAGGGCCGGATCGTCTACAGCAATATCCGCAAAGTGATCTCCCTGCTGATCGCCACGGGGTTCTCCGCCCTGCTGCTGTTCTTCCTCGCCATTTTCGCCGGTTTGCCCGGGCCGCTGATCGCCGTGCAACTCCTCTGGCTGAACCTGGTGGCCAATGGCGTCCAGGACGTGGCGCTGGCTTTCGAGCCGCGGGAGGGAAACGAACTCGACCGCAAACCGCGCCGGCCGGATGAACCCATTTTCGAGCGGCACATCATCGAACATGTCCTGGTGGTGGGCACGGCGATGGGCGTGCTGGCCTTTGCCGTCTATGCCATCCTAATTGAGCGCGGTGCGGCGATCGAGACGGCCCGCAATCTGACCCTCATGCTGATGGTGCTGTTCGGGAACATTCATGCCTTGAGCACCCGTTCGGAGAGCCGTTCCCTGTTCCGCATCCGGCTGTTCGCCAATCCGTTCCTGGTCCTCGCCGTGCCGCTGGCCCAGCTTGTCCATATCGGCGCAGCCTATGTGCCGGGGCTCGGCGATGTGCTGGAGCTGTCCCCGGTCACGCTCGGTCAATGGCTCACCCTATTGGGTGTGGCGCTGATCCTCCTGGTGGTGGAAGAGGTCCACAAAGCCACGATCCGCCACCGTGCCGGCCGCGCTTGACGCCGCGCAACGGCCCCCTCTGCGCCGATGCCGGCGGTTGGGACCTGCAGCGCGTTACCATGCGTTCATGGGTTTCTCGGAATTCCGACTTGCGCGCAACGGCGATCCGTGCCCCTGTGGCCCTTCGGGATATCCAACAGGTCTATTGAGGGTTGTCGTCTCGCGCACCCGAGGGACCGGGGAAGCCCGACCGCCCATTTTGCCAGTCACGCCGAAGGACCGCCCATCCGGCCCGCCATGAGGCCCCATGAGCGGAGGGAGAAGCCCCAGTGTCCATACTTGCACAGTCGTCGGATCAATCCGCAAAGTCACCCCTCGCCAGCCTGTCGCCGTCGGCCAACGGTGCCGATGCAGGGACGTCGGGCCATGCGGCTTTTTTCATGGCCCAGGCAACCGTCGCCGGTGTCGAGAAATATCTGAAAGCGGCCCAGGATGTGATCCTTCCGGAAATCCTGCGTTACGACCTGGACCTGGAACCCGGCGGCAAAGCGCACCGCGAATTCATGACAACCTTCATCAGCTTCGACGCCTACCGCACCATGGTCGCGCTTTGGAAAGAATCCGCATTCGTGGACGAAGCCGTTCGCAAGCAACTCTCACTGACCAAGCCCCAGGGCGATGCCACTTTCACGGTACCGGACCTGGCCAGCCGTCTGGTTCAGCACTGGGACCGGGCCGAAGAGGCCGGTGAAGACCTGAAGGTCTGGCTCCAGCGCACCTTTGTCATGCCCCTCAGCCGCGCCGGCTATGTGGAGCGGGTGGTTAACTCCGACATGGCCATGGGCAAGTCGGGCGCCCCTCAGAACCCGACCCAGCTGCGCATGACCGAGAAATTTCATCGATTCATGGTCTCGTTGCACTCGCCGGCGTGACGGGCCGCCCGGTCGGCGCGGCGCGCCCGGGCCGCTGGCCTGGGCACCTGGCCTCGGATCGGGAAAGCGAGCCTCCAAGCGGCGAACATGGCATAGTAAGAATGTCATGCTGGATGGGGGGTCCGGCCGGGACATGCGTCCAGCACTGTGTGAACGGGAGTGACCGATGACGCTCGTCGAGATGAAGGGCAAGAACAGGGCCGCGGAAAAGAGCGATCGCGAGCGGGATACGGCGTCGCTTGCAGGGGGCGAAACCGCTCCGGTTACGGCGTCCGGGCCGGTCAACGGTCACCGGACCACGCCGCCCGCAACCGTGTCCAACGAGGCCGGCCATATCGAGATCCGACTCGGCGACCCGGAATTCGCCGACGACAGCGCCGCCGAGGCTCCAAAAGCCAAAAAGACCGATGCCGCAGACCATAAGGGTGCGCCTCTCAAGGGGGACTCGGCGGGTGAAAAGATCGGTCCTGATGCCGAGCCGTCCGACAAAGACGGTGCCGAAAAGGCGTCCACCGGATTTCTGAGCCGGGTGCGGTCCTTTGGCGGGACGTGGCTCGGGCGCGAGCGCCGGGACGAAGAGGATAAGCCGGATCAGGACACCCCGGCCCCGGCCGCCGCGCCGGCGCAAACCAAGACCGGGCCCGCAGGACCAGTCAATCTCCAGAAGACCGATGGGAAAACGCGGGCTCAACAGCCCAGCGAGGCGAAGCCGGCCGAAGCAACGCCGACCAAGCCCCAATCCGCCGAAACGAAAGCGGAAAGCTCAAAGCCTCAGGCCATAGCGAAACCGTCCGTGGACGCGCTTTCGCAGACACAGCCCGCGACCATCCCGGCGCGCACCGCAGAGCCGCCTGCGACACCGGCCCAGGAAACACCGGCCCAGGAAACACCGGCAGTGGAAAAGCCGGCAGTGGAAAAACCAGTGAGACAGGGGGCGTCACCGGAAAAATCCGCTGCGCCCAAAGCGGCTGCCCCTGTTCCGGACAGCGCGGAAAAACCCGAGCCGGTCGCAGGCGCGAAGGCCGACGGACGGAATGCCGAGACCGCCGTGGCCCCGGCGAAAGAAGAGCCCAAGGCCGAGGAGCAGCCCACCGAGGTGCCCCAGGCCTACAACACCCGCTTCGTAAGAATGCAGGACACGGGCCCGCTCTTTTGCGCCTCGCCGGAGGACGACGAACGGCGGCGCAAGATCGTGCTGGAATTCATGGCCGCTGAAATCGCAAAACGTCGAACCCCGAAGTAAGCGCGGATCGGTAAGGCGGCCCGGCCTCTACCGATGGCCGCGTTCAACCCTCCGGCTTCAGCCCGAACAGCCGGTAGACCGCGAGTTCGCCGGCTTTCAGGGCCCTCAACCGCTCCCCCCACATCTCCGTTTCCCGGGCCAGGGCCTGGACGAATTCCCGCCGGTCGCAGACCCGCTCGTCACCGTTCTGGAGCATATCCAGCAGGCGGCCCCAGCCCGGCGTTGTGGCCGAGATAAGATCGATATAGGCGTCGGTCATATCCTTGCGCACCCGCAGATCGAAGCCGGCCTCGCGCATGGCGCGGGCCAGGTCGTCCGCCGTCGTCAAAACTGCCCCGCCCCAGATGTCGGAAAAGGCCGTGGTTGCCAGGCGCTCCGGATCTCCGGCCTCGGTGACCACATAGTCGGTGACAAGAGCGCTGCCCCCCGGGCGTAAGGCGGAGTAGACCTGGCCCATCATGTGGTCCTGACGGCCCAGGGTGTGGAACTCGTCACGAGACATCACGATGTGGTATTTGCCGTCCGGCAACGCGGTGGTCTGGGGATCGAAATGCTGGACACTGACCTTCCGTGCCAGTCCCGCCATGAGGCACTGCTCGCTCGCCGGCTCGATCAGATCCGGGCGCGCCTCGTAACCGGACACCCAGATGCCGCTGTCCCGGCACAGGTCCCGCGCCGGCCCGCCGAGACCAATGCCGAGAAGGGCGAGGCTCTTGTCCCGGGAAATGGCAAGTTGACTGACCAGACTCAGAATGAAATCTCTGTCGCCGGGCCCCAGATAGCCCTCTCCCCAAAGCGCCTGGGCGATGGTCAGATGATCGGCAAGCTGAGGGATACGGGGGACATAGAGGGGCGATCCCTCTTCCGGACCGGACATGTCGGCGGGCGCCGGAGTGAGATAGGCCTCATCCGGTTCCTGAAGATCCGCCTCATCCAGTCCTTCCCACCACGCCAGAAAACGCCGGCGCATCCGGGTGACGTCCATCGCCATCACCGTGCTGATCGCCCCTTGCCCCCATGCTCCCGCCTCCTGCGCCGATCCGTCTGCGCGGCGCCGGACCCGTGGCTATAGTGAACAGCAGACGGATTGAGGATTTGCTAATCATTGAACCGCCTCACGGGACGCTCGGCGCACCCGCCTCGGGACAGGCCGGGGTGCCGGCAAACCCCGCACCCCGGCTGCCCTTCGCCCCTGGGCCGGTCGACCCGTCGATCCAGTGCGCCACATCCCGGCGCACGGTATGCGCCGCGAGATCGCGCAACAGCATGTGGTAACTGCCTTCATAGATCAGAGCGTCGAGGTGGCCGGGACACAACCGCCCGATCACCGCCCGCACGGGCGCCTCGGGCACCAATTCGTCCTTCAGGCCGTAGAGAAGCAGCACCGGCACGGCCAGGGGCCGGGCGGCCTCGTATCCCCGGTCCATGACCGACACCAGGCCATAGGCCGCGTCGATGCGGGTCTCCTTGATGACGAGTGGATCGGCCGACAGGGCCCGTAACATGGCGATATTGTCCGACGGCGTCACACCGGCCCGCCCGCCCGACAAGGTTTTCCAGGGCAGTGTGTGGGCGGCGAGCCAGAGGGACGCGCGGTACAAAAAGGGCAGCGTGGACCACCCCCAAACGGCGGGCGCTGCGAGGATCACCCCATCGGGCCGGGCCACCCCCTCCGCCACGGCGGCGAGGGCCACGGCGCCGCCCATGCTGTGGCCAAGCAGGAAAACGGGCAGGTCCCGATGGCGGGCCTTGATGACAGTCACCGCCGCACCCGCATCCTCGATCAGGCGATCCGATCCGGGCCAGACTCCGCGCTGTTCGGTACGGCCGAAGCCACGCTGGTCATAGGCATAGACGGTGATCCCGGCCTCCCGGGCCCACCAGGCCGCGGAGGCCGCGAAGGCATTGGCATAGTCATTCATGCCATGGAGCGCCAGGATGACGGCGCGGGGGGCTTCGGCCCGCCAGACCATGAGCGGCAGGCGCGTTCCGTCGGCCATGTGCAATGCCGCCTCGCCCAGCATGGGTCTGACCGGCGGGCTGGCGGGACCGGGCGCCTGCAGCCTCGGCGCACAGGCACCGACGGCCAGCATCGCGCAAGTGAGCCCCACACGGATCAAAATGCCGGATAGAGTGGTCAAGCCCCGCGCTCCCGCTGTGGCTCCCGGACCAGCCTCGCCACCCGCTCCCTCAGATGGGGCAGGACGTCGGCCTCGAACCAGGGATTGGCCTTGAGCCAGACATTGTTGCGCCAGGATGGATGGGGCATGGGAAGGAAGCGGGGACCGTAACTGCGCCAGGCGGCGACGGTGTCCGTCAGGGTCCGGTGGGCGTCTTTGCCGAGATGCCATTTCTGGGCATGGGCCCCCACCAGCAGGATCAAATCGAGGGCGGGCAGGTGCTCGAAGACCGAGCTCCGCCACAGGGGCGCGCATTCCTTGCGCGGCGGCCGGTCCCCACCCTTGGCGTCCAGGCCCGGGAAACAAAAGCCCATGGGCACGATGGCGACCAGCCCTTCATCATAGAACGTGTCCCGATCGAGTCCCATCCAGGCCCGCAACCGCACACCCGAAGGATCATTGAAGGGCGTGGAACTGGCATGGGCCCGGGTGCCTGCGGCCTGGCTGGCGATACAGATCCGTGCCGTGATCCGGGCACGGATGATGGGGTTGGGCTCATGGGGCAGCGGCGCAGCCCTGCCCCGGGGCGCGTCCCGGCAGACGCGGCAGGCGCGGATGCGGGCCACCAACCGGTTCAGGGGATCGCTCATGGGCCGGTCTCGCCTTCGGGCTCGCCGGTATCAGGCTCCCCCTCTTCAGGCGGATCATCGCGCGGCAGACCAAGCCGGATGACGCCCTTCGCCTCACGCAGATCGATGGGCTTGCCCTTGCGAAACCCCTGTAAGCACCCCGCATCGGCGAGGTCCACGGCCACGGCGCGGATGAGCTTCAGATGTCGGCGCCAGTCCCCGGCATCCATCCGGCGGGCCGCCTCGGACGGACAGAAGGTCTTGGCGACCCCCCGCTCCCTCGCAAGCGTCAGGACGGCATCCCGGGCCCGATCCCAATGGGCAAAGTCCCCCTGACTGGGGTCGGCCGAGACACCATCAGTGTTCGCCTTGTCATCGCCTCCGGCCATCTGTCTCTGACTCCTGCGCTTTGCGGGGCGATTAGAGATACAACGTCAGATACCCCCCACCGTTCCCATAATAGATGGGACAGCGACCGGCAGGAAAGGTATCGATGAACGGATCCGGGACGATGGCGCGGACGATCTCCATCCAGCCGAAATACGGGTCGTCGCCGAGAAAGGAAAGCGCCTAAACATGGTCCGGTTCTTCAAGAGCCATGAGCTTCGGATCGGCCAGCACCTTCATGGTGTAATCAATCAGATCGCCGGGCGTGGCACCCTTGAAGCACAGGTTGAAAACGTCACACCCCTGACGATAGACGACGTGGGCGAGCTTTGTGAGGTGCAACACGCCGTCATTCTGATAATGGGCAGCAAACCGCCCCGGGCCAGTTCGAGGGGCAAGGCACCGTCGAAGCGTGCGTCTGCCAGCGCCGAATAGAGCGCATCGTGGAAGGCCAATACGGCTTGGGCCGCAACCGGTGCCCGCATGCTGTGGTGCTCAAACGCGCATTCGACGGCTTCACCCTCGACGTGCATGCTTCGGTCGTCCCCGCGGGCACTGACGAGGTGGATGGACGACATTTGAGCTGTCTCCAGTTCACCGCCATCGGGGATCGCCAGCGGGAGGCCCTGCGCCGGGGCCAGACCGCCTCTGTCACGTGGCCGGACTGGAACCTCACCATGGAGGCCCGGGTCGAATAGGTCACTCTTGATGCGGAGCGCCGGCCACGCATCGGCATGCCGGACCGGCTGCGCCAGGATCGGAACGTCACCTCCGTGGTCCTGGGGAGGATTTATCCGGTCTCGCCCCAGATGATCTGCCCCCCCGCCCGCGTGAAAATCCCCACAGGCGTGTCGAAGCTTTTATCCGGGCCGAGCTGAGACGCGTCAGCCCATCGCCTCTTTCAGCATCGCGCGGGCGATGACGATCTGTTGGATCTGGGACGTGCCCTCATAAAGACGGAAGATCCGCACATCCCGATAGAAGCGTTCCACGCCGTAATCGGCCACATAACCGGCACCGCCGAAGACCTGGACGGCCCGGTCGGCCACGCGGCCCACCATTTCCGACGCATAATATTTGCAGCAGGACGCTTCCATGGAGACCGGCTCGCCCCGGTCTCGCTTCTGGGCCGCGTCCATCACCATGGCCCGCGCCGCATAGGTCTCGGTCTTGCTGTCGGACAGCATGGCCTGGACCAGTTGGAACGTGCCGATAGCCTGGCCGAACTGTTTGCGCTCGGCGGCATATTTGGTCATCTCGGCGACCAGCCGCTCGGCCACGCCGACACAGACGGCGGCGATATGCAGACGACCCCGGTCGAGCACCTGCATGGCGACTTTAAAACCCTGGCCTTCCTCGCCCAGGATGTAGGATCGGGGAATGCGGCAATTGTCGAAAATCACGTCACAGATATGGGCGCCCTGCTGACCCATTTTCTTTTCCGGCCGGCCGATGGTGATGCCGGGCGTATCGGTGGGCACCAGAAAGGCCGAAATCCCCGAGGCCCCGGCGATGTCCGGATTGGACCGCGCCATCAGGGTGAGAACGCCGGCTTTGTTGGCGTTAGTGATATAGCGTTTGGTGCCGTTGATGACATACTCGTTGCCGTCCGCCAGGGCTGTCGTGCGCACGGAGGCGGCATCGGATCCCGCTTCGGGCTCGGTGAGGCAGAAACTGGAAATCACATCCCCCGAGGCCAGCCGGGGCAGCCAGTCCTCCTTCTGGTCGTCGCGCCCGAACATCACGATGCCCTGGCTGCCAATGCCCACATTGGTGCCGATGACGGACCGGAAGGCCGGCGACGTGTGCCCCAGTTCCCGGGCGACCAGGACCTCCTCCTCCATGGTCAGGCCCAAGCCCCCATAGTCGGTGGGGATCGAGAGGCCGAACAGTCCGAGATCCCGCATGCCCTGCACAACCTCGTCCGGGACCTCGTCTTCCTCCGAAACCTGAGCCTCCAGGGGAATGAGCCGTTCGTGCACGAAGCGGCGGACCGTATCGACGAGTTGATCCCGGGTTTCCGGATCAAGGGCCATGGTGCTCTCCCAAATCTGCTATCGTTTTCCTACGATAAGAACATCACGGCCCGGGCGCCGGTGCAACGCGGCCAAAAACCGGTGCCGCAGGCCACCCCGAGCCTTGCGGATCCCCGGTGCGGCGTGCCGGCCAGGGAACCGACATTTTCCAGGGGAGACCCGGCCCATGTCAGCACGCGTCAGCCCGGATCCGGACGCCCGCCCCAGCCGTGCGGGCCGCCACGGCGCAACCTTCATTTTCATCACCATACTGCTCGATGTGCTGGGGCTGGGGATCATCATTCCGGTCCTCCCCGACCTTATCCAGGGCCTGACCGGCGAGGGCCTGGACCGGGCCGCCGTCTATGGCGGAGCCATGATGTTTCTCTATGCGGTGATCCAGTTCTTCGCCGCGCCGATCATCGGCAATCTGTCCGACCGCTTCGGGCGCCGGCCGGTCCTTCTGATCTCGCTCATGGGGCTGAGCATCGACTATGTGATCATGGCGTTGGCGCCGACCATCGTCTGGCTGTTCGTGGGCCGAGCCCTGACCGGCATTGGCGGCGCCACCATCACCACCGCGAGCGCCTATATGGCCGATGTCAGTTCACCCGAACAAAAGGCTCGAAATTTCGGATTGCTGGGCGCCGCTTTCGGTCTCGGTTTCATTCTTGGACCGCTGATCGGCGGCCTGTTCAGCGTCTATGGACCTCGCGCACCGTTCTATGCAGCAGCGGCCGTGGCTTTTGCGAATTTCCTCTATGGCCTTCTGGTCCTGCCGGAAAGTCTGCCGGCGGAACGGCGCCGGCCGTTCGACTGGTCCCGCGCGAACCCGGTGGGCGCGCTCCTTGATCTGCGGCAATATCCCATGGTCCTGCCGCTGGCCGGCGGCCTGTTCCTGTTCCATATCGGCCATTACGTCTATCCGTCCGTGTGGAACTTTTTCACCATCGCCGCATTCGAATGGTCCGCGGTCCAGGTGGGGCTGTCGCTCACGGCGGTGGGGGTGGTCTCCGCCTTCGTCCAGGGCGGGCTGGTCGGACCGATCGTCCAGCGCGCCGGCCCCATGAAAGCGGCCATTATCGGCCTCAGCTTCGCGGTCATCGGCCATCTGGGCTACGCCCTCTCGGCGACACCGTTCATGCTCTATGCGGTGATGGGCCTGACCTGTCTGTCCGGGATTTCCGGCCCCGCCATTAACGGGCTGTTGTCGAACGCCGTTCCTGCCGACTCCCAGGGCGCCCTCCAAGGCGGCGTCACAAGTTTGATGAGTGTGGCGGCGATCATCGGGCCGCCGGTCATGACCCTGATTTTCAGCACCTTCACGGCGCCCGGTGCTCCGGTCCAATTCCCCGGCGCGCCCTTTATCCTGTCCGCCAGCCTGATGGCCCTCGCCCTTTTGACCATACTGGTCATTGGACGCCGCGCCCGGGTCCCACTCGCCGGCTCCTAAGCGCTTTCAGACCTGCAAAGGATCAGACCTGCAGGGACTCCGACGACGGGGCGGCGGATTGGGCGGCTTTGAAAATCGCCCCCCAGGCTGCGGTAATGCGAGTGCCGGCCGCGTCGAAGACCGGTTCCAGAAACGTATCGGTCTGGTCGAACAGTTCCTTGGCGGCCCGCGACCCCGCTTCTTTGGCGATGTGCTGGCCCAGCACCTGGAAGGCCCCGCGCAGGACGCCCTTGAAGCTGCGATCCGGAGCCCCCGCCTTGACCAGCGCCTTTCGGATGATGTCCCGCTCCGCCTTCGGAATAATCTTTTCGGCCAGGGCCGTGACGGCTCCGGGCTGAAGGCGGACGAGCTGGGGGTTGAAGGACGAATCCGTCAAATGCCCCAATTCCCGCAGGCGCTCACGCATATGGGCCTGGACCAGGGGGCTTTCCACCTCAAGCACGAAATAGCTGCCGTCCCGCACGAATTTGGCCGAGCCCAGCAGGCTCCGCAGCCTTGCATCAAGGGCACTCTCGCCGTTCTCAGCCAGGCGCACCTCCCGGTCGTAAAGCAGTGTCCGGGCCTTGGTGCGCGGGATCCGCAGATCGCGCATCAGATCATAGATCGAGGCCGATGGCGCAACGAGACCGGTGTCGAACAGCAAATCGAAAAGCAGGATGTCGATTTCCCGCTTGGGCAACGCCCCGAAGGCGGGCCGGCAATAGGCGCTCAGCAGGGCTTTAAGGACCGTCCGGCACTGCGCCACGGTCATCTTGTCGACGCTCGCCTCGATATCCATGATCCGATCCTCTGTTATGGGCTCATCCGCAGGCTTCTGGTTGCCCCAAACGGCCCGACTTGCGAAGCTTGCGGACAGGAAAAGACGGAGTACCACCGGGGGAGGCAATGGTCATGGACGGTGATGCGGGGATCTTGGGCCAGGCCAGGCTGGCGGGCTATCGCAAATGGGAAGGCACGGACCCGTTCGAGGACCATGCGGGGCCGTTCTTTTATCGTCAAAACACGGATGGACAGTATTCCTGCGCCTTCCTGGCCGGCCCGACCCATGTGAATGCGGGCGGCGCCATCCATGGCGGCTGCCTCATGACATTTGCCGATTTCAGCCTGTTCATCTTCACCAAGCCCGCCCTCACGGATGTTTCCGCCGTGACGATCTCCTTTTCTTCCGAATTCGTCGGGGCGGGCTTCGAGGGAGACCTGATCGAGGCGGAAGGCGAGATGGTGCGCGAGACCGGAAGCCTCGTTTTCGCCCGCGGCACCATCCTGACCCGGCGCAGCGAGGGCGAGACCGTCACCCTGCTGACCTATTCGGGTGTCCTTAAAAAGATCCGGAGCGGGGGATGATGGAACTCGGTGTCCTCGACCAATCGCCCATCGCCGCGGGCCGCACCCCGGCCGATGCCGTTGCCGAGACCCTGTCCCTCGCCCAGACCGCCGAGGACCTTGGCTATACGCGATACTGGGTGGCCGAACATCACAACACGGCCGCCTTTGCCGGGAGCTGTCCGGAAATCCTCATGACACGGATCGCCTCCTTGACCAGCTGGATCAAGGTGGGCTCCGCCGGCGTCCTGCTTCAGCACTATGCTCCGCTCAAGATCGCCGAACAGTTCCGGATGCTGGAGACTCTGTTCCCGGGGCGGATCGAACTGGGGCTCGGGCGCGCGCCAGGGGCCGATCCGCGCACGGCCGCCGCCCTCCAGCCAGGCCCAAAGGCCTTTGGTCCGGAGGTCTATCCGCAGAAAGTGGATTTGCTGGCCCGTCTGCTCGACGATGCCCGCGGGATCGAAGATGCCATTGATGGGGACCATCCCTATCGGGGCATCCGCGCCCAGCCCTTCGGCAACGGGTGCCCGGCCCTGTGGATGTTGGGATCGAGTCCCTCCGGAGCCGTCATGGCGGCCGCCCTGGGCCTGCCTTTCGCCTATGCCCACTTCATCAGCGGCGACGATGGGGAAACAGGTCTCTCGGGTCCCGACATCCTGGGCGCCTATCGCAGGCGGTTCACGCCCCACCATGCCCTTGCCCAGCCCGATGCGGCGCTTGCCGTCTCGGTCATTTGTGCACCGACCCTTGAGGAGGCAGAACGGCTTGCCCTGACCCGACAGGTCTGGGCGGTCCAGCTTCTGACCGGTCAGCATGCGTTGTTTTTGTCACCGGAGGACGCTGCCGCCGTGTCACTGACGGACCAGCAAAAGGCCCTGCTTCCGCTCGCGGGCCGGCGCTGCATCGTCGGTGACCCGGCCGCGGCGGGCGATGCTCTTCGGAACCTTGCCGAGCGCTACGGCACGACGCGCCTCGTTGTGCACAGCTTCATCCATGACCCGGAAGCGCGCGAACGGTCTTACGCTCTGCTTGCCGACGCCTTACTGTGAGTTGCGGGCCCGCACGACAGGCTGCCGAGCGCGCGGATTACCCGGATAGGGTGACACCGCCGCTCCTGGAGAGCCACCGGTCTTCGGCCGCATAGTCCTCGTCCAAATGGCCGGGACGGGAGCGCTTCAATTCGTCCTCGACGGTTTCACGCAAGCCGATATCGAGGGCGACGCGGTCGAAATAGTCGAAGTGGTTCCACAAGGCGCCCGTGTCCATGCGCAGAAAATAGCGGAAATCGTGATTGCGTGCCAAGGCGGCCATATGCGCCGGCATGGCCTGATCTTCCGTCACCAGAAGTTCACCATGCCAATCCGTCACACGGGCCAGGGCCCGGGCCATCCCAACAACGGACATGGCACTTTCCGGCCCCAAATTGATGGTCAGCCCATGGGCATTGTCGGCCATGGCGACCTGGGCGATGGCATCGGCCACATTGTCCACATAGCCATAGGACGCCTGCCAGGAGGCCCATTGGCGCTCCAGGGGCAGCACGCCGCGGCCGTCCGCCATGCGCCGGATCAGGGACGAGAAGCGGCGCTGACGATCCCCCGGCCCGTACACAATGGGCAGGCGCAAAATCGTCCAATCGAACCCGGAATGGGCCCGCACGGCCCCTTCAATCGGGATCTTGTCGTAATCGGCGGGCACATGGGAGATCAGGGATTGTCCGTCCGGGCCCTTGTAAGGATAGCGAATTGTCCGAAGGGGCGAGTCATATTTCAAAAGATCGAACGCTTCCGCCGATCCTTTGCGATGCAACCCTTCATAGTTGCGGTAGACATCCGCGCTGCTCACAAGGATGTAACGGCCAATCCGACCGCTGAGTGCGTGAATCACCGGAAGCGTCTCGCGCACGGTCATCGCCAGGAGATCGATGACCACGTCGAAACGTTCCAGACGGGCCAGATTGGCAAGGCGTTCGGAGTCGGACCGGTCGCACAGGATGATTTCCCCGCGTTCGGGATCCCCCGTCACGCCGCGATGCATCGCAAAGATCTGCGCTTTTCGCGTATGCAGATGGTGCACCAACGGCTTTCCCAAGAAGCCCGTGGCCCCGATCACCAGCACTCTGGGCCCGGCGGCCCGGCCCTCGAAGTCATACTCGCTTTGCACGTGCTCTCCTTCGACCGCTCGCTAAAGGGCAGCGGACCGTCCGTATCCCGTTTCCCATGAATGGACCGCCATGATGGACAAGCGGACCCAACGGGTCCAGTTCCGGGGCGATTGCGAATTTCCGTGCCTGAACGTGATCAGCTTTCACTTTTCGTCGTCGCGGTCGCCGCGGCCCCTGCGTCCGCTGAGCAACCCAGCATTCATCAGCACAAGGCCGACCACCGTGTAAAGGACAAGATCGAACAGGGCCCAGAACCGGTCGCCTGCAGAAAGAATGCCAAGGCCGGTCTCCCGCGCCGGCTGCTCCGGCCAGAAGGCTGCAAGCACGCACAGCACCGCCGCGATGGTCAGCGTGGCGATGGAAACCATCCGGCGACGCCCGCGCAGCCACGCCGCCGCGGCCACGAAGCCCAGGGCAATGCCGGCGACGGCAAGAAACAACAATCCGTTCAGCAGATGGCCATCGAGGGCAACCGGGAGGACCAGTCCAAACTTCGCTGCAGCAACGGCGCCTGCCGACCCGATGAGGCCGGCCATTCCAAGTGTTCTGATCATTGTGGGCCTTTTCTGGCGTGTCTTGTTATGAAAGCCGGCCATGGGAGGCGGGGTCCGGAAGGGGCCGGATCGTCCTATTGGGGCAGCAGTCCCACCACGGCGCCGGTCATGCCCGTGGCGAGCGTGCCGGCGATCAGGGCCCGCAACCCCAGGGCGGCCACTTCGGATCGGCGTTCGGGAACCAGCGTTCCAATGGTTGAGATCAGCATGCCCACGCTGCCCAAATTGGCAAAGCCGCACATGGCATAGAGCATGATGACCCGGCTGCGGGGACTGAGCGTATCCTGGGGTAGTGCGGCGAGGTCCAGATAGGCAAAAAACTCGTTCAAAATCGTTTTCGTGCCCATGAGGGCGCCTGCGGCCGCCGCCTCGCTCCAGGGCACGCCGAACAGCCACACAAGGGGTGCGAAAACCCATCCGAAAATTCGCCGCAAGGTCATGGGGGCGCCATCAATGCCCGGGAGCAGGGCCAAGAGGGAGTCGGCCAGGGTCACGAGCGCGACCATCACGAGCAGAATGGCTGTGATGGTCAGCAGCAGAGACAAGCCCTCCCGGGTGCCCTGGACAACGGCATCCATGGAGCCCTCATAAGCCAACGCCTCCGTGCCCAGATCCGCCGGCGTGACATGCCCGCCGGGGACCATGATCCGGGCCATCATCACGGCGGCCGGAACGGAAATCAGCGAGGCGGTGAGAATATGGGCGACGGCGCCCGGCACCGACGGTTCCAGCAGATTGGCATAGAGCACCAGCACCGTGCCAGAAATGGTGGCAAGGCCCACCGTCATGAGCATGAACAACTCGCCCTGGGACAGCCGGGACAGATAGGCCCGGATAAACAGCGGCGCCTCGATCATGCCCATATAGACATTGGCCGCAGTGCCCAGCCCGGCGGCCCCGCCAATCCCCAGCGTCTTTTGCAGAACCAGGGCGAACAGGCGGATAACGACCTGGAGGATCCGCCAATGCCACAACAGGGCCGACAGGGCCGATACAACGACCACGAGGGGCAGAACCTGAATGGCCAGGATCGTCAGATTCGCCTCAGGATTGGTGACCTCAAAGGGCAGCGGGCCGGTGGCGAGATAGCCGAACACGAAGCTTGCCCCCTCGGCCGTCGCCGCCTGGATCGCCTCGATGACCGGCGTGACCGCGAGGAGGGCCTGTCGGGCAACCGGCAGCTGCAACAGCACGACCGCCAGCAGGATCTGGATCCCAATCGCCATGGCCGCGAGACGCCATTCCACTTTGCTGCGATCCGTGCTGAGCGCCCAGGCCAGCGCGGTCATCACGATGATTCCCGCCCCGCTCTGGAACATGAGCCCCACCTGCGCCATCGCGACTCCTTTCCCCGGCAAACGGCCACGGGCCCATGGCCCGCTCCCCCAATTCCACGGTCGGCACGCCCGACATGAGCCCACCATCAATCTGTCACGCTATCGTAAGCTCGGGGATCAAGGAATGTGCGCCGCACCATCGGTGGGATGGGCGTTAGGACAACAGAAACGGGCGCCGAACCGCCGACGCCCGCTCCGTCCGTTCATGGGACGTCTTTCAGGCAAAGCTGGGAAAGCGCCGCTCGCGGCGCAGGGCCGGTCAGAGCCGTCCATCGCTGACCTGAGTATAGCCGAGAGAGAGGAAGCCGCAGACCAGGGCCGTCAGGGCCAGAACTTCGAGAATCCGGAAAACCACACGCATAACCTGTCCTCGCACATCCTGTCCTTGAAATGGCAGGCGGACACGACACGCGGGACGCCGCAGTGGAACTGCGCCGTGCGCAGGCCCCTTTTGCGGTAAAAGCAGACAGCACGCGGCCGGCGTGGCTTTGCCGCCGGCGCCCTCCCTTGACCCTCGTGTTCCGCCCGCACCAGACTCTGCGTAACACTCCGTCGTGGTCTTCCGTCGTTTCTGCGGACATCGCATCATTTTAGGCATCTGGATCGGCGCTCCGCGGGGGCGCCTTTGGAGAGGAGATCCCCATGTCCCTTCGTTTTGACGATCAGGTGGCCGTCGTCACCGGCGCCGGCGGCGGCCTCGGCCGGGCCCATGCCCTGGAATTGGCGCGCCGGGGCGCAAAACTCGTGATCAACGATCTGGGCGGCGCCGTGGACGGCACCGGCGGTTCGTCCGAGGCGGCCGAAAAAGTGGTTGCCGAAATCAAGGCCATGGGCGGCCAGGCCATCGCCAACGGCTCCAGCGTGTCGAGCAAGGAAGGCGTGGCCCTTCTGGTCAAGGAAACCCTCGATGCCTTCGGCCGCTGCGACATCCTCATCAACAACGCCGGCGTCCTGCGGGACAAATCCTTCAGCAAGGTGAGCCTTGAGGACTTCGAATTCGTCGTCGACGTTCACCTGATGGGTGCGGTGTATGTCACCAAGGCCTTTTGGCCGGTGATGCGGGAGCAGCAATATGGCCGCATCATCATGACCACCTCGTCGACGGGCCTTTACGGCAATTTCGGCCAGACCAATTACGGTGCGGCCAAGCTCGCCCAGGTCGGCTTCATGAACACGCTGAAGCTCGAAGGGCAGCGGGACAATATCCACGTCAACACCATCTGTCCCGTCGCCGCGACCCGCATGACCGAGGACCTGATGCCCCCCGAGGCCCTGGACATGCTCAAGCCCGAATTTGTCACACCCGCCGTCATTGTCCTGTGTGCGAAGGACGCCCCGACGGGGGTCATCCTGACCGCTGGGGCCGGCGTGTTCGCCCAGTCCAAGATCGTGGAGACCCGCGGCGTGGGCCTCGGCCGGGACGCGTCCCTGACGGCCGAAAAGGTGCTGGAGAACTGGGACCGGATCACCGATGACGGGCAAGCCACCGCCTATTTCCAGGGCGGCGAGCAGACCATGAAGTTCTTCGAGTTGGCCAATTCGAGCTGACCCCCTGTTTGGCAGCCCGAACGGGCCGTGTTTGACTGGCGGTCGGTTCAGGCGAAAGGCGCGGTATGTTTCCAGAGTGGCTGCAGATCACGGGGATCGAACGGGCCGTCAACGACGCCATCGATTGGCTGGTCACGAGCTATGGCCCCGCCTTCGAGGCCATGAGCGATGCCATTCTCTGGCTGCTGATCCGCGTCGAGGACGGTCTTCAGGTGCTGCCCTGGTGGTTGGTCGTCGCGGCGGTGGCCGTTCTCGCTTGGCATGCCGCGCGCCGTCTCACCCTGTCGGCGGCCCTGGCCGGCTCCATGGTCCTGATCGGCGCGCTCGGCTATTGGGATCTGGCCATGCAGACCTTGGCCCTGATGCTCACGGCCATGGCCCTCAGCATCCTGATCGGTTTGCCGACGGGCATCGGCCTGTCGCGCAGCACCCTTGCCCGCAGGATTGCCGCGCCGGTGCTCGATGCCATGCAGACCCTGCCGCCCTTTGTGTATCTCATCCCGGCGCTTTTGCTGTTCGGCCTCGGCAAGGTACCAGCGATCATCGCCACACTGATTTATGCGACACCGCCCGTCATCCGTCTGACGGATCTGGGCCTGCGCCATGTGGACAAGGACGTGGCCGAGGCGGCCGATGCCTTCGGCGCCGGACCGGTCCAGAAGCTCTGGCGGGTCGAACTGCCCCTCGCCCTGCCCAGCATCATGGCGGGCATCAATCAGACCACCATGATGGCCCTCAGCATGGTGGTGCTCGCCTCCATGATCGGTGCCCGCGGCCTCGGCGAGGAGATCCTGCGCGGTATCCAGACCCTCGACGTGGGCCGGGGACTGACCGCCGGCGTCGCCATCGTGGCCCTCGCGATCGTGCTCGACCGCATCACCCAGGCCTATGGTCAGCGTCTGGAGGATATGCAGACGGCGGCGGATGGGAGCGATGCGGAGGGGGCCCGGCTGTGAGCCTTGTCCTTGAATCGATCACCAAGATTTTCGGCCCGCGCCCTGACAAAGCGCTGGAGCGGCTGGAGGCCGGTGCCGCACCCAAGGATCTTCTGGCCGAGAGCGGCCATGTGGGCGCCCTGCACAATATCGATCTGACCATAGAGGGCGGCCAGAACACGGTCATTATGGGTCTGTCCGGGTCCGGCAAATCGACCCTGGTGCGTATCATCAACCGACTGATCGAGCCGACCCGGGGCCGGGTCCTGCTGGACGATGTGGATGTCACGGCGCTTTCGGCCCAGGACCTGCGGGTTTTGCGGCGGGACCACATCGCCATGGTCTTCCAGCATTTCGCCCTGCTGCCCCACCGCAGCGTGCTCGACAATGCCGCCTACGGATTGGAGATCCGCGGCGTACCGGCCCGCAGCCGCCGGGAGACTGCCTGTCACTGGATCGAAACCGTGGGCCTTGCCGGCTATGAACACGTGCTGCCGCGCCAGCTTTCGGGCGGGATGCGCCAACGGGTCGGCCTTGCCCGGGCCCTGGCGACGGATGCCGATATTCTGCTGATGGACGAACCTTTCAGCGCCCTCGACCCCCTGATCCGCCGGGAGATGCAGGACCTCCTGCTCAGCCTGCAGAAGGATCTGAAAAAGACCCTGGTCTTCATCACCCACGACCTGGACGAGGCCCTGCGGCTGGGCAACCGCATCGCCCTGCTCGAAGCGGGGGAAGTGGTGCAGGTCGGCACACCGGCGGATCTCGTGCTTCAACCGCGTCCGGGCTATGCAACCACCTTCGTGCGCGATGCCAACCGGGCCAAAGTGCTCACCGCCGCCGACCTTGCCCAGAAAGCCGCTCCCGTGGTGCGGGACACGGACCGCCCCTTCGGCGCCCTGCGGGAGATGACCGCCGCGGGCGTCATCGCGGCCTATGTCATCGACCGGCGCGGCATGCCCCTTGGCGTGGTGACGGCTGAAGCGGCCCGGGCCGCGGCGGACAACACCAGCACGATCATCGGCCATATCACCACGAAGGTCCCGGTCCTGCCGGCCGACATGCCGCTGGAAAACATCTTCCGCCCCTTGATGATGTCGCCCTACGCTCTGCCCGTGACCTCGATGGACCGCAAGGGGCCCCTGCTCGGTGTCGTGAGCCGCGATGCGGTGCTGCGCGCCCTCGCCGACTCCAGCCCGACCTGAACCGATCTCCCGCACTCACGGGTGTTGCGCGCACAAAAAAAGGGGCACCCCGCGGGGCGCCCCTTTCTCCGTAGCCGGCTTGACTGGGATCAGGCAGCGACGGTTGCGACCGCCCGATCATTGCCGGACAGGGCCGTGAAGCGGCGCATGTGATAGTCCATATTGCCAAACTGGGTCTCGATCGTGGTCAAACGCTTGAAGTAGTGACCCACATTCAACTCGTTCGTCACGCCCATGCCGCCATGGATCTGCACGGCTTCCTGGCCGACGAAGCGCCCGGCCTTGCCGATATGCACCTTGGTGGCTGAGGCCGCCCGCTTACGCTCGGTCTCGTCCTCGCTCAATTTCAGTGTGACCATATACATCATGGAGACGGACTGCTCGTAATTCATGTACATGTCAACCATCCGGTGCTGGAGCACCTGGAACTTGCCGATGGCCACGCCGAACTGTTTACGCTGCTTGGAATAGGCCACCGTCGTGTCGGTGAGCATTTTCATGCAACCGACCGCCTCGGCGGCTATGGCGGCGATGCCCTCGTCCACGATCCGCTCGATCAGCGGCAGACCCCGGTCGATGGTGCCGATGACCATCTCGCTGGGCACTTCCACATTCTCGAAGGTCACCTCGCTGGCCCGCGATCCGTCCACGGTCGGATAGTCACGGGTGGACACGCCCGGTGCGTTCTTGTCCAAGAGAAACAAAGTGACGCCCAGGGCGTCGCGCTGGCCGCCCGCCGTACGGGCCGACACGAGCAGCTTGTCCGCCCACGGCGCACCGAGCACCACCGACTTTTGGCCGTTGAGCACGAAACCCGTGCGGGACTTGCGCGCCGTGGTCTTCAGGTCAGCGAGATTGTAGCGCCCCTGGGGCTCGGCATAGGCGAAGGCCAGAACCAGATTGCCGGCGATGATTTCCGGGATCAGTTCTTCCTTCTGGGCCGACGTGCCGCCATGGCGCAGGGCGGCGCCGCCAAGCACCACGGTCGGCAGGAAGGGCTCGACCACAAGACCGCGGCCGAACTCTTCCATGAGGATCATGGTCTCAACCGGCGTACCGCCGAAACCGCCTAGCTCCTCGGGAAAGGAGGCTGCCAGCAGGCCGAGATCGGCGAACTGAGCCCAGTAATCCTTGCGCCAGCCCGCATCGCTGGCCACGATCGCCTGGCGTGTGTCGAACTCATACCGTTCCTGCACGAAGCGTTGGACGCTGTTGCGCAGCAGGGTCTGTTCTTCCGTGAACGAAAAGTCCATCCGTCAATCCTCCCTCGTGGGGTCACTCTCCGACCCGGTCGTCACAGACCCAGGATCATTTTCGCGATGATGTTGCGCTGGATCTCGTTGGAGCCGCCATAGATCGAGGTCTTGCGCATGTTGAAATAGACCGGGGCCACGCCGTCGGCATAATCCGGTCCCACGGGGAAGATGTTGGAGCCTTCCTGGTCGCCGTCCTTGTCGAAGGGCATGCTGTAGTAGCCCACGGCTTCGACGACGAGTTCGGTGAGGCGCTGCTGGATCTCGGTGCCCTTGATCTTCAGGATGGAGCTTTCCGGACCCGGACCATGGCCAGCCTGTTCGGAGGCCAGCGTGCGCAGCTCGGTGAACTCCAGCGCGGTCAGATCGATCTCCAGTTCGGAAATCTTGCGGGAGAACTCCGGATCATTGATCAGGGGCTTACCGTCCTGTTCCTCGGTGCGCGCGATGTTTTTCAGCCGCTCGAGGCCCCGCTTGGAGCGGGCGACGCCGGCAATGCCGGAGCGCTCATGGCTCAGCAGGAATTTGGCGTAGGTCCAGCCCTCGTTTTCGGTGCCGATCAGGTTTTCGACGGGCACTTCGACATTATCGAAATAGACCTCATTCACCTCGTGACCGCCATCGATCGTGATGATCGGGCGCACGGTGATGCCCGGGGTGCTCATGTCGATGAGCAGGAAGGAAATACCCTCCTGGGGCTTGGCCGCATTCGGGTTCGTCCGCACCAGGCAGAAGATCCAGTCGGCATGCTGGGCGAGGGTCGTCCAGGTCTTCATGCCATTGACGACATATTTCGTGCCGTCGGCGGACTTTTCGGCCTTCGTGCGAAGGGAGGCAAGGTCCGAGCCCGAACCCGGCTCCGAATAGCCCTGGCACCACCAGTCCTCGCCGGACAAAATCCGGGGCAGATAATGGGCCTTCTGTTCGGCATTGCCGAAGGTGTAGATCACGGGGCCGACCATGTTCACGCCGAAAGGCAGAATGGTGGGCACTTCGTAATTGGCGGTCTCCTCCTGCCAAATATAACGCTGGGTCACGTTCCAGCCGGTGCCGCCATATTCCGTCGGCCAGCCCGGGGCCACCCAGCCCTGCTTGTGGACGATCTTCTGCCATTCGAGGATTTCCTCGCGGCCAAGATCCCGACGTCCGCGCAAATGCGCCGGCGTCTTGTCCAAAAAGGCCCTCACCTCCGCGCGGAAAGCCTCGTCTTCAGGGGTAAAATTCAGATCCATCGATCAGCCCTTTACTTACGTCGTCTCTTCCCAGGCCGAGCCCACCCCGGCTCCGGGGAAGCATACCCCGATGACGCGGGCAGGCAAAAGAGCGGGCTGTTGCCCGCACCAAGCCTTTCGCCGCAGGTCCGCCGGTCCCGGCCTCCAGGGTGCCATCAAGCTCGAAAATGGTTGTGAACGGATCTGCATTGGGGACCGGGCCCGCGTATGTCGTGGTCTTTTCACGCCATAGATGTCAGTCGCCAGAGCCGACGCCTGACATCTGCGTGTGCGAGACCTTTTACGCAACAGGTTCAAACGAAACCTGCCGAGGCGATTGACGATAACCGGTTGGAGAATCATGCTTGCATCGCCTTAAAAATACACCGTCATCTGGGTGTAGCCGAACAGGGTTCGGCCGCCTTGCGGACCGTCGGGCACGGACTGGGTAAAGCGGCCGAAGACGAAGGCGGAGCCGCCGATTTCGAGCCGGGCGACGCCGGGCCAGAGCCAGGTGCGGAACCGGGCGTCCAGGGTGTGGCCGAGAAAGCGACCCGACCGCCCGGCGGGGTCGCGCAGGCGGGCGATCACGAAGCTGTCGGTCTCCGATGCCAGGAACGGGGCGGAATAATGCAGCCGGGCATCCCAGCCGGCCTGGGCCCGCACATCGAAGCGCAGGCCCGGCGCTGAAAGGTTGGCGGGCGTCAGCGGACCGTGGATCGAGGTGTTGTTGAGATCCGTGCGCCGGCCGCCGAACAGCCGTTCATACTGGTCAAAGCGGGTGTCGTCCGGATCATCGTCCCCGCTCGTCCAATAGTATTGGGCCGCGATGCGCGGACGCCACGGCGCATCGAAGGTGTAGCCGACCCGCAGCAGGATCTGGGATGCGATGGTCTCCAGCCGCTCCGTGTCGTCGGGCCGGCTCGAGGCGCGCCGGTTGCCGAAGCGTAAGGACCCTTCAATGTCGAGGTCCCACTGCCCCGCCTTCGGTGCGCGGAAAAAACGGAAGCCGGGTGTCGCGTAGTTCCGGTTCGGGGTCGCAATGGCGTCCGTGTCGTCCTCGTCGAGGCCGTATATGAACACCTCCCCCCACACATCGGACAACAGGTCCGGGAGAATGTCGGCCCGCCGGTAATGCACCGCCCACACCCGTCGCCGCCATTGCTCCTGGTCCGACTGCAGAACATTGTCTTCGAGCAGATCCCGCTCGGTGGGGAAGCGGCCGACCAGGGCCACATAAACCGCATGCAGTTCATCGCCCCGCTCGTTGCGGGAAATGGCATGGAGACCCGTGAATGCGCGGATCACATTGGCATAATCGACCCGCTCGACCTGGCGTTTTGACCCGATACTGACGGTCTGCCGCCCGAGGATCACCTCGGTGGAGGAGCCCGGCCCGAGAACCCCGGGGGCTTCGAATTTTACGTAAGCCTGGAGAAGGTCCAGGGGATCGACGAAACTGCTCGACAGGGGTGTCCCGTCATCGTCGAAATAGGCCCGGCTGTCCTGGAGTTCGGCGCCGAAGGTGATCGGGCCGGCATCGATTTCCATCTGCATCAGCGAACGGAAGACGAGCACCTGATCGCTGCCCTGGAAGTCCCTGCGGAACTGGCCGTCGAGGCTTTCATAACGGCCCCGGATCTCGCCCGACAGACGCAGCCAGTCCGGCAGGTCGAGCGCCGAGGCGACCCGCCAGGGTTCGCCGCGGGCCGGTTCCGGCGCGAGCCCCGCGAGGACCACGAAGGCGAGCGCCGGCATGACCATGATTGATTTGCGGATATTCAGTCGGGAAACACCGTGACCCCGTTTGCACATTGCATCGCCCCCCCGGATCGACTATCCATGGCCCATGGAATTGTCCGATGCCGTTGTAACCCTCTCCGCACTTTCCCAGGAGACCCGTCTCCAGGTGTTCCGCCTCTTGATGAAGGCGGGGCCCGAAGGCCTGCCCGCGTCCCGCATCGCGGACCGGCTCGGCGTGCAAAAAAGCCTTATGTCCGCCCATCTGGCAACTCTCACAAGGGCCGGACTGCTGACGGTGCGCCGAGAAAGCCGTTGGATGATTTACGCGGTCGATTTTCCCCGGACCCGGGCCTTGTTGTCTTTTTTGGTACAGGACTGCTGCAACGGACAGCCCGATATTTGCGCCGGCCTGCTGGACCAGATCCTACCTTGTGACGGTGGTACACCAGACCAGCCAACAGTTCAATAACCATTGAATAATTGGCCCGGCATCCCGGATGACGGCCGGCCGGGGTGCTCGGCCGACCGTGCCGTCCGCGATCAGAACACTGAAAGGGTCGCGGCTATTCCGTATGGGTCTCATCGGCCTTGGCGTCGGCCGCGGTCTGCGGACCGGAGACTTTGGCCTGCTCGAAGGTCGCCATACCCGTATGCACCGCCACGGCGGCCTGGACGATGTTCAGGGCGAGCGCCGCACCGGAGCCTTCCCCAAGACGCATTTCGAGGTCGAGCACCGGCGGCTTTTCCAACAGGTCGAGCAGGCGCCGGTGGCCCGGCTCCGTGGAGACATGGGCTGCCATGCAGTGATCGAGCGCCCGCGGATCGATCTTGTACAAAACCGCAGCGGCGGCGGTCACCGGGAACCCGTCGAGCAGCACCGGCACCCGCGAAATGCGCGCCGCCAGGATCGCGCCGGCAATGGCTGCAAACTCCCGCCCGCCGACCCGGCGCAAGGCCTCCAGAGGATCCTCCAGGGCGGTGCCGTGAAAGGCGATGGCCGCCTCGACCACGGCCCGCTTGCGCGCAACGCCCTGGTCGTCGACGCCCGTGCCCCGGCCCACCCAGTCTTCGGCACGCCCCCCGAACAGGGCATGGGCGAGCGCGGCGGCCACCGTCGTGTTGCCGATCCCCATTTCGCCAAGACACAGAATATCCGGAGACTGAGCGACCGCTTCCATGCCGAAGGCCATGGTCGCGGCACAGTCCCGCTCCGAAAGGGCCGCGGCCGTCGAAATGTCCGGCGTCGGCACGTCGAGGGCGAGGTCGAACACTTTCAGGCCAGCACCGCTTGCAAGAGCCAGCTGGTTGACCGCCCCGCCGCCGGCCGCAAAGGTGTCCACCATCTGGCGGGTCACCGCCTGGGGATAGGCGGACACGCCCCGTCCCGCGACGCCGTGATTGGACGCGTAGACGGCGATCTGTGGCTTGAGGACCTGGGGCGGCGCCTTGCCCTGCCAGGCGGCCAGCCATTCCACGATCTCCTCCAGCCGGCCCAGGGACCCGGCCGGCTTCACCAGGGTCCGGTCCCGGTTGCGCACCTTGTAGACCGGTTCCTCATGGGCCGGCGGCAGGGCCTTGAACAGGTTGCGGATGTCGTCAAAGGGCGAGGCGGCCACGGCTGATCCTCCATGGAAACAATCGGATAAGGCGGGGGTGGGACTGGTGAGCGATCCCTTGGACACGAACCCTAATGGGGACCGGATACAAGGCCAAACGGCGAAACCGCCGGGCCCGTTGGGCCGCCTGGGGCGCGATCTGGTGCTGGCCGCGGTCTTTCTCACCCGGCTGCCCTTGCCAAAGGTCTCGCCGGCGCCGCTGGCGGGCGTGCTCTGGGCCTTTCCGCTGGTCGGGTTCGCCGTCGGGCTGGGTGCCGGCGCCGTGTATGGGGCTGCGGTCCTTGCGGGTCTTGCGTCCCTGCCCGCCGCGATCCTGGGCCTGTGTGCGGCACTCTTGCTCACCGGCGCGCTGCATGAGGACGGTCTTGCCGACGCGGCGGACGGCTTCGGCGGCGGGGGCACAGTTGAGCGCAAGCTCGCCATCATGAAAGACAGCCGGATCGGGACCTATGGCATGGCCGCCCTCGCCCTGGCGCTCGCCCTGAAGGCCGCGCTGCTGGCGCAGATCGCGGCGCCCTGGACCGTCGCGGCCGCCCTGGGGGCCTCGGGCGCCCTATCACGGGCCTTTATCGTCCTCATGCTGAGGGTGGTGCCGTCGGCCCGGCCCGACGGGTCGGGGGGAACCGCCGGGCGTCCGGACCTGTTGATCGCGTCACTCAGCACGGTCATGGGACTTGTCCTTTGGGCCGGCGCGATTGCCGTTGCGCCCATCCCCATTCTCCATGGCGTCATGGCCCTGGTCCTGGCCGGCCTGATCGCCCTGGCCCTGTCGCATCTGTCGATCCGTCAGATCGGCGGCCAGACCGGCGACGTGCTCGGCGCAGGGCAGGTGCTCACGGAGATCGCAATACTTGCCGCAGTCGCAGCCGCCCACTGACGGGCGCTGTGCCCGGCATCACTGAACGCGCGTCTAAAACTGCGCTCTTTTTGCAGCAGTGTTGAATGAATCCGTCACCGGCCTGGAAAGAGGGTCCAAGAAAATAAGGGCTTAGGAAATATGACTGCGGTGGGCTGGGCTTGGATGCTTTATCCTGCCCCCATTTATCTGTAGCTTTTCTAAGCATAGTGTCATGGACGGCCATTGCCGACCCTATTTGACAGAGCGTTTATTGCCGACCGGACAAGAGGGCGCTGTCCCATGCATATTCGAGCAAACACCCGTCCCCTCGCCGTCGCTGCCACCGTGATGCTTGTTGGCGGGACAGCCTGCATGCCCGAGGCGCAAGTCTTCGACAGTATGGCCTGGAAAGCCGCCGCCGGATGCCGGGACGACAATGCCCGCGCGCGCATGGTGACGCTGTTACAGACGGACATTCTGTCCCCGCCGCCGAGCGAGATCGTGCTTCTGGAGCGGCTGGGCAAACCGGAACAGCGCAAGGGCAAGCTGCTCAGCTATTGTCTGGGTACCGACCGCCCCGATACCGATTTCTATGTCATCGTTCTCGATGAAAAGGGCGTGGTCGCCAACCATTATCGCGAGCAGGGCTGAGCCGGCAGGGCGCATCGGCTTACCGAGGCGCGCCCTTGTCAGCGGGCCAGCCGGACCGTCAGGCGCTTCAACGCATCAAGGGTCTGGTCGCTGACATGGTGCTCCATGCCTTCCGAATCGGCAAACGCGGTTGCCTCGTCAATCCCGATGGCCAGCAGGAAGTCATAAAGAATTTCATGGCGGCGCCGCGCTTCAGCGGCAAGGGTGCGTCCGGCCCCGGTCAGGAAGATGGACCGGTAGGGCCGCGCCTCCACATAGCCCTGTTTCTGGAGGCGCTGGACCGTCTGGGTCGCCGTGGATTTGCTCACCCCCAGATAATCGGCAATGTCCACGAGCCGCGCCTCGCCATGGGTCTCGATGAGATCCTCGATCAACTCCACATAATCTTCGGCCAGTTCGGTCTGGTGGGCCTCCCGGATGCGCCGGAACGCAGCGGCCCGGCGGGCGGGATCTCTGAGGAGTTTCGGCACGGCGCTCGCATTTCCGGAAAAAAGAAAAACAACACATCAAGGGTGATTGGGCCGAGCCGGCACCCCGTCCCCGGCGGCGGAGCGGACGGCTCAGCGATCTTCACGCCTGCTCGATCTCGCCCAGTTCGGGGGCGCCCGAAGGCGGGCTCGGCGGCATGTCCCGCAGCCAAGTGTAGCGGCCGTGTTCCTTGATGTCGTCGAGGTCCCTGCTGATCAGGCCTTCAGGGCGCAAGAGCGTGCACTCGTAGTCCCGGTCCATCAGGGTCAAGACCATCATGCCGAGTTCCGGGTCGCTGGGCCCCTTCAACTGGGACGACCGGAAAGCCGTCGACGGCGCCCAGATGTGCTCGACCCCATCGACCCGTCGTCGCAGGGACTGGTGCAGATGACCGGAGATCACGAATCGCCAGTCGAGCGGGGTGAGCAGGGCCTCAAGGCGCGCCCGGGAGGCCCCCTGGCGCACCACGAGGGGCAGATTGTCGTCGAGATCCGGAATGTCGACATGAAGCGGCTTGTGAATAATCAGCCCCACGGGCCGGTCGCCGATGCGCCCCACCGTGTCCGCAAGCCAAGCCCATTGCGCCGCCTCCTTCGCCGTCCCCGTTTCGAAGGCCAGGCAGTCGAGGCCGATCAGGGTCCAGGCGCCGGCCTCCACGGCCCAATAGCCGGGACCGAAATGGCGCGCATACCGGTCGATCCGCTCCTCGTTCACGGGCTGTTTTACATGGGTGTAGGAGGCATGATCGCCGATATCGTGGTTGCCGGGCACGCAATAAAGCGGCGCGCCGATGCGCCGATGACAGGCCGCGGCAAAGGCCAGATCCACCTCGGACCCGGCCCCGTCGACACACAGATCTCCGGCATTGATGACGATGTCGGGCGCCATGGCGTCGAGCGCGGTCACGACGGCCCGAAAATTCGTGTAGAAGAACCCGTACACTGGGCTCAGATGCGTGTCCGAAATCACGCCGATCCTGATCGGTGCGTTGCCCATGGGGTGTCCTTTACCGGTTAGACCTGCCTGAATGCGGGCGGGTGATCCGATGACCCGGCAAAGGTCGCCCCGCGTTCCGCGCCACAGCCCACCTTTTAACATACTCCCCCACCGCCGGCAGTGGTCCGGGCACACACGCCCGGCAGCCGCGGACGGGTGCGGGCGACGGGACAATACTGATGTGGCCTCTGAACGATAGTCTTCGCGTGCGGGTGCGCGATCACCTGGCCGGCTTCGAAATCCAGCACCATGACGGCGAAGCGGACCTCAAACACGCGGCCGTGGCCGTGTGCCTTGCCCATGGCGGGCCGGAGCATCCGGACCGGGCGGCGCTGCTGCTCACGCGCCGGTCCTCGCGCCTGAGCGCCCACCCCGGCCAGTGGGCCTTTCCGGGCGGGCGCCTCGATCCCGGTGAGACGCCCCTGATGGCGGCCCGCCGGGAACTGTTCGAGGAACTGGCCCTCGATCTGCCCGAGGCGAGCCTCCTCGGGCGCCTCGACGACTACGAGACCCGCTCAGGCTATGTGATCAGCCCCTTCGTTTTCTGGGCGCCGGACAGCGACGCCATCGTGGCCAATCCGGACGAGGTCGCCGAAATTCACCGCATCGCCCTCACCGCCTTCGACCGGCCGGATCTCGCCGATCCGATCCCGGGCATCGATCCGGACCGGCCCATTTTTCGAATCAATCTGCTCACCTATCAGATCAACGCCCCGACGGCCGCGATCCTGTATCAGTTCTGGGAAGTGGGTGTGCATGGACGCCACACCCGGGTCGCGCACTACGATCAGCCCGAATGGGCCTGGCGCTGAGGGTTGCGGGAATCCGCGCGCCCGGAGATGGGCTTTTTGGGGCGCCGATCCATCCTCGCCGTGGCAGTCCGGCGCGGGATCGGTTAGATGCATCAACGCAGTGGCAGCAAGATTTTCGGTTTCCAGGGAGACGGCGTATGGCGTACCGGCATCATCGAACGCACAGAATGGGCAGGAACAGTGTTTTGGGACGGGGGCGGGCCGTGCTGATCGCTCTGTTCGCATCGCTCGCAGCGTCCGGATGGCCCGCCGGAGCAACCGAACCCCAAGCCATTTATCGCCATGTCTCGCGGGGGCCTGTGCCCGTCAACTCCTTCATGGTGGAGACGGGACAGGAAGTCGTTCTGATCGACGCCCAGGCCCAACTCTCCGAGGCCGCCATCGTGGCCAAGACCATTCAAGGCCTGGGTAAACCGCTTGCAGCCATCATCCTCACCCAAGGTCAGCCGAGTCAGTATGGCGGCCTGCCGGCTCTGCTCGAGGCCTATCCGCGGGCCCTGGTCTATGCCACCGACGAGACGGCCCAGGACATGGCCGTGGATTCCATGGGCCTCATGGTGGCCCTGCGCCGGGCCCTGCCCGACGACACGGCCGATTTCATCCCTGCGCCCAGCCGCCGGCTCGCCGATGGTGATGTCTTGACGTTCACGGATGTGCGTTTTGAGATCATCGGCATCGGCGGCGGCGAAGCGCGGGACATGGTGATGGTCTATCTGCCGGAGGCCAATCGTCTGTTCGCGGGCGATCTTGTGTCCAACGGCATGACACCCTTCATGGGCGCCGGCCAGTCGGGCAATTGGCTGCGCCAGTTGGAGAGCGTTCGGGACCGGTTCGGCGACCGGGCGCCCATGCTGTTCCCGACCCATGGACAGCCCGGCGCGTTCGCGCCGCTGATCCGTGATCAGATGGCCCATCTTCTGCTGTTTCGGCGGATCGTGACGCGCAACCTGCCCGAGGGAACCCTCAGTCCGGAAGGCGTCGCCAATATCGCCCGGGCCCATGAGCGTCTCTATCCGGATTATCCCCCGACCATCGTTCTGAACGACTGGATGGGCACCAATATCCGGGCCGTGTCCGCCGAATTGCGGGCCGGGGGCTGATACGCAGCGAGGACTCGAGGCAATGGCCGCATTCACCCTTTATGGCAGGCCTGGCTGGGGATCGGTTCTGATCGAAACCCAGCTTGTCTGGTACGGACTGGACTTCGATTTCAAGGAAGTGGGCCATTTGTTCAAGGACCCGGCCGCGGCGGATGCGCTGCGGGCCGTCAACCCGCTTGCCCAGATCCCGACCCTCGTCCTCCCCGACGGCACCGTCATGACCGAAAGCGCCGCCGTCACCCTGTGGCTCGCGGATCATACCGGCGATGACAGCCTGGTTCCCGGGCCCCGCGCCGCGGAGCGGGCCGCTTTCTTGCGCTGGCTGATCTTTTTCGTGGCCAATCTCTATCCGACCTATACCTATGCTGACGATCCTGCGCGCTTCGTGTCGGATCCTGGAGGCCGCGCGGCTTTTGCGGAAGCGGTCTGGGACCACGGGAAACGACTTTACGCCATGCTAGAGGATCAGGCGGCGGGCCCGTGGTTTCTGGGCGCACGGTTTTCGGCACTGGACATTTTCGTGGCCGCCTTTACGGCGTGGGAACCGGGACCGGCTTGGTTTTCGCAAAATGCCCCAAGATTGACCGCTATCGCCTCACGCACGAGGGCGTATCCGCGACTGGCCGCGGTCTGGACCCGGAATACTCCGACGCAGGACGGGTGACGGATCGAGTCAGTCCGCGCTGTTCAAGCGCTTTGAGCGACCGCCTCGTCCATATCCGGCTTTGTCTCCGAAGCCCCATCGTCCTGTTCCGCCTCGCTCCGGCTGCTCGACTGGGCAGAGGACGACGGCAAGCGCACGGGCCGAAGCAAAAAGGCGGGGACGTGGTCTCCAAGGCCAATCACGGGCTCGTCGTCGTCGTCACGGCGTCGGCGATCCCGGCGATTGCGCCGATCCTGGCCGGGACGTCCGGGCGCAGGATTGTTGGTATCGCGGTCGTCCCGCCGGTCACGGCCCCGCTCGCGTGGCGATCCATTCCGGCGGGACCCGTCTCGCCCGGACGCCTCGCGACCCGGCCCATCCCTCGTGCCCCCGTCGCGACCGGCATTATCCTTCCCGCCACCGTCCCGGGACGGACGATTGCGGCTCGATTCCGAGGCTCCGTCGGCCGAAGATCCACTGCGCCGCCGGCGGCGGGTATTGGAGCGACCCCGGCCCTCCTCCCCGCCCTCCTCCTCGTCCCGTCCTTCGAGACCGTCGATCGTCATGGTCGGGATCGACTTTTCGATAAGCTTTTCGATGCCGGCGATATATTTGCTTTCAGCCTGGGTGGCGATCATAAAGGCGTGGCCCGAACGGCCTGCCCGGCCCGTGCGGCCGATGCGGTGGACATAGTCTTCGCTGTTGAAGGGCACATCGAAATTGAACACGTGGGACACGTCGGGAATATCGAGGCCCCGTGCCGCCACGTCGCTCGCAACCAGGAGCTGGATATTGCCCTTGCGGAACTGGTCGAGCACCTGAAGGCGCACACGCTGGTCCAGATCACCGTGCAGCGCCGCGACATTGAACCCATGCTTGGTGAGGGAGCGGAACACCACGGTCACGTCCCGCTTTCGATTGCAGAAAATGATCGCGTTTTTCACGTCATTGCGGCGCACGAGCTGGCGCAGGGCCTCCCGTTTGTCCTCCGTGCGCACGATGCACACGGCCTGGGTCACAGTCTCGGCCGTCGAGGACGGGCGGGCCGCCTCGATCCTGACGGGATTTTGCAGAAAACGCCGGGTCAGATCCTCGATCTCGTCCGGCATCGTCGCCGAAAAAAACAAGGTCTGACGCGTGAAGGGGGTGAGGTTGATGATCCGCTCGATGTCCGGGATGAAGCCCATATCCAGCATTCGGTCGGCTTCGTCGATGACGAGCAGCTGAACGCCGGACAACAGCACCTTGCCCCGCTCGGTATGGTCAAGCAGCCGGCCCGGCGTGGCGATGAGAACATCAACGCCCCGATCCAGCTTTTTATCCTGTTCGTTGAAGGACACTCCGCCGATCAGAAGCGCCATGGTGAGCTTGTTGTATTTCCCATATTTTTCGAAATTCTCGGATACCTGGACCGCGAGTTCGCGGGTCGGCGCCAGGATCAGGGAGCGCGGCATCCTGGCGCGCACCCGGCCCTGGGCCAGAATGTCGATCATGGGCAGCGTGAAGGACGCGGTCTTGCCCGTGCCGGTCTGGGCAAGACCCAGAACATCTCGGCCCTCGAGAGCCACGGGGATGGCTTTCGCCTGGATCGGCGTGGGCTTTGTGTAGCCGGCTGCCAGGACGGCACTCAGGAGCCGATCGCTAAGACCCAGATCGGCGAAGGTGATTTCTTTGGGCTGGTCTTCCTCCGACGCAGCGGGTTGGTCCGCGCTGTCGTCTTCTCCGTTCGGGACGGTCCCATCGGACGCGGTCGGCGTCTCCGGTTCAGTCGACCGTGTATCGCCCTGCGTTTGAGCCTGCGCCTCCGGATGGGGAGCCCTATCGTCTGCGGTGTCGTTCGGACCGTCATGGGGAACGGCGCTTACAGGAGACGGCGCGGATGCCTCATCCGAAGAGGCCTTGTCCTGAGTTTGTGCAACAGTCGGCTCCGTCTCGTCCGGGGGAGTCGTCGTTTCGTTCGCTTTAAATGCCATAGGTACATCAACTGTCCGAATGCGGATCGTCCCGTTCCTGGCAGGCGGCTTCCGCCATGGCCCCACCGGGCCTCGATCAAAGGAGACCCCAAAACGACACTGCGCGCGATGTCTTGCCTGATGGATCGGGACTTGGCTTCAAGCCACGCGCTTGTGCCCACACCCGCGATCCCACTCGTTCGCCCGCTCGCCCCAACATCGGCGAGCCAAGGGGCCGCCGGGGTCACCCCGCGGTCCGTTTTTGCCTTGCCCCCCAAATGGCACCTTCAACCATGCATCCCCAAGGCCAAAATAAGACGTGCCTTAGGATTGCCGTTTTCCCCTAGGTGCCCGGAAAGACACTAGGGGATCTGCGGCCATTGTCAAATGCGCGCACAAGCTTTAAAGCGCTTAAATGTCAAGATCCTCCACGAACTGAGCGTTTTCCTGAATATACTGGAAGCGTAATTCGGCCTTGCGCCCCATCAATTGTTCCACGAGATTTTCGGTTTCCGACCGGTCCTCTTCCGGCGACACAACGCGCAACAGAGACCGGATGCCTGGGCGCATGGTGGTCTCGCGCAACTGGGCCGGCATCATCTCGCCGAGACCTTTGAAACGGCTGATCTCCACTTTGCTCCCTTTACGGAAAGCCGTCTTCAGCAGGTCGTCCCGGTGGGCATCGTCGCGGGCATAGACGCTGGTCCCCCCCTGGCTCAGTCGATAGAGCGGCGGGATTGCGAGATAAAGGTGACCCTCGCGAATGAGACCGGGAATTTCCCGGTGAAAGAAAGTGATCAAAAGGGATGCGATGTGGGCGCCATCCACATCGGCATCCGTCATGATGATCACTTTATCATAGCGAAGATCGTCTTCGCGGTAGCGGTCCCGCACACCGCATCCCAGGGCCAGCAACAGATCGGAAAGCTCCTGGTTCGCCTGAATCTTGCCGGCGCCGGCGCTGGCCACATTCAGGATCTTGCCGCGCAGGGGCAAGATGGCCTGGGTTTCCCGGTCGCGGGCCTGCTTGGCCGACCCACCAGCCGAATCGCCCTCCACGAGGAACAGCTCCGTGCCATCGGCGGCATCGCGGGAACAATCCGCCAGCTTGCCCGGCAGCCGCAGCTTGCGCGTGGCGCTTTTGCGGCTGATTTCCTTTTCCTGACGCCGGCGCAGACGCTCCTCGGCGCGCTCGACCACCCAATCGATCAAGCGGGCGGCCTCCTGGGGGCGCGCCGTCAGCCAATAGTCCAGGTGGTCCTTGACGGCGTTTTCCACAAGGCGCGTCGCCTCGCTGGAGGAAAGCTTCTCTTTGGTCTGCCCCTGAAATTCGGGCTCTCGGATAAAGACCGACAGAAGCCCGCCCATGGAGGCCACCACGTCCTCGGCCGTCAGGATCGAAATGCGCTTGTTCTTGATGCGCTCGCCATAGCCCTTGAGCCCCCGGGTCAGGGCCTGGCGCAGACCCGATTCGTGGGTGCCGCCCTCGGGCGTCGGCACGGTGTTGCAATAGGAGTGGAGGAAGCCATCGGATGCGGTGAACCAGGTGATGGCCCATTCGACGGCACCATGCCCGCCGGGCTTGGAGACCGATCCGGAAAAGGGCGTCTCCGTGACACTCTCCAGGCCCTCGCCCGCCTCCTTGAGAAAATCCGCCAGGCCGTTCGGGAAATGCAGCACATCCTCCGCCGGCGTGGCATCGCCCTCGGCCAGCAGTTCGGCATCGCAGGCCCAGTGAATTTCGACACCGGCGAACAAATAGGCCTTGGAACGAGCCATACGGTACAGGCGCGCCGGCTTGAACATGGCCTTGGGCCCGAAAATATCCGGGTCGGGAAGAAAGGAGACCGTAGTGCCGGTGCGGGTCGCCTTCCCGGTCTTTTTCAGCGGGCCGACGGGCAGGCCCCGCTCGAAACTCTGCACATGGGTGGCCTTGTCCCGCGCCACGGTCACATCGAGGCGTGACGCGAGGGCATTCACGACCGAGACGCCGACCCCGTGCAGCCCGCCGGAGGTCTCATAGGCCTTGCCGCCGAATTTGCCGCCCGCATGGAGCGTCGTCATGATCACTTCGAGGGCGGATTTGCTCTTGAACTTCGGGTGCGGATCAACGGGGATCCCGCGTCCGTCATCGGACACGGTCAGACGCCCGTCGCCGTCCAGCGTCACCGTGATCCGTTTGGCGTGGCCCGCAACCGCCTCGTCCATGGCATTGTCCAGCACTTCGGCGAACAGGTGATGCAGGGCCTTTTCATCAGTGCCGCCGATATACATGCCGGGCCGCCGGCGGACAGGCTCCAGCCCTTCCAGAACCTCGATATCCTTGGCGCTGTAGGTGGGCTTGCCGGAACCGCCGGCCTGTGGCTCCTGCAACGCGTCGTCGAACATATCCTTGGGTTGCGCCTTTGCTCGCGCCATTCGGGCCTTCCTTGATCGGGGATGCCGGGATCGGGGATGCCGGACACGCCATGCCGGGAGGGGCAAGGCCTGCGGGACCCGGCGAAACGGTCTTTAACTTGGCCGTGATTCCAGGATCTTGTGCGATACTCATGAAAGCGCGTAAAGCGCAAAAGGCGGCCCCGGTCCGCCCTCCACCGGTGATGCCACCACCCCAAGGGAGGCCCCGTCCATGTCCGACCCCCTCGATGAACCGGCCGCCGCGACCGCGCCGGACCAGCCCGTGACCATCGCCTCGCCCCTGACGCTGCCCTGCGGCGCCATGCTGCGAAACCGGATTGCCAAGGCTGCGATGACCGAGGGCGTCGCCGATTGCCGCAACCATGCCACGAAACGCCACGAAACCCTATACCGGACCTGGGCCCGGGGCGGTGCCGGTCTACTCATCACCGGCAATATCCAGGTAGACCGGCGCTATCTGGAGCGACCGGGCAATGTGGCCATCGAGCGGGACCTGGCCGATGAGGGGTTCGAACGCCTGAGCGCCTATGCCCGCGCCGCGACGCAGAACGACACGGCGGCCTGGGTCCAGCTTTCCCACGCCGGGCGCCAGACGCCCGCCCGGGTGACCGGCACGCCGGTGGCGCCCTCGGCCGTGCGCCTCAACCTGCCGAAATCCGAGTTCGGCGTGCCGCGGGCCCTGGAAACCGCCGAGATCGAAGACATCCGCGACCGGTTCATCTTCGCGGCCGGACAATGCCGAAAGGCCGGCTTCACGGGTGTCCAGATCCACGCCGCCCACGGCTATCTGCTCTCCGAATTCCTGTCCCCGCGAGTCAATCAACGCTCCGACGACTGGGGCGGCTCCTTGCGCAACCGGGCCCGCCTGCTCATGGAGATCATTGCCGGGATCCGCGGCGAAGTGGGCGCGGCCTTCCCCATCTCGGTCAAGCTGAACTCCTCCGATTTCCAGCGGGGCGGCTTTGCCCACGACGACTGCCTGCAAGTGGTCCAATGGCTCAACGAGGCGGGCATCGACCTTCTGGAAATCTCCGGTGGCACCTATGAGCAGCCGCGCATGATGGACACGGACGGTATCGAGCCGGTGGTCGAGAAAGCCATCCGCGTCAGCACCCGGGAACGGGAGGCCTATTTCCTGAAATACGCCGTTAGCATTCGGAGCGTCGCGCGCATGCCGCTGATGGTCACCGGCGGCTTTCGCAGCCGACGCGGCATGGACGCGGCCCTCGCCGCGGGCGAGGTGGATGTGTGCGGCATCGCCCGGCCCCTGTGCGTGATGCCGGACCTGCCCGAGCGCCTTTTTCAGGGCTCCCTCGAGGAGGGTCCCGCGGTTGAGCGCAGCCTGCGACTGGGTCCCGGCTTTCTCGGGCCTCAATCGCCGATCACGTTCATCAAACTGGCCAACGCCTTCGGCAGCCAGGGCTGGTTCTATCACCAGATCTACCGCCTCGCAGACGGATTGGAGCCGGATCGGGAATTCGGCCTGTTTGCGGCCCTGCGCGCCTATCAGGCCGAGGAAAGCCGAGCCGCCAAGGCCCTGGAGGCCGTGGGTGGCCGGGCCGCATGAAGCCGGGCGCGCGCAAGCCTTGCCAATCCTTCGATTGCGCGGCGCGGCGCCAGCCGGTATCCAGCCCACCGTAAAGGCGCAAGCTTTCGAGGAACACGCATGTCCATTCGGGGAACTGTTTGATGGCTGAAGCGGTGACTTTCCACATCGGCTACCACAAGACCGGCACAACCTTTCTGCAGCGGGCCGTCTTCGTCCCGGGTTTCGGCTTCAACTCCCTGATGTCCCATGACGACGTGGCGCGGTTCATCACCGATCCGGACCGGTTGGATTTCTCGCCCCGGGAGGCACGGGCGCAAATCGCGCGACGGATGGCGGGCAGCAATCTTGCGCCGGTGGTCTCCTCGGAAATGCTGTGCGGCAATCCCTATGACGGGTCCCGGGAGGCCGCGGATTTCGCCCACCGGATCCATGAGATCGCACCCGATGCCCGGATCCTGATTACGATCCGTGAGCAGAAAAGCTCCATCAAGTCGACCTACATGCAATATATTCACCGGGGCGGAACGCTTCCGATCGAGCGTTTCCTTCAGCCCAAATACGAAATCGATTTCCACTATTTTTCCGTGCGCCGCTTTTTCTACGACCGCCTGGTCGCCCATTATATGGATTTATTCGGTGCCCGGAACGTGCTCGTCGTCGCCCAGGAGGAGGTGATCGCGGATGCCCGGGCGGCTTTGCGCCGGATCTTGGCCTTTGCCGGCGCCGACCCCTCCCTGGCCGATGATCGAGACATTCCGGGCCGGGTATGGGAAAGCCCGCCGGAGGCCGCCGCGCCTCTGCTGCGTCATATCAACAAGTTCCGGCGCGGCGCGGTGAAGCCCGAGGTCGCCGTCAATCTGGGTCCCCTTGCCCGAACGGCCTATCGCGGTACGAGCTATGTGGCCCGCCGGCCGGGTGTGAAGCGATGGCTAAAATCGGTCCGTCCCGTGAGCGGCCGGGTGAGCCGCTTTCACGGGACCGGCTTTGCCGAGAGCAATGCCCGCCTTCAGGCCCTCATCGGCGACGATCTCGATCTGTCGGCCTATGGATATGAAATGCCGCCCGCGTAAGGCCGGCGGCACAGTGCGTACCTTGTCTGGTCCGGGGGCTCGCTCGGAGTTCTTCCGGCGCGTTACTCGGCACCAGACCGGTCGAGCGCATAGGCGATAACCCAGCCGCCCCCGTCGTCATCCGCATCGGGACGCATCTGCGGTGCCACCACCACGACATATTGCCGGCCGTCCTGCATATAGGTCATGGGCGTCGATTTGGTGCTCCCCGGAAGGGCCTGTGACCACAGAACCTCGCCGGTTGCGATGTCGACCGCCCGGAACAGGCCGTCGAAAGGCCCCAGTTGGAAGATCAGCCCACCACGGGTCGTCATGGTGCCGCCGAAGGCCGGCGTCCCGAATTCCAGTTTCAGTTCCGGGATGATCCCGAAAGGTCCGACCGAGAGTTTCCCGCCCGCCGTCCGGCGCCAGACCGTCCGGTTCGTGTTGAGATCGATCACGGCGAGTTCCGAATAGGGCGGTTCGAAACAGGGCAGATTGGTCGGCACACCGAGCAGCGGGATCTTCCACTTCGAACTGAAGGAAATCGTCACCGCAAAGCGGCGGGCCTCGGGATCCCAGGCCCCTTGCGCCGTATAGGGCGGGCGGGCCGCCATCATGGCCTCCGCTGCACCGCGGGGGGGCCGGCGGGGCTCGCCGGTCTCGCCGCCCTCCCCGTTGTCGGCGGCCTTCATGGTGTCGCCGGGATGCTCGTCAGGGGAGCCGGCCCCGTCATTGTGGTCGACCTCGCCATCCCTACGATCGGCGGCTTCGTCCCGGGACGGACGGGCGCGGGCAGCGCGGCGCGCAGCGAAAGCCCGGGCCGCCTCTTCCGGCGTGAGCATGATGACCCGGTTGCCGAGCATCAGCGGCTGGGCGATGAGCAAACCCCGATCCGCATCCACCGACACGCCGGGCCAGTTGAAGCCACCCGCATTGCCCGGATACTGGAAGCTGCCGCCCGAGGTCGGTGTATCTGCGCCCAGAATGCCGCGTCCCGGCATGGGCGGCGTGAAATGCCCTTCATAGCGCATCTTCTTGAATTCGATCCGGCAATAGAGCTGGTCAAGGGGAGTGAGCCCCCACATGTCCTGCTCCAGGCGATCGGGCCGGAAATTCGGCAGGCCGGAAAAGGGCTGGGTCGGATGGGTCCGGTCGCCCTCGGTCGCGCCCTGGGGCACGGGGCACTCGCCACCCGGCAGGGCCGCCGATCCGTCCGGACACGTCGTGGCCGGGTGGATCAAGGTGCCGTCCCGGCGATCGAGCAGGAAGATCTCGCCCCGTTTGGTGGGCACGGCCACGGCAGGGATGCGCTGACCGTCCCGCGTGATGTCGACAAGGCTCGGCTGGGACGGCACGTCATAGTCCCAGATGTCATGGTGAACGGTCTGGAAGGACCAGACCCGCTCGCCCGTGGCACCGCGCAGGGCGACGACGGAGGAATTGACGGCCTCGTCGATATCCCGGCGCTTGGCCCCATAGTAGTCCGGCGCCGCATTGCCCGTCGGCGCGAAGATCAGGTCCAACGCCGGATCGTAGCTCATAATGGACCAGACATTGGGCGTGCCGCGGGTGAAGATCTCCCGGTCGCCCATGGGCTCATCCGTGTCCGGCCCTTCCGGTGCGATTGCCTCGGCTTCGGCCGGATCCCCGTTCTGCGGCGAGGCGTCCTCCTCGGCCGGGGCCGGCGCGTCGGCCTGGGCTTCCCATTGCCCCGGAGCCCCATCGCCGGTGAGAGCATCCTCCGCAGACGCATCGGTCGCCGCATGTTCCGCGCCCGCTTCCGGCGCTTGGTCGGGCGCCGGGTCCAGGATCGGCTCCAGGCTTGGCTTCGGGTCTGGGCTCAGTTCCGGCTTGCCCTGCTCGCCGGGCTTGCCCACATCCCAGGCCCAGGCCAGCGCACCGGTATAGACGTCAAAGGCGCGGACGACGCCAGAGACATTGCCGAGTTGCTGATTGTCGATCACCCAGCCGCCGATAACGGCCTTGTCGCCGGCGATGAGCGGCAGGCCCGTGATCATGTATTCAAAAGGCTGGTGCGGCCCGAGGCCGGCCCGGGCATCGACTTCCCCGCCCTCGCCGAAATCCGCACAGCGGGCACCGGTTTCGGCGTCCAGGGCAATCAGCCTTGCGTCCGTCGTGCCGCCGATGATCCGGGTGGGACACGGGCCGTCATAATCCGCCGGCGCCTCCACATAGCCCAGGCCGCGGCAACTCCGGGAGAACATATTGTCATCCGCCAGGGCCTCGGCCGTGCTACCGCCGGTCACGGTGTTGCCGGGGTCATGGCGCCAGCGTTCCGCGCCGCTTGCGGCGTCGAGGGCGATGACGGTATTGCCGGCCGTACACAAATAAACGAGTGCGCCGACCTTCAGGGGCGTCACATTGAACTCGAACGGCACGCCCGTCCGGTAGCGCCACACTTCCTTCAGGTCAGAAACGGTCTCCGGCGAAATCTGGTCCAAGGGCGAAAAACGCGAGCCGCCGGGCGTGTTGCCGTAATGGCGCCAGTCGCCGGGCGTGTCGAGGTCGACCGTCCGCGACGCCACGGGCAGGTCGGCCACCGGGGAGGGCTGGCCCGCACCGACGATCAGCATGGCAAGGCCGGCGAGGGTCGAGACCCCGACCCAGCGCCCACCGGCCGCCCGCGTCTTGTTGCTTCCCTTGCGGATAAAGGCGCGATACCAGGGCATCAGGAACCACAGGCCAACGACGATCCAGGCGGCGAGGCGCGGCAGAAGGGCGATGAGATCAAAGCCCGCTTCGCCATAGGACCAGGCCACGGTGGCCAGCGTGATCAGGGCATAAAGGCGCGCCCCCCAGGCGTTGCGCAAAACCATCAGCACCGGTACGATCAAAAGGGCCGCGCCGGCGGCGACGTAGTAGACGCTGCCTCCCAGACGCACCAGATCGACGCCGCGCACCACGAGATAGCCGCCAATCGCGGCGAGCAGGGCTGCAAAGGCCCAGTTCAGAATCCTGATAAACACTCCGTCCTCCCCATACGACCGGTCCGCGCCGGTTCTGTGCGGATCCGGCGGCGTTTTGCTTGTGCGACCCATATTGGCCAGCTTTTCCCGAATTGACAAAACAGCTATTTCGCCGTGAGGACGATCCGCGGCCCCACCGCTGCGCCATCCAGGCGGGTTAGGTGGAAAGCCGCCAGCCGGTCCTCCGGCCGCTCGGCCACAAGCCGGGCGAAGGCCTCACGGGCGGCGGGATCCTCCGCGACCAGAAGCGCGTAGGCCGTTGCAAAGGCGCGGTTGTAAGACGAGCCGGCGTCCGCCTCGCTCACAGGTTCGAGCACTTCAAGGTCCTGCTGCTTGCCCGTCAGCACCACCGTGGCCGCAGGCCGGCAGGTTACGGACGGCGCAGCCTCCGCCGAGGCCTTGGAAACCAGGATCCGCGTGCCCAGCACCTTGTTGGCGCCTTCGAGGCGCGCGGCCGTGTTCACCACATCGCCGATCGCCGTGTAGTCGAAGCGCTCGCGCCCACCGAAATTGCCGACAAAGGCCGGGCCCGTGTCGAGGCCGACCCGGGTGCGCCCGAAAAAGAACCCTTCCTCGGCCCATCGGGCCCGGAAGGTCTCACCGAAATCAAACAAGGCCAGCGCGCATCGCAGGGCGCGGTCCGGGTCATCGCCATAGGCTTCAGGTGCACCGAACAGGCTCATGGACCCATCGCCCAAAAATTTGTCGATGGTCCCCCCATGGGCCAGGATGATTGATCCGATGCCGTCGAAATAATCGTTGATCAGGGGGCCGACGACATCGGGCGGCACGTCCTCCGCACTCGACGTGAAACCCTCGATATCCGTGAACATGATCGACACGATCCGGCGCTCCCCGCCCAGTTTGAGACGCGTGGGATCCCGGTCGAGCCGCGCCACCACCGTTGGCGGAACATAGCGGGCAAAGGCCTTTCGGATCTGGGCCCGTTGCAGGCGCTCCCGCCGCCCGACCGAGGCGCTTGCGACGGCCGAGGCGGTGATGAAGGCGAGGCTCGGGGTCACCACCGGCATCATGACGCTGGTCATTTCAAAGCCCAGAAAGGCCGACACAATGAAAGCCGCCAGCAAGAGCACCGAAAGCGTCAGCTTTTGCCACAGGTCGATGCGCGACAGGGACAGGGCCATGCCGATCGTGGCGAGCGCCAGGGCCAGCAGCGCCTCCTGCCACAGATTGGGCTCGGTCACCGCCCGCCCATCCAGGATCTGTGAGAGGATATGGGCGTGGATTTCCACACCGGGCATTTCGTCCTGTCCCGGAATGATGGTCAGGGGCGTGCGGTGCAGATCCACATCGACCAGGACCGGCCCGATCAGCACGATCTTGTCCTTGAACCAGGCCTTGGGCAGCACGGGGACGAAATGGGCTTCATACTGGGCAAAGGCCTGGGCGTGGGCCCCCTCGCGCAGCCGGCTGCGCCAGGCGATGCGGTGGCGCCGGCCTTCCGGGATCGGAATGTCGAGGGCGGCGGCCATGGCGGCAGCGAACTGCCACCGCACCGGGCCGTCCTCGTTCCAGACCGGGTAGTGGAAGCGCACGGTTCCATCGAGGCGGTCCCGTCGGAGCATGCCGTAACCCGTCGGCTGGTCGCCGATAAAGGAGCGCAGGGTCTCGGCCCGCACGCCAGAGGTACCGATGCTTTCGTCCGCCCATACGGGCAGAACCGGAACGCTGGCCTCGCGCAGGGCCGTCTGGAGGGCTTCGTCCTTTTCCGGATCGGTCAGGCTGTCCAGGATGAAGTCGATCCCGATGGCCCGGGCGCCGGCCTCGTCGAGGGCCTCGATCACGTCGGCCAGGAAACCCCGGTCCACGGGCAACCGGCAGCGAAATTCGTTCAGGGTATCTTCGGTCACGGCGACGATGACGATGTTTTCGTCCTGCCCCGTGACGGGCGGCACGATGGCGAGGCGCACATCCCGGCTCCATTCGTCAAGGCTGCCGAGGATCGCGGTCGCGTGGGTCAGCGCAAAGGGCAGCAGCACGGCAATGGACAGGATCACCGGGATCCAGATCCGCGTGTGGCGCTTTGTGGTGTCTTCGATGATGGCGCCGTTTTCTGCCAAGACCTTCCCCCTGATCGGCCCTTCGGGTCGCGTCTTCATGGTAAGCGGCCCGTGGCGCCCACCCCATGAAAGAGCATCAAAGAGGATGCCACCGCCCCGAGCACAGTATAGGAGAAGGGATGGGGTCTGTGCGCGGAGAACCGTGACCCCGTTTGCCACTGTGCCTTTAGCACGGCCCGGGGACCGGCCAGCGCGCACGGCCCGGGGCGCGCGCGACGGAGGGAGGAGCACTTCAATGGTGAAGCAAATGCGCAAGGCCCTTGGCCTTGCCCGTCACGGCATCCTGATCGCCATGGCGGCCCTGATACTGACGGTCGGACCACCGGCCAAGGCCCAAACCGAACCCAATGATCGCAGCCTGGTGGTCGTTCGGGGCAAAGCTACGGGATTTCGCGTCGGCGACATCCTTCGGGTCGGACAAACCCTGCGCCTTGGCCAGGGCGAGGAACTCGAGCTTTTGTCCTCACGCGGGCGGAAGGTGATCTACAAAGGCCCCTATTCCGGCCCCGTGAGCGCCCGCGGCCAACCCGAGGACCGCACCCGCCTTCAGCTCATCCGAGACGCCATTTTCGGCCTCGACGAAGGGACCCGCGTCCTGGGCGGCACGCGCATGGCGCCCCGCCCGCCGGAACCGTCCGGCGATACGGTGGACAGCCTGCCCGAACCGGTCGGCCCCCAGGGCCCGTCAATCCTGATCGACCTTTCCGAGGAAGATGTCTGGTGCGCGGTCGACGACCTGCCGCTATGGCTGGTGCGCCCGAAATTCGGCCGGGCCAAAGCCACCTTGAGCCAAACGCCCGATGGCGAGTCGGCGTCCCTGGTCTGGTCGTTCTTCAGCGACGCTGCGGCCTGGCCCGCTGCGGTGCCCCAGGAGGACGGCAGCCGGTACATGGTGCGCTTCGACAGCGGAACCCAAGTCGCCTTCACCTTACGCAAGGTCGCGACCACCGGGGAGCCCGCCCAGGACCTTGTGGCCCTGGCCCAGAGCGGATGCCGGACCCAGGTGTCGCGCGCCATCGCGGCCACCACGCGGTAAAACCGATGCCCGGGACGAAACGGCCGGTCCCTGCGCCCGGCCGTTTTGTCTTGATCACAGCCGCGTTTCGCGGGTTTTCGCAGCCTGAGGGGCCTCAGAGGTCTGCCGCGCCCGGGTCCGCTCGGCGACGAGATACCGGGCATGGTCCGGACTGCTGACCCGCTCGATGGTGCGAACGAAACACCGGAAGCGGCCCACGAAAATGCGCTCCCCGGCCCCACCGCACAGCCGGCCCGTGCGAGAGGCGGTCTTGATCCGGACGGCAAAGCGCAATTCGGGGCAGAATCCCGCGAAGCTCACCAGGTAAGGGCGCCGGGCACTCTCGAAAAAGACGGCATGTTCCTCGTCGATGACCTGGAAGTCGCGCAAAAGGCGGACATTGATGCAGGCCTGGCGCGGCTCTCGCCAGGCGGGGTCTTTCGTAAACGGTGTGTCCGGCTGGGCCTGCGCCGCTTGCCCCGACATCTCATTCACCGTCAGGTCTTGGGCGGTGGGGGGCACGCGGCTTTCAGCTGTGCTGACGGGATCGGGCGCGATCCGGGTGGTCAGTTCACCATGGGCTGCATGCGCCGCGATCCGGTCCTCAACCCCTTTTTCCGCTTGCGCCGAGGACATGCCGGCGCCGCCGAAAGCAAAGCCGAAGCCGATGAGGAGGCCAAAAATCGCCGTTCGCGCACGCTGCGCCGGGTGGTCTTCGCAAAGTGGCTTCATGGCACCCCTTCCCCGTGACATTGTCGCATGGATGGCCGGACAGCCCAGCCTGTCCTCAAACGTAACATGGTTAATGCCCCGATGAGCGTCACGATCGATCATATCCGAAAGGCCCGGTCCGTGATCGCCGGGGCCGTGGAAGATACACCTTTCGTTTTATCTCGCACGCTTTCGGCCGTTTTAGGCGCCGAAATCCACCTAAAATTCGAGAATTTGCAGTTCACGGCCTCGTTCAAGGAGCGGGGAGCCCTGAATAAGCTCGCCAGCCTGGCTCCCGAGGAGCAAAAAAGGGGGGTCGTGGCCATGTCCGCGGGCAATCATGCCCAGGGCGTGGCCTATCATGCCCAACGACTGGGTATTCCCGCCGTGATCGTGATGCCTCGCGCCACGCCTTACGTGAAAGTGCGCCAGACCGCCCATTTCGGCGCCCGTATCGTGCTGGAGGGCGACACCCTGTCCGAGGCGTCGGCCTTCGCCCATATCATCGCGGCGCGCGAGGGCCTCGTGTTCGTCCACCCCTATGACGATCCGCACATCATCGCCGGTCAGGGCACCCTCGCCCTCGAAATGCTGGGCGCGGTGCCCGATCTCGACATTCTCGTCGTGCCCATCGGGGGCGGCGGGCTCATTTCCGGCATGGGCATCGCCGCCAAGGCCCTCAAGCCGGATATTCGCGTGATTGGTGTGGAGGCAGAACTCTATCCGTCCATGTCCGCCGCCCTGCGGGGCGAGGCCTCCCGCTGCGGCGGCACCACCATCGCCGAAGGCATCGCAGTCAAGGATATCAGCGAGACGACGGTGGACATCGCGCGGCGCGTTGTCGACAGCGTGATCACGGTCACGGAGCGGGACCTGGAGCGGGCGATCAATATGCTGCTAACGATCGAAAAAACGGTCGCGGAGGGGGCCGGGGCCGCGGGCCTCGCCGCCGTGATGGCCAGTCCCCACGACTTCCGGGGCCGCAAGGTTGGCATTCCCCTGTGCGGCGGCAATATCGATCCCCGCCTGCTGGCCTCCGTGATCATGCGCGAGATGATGCATGACGGGCGCATTGCCCGCATCGGCGTGGATGTGGCCGACTCGCCGGGCCAGCTCGCCCGGGTCGCCGGAATCGTTGGTGAGTATGGGTGCAGTGTCATCGAGGTGTCCCACCACCGTCTGGCCCTCGACATGTCGGCCAAGCATGCGACCCTGGAAATGATGATCGAGGCGCGGGACAAGGATCAGGTCCGCGATATCGTGGCCCGGCTGCGCCAGGATGGGTTCACCGTGCGCGGCGATCCGTCCTGATCGATGGGACCGCCCGGACAGGCCCTCCAGGCTGTGGGCCATCACGGACGCGGCCGTGTTTTGTTTGTACCGAAGCGCCGCCGGCGGCATATGTCATTTTGAAACGGAAATGGAAACGGACGGGCGCGCACGGACGGGATGCCGATTGGGACCCGACCTGACCCGGCCGGATCACAAGAAGCCGGATCGCAAGAAAAGGGACAGATCGACATGGATGTGGCAGTCGTCGGGGGTGGCATAATCGGTCTGAGCATCGCGTGGTCTCTCCAACGTGCGGGAGCCCGGGTCAGCGTGTTCGACGCGGGCCGGGTGGGCCGCGGCGCGAGTTGGGCGGCGGGCGGCATGCTGGCAGCCCATGTGGAAGAGGACGCTTCCGACCCGGCCTTTTTGAATGCCGCCCGGACCAGCCAGACATTGTGGCCCGGCTTCGCCGCCGCCCTCGAAGCCGCCTCCGGCGAGGCCCTCGCCGTGGACCGCACCGGCACCATCGTTGCCACCTTCGACCCGATCGCAGCCCAGCGCTGGCGCGGCGTGGTGCGCCGGGCGAGTCCGTCCCATCAGCTCACCTGGCTCGAAGCGCGCCAGGCCCGGTCCCTCGAGCCTTCTCTTGCGGCCGATTGCATCGGCGCCGTGTCCAGTGCGCTTGACGGCCAGGTCGATCCCCGGGCCGCCGTGTCCGCCCTGATCAAGGCCGCCCGGTCTTCCGGCGTCCAGATCCACGAGGACGAACCCGTTCTGGCCGTCGAGGAGCGGTCCGGCCGCGTGACCGGCATCGTGACACCGACCCGGACCCTCGGCTGTGACGCGGCGGTCATCGCCGCCGGCGCCTGGAGCGGGCGCCTGACGGGACCGGGTCTCGGGGCCGACCTGCCCGTGCGGCCGGTCAAGGGTCAGATGGCCTGCCTCGCCTGGGACCAGCCGGGGCCCATGCCGCGGCGGGTGATCTGGGGTCCGGATGTCTACCTCATTCCGCGTCAGGACGGGCGCCTCCTGGTCGGCGCGACCGTCGAGGATGCCGATTTCGACCCGCGACTGACCGCCGGCGCCATGGCGCGGCTGCTGTCGGCGGCCACCCGCGTGCTGCCCCAGGCCCGCGAGTGCGGCCTTGTCGAGATGTGGGCCGGCTTCCGCCCGGCCGCACCGGATCGCCGCCCGCTCATCGGCCTCGGGGCCCTCGACGGGCTGACGATCGCGACCGGCCACCACCGCAACGGCATTCTGCTTGCGCCCGTGACCGCGGATGTGGTCTGCGATCTGGTGTTGGGGGCGCCGCCGCGCCATGACCTGTCGTCCTTCTCGCCGTCGCGCTTCTGGCGCGCCGGACCGCGCCGCGAGATGGGCGCAACCCCGGGCCGGACGTCATTCGGGCAGAGCGGCGGGCGCGCAGACGACCGGATCACGCAGTGAAAGACCGGCATGGGGATTACGGCGGGCGGCGCCTGAACCGGACCGCAGCCGCGCAAGATGGGCGAGAGAGATGCTGGAACCGTTTTTCTGGACCGTGGTCGGTCTGACCCTTCTGATGCTCGGCGGCGATGCCGTTGTGCGCGGCGCCGCCGGGGTGGCCAAACAGAGTGGCGTGTCGGAGCTGCTGACGGGCATCGTCATCGTGGCTTTCGGGACCTCGGCGCCCGAACTCGTGGTCGCGCTCCAGTCGGTCTATGACGGCGTTCCGGACGTGGCCGTCGGCAATGTGATCGGCAGCAATATCGCCAATATCCTCCTGGTGCTCGGCTTCGGTGCCATGCTCTTCCCGATCCCCATGAGCCAGAACGTGTTGTTCCGCGACGGTGTGGTGGTGCTCGCCGCCAGCGGCTTTTTTGTCTGGCTGGGCGCGCTCGGAGCGATTTCCTTCTCCGCCGGCGTGGTGCTCACGAGCGCCCTCGCGGTCTATCTCGTTTATTCCTATGTCACCGAACAGGCCGCCCCGGCGCCGGCCAAGGCCATCGAGAACCGCGCGCGCCTCGTCGACGCGCTCAACGGGCGCCAGTTCGCCGTCCAGATCGTCATGCTGCTGACGGGTTTCCTGGCTCTGTTCTTCGGCGCCAAATGGCTGATCTTCGGAGCCATCGAGATCGCCCGGTGGCTAGAAGTCTCCGAAGCGGTGATCGGCGTCAGCATTGTCGCCGTGGGCACCTCCGTTCCCGAACTCGCGGCCGTCTCCGTGGCTGCTTTGCGCCGACATCCGGAAGTGGTGCTGGGCAGCATTGTGGGCAGCAACATCTTCAACATTCTGGCGGTGCTCGGCATTACGGCGTTGTTCCAACCCGTTGCAATCTCCAGCCGCTTCTATGAATTCGACCTTTGGCTGATGTTATCCGTGGTGGTGATCTTCCTGATCTTCCTGTCGAGCGACGCCCGATTGTCGCGCCTGGAAGGTGCGCTGATGCTGGTCGGCTATGTGGCCTATATCCTGATTCTGTATTCCGGGATCCTGCCGGAGCCCGTCATACCCGCTCCGTCAGGGGGCTGACGGGGCGGCGCACCGAACCGGTTGGCCGTCCCGTTTGCCGAACCCGGACCACGATCCCGTGGCCACGCCAGCCACAAGAGAGCGCAGCGGCGCCAGCCACGATGGAGCGGAGACAAAGCCCATGGATTTCACTCTCGACCAAGACCGCCAGTCCATCATCGAAGCGGTAAACCGCGTCTGCGCCGCCTATCCGGACGAATATTGGCGTGAGCGCGACCGAACGGGCACCTTCCCGGAAGAGTTCGTGGCCGACATGGCCGCCGGCGGCTGGTTGGGGATCGCGCTGCCGGAGGATGTGGGCGGATCGGGTCTCGGCGTGCTGGAGACATCCCTCATGATGCGGACGGTCGCCGAGTCCGGCGCCGCCATGCAGGGCGTGTCCGCGATCCATGTGAACCTGTTCGGCCCCCTGCCCCTCGCCCTGTTCGGCACGCCGGAACAAAAGCACCACCACCTGCCCCGCCTGATCTCCGGCGAAGACCGCATGTGTTTCGGGGTCACCGAGCCCAATTCCGGCCTCGACACCTCCTCCATCCAGACCAAGGCGGAGCTGGACGGCAACGGCTATGTCATCAATGGGCGGAAGATCTGGACCACGACGGCCCAGACCGCCAATAAGATCCTGCTTATCGCCCGCACCACGCCGCGCGAGAAATGCGCCAAGCCCACCGAGGGCATGAGCCTGTTCTACACGGACATGAACCGCGATTTCATCGATGCCCAGGTCATCGAAAAGATGGGCCGCAAATCGGTGGAGTGTAACACCGTGTTTATCGACGGCCTGCGGGTGCCCCTTGAGGACCGGGTCGGGGAAGAAGGCAAGGGCTTCCAGTATCTCATCCACGGGCTGAATCCGGAACGCATCCTGTTCGGCATCGAGGCCGTCGGCATCGGCCGCGCGGCCCTGCGCAAAGCCGTTCAATATGCCAAGGAACGGGAGGTCTTCGGCCGGCCCATCGGCATGAACCAGGGCGTCCAGCACCCCCTCGCCCGGTCTTGGGCCGAATTGGAGGCCGCCGAGCTTCTCGCCCTCAAGGCCGCGGCTCTGTTCGATGCCAACCAGCCCTGCGGCGCGGAGGCCAATGCGGCCAAGCTGATGGGCTCGGAGGCCGGGTACCATGCCTGCGAACGGGCAATCCTGGCCCATGGTGGCATGGGCTATGCCAAGGAATATGACGTGGAGCGCTATTTCCGGGAAGTGATGATCACCCGTATCGCCCCCGTCAGTACCGAGATGATCCTGAATTTCATTGGCGAACGCGTTCTTGGCCTACCCCGGTCCTACTAAGTCGCGACGGTGTGGCTGGCTTTTCGCCCGGTCCGGCGAGCGGCGTGGTTCACCCGTCTTTGCACATGGTTTTCTCCAGCGGTGCAGTCCTCGTATCCTGCGGCGGAAGGACCGTCACGCCCGGCGCCACATCATGCGGATGTCGGGCGTTTTCTCCTCGTTGCGCAACCCGTCCGTGACCTCAACCTCTTCAAATCCATGCCGCGCATAAAAGGCGCGGGCGCCTGTGTTGCTTTGAAACGTCCAGAGCTGGAGCGTGGTCGAAACCGCCTGGGCCTCGGCCAGCAACAAAGCGCCGATCCCCGTGCGCCAGTTTTCCGGGGCCACATAGAGATGCCCCAGCCACCCGTCCGAAAAGGCGACAAAGCCGGCCACCTGTCCGGAAACGTCCGCGATCAGCACATTTTGCTTCGGAAGGACTTCTTCCCGGAAGAAGATCAGATCTTCCTCAGGCGTGTGCACAATTGGCAGCCATGGCATGGCGTGTCCGCGCGCCCCTCTGTGCACGCGCGCCAATGCGGGTGCGTCCCCGGCCACGGCCTCTCTCAGCAAGAGCGGCACATTGTGCACCATCAGGATCATTGTCCTTGCGATACGGCGGGCATGCCCACTTTATAGCCATGGCCGCGGATGGTGTGGATGAGCGGGGTGGCGCCGTCGCCATCAACCTTGCGGCGCAGGCGGGCGATGCAGGCTTCCAGTACATTGGTCGTGCCGGAGCTCTTTTCACCCCAGATCCTGTCGAAAATGGCATCGCGGGAGAAGACTTTGTCTGGCCCGCTCATGAGCAATTGCAAAAGCGCGAATTCCTTGGAGGTGAGCGAGATTTCCCGCTCGCCCCGGCGCACCCGGAAGCGTTTGGGATCAAGCGTCAAATCTGCCACCTGATAGATTTCAGGGCTGCGAAGCTGGCCGCGCCCGCGGCGGGTCAGCGCTTCGATTCGGGCCAGAAGCTCGTCGAACTCGAAGGGTTTGCCCAGATAATCATCCGCGCCAGAGCGCAGCCCATGGACCTTGTCGTCCAGGGCATCGAGGGCCGTCAGCATCAGGATCGGCGTGGGCATATCGGCGTCCCGAAGGGCAGAACAGACCTCATGGCCACTGCCGTCGGGCAGCATCAGATCCAGGACAATACAGTCGAAGCGAATGGAGCAGCCAAGCTGCTTTCCCTGCGCCACCGTATCCACATGGGTCACTGGAAAGCCTTCGGCCTTCAGGCCCCGGCTTAGGATGTCGGCGATTTCCAGATCGTCCTCGACCAGAAGAAGCGTCATGCCGCCCTGTTCCTTCCCGCCGGGCGGACGGGCCGGCTTAGTGCCGGCCCCCGCCTGCCCGATCATCCGTTTGTGCCGCGCTGGCCGGCCTTTCAGGCGCCAACGGCAAGGTGAGTGTCACCACGACGCCGACGTCAGGCGCGTTGCGCAAGGCAATGGTGCCGCCCAGGGCATCGACGATCGCCTTGGCCACCGGCAGGCCGAGCCCCGTGCCCTTGCTCGCCTTGGCCGCATTGCTGCCCCGGTAGAACCGTTCGAACACATGGGGCACGTCCGCCTCCGGCACGCCCACGCCGGTGTCGACCACGGCGATGGCCATGGCGCCGCCGGCCGTGGTCACATCAATATCGACATGGTCGCCAGCGTCGCAATAGCGCACCGCATTGTCGACCAGAATGCTGAGCACCTGACGCAGCCGGCCGGGATCGGCAAGCACTTGATGGGTATTCGGGAGGGCGGGTTCGGCCCTCAAAATCACGCCTTTCTGCTCGGCTGCGGGCTTGAAATCCCGCAAGGTCTCGCGCAACAGGGGCGCCACGGCCACGGGCCGGGTCTGGAACCGGGTCTCGCCGGCATCCGAGCGCGCAATGAAAAGAAGGTCATCGACCAGACGGCCCATATGGCCGCATTTCGTGACGATGCGGTGCAGGCTTTCCCGGTAATCGCCGGCCGGCTTGTCTCCGCCCCGCAAGGACACCTCCGCCTCGCCGCGCATGATGGTGAGCGGCGTGCGCAACTCGTGGCTGATATCGGCGAACAGACGGCGCCGGGCCCGGTCCGTGCGCTCCAGTTTTTCGTTCGCGACCTGAAGGTCGGCGGTGCGCGCCGCAATGCGATCCTCGAGGCTCTGGTTCAATTGGTGAAGGGCGTTGCGCTGGGCGGCCAGTTGCACGGCCATGCGATTGAAGCTGCGGCCCAACTGTTCGAACTCCGTGCTCTGGAGCGGCGGGATCCGGTGCAAAAGATCGCCGCCCGCGACGGCATCCGTGCCCGCGGTCAGACTGCGCAAGGGTCGGCGTAAATTGCTGACGAGGTAGATCCCGACGAAAATCATGAAAGGCGCCGCGAAAAGGACCTGGAGATAGACCACCGATTCGGCTTGGTTGATCAGCATGCGTCCATCGTCATCGACATCATGGACCTGGGCGTGTTTTTCCTCGATAAAGCCCCCCAGGATCGTGAAGATCTCACGATAGTCCGTATCGCGAACGAAGGCCTCCAGGACACGGAGCGCCTCTTCCTCGTTGCCCTCGTTATAGAGGGAGGCGACGTGATTATAGCTTGCATCCATCTCACGCAGCCGCATTTCAAGTCGGTCGACCCGCCCCATGGCCCGGTCACGTCCCGCGCCGTGGGTATCCGAGGCAATTTGCGCCCGGATGGCCGTGAGTTCCTGGCGCATGGCACTGTGCAGCCGCGTGCCGATGGGCATCAGGTCCGGCGCATCCGACAGCACCGAGGCGGTCATCTGTTTGAGGATCAGATGGGTATCGTTGGCAAGGTGCAGATAGTCTGCGAGTTCATGGTGGGCGGCATGGGACCGTTCCACCTGGGTGCGGATCTGATGGATGCTGATGACATTCGCAGCGAGACCCGCAATGCCGACCACGAGGACGGCCGCGAAGGCCACTATCAGGCGTATCTGGAATGACACCCCGCCCCCGCCGGCCGATGTGAGCGGCTTCAGCCAGGCCATCCGTAATGCCCTCATGCCCTGCACCTCCCTAAGCTGGCCGCCATTATGAACGGCGGGCCGGCGCAAAACCGTCGGCCCATCCCGTCAATCTACCCTCAAAAACGGACCGTGAGAGACCCACGGACCGCCCGCGGCTCCACCGGGTGGAAATGGATATCCTCCACCGGTGCCGCCTCGCCCGGCAACTGGCTTTCGAAGAAATAGGTGATATCCGCATCCTGCGCATCGAACAGGTTGAACACGTCGAGGCGGGCCTCGAAGGCGCCGAAGCGGTAGCCGATGCCGGCATTGACCAGCGTGGTGGCCTCCGACCGGGTCGAATTGTCCTCAATAAGCGGGGCAGACGAGAAATGGCGCATGCGCGCCGTGGCGGTGAAGCCGTTATCGAGCAAGACCGTGCTCCCCAGGGCGGCCACCGTCGGCACAGCCCCCGGAATGCGATCGCCATTCTGGAAACGGGCATTGGTGGTCGTAGCGGACGCATCGAAGACCAGCCAGTCGGTGGCTTCCCAGAACCCTGAGAACTCGAACCCGAACCGGCGGGAGCCGTCATTGACCTCCGTGGTGCCCGCATCGCCGACAAAGACGAGTTCGGACTCAAGCTCCAGCCAGAAGGCCGCCAGAGTCACTGTCAGGGCGGGAATGGCATTGGTCCGCAGGCCGATCTCCGCACCATTTGCGGGCACCAGCACATCGACGGGCTCGACCGCTTCGCCCGTCACCGGATCCACGGCGATGGTGGCGCCGCGCACATCATTGGAGTGGAAACCACGCCCGTAATTGAGATAGACCCGGGTGCGCTCGGCCAGGCTATAGGCGAGGGTCGCCTTGGGGCTGACCAGGGTGTCGGTCCCGTCACCGCTGTTGTCGTCGATCTGCGCCTCGACATCGAAGCCGAAGGTGTCGATCCGCAGACCGATGGTCGTCTCCAGACGGCGAGTCCAGCGGGACGTGACATCGCCATAAACGCTGACATTCCACTGGTCGACCGCGTCGGAGCGCACGGTATTGATCCGCTCCCGGCCCACCGTGTTAAAGAGGCCCACGTCGAAAATATTGTCGAACCGGCTTTCGAGTCCCGCGATGAGCTGGTGGTTCACACCGAAGCGGGACAGGCTCCACTCGCCATAGGCATCGCCGCCGAACACGACTCGCCGGTCCTCCTGTTCGAATTCATCCCCGTTCACCGGATCGTTCGCGAAATAGGTGAAGTTGGAGAACAGGGTGAAATCATAATAGGACCCGTAAACGGTCGCGTGGAGATGTCCGCCCAGGGCATCGGCGAAGACGCGCCCGATCACATTGATCCGTGTTGTCTCGCCGCCGAGATCCGGGTCGATGAAGCCGAAGCGGTCGATGAGCCCGCTCTCCACCGCCCGCAAGGGAATCTGATCCGTCGACGTCCAGTCGGCGTGGAAGCCCGTGGCGATAATCTGAAACGTGGTGTCTCCGGGGGCGGACGTGAATTTAACGAGACCGTTATACTGCTCGAAATCCTCATCGAGGTCCCAGGGGCCGTCATAGAATTTGACTTCCCCGCCCAGGAGAAGCGTGCCTCCGGCCAGCGGCATCGAATGGCCCGCAACCACACGGTAGAAATCGAACTCGCCGGCCGTGCCCTTGATGAAACCCTCCTCCAGGGCGTCGAAGGTCTTGAAGGAAATCGATCCGGCAGCGGAAAAATCGCCCACATCGGCGTAGTAGGGGCCTTTGCGGAATTCAACGACCTCGACCAGTTCCGGGATGATGAAATTGAGGTCGAGATAGCCCTGCCCATGGCCGTGGGTGCGGAAATTGATCGGCAAGCCTTCGAAATAGGCGGCAAAATCCGTGCCGTGATCAAGATTGAAGCCGCGCAGGAAATACTGGTTTGCCTTGCCGGTCCCCGAATGCTGAGTCGCCACGAGACCGGGAATGACTTCCACCAGTTCGCCCGGGCGCAGCAGGGGGCGGGTGGCGAAATCCGCATAACCGACGAGGCCCTCGGAGGCCGAAAGCGCTGTTTCCGTGAGATCGAGGCCGCGGCCCCAGATCACCATGCTCTCGTCAACGGGCTTCACCTTGTCGAGGTCAGTCCGGATATCCGCCAAGGCCGGCACCCCGAAAGTGAAACAAGATAACAGTAAAATACCACCTGATCGCAGTCCCATGTGTCCCAGCCCTTTGGTTATCAAGACAAGGCCCCATCCAATACTGGCCTTTTGTGACAGTTTGGATCGAATAACCTGACGGGAGGCTGACAAACCCGGCCGCACCGGCCGGTTTTGTCAGCCCGCCGCCAACCCGGTGGCCCTTTGCCGCGTCTTCTGGCATCGTCTCACGGGCACTTTCGAGGACCGGCGACTTCATGACACGGAACCGACCACAATTTTCAGACACGGCCCCATCGGCCTGCGGAACGTCTCGTCCGTATGGGGCAAAACGCGCAACACGGGACGGCGGCTTTGCCATGCTCGCCGCCCTTCTGGTCGCCACCTTGCTCTCGGCCATCGGCACGAGTTTCGTCCGCGAAGCCCGCACCGTCAGTACGGGAACGCGCACCCAGATGGACGTGGCCGATGCCCGCGCGCTCGCCGATGCGGGCGCGCGCTACGCCGTCCTGCGGCTCGCCCGGGCGGACACCCTGTCGGCCGCCGGGGCGGTGCCTGGGATCTGGCGTTTCGGTGGCGGGACCATTCGCCTGACCGTCACGCCGGAAAACGGCAAGATCAATCTCAACGATGCCCCGCCGGACACACTGGCCGCCCTTTTCGAAGAGGCCGGCCTGACGCCCCGGCGCGCCCTTGCCCTGGCCGATGCCGTGCTCGCCTATCGCCGGTCCGACGGGGCCAGCGCGCGCGAAGAGGATGGGGGGCGCCCCGCCAGAGCCGACCGGCTCGTCCTGCGGATGTCCTGGGAGATGGACGGCAAGGTGTTCGACTCCGCCGACGAATTGCGCCGGGTCCCGGGGGTCACGCCGGAGCTTTATGCGGCTCTGGAACCCGCCATCACCGTCTACGGAGCGACACGGGATCAGGAGACGGGCCTCTATAAGGCTGCCTTCCGGATCCGGGCCGAAGCGGTTTCCGCATCGGGCGCCCGCTTTGTCCGGCATGCGCTGATCGAGATGACAAGCCGCCGGGACTACGCCATTCGAGAATGGCGCTGACGTTTCATAAAAGTGAAGTCCACCGCCTCAATCCTCCGCGCCGACATCCGCCGGATCCCGCGTGTCCAGGGGGAAAAGCACGCGCCGGGCAGCGGAGGGTTTGTCGCCAAACACATCACGCAGTTTGCGCTTCATTTCATCGGTCGCGACGCGCACAGCCGATTGATCCCGGATCACCCGGGGCTTGATCAGGACCATCAATTCCGTGCGCCGCTGATCATTGGACCGGCTGGTGAACAGATTGCCCACCAGGGGGACGCGGGAGAGCACGGGCACCCCGGTGCGCCCGAGCGAGGCAAAATTCCGGGTCAGGCCGCCGAGCACCACGCTCTCGCCGTCTCCGACGGCTACGGTGCTTTCGAACTTGCGCTGCTGGATGGTCGGTGAGCTGATGTCCGAGCTGCCCGTCGCAACGACCTCGCTCACCTCCTGGATGATATCGAGGACCACGAGACCGTCGCTGGTGATCCGCGGGGTGACGTTCAGGATCACGCCCGTATCCCGGTAATCGATATCGTTGACTACCGGCGCGCCCGGGTTGTTCACATCCGTTGCGGCGCGCGTCTGGATGGGCACCTCATCGCCCACCTGGAGGCGGGCGGTCTGATTGTCCAGCACCATCATGTTGGGCGAGGACAACACCTCCACATCGGTCACGTCCCGCAGCGCGCTGAGCACGAATTGGACATTCGCCGCGTCGAGAAAATAATTGAAGCCCTGGGCCTGGGGCGTGAAGCCGCCGCCGCTCAGGTCGGAGAAACTGGTCCGGCTGAACCGGCGGTCGGGATCGGCCGCCCGCTCCGCATCGTCCAGATTCTGGAAAAACCAGCGCACGCCGTATTCGAGTTGATTGGTCAGGGATACCTCGACCAGGGTGGCCTCGATCAGCACCTGTTTGGGCAGGACATCGAGGCGGTCGAGCGCCGCCTTGATCGGCTCGTATTGCTCCGCCGTCGCATAGATGACCAGGGTGTTGGTGGCGCGGTCCGCGATGATCCGGATGCCCTTTTTCCCCTCCTCGGGCCCCGTTCGGCTCCCCGGCCGTGGACCGCCGCCCGTCGGTGCATTGGTGAGGTCCACCGGGTCGAGACCCGGCGCCAGCGCCGGATCGAGATCGACCTCGTCGGCGATGGTGTTCAGGTTGAAAATTTGACTGATCAGGGCTGCAAGTTCGGCCGCCTGGCGGCGCATGACGGGATAGACGAAGAGCTGCTCTGTGTCCGCCGCGCCCTGGTCGAGCCGGTTGATCCAGGTGAGCGCCTGTTCAAGATAGTCATTGCTCCGCGCCACCACCAGAATGGCGTTCATCCGTTCAATGGGTAGGAACCGCAAAGGCTCAGCGCCACCGTGGTCGCCCGCCCCGCCGCCGGCGGTCGGCCGGCCCTGGCCCTCTGCGCCGGCCTCCCGCCTGCCCAAAGAGCCTGGGCCCAAAGACCCTGCGCCCGGCGCCAGGGTGATGGCGCGCAACTCGCCGACCAGGGTGAGCGCGTCGGCTTCCTCCAGGGGCTGGAGCGCGAAGGCCAGACCGCTCAGATAGTCCACATCGAGGACGGAAATCACGTCGAGAAGACTGTCCTGTTCCGCCGCCGTGGCCACCGTGAAGACGAGGTCCCGGTCGTCGTCGAGAAAGATCTCGCCTCCGGCGGGTGCGAACCGCTCCAGGATTTTGCCGATCGAGGAGACGTCCGAATGGCGCAGCGGCGTCACACGGACCGTCAGCCCCCGGCTCGATGCCTCCTCAAATGTAAGACCGGATGCGGAGCCGCCCATCCGGGCGGCGCGCACAACCGTGTAAAGACCATCCCGGCGGATCAGCGCCGCGCCGTTCATCCGAAGGATTTCCTGCAGGGTGGACAGCAATTGGGACCGGGAGACCGGGCGGCTCGACTGGAGCGTCACCTTGCCGGACACGCCCGCATCGATGGCGTAATTCTCCTGGAGCTGCTCCCCCAGGACCGTGTGCACGACAGTCTCAAGATCCGCGTCGTCGAAATTGATCCTGACCGTTCCGTCCCCAGTCCTTTCCAGGCCCTGTGATCCGGCGCCGGTCCGTTGGGTGTGGGCGAGGTCGGGCCGGCTCTTGCGGCCCTCGTTTGGCTCGGCGTCCCCGAGACGGACCTCGGCCTGGCCGCCGCCCGGCGCATAGTGAACAAAGCCGCGGGTCCGATCCGCCGTAGGAGTCGGCCGGACGACGGAAATCGGCGCCGTCTCCAGGGTTGCCTGGGACGGTCGGGGGCTCGCCTGCGAGGCTGGGCTGAGAAAATCGATGGCGCTGGGCGGCGTGGCCGGATCCGACCGTTTTGCGAGGCCGTCCGCCCGCAGATCGTCATGCTGGGCGCAGGACGCCAATGCAAGTGCGCCGGCAAGGGCGAGAACCGCGCGGGCCAGGGGGATATGGCGCATCCTAGTTTTCACGGCGCAACGCGGCCCCACCGTTAATCTGCCCGCTCCGCGGCCGGGAGGAGCGGCGGCGGGGTATGCCGCCGATATCGTCCATGGCGTCGTCGAAGGCCTCCCCGGCCACGTCCATCGTCTGCACCGGGACGCCGGCGGCGGCCGACGCGGCCAGAGCAGAACGCGCTCCCGTCTGCGCCACACTTGGCCGCAGATCGAGCCGGACGGTCTGCCCGGCCGCAGACAGGCGGACATGGTCGGCAGCGATGGCCGAGACGGTCCAGCCCTGCACCGTTTCTCCCAAGCCGACCGGTTCCGCCTTCGCCGCAGGGGCCGGGCGCAGGAGCGCGGCGCGGGTCCGCTCCGACAGAACGACGCCGGCCAGGACCAGAGTGCCGGGCGAGACACGGGGCTCGGCCGTTTCGGCAGTCTGCGTGACCTCTTGGGCCGGTGGGCGCCGGTCGGGGGAGAACACGGGACGGTTCCGGGTCTGGGGTAGGTCTCTCAAGGCCACGGGCTCGACTACGGGCAGGGCCGGCCGATCCGTCTCGACCGACCCGCCAGCGGATCCGGGCCGGGGCAGGCGCGGCTCCGCTGGTGCGGACAGCGCACCGTGCAGGGCGACGCCCGCTAAGCCGCAGGCGGCGGCGAGGGCCGCATTGGCGATCCAGATCGGCGCGGGCATGAAGCCTTCCTTCAAGATTACACAGACCGTGCAGGTTTAAGACAGCTTCATGACACCTTGATGTAGGCGGGAGCAGAGGCCCGGTCCCGGCATCAGGACTCGACCGACCCGACCGCGCGCCACAAGCCGAAAAGGTCGATTTGCACATCGAGATCACGCTGGCCGCGCCCGGTTTCCCGCTCAAACCCCCGTGCCTGGCGTACCGCCAATCCGTCGACAAACAAATAGGGCCGGGCGGTCTCCACGTCATGCAGCACGTTTTGGAGCCGGGCCACGGTCAGGCGGGCGCGGACCTTGAGGCCGATTCGAAGCAGGCCCTGTCCGTCCGGCCCGTCCAGCGGCTCGGCGGGCTCGACCTGGATGGTCTCGAGGCTGCCCCCATGGGCGGCCACGACCTTTTTCAGAAACCGCTGCACCTGGGCGGCCGCCACGGCTTCGCTGGCCCCGGAGAGCAACAGCCCCTCTGGACCGCGGCCATCGACGAGCGCCTCACCCGACGCTGGCTCGCCGGCGGCCGGAAGGCTGCGGACATAGCGTCGCAATGCCTCTTCGGAACGGGCGATCCGGGCATCGAGCGCCGTGAAATCCCGGTGGAGCGGAAGCACCACCCCGAACAGCCCCAGCGCCGCGACCAGCACCACAAGCCCGACGGCCGCCAGGCGACTGATCGCGGATCCGGGCGCAGGCAGACCGGTCATGGCTGCCCCTCCCGCGGCACAAGACGCATGGCGAGAGAGAAAGACTCCCGCCCCGTGGCCTTGGCCTGCACCGTGGGCGTATTGAAGGCCACACCGGCAAAAAGGGGCGATGCTTCGAAGGCCGCGATCAGGGCTGCCGCCTGGGCGGACTGGCCGGCGATCGTGAGCCCGTCCTGCGTCAGGCGAAAGCTTTCCAAAAAACTGTCATCGGGCAGAAGGCGTGTGACCTCCTCCAGGACCTCGACGGCCAGCGGCGCGTCGGCCTTCAGGCGTGTCACGACCTCGCGGCGTCCGCGGCGCTCGGCCTCTTCCTGGCGGGCCACGTCGAAGCGCAGGGCCAGGCGGCGCACCCGGTCCAGCTCGGCATCCACCGTGTCCAGAACGCTTTGGCGTTTGCCATACCCGATCCCAAGGGCGGATCCGCCGAGTACCAAGGCCATAATCATCAGTCCCATGAAAACCTTTGCGCCCAGACCGGGCCCTGTGCGCGGACCGGTGCCGGCAATCAGATTGACACCCGCGAGCCCACCGGGCCCGCCGGCCTCGTCGCGCCCGACATCCACGCGCTCGACCTGAAGACCGCAGCGCTTCGCCGTGTCGAGCACGGGATCGAGCCCTTTGCGCGGCACCAGAACCAGATCGGCGTCCAGGGTCTGGCGGGCGGGATCCCGGCGACGGATCCGTCCGGCCGTGTAGGCTTCTTCCGCCGAGAAGGGCGTCAGCCGGTCGAGTTCATAGCGAATGACGTCCTGGAGGGTGGCTTCGGCCGCGAGCGGCAGGGTCACCGCCTGGATGAGGGCACAGTCCGTATCGAGAACGATCGTCACCGGGCGGTCGAGGGCCACATTGGGGACCGCCGCGGCGAGCGCCGTCCGGTCCATCCGGTCCGGCGACAGCACAGGCCCGTCGGCAACGGGCGCGCCATCCTCCCGATCCGTCAAAACGGGACGGACGCCATCCCGGGACCAGAACAGCACCAGGCGGGCCTGGGACGGCGTGAGGGCACCGCGCAGGCGCGCGGGCATGAGGCCCCCAAGCTCCTGCCCCCACCAGCCCAGGAACCGTGCCGTTCCCGTCTGCACCTCGCTGAACGCCGACATGTTTCCCGCTCTCGCCTTATCGTCTGTTCAAAGCACAACCACAGGGCACAACCACAGGCCGACCCATCACGGGTCCCGAGTTTCCGTCTCCACACGGATGAGGAAGGGCGGCACCGTCCAGGCCTGCGCGTCCTCCGGCACGATGGTGATCCGGATCAGCCGGGGCGGAGACTGGCGGCCCCGCCAGCGATCCTGCCACCGCCCCTCCCCGAAATAGGCAAAACGCACCTCCCGCACCCGGGACAGGATCGGCACCTGCGCCATATCCGGTGCGTCGACGGCCGGGTCCCGGCTCGATCCCATGGGTTGCCAGCGCAGCACCAGGTCGCGGCTCCCCTGCCCATCGTCCTCCAGGGCATATTCCATCACCATATCGCCGAGGGTCTCGGCGATTGCCGGCATCCTACCCACAAAGCGCAGGCTTTGGGTATCGCCCCAGAAGGCAACGACGACCTCCCGGCCGCTGCCGCGCAGGGTGCGCGGCGCAAGGCCTGCGAGCTGCCGGCGCATGAGGGCTTCAACCTGTCCCCCGATCTCCATGGCCGCCGCATCCCGCGCGCCCTGCTCCCAGGCCCTCAATCCGAACCGCACGCCCCCGGCAATCAGTGCGGACAAGAAGCCCAGCAGGGTGATCGCCACGAGCAGCTCCAGGAGCGTAAGGCCTGCAGCGCCGCCCCGGCCCTTGCCATGGCGCGCCCTCATGGCCCATCCGCCAGACGCAGGGTCCGCAGGGTAACCGCCCGGGGGTCCCCATCCCGGTCCGGACCCAGGAAGACCGTGACTTCCACGGTGAACGCGCGCAAACCGGCCGGACCGGCGGTGTCCAGGGTTTCATCCGTGTAGGGCATGATAACCCGGCGCCAGGACGCCCCGTCCCCAAAGGTGCCGGTCCGGATGCCCTCCTCGAGTGGTACCGCAAGGCCGACCCGGGCCAGTTCGGACTCCGCCCGGCTCAATGCGTCGCGATAGGCCCGCGCCGTCACCGTGTTGCGGAAGCCACCGGAGAAGATCTCCATCACGGCAGCCAAAGTAAGGGCGATGACCACGAACGCGACGATCACCTCAAGAACGGTGAAACCCGCAGCCGCGCAGTCGGATCGGGGGGACTTACGAATCATGGAGGCTCACCCGTCCCGTCACCCAGGCCACCTCGATGCGCGCCGTGCGGCGGCCGCGGGCGAGCCGGATGCTGCCGCCATTGGCGCTGCCGTCGGGCATGAAGACGACCGCCCCCGTGCCGGGCCCCGTCAAATCCTCCCGTGCCGCCCGGAAGCGGATCTCCACATCCTCCGGTATGGCGATCGGTTCGGCCCCGCCGTCCCGGCCGAAGCGGCGCCCGGCCACATCGATCAACACACGCTGCGCCGTATGGGTCCGCACGGCCTCCTCGCGCGCCCGGCGCAGCGTGGCGGCAAGCTCCCGAGACACGGCCTTCAACTCGACGGTCTCCAGGACCGAAAAACGGCCCCAGGGCACTGCGGAGATCAGCAGTGTGGCAATGGTCAGCACCACGAGGATCTCCAGGAGTGTGAGACCCGCCTCACCAGCTCGTAACGTCCTGGGCTTCACCCTCGCCTCCTTCGGCACCGTCGGAGCCCAGGGAATAGACATCGATGGGACCGTTCTCCCCCGGCACCTTGTAAACCAGCGCCTTGCCCCAGGCATCGGTCAGCGTGTCCTGCTTTTTCACATAAGGCCCGTTCCAGCGCTCGGCACCCGCGGGCTTTTTCCAAAGCGCATTGAGGCCCTCCTCCTCGGACGGGTAGCGGCCCACGTCGAGGCGGAAATAATCGAGCCCCGCCATCACCTGGTCGACCTTGAGGGCCGTGGTGTCGGTCTTGGCACCGCCGAGATAGTTGAGGGCCACCGAGCCCACGGCCACCGTCAGCAGGCCGAGAATGGTGATGACCACCAGCAGTTCCAGCAGCGTGAGGCCGGCCTCGCGGGCGCGGCGGTTCGGGCGGGTTCGGGACATAAAGAGTACTCCTTGGTCGTGGGTTCGCCTCATCGGGCCAGCTCATTGATGCTGAACAGGGCGAACAGGATGGAGGAAATGATGAATGCGATCAGAAGACCAATGGTCAGGGTCAGGATCGGTGTCAGCATCGCGAGGAGGCGGTCGAAGGCCGTGCGGGTCTCCTCCTCATAGATATCGGCGAGCTTGGCCATCATGGGCTCCAGGCGCCCGGTTTCTTCGCCCACCTGGATGAGCTGCACAGCCAGTCGGGGGAAGAGACCGCCTTCGGTGAGGGGTCTGGCGAGGCCCCGTCCCTGGCGCACATCGCCTTCCACCCGCTCCAGCTCCGCCGCGATGGCCACATTGCCCGCCACGGCCCGTGACAGGGTGAGGGCGTCGGTCAGCGCGACACCGTTTTCCAGGAGAACCCCGAGGGTGCGGCTGATCCGGGCCACGGCCGTCTTGACCCAGACGGATCCCACCAGGGGCAGCCGCAGGGCAAGGCCGTGCCACCACCGTCGCCCCGCCGGCGATGCATCGAGGGACCAGCACAAACCCACAAGCGCCAAAGCCCCGAGCCCCAGGGCCCACCAATAGGTCTGAAGGAAATCGCCCATGGCGATCACGAGGGCGGTGTTGGCCGGCAGTTCGGCGCCGGCATCCTCGAACATGGGCTTGAACGTGGGCACCACCACCGCCAGCAGAATGGTCACGGCCCCGATGGCGGCCGTGACCAGAAAGGCCGGATAGATCAGCGCCGAGCGGACGCTCGACAGCAGCTTGGCAGAGCGTTCCATGTGCTCGGCAAGGCGAGCCAGAACCGTATCGAGGGACGCGCCCGCTTCCCCCGCTTTCACCATGGCGCGGTAGAATGGGGGAAAGGCCGCCGCGTGGCGCTCCAGCGTGGCGGCAAAACCGGCGCCTTCCCGAACGCCCTCCAGGAGTTGATCGATCAGGGTGCGCAGCTTTCCCGGTGCGGTCAGATCCCTTGTCATTTCCAGGGCGCGGTCGAGGGGCACGCCCGCGTCGAGCAGGGTGGCGAGCGAGCGGGTCAGGGTCAGGATTTCTGCCTGGGTGACCGGCTGCAGCGTGACCACATCCTGGTTGAGCAGATCGAACAGAGCGATGCGCCGTGTACTGCCGATGCTGAGGGGTGTGTGCCCCAGGGCCTGAAGCCGTGCCACGACGGCGGCTTCGCTGCCCGCCTCCAGCGTGCCGGTAACCACATCGCCTGCGGCATTGACGGACCGGTAATGGAACTGGGGCATGGCCGGGATCCTCAAACCGCGTTGGTCGCGCGGATGACCTCCTCAAGGGACGTCTCGCCGGCCCGGGCCCGGGCGATGCCGGCCTCGCGCATCAAGGTCATGCCCTGGGCCAAGGCGGCGTCCTGGAGCGTGCCCGCATCGGCCCGGTTGAGAATCAGCCGGCGGATCGGATCGCCCACCTCAAGCAGTTCGACCAGGGCGGTCCGGCCCTGATAGCCGCGCCCGGCGCAACGGGCGCAGCCACGCGGATGAAAAAAGGTCTCGCCTGCTGCCCCGTCTGCGCCCAGATGGGCGACGAGATCGGCCATGACCGGCCCTGGGGCGCGGCAGGACGGGCACAGACGGCGCACGAGGCGCTGGGAGACGATGGCGTTCAGGGTGGACGCCAGAAGATAGTCCTCGACTCCCATATCGAGCAGACGGCTGACGGTCGCGGCGGCCGTGTTGGTGTGCAGCGTGGCGAGCACAAGATGGCCGGTGAGGGCGGCCTGGACCGCTATGCCGGCGGTCTCCAGATCGCGGATCTCGCCGATCATGATCACGTCCGGGTCCTGGCGCAGGATGGAGCGCAGAGCGTGGGCGAAGGTCAGGCCGATTTTGGGCCGCGCCTGGATCTGGTTGATGCCCTCAAGCTGATACTCGACCGGATCCTCGACGGTGATGACCTTGCGCTCCCGGGTGTTGAGTTCCTTGAGCGCTGTGTAGAGCGTCGTGGTCTTGCCGCTGCCCGTCGGGCCGGTGACGAGAACGATACCGTTGGGCCGGTGCAAAAGGGCCCGGAAGCGCTCCAGATCCGGACCCTGAAAGCCGAGGGCGGTGAAATCGAGGACCTGGGCTTGCTTGTCCAGGATGCGCAGCACCACGCCCTCGCCATGGATCGTCGGGGACGTGGCGACCCGCAGGTCGATTTCCTTGCCGCCGATCACGGCCTTGATCCGGCCGTCCTGGGGCAGACGATGCTCCGCAATGTTCAGCCGCGCCATGATCTTGATCCGGGACAGGACCGCGGCCTGGAGCCGGGCGGGTGGGCTCTCGATCTCCTGGAGCACGCCGTCGACGCGCAGGCGCACCCGAAGCCGGTTGTCGAAAGGCTCAATATGGATGTCGGACGCCCCGGCCTCGACCGCCTTGCGGATGATGACATTCACGATACGGATGACCGGCGCATCATTGGCCAGGTCGCGCAGGCGGGCGATGTCCGCATCGCTCGAATCGCCGTCGGCGTCGTCCAGGGTCTCGGCAATGGCGTCGATGGAACTCTTGCCGTTGCTATAGAGGCGCTCCAGCGCATTTTCGAGATCGGTGGGCACGGCGACGATGGGCCGGACCGGGCGCTCCAGACGCAAGGCCACCGCGCGGATGGCGCCTTCGTCCAGGGGATCGGCCATGGCCAACGGAACGGGCGGGCGCGCATCGGCCGCGTCGGGCGATGCCCCTTCGTCCGTGTCCTCGCCGCCAAGGGGAAGGATCTGGGCATGGCGAAGAAAGCGCCCGGGCAGAGCGTCGACGAAGACGGGCAGTTCCGGGTAATCCGCGGGCCGGGCCAGGGGCCGGTCCAGCACCCGGGCAAGAGCCGTCGCCAGATCCCGCTCGCCGACAATCCCGAGGCGGACGAGGACCCGGTCGAAGCGCTCGCCGGCCTCTTCGGCGGCGCGCATCGCGCGCGCCAGACCCGAAGGATCCGTGTGCCCCGCTTCAAGAAGGGCCGGGCCGAGGACTTGGGCGAGGGTTTCGGTCGGGCCCGGGGTTGGGCCGATCGTGGCTCTATCGGGAGACGGCGCCGCTTCGGTCTTCGCCATGGGGCACCCTTTCACTGCACGGCCCGTTTCACCGCAGGGCCCCATTTCACCGCAGGGCCCCTTTTCACCGCAGGGCTTGGCGCCGTCATCCGCCGGCCACGGGCCCCGCGGTGGCCAGTGCCATCAGGATCAGGGACACGGCGGCGATCCAGCTGCCCAGGGCCCGCACGGCAATGCGCGCCCAGCCGCCCCAGGTGATTGCCTGAATCAGCGCCGCCGTGGTCAGGGTCACGACCAGAAGACTCACACCCACAAGGCCGCCGATATAAAGCCGCGCATCGGTCTGGACGGTCATGGCGAGCCCGTTTTCAAAGCCCAGGATCGCCGCAGCGACGAAACTGAGCAGCACCAGGATCGCGACGGGAAGGGCGCGGCCCACGGCCACCAGGAGCGCCACGAGCGCAAGGGCCCCGGTCACCGCCAGGGCGGCCGAAAGATCCCGGTCCAGAACAAAGGCGGCTGCCACACTCCCGGTCACAACCCCCAAAGGCACGGCCGCCACGACCCAGCGCCCGGTCTCGCGGGGCTGGAGGGCCGCCAGCAGGCTGAGCGCCACCAGCAGCAGGGCATAGTCCAGGCCGGATACCAGGTGATACGCGCCGCCGTAAAAATCCCCGAACCGCAGATCCACGAGATGGGCCCGGGCCGGCGCCGGAGCGAGCGCGCCGAGCAGGCCAAGGACGATGGGGGCGGCGCGGCGCATTACAGGAGACCCAGGCTGAGGGTCAGGAAATAACCGCCCAGGGCCGCAACGACGCCGCCGCAGGCCCGCACCACGGCGGGCCCGACGGAACCGACACCGTTTAGCAGACCGATCAAAATGCCGGCGAGGTGCAGCAAGCCGGTGGAGGTCACGAAACCGATGCCATAGGCCAGGGGACTGGCCGTATGGGGCAATTCGGAACCGTGGGCATGGCCGTGAAAGATGGCGAAGACGGACACGACGACCACGGCAAGCCAAACCGGCGCCCGGAATGCGCTCAAGACGAACAGGCCGAGCACGAGGGCGGAGGCGGCGATGCCGACCTCGACGGACGGCACATCGACCCCGATCACACCCAAAACACCGCCGACGGCCATCATCAGCGGAAAGGCAATGGGCAGGGCCCAGATCAATGGCGCGCCGAGCTGTGCGCCCCACAGACCGACGGCCACCATGGCGATCAGGTGGTCCGGGCCGAGCACCGGATGGAGCAGGCCGTTCACGAGACCGGCTCCGACGGCGACTTCCTCATGGGCCAGCGCCGTGGCCGGCAGGCCGGCGGCAAGACTCGCGGCAAGGCCGGCGGCCAGGAGGCGGGACCGCATGGCAATGCGGCGGTCAGTGATCACGGTCGACATGGCGGCGAAACCCCTTTGCTTGCTTTTATCCGCACTCTAACACAGCGCGCCCAGGGCGGCGCCTCTCTCGCCGGTCACGGCGCAAGAAGCACGACCACGCGCTCGACGGTCCACAATGCGGCGACCCCTCCAATGGCATAGGCCGGGATGGCCCGCCCCCATTCAGGCAGGGTCAGTGCCATGGACCGCAGGGCGACCATGAGCACCAGCACCATCAGAACGAAGGCCACCTGCCCGATTTCGACACCCACATTGAAGGCGAGCAGAGCGAGTAAAAGGCTGTTCTCCGGCAGGCCAAGATTGAGGAGCGCACTGGCGAAGCCGAAGCCGTGCAGCAGGCCGAAACCGAACGCCACGATCCAGGGATGACGAATCGTCAGGCTGGTCTCGCCGCGCATCTGCTTAATGATCTCGACGCCGATAAAGACGATGCTGAGGGCGATCAACGCATTGACGAGCTGTTCAGGAACGCCGACCACGCCGAAGGTCACGGCCGCGAGCGTGATGCTGTGGGCCACCGTGAAGGATGTAATTGTCTTCAGCAACATCCACCGGGTGCGCACGATCCAAATCAGCCCCAGCACGAAGACCAGGTGATCGACCCCGAGCATGATGTGCTCGATGCCGATGAACAGATAAGACGTGAAGACCTGTCCCCAGAGATCCCAGCCCTCGCCGTCGAAGACCGGCTTGACCGTCACCGCCGGAACGGCCGGCGTCATGGTGAAGGCCTGGGTCTGACCGTTGGTGAATTTGATCCGCACCATGGCCGCCGACTGGCCCGCGCCGAGGCCTTCGAAACTCAGGCGGCCCACAAGGCCTTCATCGCCGCAATCCACGAAGGGCGGATCGATGACGCAGTGTTCGGGAAAAATCGGATTGAGGTTCTCGACCCCCTGGGGCCGGGCGCCCGGCCATTGCATGGCAAAGCGCCCGTCCTGCATCTGATTCAGTTCGAGCACGGACATGGACAGGTCGTGGGCCCGGGCATCCCGGTCGCCGGCGAGCGTGGCGACCAGACCGAAAACGAGGCCGGCGAGGAGGCTGCGCATGGAGCTCACTTCTCGCCTCCGTCCAGCTTGCGGTTGCTGCGCGGCTTTAAGGCCTCCTCGGCGCCGTGGAACACGGCCGCCGGCGGGGTTTCATAGGCCACCGTGTACTGAGCGCGCAGATTGCGGACGGCGAGATTGCCCTGGTTTTGCACATACCACTTCTTCCAGCGCTTGATCACGTCACCGCGCACCTGCTCCAGGGTCATGGAGCGCGGCGGGTCAAGCTGCTCCAGACGCAGGATCGACCAGCCGGCCGGCGTTTCGACAGCCTGCCAATCGCCCAAAGGTGCCGCCTCCAATTGCGCAGTGACCGGCTCGCCGATCATTTTCACCACATTGGGCCGCGGGCGAACCTGGAAGGACAGGATCCGCTGGCCGGGCTGCGGGGTCGGCTCCGCGCCGCTCTGGTTCCACTCGGCGGCAAGCGCTTTGGCCTCGGCCTCGTCGACTTGCATGCGGACGATGGAGAAGTCGAAAAAGGCGGGCAGATCGTAGTTTTCGCGGTGATCGTTGTAGAAGGCTTCCAGTTCCTCGGCGGTGGGATCGCGCTCCTCAATACTCCCGCCGATCATGACCCGCATTTTCTGCATGATCCGCTCGCGGATCATATCGTCGCCCTGATCGAGCTGAAGATTGCGGGCCTCGCGATACAGCACCTCGTTGCTGACCCAGGTCTGCACGAGAGGATCCAGTTCCTCTTTCGTCGGCCGCCGGCCGGCCCCATCCTGGAAGGCCGCCGCCATGTCCTCATAGACCGACTGGGTAACCGTAATCGTGCGCGGATCATCGCGTCCGGCCCGGGCGACTTCACTGGCGCCGTACAGCACGACGCCGATCAAAGCGAAATGTACGAGCGGCTCTCGCAAAAGACTGCCGACCATGATGCCACCTCCTGTGTCCATCGCGATGGCCGCCCCGATCGCCGGAGCGCTCCGCGTTGGAATTTGGCCGGACCATAGGCCAACAGCTTTGACAGTTTAATGACAGGTTAACGCCTCTCAGGCACGCCGACCTGGGATCGCATGGCAACCGTCCCGTTCCGGAGCACCCCGCGGGAAAGGTCAGGGCACCGCGCCAAACAGGGGCGCCGCGGTCCCGGCACCGCAAGACCCGCCCGCCGGCGTGCGTCAGGATCCGTCACGATGACGCATCGGAAAGAATGCCGGAATTACAGGGGTCTCATCGATGACTGAAACATTTTTGTCATCAAAGGCTCATGCAGCCGTCACGGACCAGAGATAGGGAAGGTCACCATACGGGTTGATCGGGTCGCGATCGCCTGCTGAACACTCTTTTAGAGAGGACCGTCATGAAAGCTCTTCTTAAAGGCACGACGGCGCTGGCCGGCGTCGCCGTTGCCACGGCCGCCTTTGCTGCCGATGTTCCGACCCTGGACCAGGACGTGGCCCAGGAGCAGTCCCGTGAGCTGATCGAGCGCCTGGCCAACGAAGCCGCGTTCGCTCAGATTCCCGGCCTGCGCGCGCCCAACACGCAAGGCGCTGCCAATGAATTGCTGGGCCGCGGCGAATATCTGGCCGGCGACAAGCACAACCACACGGTCTGCTCGGACGGCTCCACGTCTCCGAAAGTTCTGGCTGACCAGTCCCTGGTGGCCTTCGGCCTCGACTGGTTCGGCATGGTCGGCCACGGCGGCTCCGGCACGCGCGACTGCCGCTTCACCGACATCGACTACCGCACGCTGATCGGCGGCGCCGTTGCAGAGCGCGTGTTCCGTCAGGGCCAGGGCGATGGCGGCATGCTGTGGATCGACACGATCGGCGCCGATGCCATCCTCGGCGACGAGCGCCTCACCACGTCCCGTGTCACCGACAATCCGGACACCGAAGAGCGTGAGCGCGCCCAGGCCATGTGGCGCTGGCAGGCCCTGCGCGACTTCACCTACAAGGACGTCGCGATCGCCGGTATCCAGGCCAACAAGCCGGCCTTCACCGGCCTGGAGTGGGTCGTGCCTGGCCACGAGCACGCCTCCTCCGGTATTCTGGACGGTCAGTTCCCGGACGGTGAGATCGGCGAGCTCGGCAATGCCGAAGCGATGGCCCAGTTCGAATATCTCTGGGACCGCGCTGACAACGATTTCTCGGGCGGCAAGGAAGCCGGCTTCGAGAGCATCCGCAATGGCGGTGTGCCGAAGCAGGAAAACGTCCCGGGCGACCACGACAAGTCCGTCAACGCTGTCGAGTGGCTGCGGGCCAACTACCCCGTGACCTCCTTCGCCGTTGCCGCTCACGTGGAGCGCCAGGGCGCCTTCGTACCGAACGACAACGAAGGCTACAATGTCGAGCACCTGCGTGACTGGCACAATGCCGGTCTGCTGGCCGACGATATCACGGCCTACTCCCTGTCCTTCGGTGCCGAGCTGCAGGCCGGTCACCAGGGTCAGTTCTGGCGCGGCAGCTACAATCCGGGCCGTCCGACCTCCGGTTTCGGCACCTATGGCGGCGCCGGTGCCTATGGCGCGGCCGAAGTCTCCGTTCCGGGCCTCAACTTCGAAGGCGAGCCGCTCACGCTCGACGATTTCCCCGATTTCGTCCGTGACGACATCAACGAAAACACCTTCGCCAATGAGCCGATCAAGTTCGTGCTCGGTCGCCCGGGTGTGCGCACCATGTGGGACGCCCTTTTGGGTGAAGGCCGCCGCTTCTTCCTGGTCGGCTCCTCCGACTGGCACAACCGCGGTTCCTTCGGTCCCTTCGAGCCCCAGACCACGAACGACTTCTGGCCGGGCGAATACCAGAAGATGTACGCTTATGTTCCGAACGCGGTGGAAACCCGGAAGGCCGAAGCCGTTGTGGCCGGTCTGCGCTCCGGTAACACCTACACGGTCATGGGCGATCTGATCGGCGACGACCTGGCCTTCGTGGCCTGCTACGACATCACCGGCCAGTGCGTGACCATGGGTCAGACCCTGGAAGTGTTCGAAGGCGAGGGCACCGTGTCCTACGAGATCCGGCTGACGGATCCGGAAGGCGTCAACAACAGCCCGTACGCCTTCAACAACGCCTCCCTGCTCCAGGTCGGCATCGAGCAGCCCACCAACGAGCCGGTCCTGCACCATGTGGACGTGATCGTCGGCGACATCACCGGTGAGATCACGCCGGACCAGCCGGAATACACGACCAACGTCTCCAACGACTCCACCCGCCTGTTCTTCACCTTCGACGCCAGCAACTGGATCGAAGAAGAAGGCGGCGTGCGGATCATGCGCTGGAGCGTGCCGGTGGCCGATATGAACGGCGACAACTATGTCCGTATCCGCGGCACCAACATGCCGCAGGGCACGCCGTTCGAGTCCGACGCCGACGGCAACCCGCTGTTCGACGGCCTGGCCCGCAACATCGTGTGCCCGTTCACCAACCCGAACCCGGACGAGAACTTCAACCCGAATTTCTGCCCGGAGCACCTGCCGACGAACGACGCCGGCGAGAAGGTGCTGGCGTTCGACGTTGCGGCGTGGACGGACATCCACTTCCACGGCAACCCGATCTTCATCGAAGTCATCTCCGAGTGACGGAAGCCGAGAGGCTTCTTCACAGGATGCTTTGAGCGATCCTTAGCGGGGGCCTTCGGGCCCCCGTTTTTCTTTTTTGAGACATCCCCACACGCAACACGGTGACAAGGCCCGGCCCCGCCGCGGCAGCCGCCTCGCGTGTCGTTAATCTGTCACAAAATGCTTATGCGGGTGTCATCTTGATTGCGTATCCCTGCACTTGGGTGAGTTTGTTTCTTTATCCCGCCTCACACAATTGCTGGAGACATCATCATGAAAGCGCTTCTTAAAGGGACGACAGCTCTGGCCGGCGTGGCGCTTGCCACCGCCGCCTTCGCCGCTGACGTTCCGACCCTGGATCAAGACGCCCCGCAGGAGCAGTCGCGCGAGCTGATCGAACAGCTGGCCAATGACGCCGCGTTCGCCCAAGTCCCGGGCCTGCGCGCGCCGAATGTGAACGGTGCCACGAACGAGCTGTTGTCTCGCGGTGAATATCTGGGCGGCGACAAACACAATCACACCACCTGCTCCGACGGCTCCACCTCCGTGAAGGTGCTGGCGGACCAGTCGCTGGTGGCCTTCGATCTCGACTGGTTCGGCATGGTGGGCCATGGCGGCTCGGGCGCCACGGATTGCCGCTTCACCGATGCGGACTATTCCAACCTGATCGGCGGCGCTGTGAACCAGCGCGTCCGCGGCGGCGGCAACGGCTTTTTCGACTCAACGCTGGTCCCCGGCAACGATGCCGACGGCGGCGCCCTTTGGGTCGACACCATCGGCGCCGATGCCATCCTTGGCGATGAGGCATTCTCCACCTTCCGCGTCGCGGACGATCCCACCACGGAAGAACGCGAAGCCGCCCAGGTGATGTGGCGCTGGCAGTCCGTGCGGGATTTCCAGTACGAGGACACCGCGCTGGCCGGCATCCAGGCCAACAAGCCGGCCTTCACCGGTCTTGAATGGGTCGTTCCCGGCCACGAGCACTCCTCCGCCGCGATTCTCGACGGTCAGTTCCCCGACGGTGAAATCGGTCAGATTGGTAATGCCGATGCCATGGCCCAGTTCGAATATCTCTGGGACCGTGCCGACAACGACTTCTCGGGTGGCAAGGAAGCCGGCTTCGAAGACATCCGCAACGGCGGTCTGCCCAAGGAGCCGAATGTCGCCGGTGACCACGACAAATCCGTGCGCGCCGTCGAGTGGCTGCGGGCCAATTACCCGGTGACGTCCTTCGCCGTGGCCGCCCATGTCGAGCGTCAGGGTTCCTTCGTGCCGGGCCAGAACCGCGGTTACAATGTCGAGCACCTGCGCGACTGGCACAATGCCGGTCTGCTGGCCGACGACATCACGGCCTATTCCCTGTCCTTCGGCGCGGAATTCCAGGCCGGTCACCAGCCGGCCGAGCCGCGCGGCACTTATGGCCCGAACCGTCCGTCCGCCGGTCTCGGCACCTATGGCGGCAACGGAGCGTATGGCGCCGCCGAAGTGTCCCTGCCGGGCCGCAACTTCGCAGGTGAGCCTCTGACGGCTGACGATCTCGAAGGCACGGGCATCAACCCGGCGATCCTCGACTCCACGCCGGAGCGGGTCACGCTGGGCCGTCCGGGCGTGCGCACCCTGTGGGATGCCCTGTTGGGCGAAGGCCGCCGCTTCTTCGTGGTCGGGTCCTCCGACTGGCACAATCGCGGCATTTTCGGTCCGTTCGAGCCCCAGACCAATTTCGACTTCTGGCCGGGCGAATACCAGAAAATGTACAGCTACGTGCCGAATTCTGCGGAAACGCGGAAGGCCGAAGCCGTGGTCGCCGGTCTGCGCTCGGGCAACACCTACACGGTCATGGGCGATCTGATCGCCGACGATCTGGCCTTCGTCGCTTGTTATGACGTGACGGGCCAGTGCGTGACCATGGGTCAGACGCTGGAAATCTTCGCCGGCGAAGGCAACGTGACCTATCAGATCCGCTTCACGGATCCGGAAGGCACCAACAACGCGCCTTACACCTTCCCGAACCCGTCCCTGTTCCAGCTGGGCATCGAACAGCCGCTCAACGAGCCGTCCGTCCACCACGTGGACGTGATCGTCGGCGACGTGACCGGTGAGATCACGCCGGATCAGCCGGAATACACCACGAACGTCTCCAACCCAACGGCCCGCCTGTTCTTCACCTTCGATGAAAGCAACTGGGTCGAGGAAGAAGGCGGCGTGCGCGTCCTGCGCTGGATGGTGCCGGTGAATGCTATGGCAAAGGACAGCTATGTCCGCTTCCGCGCCACCAACATGCCCCAGGGCACGCCGAACGAGACGGATGCCGAAGGCAACCCGCTGCTCGACCTCTTGGCCGACAACATCCCCTGCCCGTTCGTCAATCCGAACCCGGACGAAGGCTTTGACCCGGCTTTCTGCCCGGATCACATGCTGACGAACGAGAATGGCGAACTGTTCATCACGGCTGATGTGGAGGCCTGGGCCGACCTGTGGGTCTATGGCAATCCGATCTTCATCGACGTTGTCGAGGAGTGAGACAGGGCGAAGGCCCGGTTTTCCTCAGACCGTTGAACGGATAAACAAGAGCGGAGGCCCCCGGGCCTCCGCTTTTCCATACGCGCGACACCCCCACGCCGGAAGGATCCTGCCGTGACCAGGCCCCTCGCTTACCTCCTCGCCTTCGTGCTGCTGATTTCGGGCTTCGCCGGGCTTGGCTATCAGTCGGTCTGGATCCGGATGGTTTCCCTCGGCCTCGGGCACGACTATCTGGCCGTGCTGGGCGTGGTCGCCGCGTTTTTCTGTGGGCTCGGGCTCGGCAGTCTGCTGCTCGACCGCCCCGTCAGCCGCAGCCCCCGTCCGGACCGCTGGTACGCCGGCCTCGAGGCCGCAATCGGCCTATGGGCCCTCGCGCTGATCGCGATCATCCCGGCGGTCAATGACCGCCTGCCCGGCTGGCTTGGCCTCGACCCCGCGCCGGTCCGGCATTGGGGGATTGCCTTTTTGGTTCCCTTTCTCATGCTCCTGCCGGCGACCTTGGCCATGGGCGGGACCCTGCCGGCCGCCGACCGCCTGGTCATGCGCCTGCGCCGGGACGGGCGCGGCCTCGGCGGCGTCTATGGCGCCAACACGTTCGGGGCGATGGCGGGCGCGCTTGTTGCCACGTTTTTCATTCTGCCGGCGCTCGGCCACGCCATGACGCTGATCGTTCTTGCGGGGCTCAATCTGGCGGCCGCCGCCCTGCTGCTGACGGGCGTTTTCAAATCCTCCGGGGCCCCTCAGCCTGCGGAGGGACCGGCCGGGCCGCACGGCACCGGGCCGGCCTTGCCCTTGCTCGCGGTCCTGTTCCTCACCGGACTGCTCGGTATCGGTTACGAGATCCTGGTCATCCGGGCCCTGTCCCAGGTGCTCGAAAACACCGTGTTCTCTTTCGCCTCGGTGCTGGCCACCTATCTGCTGGGCACCGCACTCGGTGCGGCCCTCTATCACCGCGTCACGCTCGCCCATGGTCTTGAGGCGACGCCCTCGACACGGCCGGACAGTCTGCTCCAGGTCCAGGGCATGGTCTGCCTGTTGGGGGTGGTCAGCCTGTGGGGCGTCGGCGACGTCTATGATGCCGTCCGCGCCCTGCCCCTTGGCACAATGCCCGCCACCATTCTGGCCGAGATGGCCGCCGGCGCGCTGGTGTTCCTTGTGCCCACCATGGTCATGGGCGCGGTGTTCACGGCCTTGGCCCAGCGCCTGCGCCGGCCGGACGGCGGGGTGGGCGCGGCCTTTGCCGTCAACACCTTCGGCGCGGCCCTGGCGCCGTTCTTGTTCGGCGCCGTGGTGCTGCCGCTGGCCGGGGCGGTTGGCACGCTGATCCTGATTTCGGTGGCCTATCTGGTGCTCATGCCCTCGGCCCGGCTGCGCATTCTCGCCCCCTCGGCGGCGACGGCCGCAGCGGCGGCCGTGCTGCTGCTGGGCCCGGCCAAACCCGATCTTCTCGATCTGCCCGAAGGCGCGACCCTCCGCCAGCGAATCGAGGGCATGCTCGGCACCGTGACCGTTTATAACGACGCGGTCGGCCACACCCATTTGAAGATCAACAATCACTATGTCATGGGGGGCACCGCGACCCGAACGGCGGACCGCCGCCAGGGTCACATCCCCCTGCTGATGCACGGCGCGCCCGAAAAGGCGCTGTTTCTGGGTGTGGGCACCGGAGCCACCTTCGCCGCCGCCGCCTATCACCCGGATCTGCAGGCGGATGCCGTGGAACTCGTCCCGGAAGTCCTCGATGTCCTCCCCGCCTTTACCTCCGTGTCCGGCGAAACCGCTGAACTGGACCGACTCCGCCTCCATGCCGGGGATGCCCGCCGCTTCGTTGCCGCCACGGGCGAGCGCTACGACGTCATCGTGGCGGACACTTTCCATCCCTCCCGGGACGGGGCCGCCCTTCTCTACACGGTGGATCATTTCCAAGCCATCAAGGACCGATTGGCCGAGGGCGGACTGTTCTGCCAGTGGCTGCCCCTGCACCAGCTCGACCTCGACACGCTGCGCCTGATCATCCGTTCCTTCCAGGCCGTCTACCCCGACGCCGTGGCCGTGATGAACGATCTCAGCCTGCTGACGCCCGTGATCGGCCTTGTGGGCGGGACCGGTCCCTTGTCGGTCAGCGGCCGGGCCATCCCCCACAAGCCCCTGCTCGCCGCCATGGCCGACACCAAACTCTTCAGCCCCGTGCCGGGCCTCGAAGGATTCCTGGGCGGGCCCGACGCTCTCAAGGCCTTTGCAGGCGCGGGTCCGCTGAACACGGACGATCATCCGGTGGCCCTGTTCCAGGCACCCCGGGCCGTCTATGGGGGTCTCGGCGATCCGGGCGAGCGGCTGATGGTGCTGGTCGATGATCTGTCGCGGGATGCCCCGTCGGGTCTCGCCCCCCGGCGGGTCGCGCCGCGCCTTGAAAAATATTGGCGAGCGCGTGACCGGTTCCTGGCCCTCGGCGTCTATCGCCGCCACGCGCTGACGGATACCGGGCAGACCGCGGCTGCCGAGGCCCTGTCCGGGCCGCTGCTCAAGATCGTCCGCATGAGCCCCGATTTCACGCCGGCCTATGATCCGCTGATCGCCATGGCGGTCCATCTCCACGGCGAAAATCCCGGCCGGTCCATGACATTGCTGATGGACATGGCCAGGGCCAACCCGGCCCGGCGCGAGGCCCCCGTGCTGCTGGCCCGCTGGTTCCCGGGCAACCCCCTGGCCGCGCCCGACGCCCAACCGTCCTTGAGGATCACCCCATGACAATGCGTGAAACCGCCCCGGATGTTGGCACCACCGCGGACACGGACGCCTTCAAGGGGCCCATTGGCCCGGCCATGTCCGTGGCTTTTCCCACCCCGATCGTGCTGCACGACTGGCCCGACAGCGACACGCTCAATACTGCGCTCACGGAGCTGATCCTGGCGGAAGAAAAGCAGAGCAAGGGTGTGGTCAAAAGCAATGTGGGCGGCTGGCATTCGGGCCTCGATTTTCTGCACCGGGACGAACCGCCTTTGCGCAGGCTTCTGGCCCGGGTGCGATCCATGACTCACGCCCTGATCCCGGAGACCATGTCACGGCCGCAAGGCGCGGGGCGCCTTCAGCTCGGCGTCGAAGGTTGGGCCAATATTCTGCGCGCCGGTGAATACAACACCATCCACAATCACCCCAATTCCACCTGGTCCGGCGTCTATTACGTCACGGGCAACCAGCCCAGCCTGTCGGGACGCACCCAGCCCTTCGCCGGCAAGCTTGAATTCGTGGATCCGCGCCCCGGCGCCAGCATCGGCTATGTGGACAATTCCAAGCTCTACGGACGCTGCATGGTGGAGCCCCAGGCCGGGCGCATGGTCATGTTTCCCTCCTGGTTGCAGCATTTCGTGCATCCTTGCGCCGGTGCCGGGGAGCGGATATCGATCGCGTTCAATGTGATGATCCGAGGATAAGGACCATGGACCAGGTCATTCCCCTGTTTCCCACGCCCGTGATGCATGTGCGCGGCCTCGTCGATACGCAGACCCTGCAAAGCTTCAACGAAGACCTCGCCAAGGAAACCTGGTTCCGCAACAAGCACACAGACCTGCTGACCCACACGGAAGTCGTCAATCCGTCCTCGAACAAGCTTTTCCTGAAGCTGCGCAAGCTGGTGGTCCCCAAGATCACCGATTTCGGCGAGGTCATGTTCGGCGAAAAGCTGAACTGGACCGTCAAGGAAATGTGGGTGAACGTGATGCATCCGGGCGGGTTTCAGGCAACCCATTCCCATGCGAACAGTTTCGTCTCCGCCGTGATCTATCTCACGGATTGCGACGCCAGCAACGGGCTCATCATTCACCGCAATGGCGGCGGCGGCCTCGATTTCGTGTTCAACAATTCCCACGAAAATATGCAGCACGGGCCGTACAACGCAGCCAAATGGCAGAGCCCGCAACTGGCCGCCGGCGACATGCTCCTGTTTCCCAGCTATATGCTGCACGAGGTGCCGATGAACCGGACGGAGAACAAACGCGTGTCGCTGGCGATGAACGCGATCCCCGACCGGCTCAATTCCTGGGGCTATCAGATCAAATTTTCGAAATAGGGTCGGCCCGCGACCGGGCGCCCGTCAGTCCTGCTGGGGCGATCCGGCCTTCACGTCGATGGCCTGGAAATTGGCGACGCCGGGGGTCGCGGCTTTGCCCGTTGCATTCTCGTCGAGCTCCCCCCGCAAGGTCAGGATCTCTTTCCAGGAGGCATCGCCGTCTTTGTTGATATCCGCGTCCAGGATCAACTTTTGAAGGTGTTTCAGGTAGTCGATGTGATGAACCAGCCCGTCCCCGTCGAGATCCATTTCATCGAAATAGGCGTTGCGGATTGACGCCAGGCTCTCATGCACGAAGGCGAGATATTCCTCGCGGCTGAGTTTCCGGGAGCGGTCCAGGTCCATGCGGCGGAACAGCGTGCCGCCATGCTCACTGGCTTCGCCGACGCCGATCGCCCCTTCATTGGTGCAGTCGAGCACGTAGTAGACACCCGCCAATCCGGCCGCGGTTGCGACCGGCGGCATGCGGCTGATCTTTTCCGCATGACTGAGGGGCGCATCGCTTTTTGCTGCCTCGCCCGCGTCCCGGGCATGGCCCGTTGGCACGGTCGTCATCAGAGCCAGACCGAGCGCCAGAGCGCCGGACAAAAGGCCGGAATACCGCATGATCGTCCTCCTTCTCACTGGTCTTTGACGTACGTCATCTGCATGACATTTTGAAGTCAGGTGGACGTCAGCTTCCGGGGGCGGGCCGCTTTTCGTTTTTTTGGCCGTGCTCACGGGGGCGCCATCGCCCGTCGGTCCGAGCGACATTGATTTTGGGCGACGCGCCCTGTATGCGGACGACTGCGGTCTTATGGAAAATAGTAGACACGGCAATGGTCACCCAGGTGCCATTTGCGGCCGGGCCTTATCCGAAGACACTCGTTCAAAGACACTGGTCAGACGACAGGGGGCATTGCATGGAGACCACCCACCGGACGCGCCGGTCCTTGCTGGACCGGATCGATGCAGGCATTTCATCGGGCATTAAATGGTCCGCACGCCGACAGCATGGCGACGGTTACTGGGTCGGGCATCTTCAGTCCAATTCCTGCATGGAGGCCCAGTGGATCCTGGCACTGCATGTGATGGGCCGGCGGGACCATCCCCAGATCCCCGGCATGCTGCGTTCCCTCTGGCACGAGCAGCGCGAAGACGGTTCGTGGGGGATCTATTACAATGCGCCGGCGGGAGACATCAACACGACGGTCGAATGCTATGCCGCCCTGCGCTGCATGGGCACGCCGGCGGACGATCCCCGCCTGACAAAGACCGCCGCCTGGATCCTGGAAAAGGGGGGGCTGCGCCATGTGCGCGTTTTCACCAAATACTGGCTTGCCCTGATCGGTGAGTGGCCCTGGAAGAACACGCCCAATCTGCCCCCGGAGGTCATCCACTTTCCGCTTTGGTTCCCGTTCAACATCTATAATTTCGCCCAATGGGCCCGGGCCACCCTGATGCCGCTGGCCATTCTCAGTGCCCGCCGACCGGTGGTCCCCCTGCCCGAAGGCGGCCGTCTCGACGCCCTGTTTCCCGGCGGGCGGCGAACATTCGATTATTCGTATCCGAAAAAAACGAAGCTGCTCTCCTGGGACGCTTTTTTCCTTGGTGCGGACCGGGTGCTCCACACGCTGCAAAGCTGGGGCTTCCCGCCTTTGCGCGAAGGAGCCATCAAGAAGGCCCTTGAATGGATCATTAAGCATCAGGATGCGGACGGTGTGTGGGGCGGGATTCAACCGCCTTGGATCTACAGCCTCATGGCCCTTCACCACGAGGGCTATCCCCACGCCCATCCTGTGATGGCGAAGGGGCTGGGGGCGCTAGAGGATCCCCGCTGGGCCTATGAGAAGAACGGCGCGACCTATGTGCAGGCCTGCGTCTCGCCGGTCTGGGACACGGTTCTCACGCTCCTTGCCTATCAGGATACGGATCAGGAACGCCCCGGGGAGATCTACCGCGCGGTCGAATGGGTCCTCGCCCAGGAAGTGCGCACCCGAGGCGACTGGGCCATGAAACTGCCTGACGTGGAGCCCGGCGGCTGGGCCTTCGAATATGCCAATGCCTGTTATCCGGACCTGGACGATACGGCCGTCGCACTGATGGTGCTCGCGCCGTATCGGGACGACCCCAAATGGCGTGCCAGGGGGATCCATGGGGCCATTGAGCGGGCCCTGAACTGGACCATCGCCATGCAATGCAGGGACGGAGGCTGGGGGGCCTTCGACAAGGATAACGACAAGACCATCCTGACCAAGATCCCGTTTTGCGATTTCGGAGAGGCCCTGGACCCGCCGAGTGTCGACGTCACCGCCCATGTCATGGAGGCCTTCGCCCGGCTGGGCTTCGATGCGACCCACCCGGCCATGGCGCGGGCCATCACCTGGTTGAAAAGCGAGCAGGAGCCGGACGGCTCCTGGTGGGGGCGCTGGGGCGTGAACTATGTCTATGGCACCGGCGCCGTGTTGCCAGCCCTTGAAGCCATCGGCGAGGACATGTCCCAGCCCTATATTCAGCGGGCGGCCGATTGGCTTACCAAACATCAGAATCCGGACGGGGGCTGGGGCGAGACCTGCGGATCCTATATGGACGCGCGCCTTGCCGGCCAGGGCGCCAGTACGGCCAGCCAAACCGCCTGGGCCGTGATGGGCCTCGTCGCGGCCGGCCGCACGGCGGATCTGGGCAGTCTCGAAAAGGGGCTCACCTTCCTCGTGGATCGCCAGACCATGGGCAGTTGGGACGAGCCGGAATTCACGGGCACCGGCTTCCCGGGCTACGGCCTTGGGGCGCGGATCAATCTGGACCGGAAAGGGCTCGACGAGGACCTCTATCAATCGACGGAGCTGTCCCGCGGCTTCATGATCAACTACAATCTGTACCGGCATTATTTCCCACTCATGGCCATGGGACGCGCCCGGCACATGCTCCGCCGCCTGGACAACCAGCCCGTCACCTGAGCCCTCTCCCCCCGGTGGACGCGCACCGATGGGTTGGCGTATGACAAGGGGCGGGTGCGGCGACTTGAACCACCGGTCTCTCGCCGGGCCCGGCAACCGATCCGGCAAATGCCGACGACAGCAAGGGAGCGTGGCCATGGGACTGAAGGAAAAACGCCTGATCAACGGCCTTGAAGAGTCCGACATCCCCTTTCATAAGCGAAACTACAAGGAGTTCGTCGGCGGGGATCTGGACATCGAAGTGAACTGGGACGAGTGGTCCGACGACCACGAGGGTCTGCTCAATCTGAACGGCTATGTGCTTCAGCAGTTCACGGACAGCCTCAATCAGATTGGCCTCGACGCGGCGGCCAAGGAGGCCCTTACCGACGGGGTCAAGACACTGAAGGTCACACGGGCGGAAAGTGCCGCTGACAAGGCCATTGTCCTGAAAGATGGAACCCTGGAGCTGACCGTTGCGCCGGTGGAGAAATGGGACGGGGTGATTCATTCCACCGACATCAAGGAGTATCTCCTCAAGGCGCTGTGATCGCCTTGCCGGTTTTGAACACCAGGGGCGACAACGAACACGCCCCGCACGCGGCGCCATGCATTCAGCGGGTTGAGAAAAACAAAGGGGCCGCACAAAGGCGGCCCCTATGGTCACAGACACTCTCCGCGTGAGCCATTCAGGCCCTGCGCATTTCCGCTTTGGAGCGCGCGCCCGCCGAGCCGGCATCCGTTCAGCGGGGGAAGGCCCGCTCGGGCGCGTTGTCCATCACGAACCGGGCGCTTTCGCCCGATATTTGGCCCCGCCGCAGACCGGCTTGGGTTTCCGGTTCGATGCGCCGAGGAGCGGGCTTTTCTGCCGTGTGGAGGCCGTCATAATCCAACGCATAGTACAGCCAGTACAAAACGAGGATCAGGGCCACAAGTCCAAGAACGAGTTCCATGTTGTATCCTCCTGTCATCCTTATCATCAGCGCCGATTGGGGCCAAAAGAAGAACACTCCCGGTCAAAACAAAGCCTGTCCGAAGCGTATACATGCCCTGGACAGGTCCATACCCTGGACAGGCGGGGGCCCTGGACAGGCAGGGGTGCACGACGTCTATCGGCCGGCGCTGCCGAGACTTTCTTGGCTTGTAAAATGGTCCGCGACACGGGAAAAACAATGGGACTCCCGCGTGCCTCGAGCGAGCCCCTAAGGATGTGCAGTCATTCGTGAATGAATGTCATGCGTTACCCGTTTCGGGATCTTGCACGGGCTGTGTCGTCTTGGGTGCAGCGCAGTGCAGAGCGGCATCTTGAAGCGGAACGGACTGCTTTCCGCTTGAAAAGACTCTCTCATCAGCAATCCAGATGCCTGATGACACATCCCATTCACAGTGTGGTAAGAAATGCGCGATTCGCCGCGACGCGGCAAGGTCTCTTTTGGGTGAGTGTTATGGATGGCACACGCCCGCGCGTATGGTTTCCGGGGCCGGCGCCGGCCCTCGGGGCTTGCGCACCCCAAGGGATCGCCCGCTTTGCGAAGAAAGATCCGTTGGCTTTGTGATAGGCTCACGGCTCATGGGGGTGTTGAAAGCGCGGGCCCAGGCCCTCTTCCGGGACCACGCCCGCCTCGCCGGCCCGACTCGCCCCCAGCACCAAGGATGCCGCCATGGAAAAAACGCTGGAACAGCATCTTCTTGCGGAGCGCCATGCGGCCTATGCCCGGCTCCGCGGCGGGTTCCCTATCCCCCTTTCAGGCGCCATTTACTGGTTCACCCTGGCCGGGCTGGGCCTTTTCACGGATCTTTATACGTGGTCGTTGCTGGCCTTTGTCGGCTCGGGTCTGATCTTTCCCTCGGCCGTCGGACTTGCAGCCCTGTTCGGCAACCGCTTCCTCGCCGACCGCACGGCCGTTACGGGCGTGCTGCTCCCGACCTTTATCGGCATGTTGCTGTTCTGGCCCATGGCCATCGCCGCCCTGTGGGAAGCAACGGATCTCGTGCCCCTGATTTTGGCCATCGGCCTGTCCATGCACTGGCCGGTGATCGGCTGGAGCTACGGCCGCACGGCCCTGTTCGCGAGCCATGCCATCGCACGGGCCGCGGTCGTGTTCGTTATCTGGCTGTTCCTGGACGAGGCTCGAACGACCCTTCTGCCCCTGTCGGTGGGGCTCATCTATCTCGCCACGACGATTGCCATCCTGATCGACTCCGACCGGTTCCGCCGGCGTGAAGCGGCAGCGGGAACGCCGGCCCGCGCTGCGGGAGACGCCTGAGACCACCCGCTAAAATCAATGGGACACCACAGAAAAAAGACTGGGAGGTGGGAGATGATCACGGATCTCGACAAAGCGATCTTCGAAAACGCCGTGTGCACTGGTCCCGAGCCCGGAGCCGTGAAGGCGCTCGCCCATCGCATTCGCCTCGCCGGCGTGACGGCGGAGCGAGACGACAAGCTCGCCTTTGCCGCCGCCCTGTCCCATGGTGCCTTCGCCGCGCCTGACCGCATCGCGGTCCTGTATGACGAGGCCGTGGCCGGCTGGTTCGGCACGCCTGTCGCCGCCGCCGCCATTCACCCGCTCGATCGCAGCCCCGACCTCGTGCCGGACGCCATCTGGCCCCGCTTCTGGAGCCTGATCGACGATGCGAGCGCCGGCGGTCTGGACGCCGGCACCATCACCATGAGAACGGCCGAGATCAGCGGCGCCTTTCCCGAGACGTTCACGGCCCGCCTGTGCGAGGCCGCGAACCGGTATCCCCATATCGCATCCGTCGCCGCGCGGCCCTTCCCGCCCAAGATCGACATCGAGATCCTGGCGCCCTGCCCCGAAGGCTCCGTCGGCCACGCCCTCTACCGTCTGATCGTTGACAACCAGTTCGATCTGGAGGTGCTGGACCGGGACGCCCTGGGCCTGCGCGCCCTGCCCAAACCCCTCGACTACCTCAATGTCCGTATCCTGCAGACCCACGATCTATGGCACCTGGTGGCCGGCTATGACACCACGGCGCTGCACGAAATCGGCATTTCGGCGTTCCAGATGGCCCAGTTCGGGCATGCCTATTCCGCCCTGTTCCTCGGCGAGGTGGCAACCATTGCGGCCCTGGGCGAGCCCATGGGCTTCGGCATGCTGATGGATGTGGTGCTGTCGGCCTGGAAGCATGGGCGCGAGACGCCGCCCATGATGGACATCGAATGGGAAGCGATCTGGAACGAACCGGTCGACGCGGTGCGGGCGCGCCATGGCGTGACCCCCTATGCCTCGCCCTATCCGGCCAATCTGCTGGAGCAGCTCCAGGGCGCGGCCGGCTAACCGCCCCGCCGCGCAAGGATAACCAGTCGCGATCATTCCGTTAACGTGACCACCGCCTCGGCGAGGATCGCCTGGCTGGACCGTCCGACCAGCAGCCGCATCGGACCCAGATCCGGAAGCCAGCAACTCCCGGCCTCGTCCCATTGGCGCCAATAGGCGGGATCAAGGGGTACGAGGACGGTCCGGGCCTCCCCCGGTGCCAGGGTCACCTTGACGGCCGTGGCAAAGGCCTTCGGCGGTCTGCGGAGGCCGCTATCGACCGCACGATAGATCTGGAAAACCTCCGTCGTCGTCCGATCCCCCCCATTGCGCAGGTCGAATTCCACCTCGAAGGGCCCCGCATGCGAAGCCTTAGGCGGTACACGGACGGCCTCCAGCGCGATCTCGCCATAGCCGAGACCGTGGCCGAAGGGGAACAAGACGGGCATGTCCCTCTCGTCATACCAGCGATAGCCCATGAACTGATCCTCGCCATAGGTCATCACACCCTGTTCGGCGGGATAATGGGTCCAGGCCGGTGTGTCCTCCAACCGTCTGGGAATGGTCAGGGGCAAGCGGCCCGACGGCTCGGCATTGCCCAGCAGCATGTCGGCAAGCGCGGTGCCGAATTCCTGGCCGGCGAACCAGGTCACCATCACGGCGCGGGCGGCATCGATCCATGGCATATCCACGGGGCTGCCGGCATTGACCACCACAGCCGTCTTGGGGTTTGCGGCCAGCACCGCCGCGGCGAGGGCCGCCTGATCGCCCGGCAGGGCCATGGTCTCCCGGTCATTGCCCTCGGTTTCCCAATCGCTGTTGGTGCCGAGCACCAAAACGACCGCGTCGCTGGACCGGGCGGCATCAACGGCGCGGGCGCCCAGGTCCTCCGGCACCGGCGGCAGAACGCCGAAGCGCAGACCCGACAGCAGCCCATGGGACGGCGCCGCGAAATCGATGCGCAGGCGGATGGTCTGGCCCTCGCTTAATTGGAGAGTGCCGGTGCGCTCCGTGCTGCCGAAGGAAAAGAAGGTTTCTCCCGGTTCCCAGGCGTCCCAGTTGTCCACGATCAGGATATCGTCGGCATAGAGACGGCTGAACCCGGCGCTGGCGATGCCGAAGCGGTACTCCCCCGTCACCTGGGCCGTAAAGGCGGCCGTCAGGCGGAACCCGCCCGCGGCCCCGCCGCCGCTGCCCAGTGCGCTGACAAAGGATCGGCTCTCCAGCCGCTCCGAGACGGGCCGGCCGGACAGATCCGCCGTCGCATACTCTTCCCGCCACCAGCCGGCACCGCGTCCCGGACCGGCCTGGAGAGCGCCGGCATCGGGAAAAGGCATGTATTTGTGGGTCAGGCAGCCGGGCTCGTGGCGGATCGTCACCCGTCCGCCCAGGCGCTCCTGCAGCGCTTCCAGTGGCTGGCGCTCGTAATGGGGCCGCACGCCGGCGCTGCCACCGCCCTGGATCTGCCCACGGGCCGCATTGGGACCGATCACGGCCAGGGAGCGCAGAGGGGCCGGGTCGAAGGGCAGCACACCCTCATTTTTCAAAAGGACGGTGGCCTCCACCGCGGCCCGGTAGGCCAGGGCCCGGTGCCCGGGTTTCTCCTCGGCCCGTTCCGGACGGGGCGCCAGGCCGCTGAGGCGGCCGGCCTTGGCCTGAAGGGTGATCAGCCGGCGGACCTTGTCGTCGAGCACGGCCATGGGCACGGCGCCCCCGCGCACGGCCTGCTCAAGGGCTGTGCCCCAGACCCGTCCGGGGCCGGGCATTTCGAGATCAAGTCCGCCCAGAGCATTGGGCACGGTCTCCAGCGCCGCGCCCCAATCGCTGACCACCACGCCGTCAAAGCCCCACTCGTCCTTCAGGACGCCATTGACCAACGCGTCATGGGAACTGGCATAGATCCCATTGACCCGGTTGTAGGCGGACATGATCATCCAGGGCCGGGCCGCCTTGACGGCCATTTCGAAGGGCAGGAGATAGAGCTCGCGCAAGGCGCGGGGGCCGATCCGGGAATCGACGATATGGCGCTCGACTTCCGTGTCGTTGCCGACGAAATGCTTCGGACACGCGCCAACGCCTTGCGACTGGACACCGGAGACGAAGGCGGCGGCCAGCAGGCCCGTCAGGACCGGATCCTCCGAATAGCATTCGAAGTTCCGCCCACCGATGGGCGTGCGCTGAAGATTGATGGTCGGCCCCAGGACGACCAGCACGTCTTTGTCCCGGGCGTCTTCGCCGATTGCGGCACCGATTTCGGCCACGAGGTCCGGATTGAAACTGGCGCCCAGTGCGACGCCAACGGGAAAGCAGGTGGATGCCACCTTCCACAGTGTTTCGCCGCGCACGCCATTGGGTCCGTCGCTCACCTTGAAGGGTGGAATGCCCAGGCGCGGCACGCCTTTGGTACGCCACAGATCCGCACCGGTGACGAGCGCCACTTTTTCATCGAGTGTCATGGCCTTGACGAGGCCGTCCACGGCAGATTGCACGGCGCCCATGGTCATTCACCCCCCGTATCGGCCCCATCGTCCGTTGACGGCAGGCGCGGCGGCGTGAATGTCTGAGGCAGGCCCTCGAGGCGCGAGCGTCCCTGCGCCAGCAGACCATTCATCCGCTCAAGGACGGCCGGATAGCGGTTCGCCACGCTGTAGCTTTCCCCGTGGGGACTGTCGAGATCGAACAGCATGGAATAACCGAACTGGTCTAGGGGAATGTCATAGGTCAGATAGTAGCTGCGCACGACAAGGCGCCAGCGGTCCGTGCGCAGGGCGGCGATGGTGTCATTGCTGAAGAAATAGAGCACCTCATGGGGGCTCTGCGCGGCGCCGCGCATGAGGGGCAGGATATCCCGACCGTCCAGGGTCACTGTGTCCGGAATTTCGGCTCCGACAAGGGCAGCGAGGGTTGGCATCAGGTCGATATTCATCGCCATGGCCCCCGATCGCGCGCCGGCGGGCACGCCTTCCGGCCAATGGGCGATGAAAGGCACGCGAAAACCACCTTCGAAGGTGCCGCCCTTGCGCCCGCGCAGGGATCCGGCGCTGCCTTCGAACCAGGGTCCGTTGTCACTGGTGAAAATGATCAGCGTATTGTCGAACAGGTCGAGCCGTTTCAAGGCCGAGACAATCGCACCCGTGCTCCAGTCGATCTCCTCGACGGTGTCGCCATAACGGCCGGCGTCCGAGCGATCCCGGAAATTATCGGAGGCGAACAACGGCAGGTGGGGAAACGTGTGCGCGAGATAGAGGAAGAAGGGTTGGTCCCGGCGTGCTCGCTCCCCGTCTCCCGCGCGCCCATGCGCTTCGATCACCTCGATGGCTTCACGGGTGTATTGACGGGTCAGGACCGTCTGATCCACCGGTCCGGCGAGCTCCTCCGTCCCACGATCCTCCGTCCCGCGATAAAGGGCAAGCGGCTGCATGTCGTTGCTGTAGGGCAGACCGAAATAGCTGTCGAACCCGTGGTCCGTAGGCCAGGCGCCGGGCACATGGCCCAGATGCCATTTACCAACCATGGCCGTGCGATAGCCCGCGGCACGCAAAACCTCCGCCAGGGTCACTTCGGAGGCCGGCAAGCCATAATCGCTATACGGAAAAATGACCCCTTTGGCAAGGCCCGAACGCACCGGATAGCGGCCCGTGAGCAGCCCGGCCCGGGAGGGGGTACAGACATTGGCGCTGGCGTAGAAATCCGTCAGCACGGCCCCGTTGCGGGCCAGCATGTCAAGGGCGGGCGTCACGATGGATTGCGCGCCGAAGGCACCGATGTCCCCATGGCCCATATCGTCGGTCAGGATCAGGATGATATTGGGCCGGCTTGGTGCGACATCCCCCGGCGCACCGCCCAGCGGCGCATCCTCCGCCAGGGCTCGCGTGTCACCGGCGGCGCCAAGGCCCCACAGAACCGCACCCAGGATCAACAGCAGGGAACAAACCCTCACGGGGCGGAGCATAGGACGGCTGAGCCGCCGGTCCATCATGGATCCTGCTCGGCAGGATCGTGCGGCGCGCTCCATGGTCCCCTCCCCTTCGATGTGTCCGCTTCCAGCCGCTTCAGACCTCGGGCTCTGAGAAAACGGTGGCACGACGGCGCCAATTTCGTTATCCACACGGATAAATAAAAATCCTATCATAGGGAGTCCCGGGCGTCGAGCAGGCGAGACGTCAAGCAGGCGAGGCGGCGAGCAATCCGGGCCTCGCGCCCCTGCGGGGGGCGCCCCAACACAGGAAGGCAGAACCGATGGCCAGCGCATCAGAACCAGGCTCCGAGACGTCCGCCGCAAGTCCGATGTCCATGGGCCGGCTGTTCGGCTTCGGGATCGGGGATTTCGGTTTCAATCTCTACTGGCAGGGCGTCTCGATCTATCTTTTGTTCTATTACACCGATGTCCTGGAACTGGCGCCTTCGACCGCGGGTCTGATCTATGCGATCGCCTCCCTTTGGGACGGGATCACCGACCCGCTCATGGGCATCCTCGCCGAGCGCACGCGCAGCCGGTGGGGACGCTACCGTCCTTATCTCCTGTTCGGCGCCGTCCCGCTCGCCGTGTCCTATGCGCTCATTTTTTACAAGCCCGAGGTGGGCGCCTTCTGGCTCGCGGCCTATGCCCTGACCACCCATCTCCTGTTCCGCACCCTCTACACCATCGCCAACATTCCCTACAGTTCGCTCACGGCACGGATGACCGAGGACAGTATGGAGCGAAACCGCATGGCCGCAGCGCGCACGGTGGCGGGCACGCTGGGCGGCATGACCGTAGCCTTTTTCACCTTTCCGCTGGTCACGGGCATCGGCGGCGGCGATCAGGCCCTGGGCTTCATGGCTACGGCCGCCCTGGCGGGCGGGCTTGCAACCATCCTGATCCTGACGTGTTTTGCAAGCACGGACGAACCACCGGCAGCGGCGGGAGCCCCGCAGGCGGCCAGCGTGCTGGAGTTCTGGCGCAGCCTGCTGAAGAACACGCCCTTCGTGCTCGTCGTCGCAAGCATCCTGCTCATTGCCAGCAGCATCACCATGTTCGGCAAGGTACTGCTCTATTTCTTCAAATACAACCTGGGCGACGAGGCCTCCTCACGCCTCGCGCTCACGGCGCTTGCCGGCATGGGCGTCGTGATGATCCCTCTTTGGGCCGTCGTCACCCACTACACCAGCAAGCGGACGGTCTGGCTCGCAGGCAGCACCATCGCGGCGGCCGCCCTCCTCGCCTTCTATCTCGATCCGCCCCAGACCGTGGAGGGCACGCTGATCATGACGGTGGTCATCGCCCTCGGCTTCACCTGTTTCCCGCTGACATTCTGGTCCATGCTGCCCGACACGGTGGAATACGGACAATGGCGGACAGGGATCCGATCGGAGTCCCTGATTTTCGGCCTGGTCAGCTTTTCTCAGAAAGCGGCCCTCGCGCTCGGCGCCTTCGTCCTCGGCCTGCTGCTGGAGGCTGTGGGGTTTGTCGCCAACACCAAGCCTTCGCAGGACACGCTGGACGGCCTGATCGCCATCATGACGCTGATCCCGGCGGGCGGCATCGTCGCCACCATGGTCCTGATCGCCTTTTATCCACTCAACGCAAAGCGCCACCGGGAGATCGTCGAGGCCATCGCGGACGCCGGGCCCCCCGATGCTGGCCCGCTGGGGTGAAGGCCCACCCGGCCCGCCCCCCCCCCCGCCCCCACCCCCCCCCCCCGAAACACCACCACCACCACCCCGCACCCCCCCAC
>JBHJGV010000024.1:0-30738 GCA_050331455.1 Alphaproteobacteria bacterium
GTGTTCGGCCGTTCGCGGGTGTGGGGTCGGACGTGGTGTCTGCGCGCCAGCCGGGTGCTGGAGCACCGCGGTGGTTTGAGGAACGCCGGGTCCGTCCAGCATTGCCAGACAATCGTGCGGGGCGCTTCTATGATCCGGTGGACGGACAGAGTCAATGCATCGCATTGGGATGTCATGGGGCGGGTTCCTCCTGTGTCTGGCGTTGAAACAGACCTTCGATATAGCGTTTGAGATGGTCGACGCTTTCCAGCGCGACGGTGCGATCATCCGTGGCCTTCGCCAGGATAAAAGCCCCCTGGATCACGGCCTGGGTATGGCGGGCAAGGCTCGCGGCCGTCCAGTCGCCGGCCACGCCATGGGTGTCCATGGCCGCCTGAATATCCGGTTCCAAGGTGGCCGCATGGCCCAGAATGCTGGCGGCGCAGGCGTCCCGAATGGCGGGATGCGATTCATAGACTTCCTGCGCCATGGTCCCGGCAAGGCAGGTCCATTCGGCCATGTCCCCATCAATGATGGATTTGCGAAAGTCCACATAGGCGAGCACCCGGGCGAGTGGATCCTCCGCATCGTGATAGGGCGCGGTACGGAAGACTGTGCCGGTTGTCTCGGCCCAGAAGTCGGCGGCGGCGACACCCAGATCTTCCTTGGTCTTGAAGTGGTGGAAAAACGCACCCTTGGTCACGCCGGCCTCCCTACACAGATCATCGACTGTGGTTGCTGCAAAGCCGCGGCGGCGGATGACGGACCGGGCCGCGTCCAGCAGGCGGGTGCGCGCATCGCCACGGCCAGCCTGATGTTTGGTCGGTCTTGGCATACTGAAGACGTACCAGTCGGTCGGTATGTGCGTCAAGAGGCTCAGCGGGCTTGGCTCGCTGATCATGCCCGTCCATTGCGGCTCGACCCCCGGCTCCCTTAGATTAGAAGGCCATGACCGTGCAGGACCCGTCGCCATGAATCCGCCCTTGCGCCAGTTGCCGCCCGTCCAGGCCGTGCTCGAAACGGCGGCGGCGCGTTGGCTGGTGGACCGCTTCAGCCGCGCGGAGGTGGTGGATGCGATCCGTGCCGCCCTGGGGGAGGCCCGGACCGCCCTGCGCGCCGATCCGGATTGGCCGCCGCTGGATTGTTCGGGGGAGGTGTTTTTCGCCGATCTGGCGGCCCGGATCCTGGCGGCCCGCCGGCCGAAGCTGCGTCCCGTGATCAATGGCACGGGGGTCGTGATCCATACCAATCTCGGCCGGGCGCCCCTCGCGCCCGAGGCGTTGGCGGCGATCACGCGGGCTGCGCAGGGCCCGGCCAATCTTGAATTCGACCTCGACACCGGCAAGCGGGGGTCGCGCCAGGCCCATGTCCAGGATCTGATCTGCACCCTGACGGGGGCGGAGGCGGCAATCGTTGTGAACAATTGCGCTGCCGCCGTGCTGGTCGCCCTGTCCGCCCTGGCGGCGGGGGGCGAGGTCATCGTCTCTCGGGGCGAGTTGATCGAGATCGGCGGTGCCTTCCGCATGCCGGACGTGATCGCGCAGAGCGGCGCCGTGCTGTGCGAAGTCGGCACGACCAACAAAACCACGCTTACGGATTATGAGCGCGCCATCGGATCCCAAAGCCGGGTCCTGCTCAAGAGCCACACCAGCAATTTTCGCATTGTGGGCTTTACGGCGGCGCCCGCCAGAAAGGCCCTCGCCGGGCTCGCACGGGACCGGGATCTGGTGCTCATGGAGGATCTGGGCAGCGGTGTCCTGGTGGATCTGGCCCCCTACGGGCTGGCCGATGAGCCCATCGTTGCCGATATCCTCCGGTCGGGCGTCGATATCGTGACCTTTTCCGGCGACAAGCTGCTCGGGGGGCCGCAGGCGGGGATCATCGCGGGGCGGCGCGCGGTTATGGACCGGCTGAAAGGCCATCCCCTGCTGCGGGCCATGCGCATCGACAAGCTGTCCCTTGCTGCGCTCGAGGCGACCTTGAGACTTTATCTGCCGCCCCATGACCCCTTCAAGGTCATTCCCGTGCTGAGGATGCTGGCGGACGATGCGCTGAGCCTTCGGGATCGGGCGGCACGCCTCGTGCGGATGATCGGCGGCGCGGCCGGTCGCCCCGCGCTCCGGGCGGAAACGGTGGCCAGCCGCGCCTTTGCCGGCGGAGGATCGTTGCCCCAGCAGGACCTGCCCAGCCATGCGGTGGCCCTGGACCGGCCGGGATGGACACCCGATGCCCTGGCGGCGGCTCTGCGGGCGGGCGATCCGCCGGTGATCGGCCGCATTGCGGACGGACGTGTCATGATCGATATGCGGGCTGTGCGCGAGGACGATCTGCCCGCCATCGCCGGGGCCCTGGCCCAGGTGACGGCGTGAGCCGGACCCGGACTGTCGTGGTCATCGGCCATGTGGACCATGGCAAGACAGCTTTGGTCCGGGCCCTGACCGGCATGGAAACGGATCGCCTGCCGGACGAGAAGGAACGGGGCCTGTCGATTGCTTTGGGCTTTGCCCATTGTGCCTATGCCGGCGGGGTCCTGGATCTCATCGATGCGCCGGGCCATGAGGACTTTATTCGCACCATGGTCGCCGGTGCGGCGGGCGCTGAAGCGGCCCTGGTCGTGGTGTCGGCGGCCGACGGCATCGCGACCCAGACGCGTGAGCATCTGCGCATTGCCGCCGATCTGGGTGTGGTGTCCGGTGTTCTGGCCTTCACCAAAAGTGACCTTCTGCCGCCGGAACGTCGAGATGGGTTCGAGGCCACATGCCTGGCGCAGATTCGCGCGCTCGGCTTCACGCCCAACCGTGCCCTCTTCTGTTCGGCGCGAACGGGGGAGGGGCTGGAGGCGCTCCACGGCGCGTTGGAGATGGTGGTGTCGCGGACGCCGGATCGGGTGGGGCCGCCGGGGATCTTTCTGCCCATCGACCGGGTCTTCTCCCCCTCGGGTGCCGGGACCGTGGTAACCGGCACCCTTTTGGGTGCGGATGTCACGGCGCAGACCCCGTTGGTCCTGGGCCGGACGGGGGCGGCGATGCCCATCCGGCGCCTCCAGGTCCATGGCCGCGAGGTTGCCCGGGCGCGGCCCGGAGAACGGGTCGCCGTCAATCTGCGCGGCATTGCGGCGGATACCTTGGGACGCGGAGATGTTCTGCACGGGGCGGAGGCCTTCGCGGCATCGTCCCGACTGCTTGTCAGGCTCCGGCTTTCGGACGAGGGGGACAGGGCCCTGAGGCATACGGAACATGTGCGCCTGATGCTGGGTACGGCCAGTGTGGTGGCCGATGTGCGCCTGCTGGAGATCCGGCGTTTGGGCCCCGGCGAGGCGGCATTCGCCGAATTGCGGGTGGCAGAACCGGTGGTGGCCTTTGCCGGCCAACGGGCCGTTTTGCGGCGTCTTTCACCGCCTTGTACCCTCGGCGGGGCCGTTGTGCTCGACCCGCTTCCGGCACCGGTCCGGCGGCGTGATCCGGCCCTGGGCGCCATGCTGCAGGCGGCTGAACGCCAGGACCGGGCAGGCCTCATCGAAGCCCTGGCGGCCCGCGGGCGCGGTATCTTCAAACGGGCCGATTTTGTCCGCCTGAACCGCTGGCCGAGCCCCATGACGGACGGGCAGGAACTGGATCGTCTGCTGGCGGATCTCGGAGGTGGTCAATGTGCGACACAAGGGGCTGTCGAAACGCTCCGTATCCGTCTTGAGGAGGCTCTCAGCGCCTTTCACGCGGCCCAGCCCTTGCGGGTGGGCGCGCCGGTGGCGGCATTACGGACGACCGTCGATGCCGGAATCGATCCGCGCCTGGTGGACCATGTCCTGCGCGTGATGGTTCGGGGCGACCGGATCCGGATGCGCCGTGGCATGGCCGCCTTGGCCGGGCACGATCCGCTTGCGCGGCTGTCGAACGATCAGTCCGCGGCCTTGGAAATCCTCGAAGGGACCTTGCGTGAGGGCGGCGTCGAGCCACCGGAGCCGGCACTTCTTATGACTCTCGTGTCCGAGGCGGAAGCCCTGCTCGAACTCCTGATCGAAACGGGGCGGGCCCTGTCCCTCTATAACCACGCTTTGCGCCGCTATGTCGTTTTCCATGCGGACAGTCTGGATGCTGCCGTGCGCGTTCTGGTCCAGGCCTTCCCACCGCCGGCGACCTTCACCACCGGCGCGGCCCGCTCAGCCCTCGATACGTCACGGAAATTCATTGTGCCGATGTTGGAGCATTTCGATACGGTCGGGATCACCCACCGCATCGGCGATGAGCGCGCCATGGTCGCCCGGTTGCCAGATGCGCTCCATGGCGTACCCTGAGCCCATGGAGGCGTTTGAAGTCTGGTGGCTTCCCTGGTCTTCAAAACCAGTGGCGCGCTGGAAAGGCGCGTGGTGGGTTCGATTCCCATCCGCCTCCGCCAGCCCGGCGACCCGGTCGCGCTGCATCCAAAAAGCGCATCTCTGGGCTGTCTTGCGAGCGGAGCCGTTCTGCGTCAGGCTGTCGTTATGACAGATGCCATGACCGCTTTTTCGCTTCCCGATGCCGCCGGCGTGGCCCGCACCTTTCCGAATGGGCGGCCGACGCTGATCTGTTTCGTGAAGGCGGATTGCCCGACCTGCACCCTGGCGGTACCGGTGCTGGAGGCCTTTCACCGGGCCTTCGGCGCGGCCTGCGACGTGGTGCTGCTCGACCAGACGGCAGGGCCGGAGGGTTTTTCGGCGCGGGAGGATCTCAGTCTGCCCATCCTGGACGAGACCGGCTGCCGGGTGTCCTTCGAAACGGATATCGAAATCGTGCCGACCCTGATCTGGACGGACGGGGCCGGCGCGGTGACGGCGTGGAAAGAAGGCTTTGTCCGCGACGAATGGGAATCCCTCGGGCGCACCCTGGCCCGGGATCTGGGGGCGGCCCCTGCGCCGGTGAATTGGGCGACGCTGCCGGAATGGCGGGTCGGCTGTGGCTCCAAACATCTCGACCCGGACCTGCTCCCGCGGCTTGAAGCGCAGGCCGAGGGCAGTCCCTTGCAGGCCCGGCAGATTGCCATCGGCTCGGCGGACGATGTCCAGGACTTCATGTTCGACCAGGGCTTTTCCGACGGTCTGCCGCTTGTTCCGCCCACGCCGGACCGGGTGATGCGGATGCTGGCCGGTACCCGGCGCGGTGCCCAGGAGGTGGTGGCCGTTGTGCCGCCCAATATGGGCGAGGCGACGGTCGAGAAGATCGCGATCAATGCCGTCATGGCCGGTTGCAAGCCGGACTACCTGCCGGTGGTGATCGCCGCCCTTGAAGCAGTGTGTACGGATGCTTTCAACATCCACGGCGTGATGGCGACCACCATGGGCGCGGCGCCCGTCATGGTCGTGAACGGACCGATCCGCCACCGCATCGGCATGAACATGACCCTCGGCGCCCTGGGCCAGGGCAACCGGGCCAATGCCACCATCGGCCGGGCCCTGCGGCTCGTCGTGCGCAATGTGGGCGGCGCGAAGCCGGGGGGCACGGAGCGGGCCACCCTGTCGAATCCCATGAAATTCACCATGTGCTTTGCCGAATGGGAAGAGCGCAATCCGTGGACGCCCCTTCACGTGGAGCGGGGCTATGCGGCCGGGGCTTCCGTGGTGACCCTCTTTGCCATGACGAGCGGGCCAACCCTGATCGTGGATCAGGAGTCCCGAGAGCCGGACCAGATCGCCGGTTCCCTGGGCCTTGGCCTGGAGGGCGTGTTCCTGCCCAAGCTGCATGCCCTGCCCGTCGATGCCCTGCTTGTGGTGTGTCCGGAACATGTGGACACGCTGATGAAAGATGGGGCCTATACCAAAGAACGGTTGCGCTCGCGCATCCAGGAAGTGACCCGCAAACCCTTGCGCGCCATGATCGAAGATTCCGTCTCCGGCGCCGGCCTGAAACGCGCCGCCGCGGCCCAGTATCCGCCCGAGCGCCTGGACGCGCCCATACCCAAATTCGCCAGTGACGATTTCATCCATATCGTTGTGGCCGGATCCGATGCCGGCAAGTTCTCCGGCGCCTTTCATGGCTGGGCGACCGGGGAGATCGGCTCTGTGTCCGTATCGCAACGGATTGAAGACTGACCTTTCGTGGACGTATCGTATCAAACAGGGAGGATCCGTGTGACGACCATTCTCGATCCCACCGATGAGCGCGCGCCTGTTGCGCGCCGATTGGCTGAACGCCCGCCGAGCGTCACGGGCACGGTGGGGCTGCTCGACATTCGAAAGCCCCGGGGCGATGTGCTCCTGGACCGGCTGGAAACACTGCTCGCCGAGCGGGCCCCCAGCGTCACGGTCAAGCGCTACGCCAAGCCAACCTTTACAAAGCCGTGCCCGGACGATCTGCGCCTCCGGATCAAGGGCGAGTGCGATTTCGTGGTCGAAGCGCTGGCCGATTGAGGATCATGCACGACGTGCAGTATGCACGACACTGTGTGGTTCGAGATCGAAGGCGTCCCGGCCGTGACCATCGCCTCATCCGAATTCGATCAAGCCGCGCGGCACCAGGCGACCGCCCTGGGCCTGCCCGATGCGCGCTATCTCCTCGTCCCCCATCCCATCCAGGATGCGACGGACGCGGAAATGTGGGCGAAGGCCGACGCCGTTGTCGACGCGGTGCTTGAGGCTTTGACGGCGAGATGAGTCTTGCCCTGCGGATCGGCGATCAACCGCTCATCCGCAGGGCTCCCAATCTTTAGGGGTCCCAATCTTTAGGGGTCCCATCGAATGCCCGGCATGGCGCAGCCCCAGGGCAGGGCCCCACTTTACGGCGCGAAGCTTGACCGGGCGCGCACGGCCCAGCGGCCCTCAAGCTTTTCCACGATATAAAGCGATTGGTAGGTTGCAAGGGTAGAGCCGTCCTCCCGGTAGCGGCGGAAGGTCGTGGCCACATGCACCTTGTTCGGGCCGGCCTGGACAATGTCGCGCGCGATCCAGGCACTGTGGTGCCATCCGGACGGGATCAGTCGTTTTTCATAAAGATCTCGCGGATAGGCGTCCGCGGATGGCATGACCGACACCTCGCCGCCGGCGATGCGCACATGGGGAAAGTGGTAGGTCTCCAGATGCGCGTCGATGTCCTGGGCGTTGAAGGTTTCCATGAAGGCATCAAGTACCGCCATCACGGCCGTGTCGCGCTCCGCGTCATCGGCGCGGGCCGGAGCGATCATAATCAGCATACAGATGGCCAGGATCGGCAGGACACGCATGGGGTGCCTCCAAAGGGTCATGGCCGGCGGCGCTCCGCGTCCGCCGCGCCTTATGTTGAAAACACGGTCTGCCCACCGACCAAGGTGCGGAGGACCCGGCCCTGGAAGCGCCGCCCATCGAAGGGCGAGTTGCGCGAGCGCGAGCGCAGACGGTCCGCATCGAGCACAAACGGCGCGCCCGGGTCGAACAGCACGAGGTCGGCCGGCGTTCCCGGCGCGAGGCGCCCGGTTTCAAGCCCCAGAATGCGCGCCGGATTGAGCGTCATGGTAGCCATCAGCCGGGGCAGGGACATCTGGCCGTTATGGTAGATTTCAAGCGCCGATGGCATCAGGGTTTCGAGGCCGACTGCGCCGAAGGCCGCTTCTCCGAAGGGCAAACGCTTGTCTTCCGGCGGCTGGGGCTCATGGCTGGAGACGATCACGTCGATCACCCCGTCGGCCAGGGCCGCGATGAGGGCCTGCCGGTCGTCCTCCCGCCGCAGGGGCGGCTGGATCTTGAAGAAGGTCCGGTAATTGGCGATGTCGAGTTCGTTGAGCGCCAGGTGATGGGCCGCGACGCCGCAGGTGATGCCGAGACCGCGGGCCCGCGCGCCGGCCAGAGTGTCCACCGCCCCGGCGCAGGAGACCTGGGCCAGGTGATAGCGCGCCGGCGCCCCGACCGTGTCGGTCAGCTCCAGGAGCCGGATATCCCGATCCACCATGATGGTCTCGGCCGCATCGGGCAGGCCGGCGAGGCCGAGGCGCGTGGAGAGTTCCCCCTCGTTCATGACCGCATCTTCCGCGAGGCGCGGCTCTAGGGCATCATGCATGATCAGGGTGCCGAAGGTGCGCGCATAGGACAGGCAACGCCGGAACACGCGGGCATCGGCGACCGAGCGGCCCGCATCGGTGAGGCCCACCGCGCCCGCCTCGGCCAGCAGACCCATCTCGGTCATTTCCGACCCCCGCAGACCCCGGGTCAGGGCGGCCATGGGACTGACCCGCACCCGCGCCGTATCGCGTGCCCGGCGCAGCACGAAATCGACCAGCGAGGCATCGTCGATCACCGGGTCCGTCCGGGGCATGACGATCATCGTGGTCACGCCGCCGGCGGCTGCCGCATCACTCGCCGACGCCAGGGTCTCCTTCTGCTCGGCACCGGGCTCCCCCGTGAAGACCCGCATATCGATCAGGCCCGGGGCGAGGGCCTTACCCTTGCAGTCCACCCATTCGGCATCCGACGGCACACCCGGCAGGCCGCCCTTGGACCAGCCCGCAATGCGCCCGTCCCGGACAAGAAGGGCGCCGGGGCCGTGATAATCCGTTTCCGGATCGACGATCTGGGCGTTGTCGAATAGGATCGGCCGCAGCGCGCTCATGGGATCACCCCCAGGGTCGGCGGGGTCCGATGTTCGGGCTCCGGATTGGCCCGAGACTGTGCCGGTTCGCCATGGGTGTCGTCGACTTGGGTTTCGCGGGCCTGGGCCGGATCGATCTCTGTCTGCGCGCCAAGGGATTCCAGGACCGCCATGCGGATGGCGACCCCAAGCTCCACCTGATAGGCGATGAGGCTGCGGGCCGGATCGTCGGCCACGAGACTGTCAATTTCCACGCCCCGGTTCATGGGGCCGGGATGCATGATCAGCACATCGGGCTTGGCCGCGCGCAGCTTGGCATCATCGAGCCCGAAAAAGCGGAAATATTCCCGTACGGATGGGATAAAGCTGCCCGCCATGCGCTCGAACTGGATGCGCAGCATGATGACGATATCGCAGTCGCGCAGACCTTCCGCCATGGAGGTGTAGACCTCAACGCCGAGCCGGTCCGCGCCCGGGGGCAGAAGCGTGCGGGGGGAGATGATGCGCACCCGCGCGCCCATCATGTTGAACAGATAGATGTTGGAGCGGGCCACCCGGCTGTGCAAGATGTCGCCGCAGATCGCGATGGTCAGCCCTTCGAGACGCCCCAGACGCCGCCGGATGGCCAGGGCATCGAGCAGGGCCTGGGTCGGATGCTCGTTCGATCCGTCGCCGGCATTGACCACGGAGCAGTCGACCTTGCGCGCCAGCAGGTCGACGGCGCCGGACATGGCGTGCCGCACGACGATGATGTCGGGCCGCATGGCGTTCAGGGTCGTGGCGGTGTCGAGCAGGGTTTCGCCCTTGGACACGGCCGAGCTTTTAACGGCCATGTTCATGACATCGGCGCCGAGGCGCTTGCCGGCGAGTTCGAAGGAGCTTTGCGTGCGGGTGGAGGGCTCGAAAAACAGGTTGATCTGGGTGCGGCCCCTTAAAGAGGAGCGCTTCTTGTCCGCGCCCCGGTTGAAGGCCACGAAGGTATCGGCGAGGTCCAGAAGGTCCGTCACCTCCTGGGGCGCCATGTCCTGGATGCCCAGCAGATGACGGCGGGTCGGTTGTTCGGGGGCGGGGGTGTCCCGGGGCTGGCCGGCCGGCCCAGGGCCGGCATCGAGGGCGGTCATGGCGGTACTCTCTATCCTTCGCGCGGTTCTGAACCCTGCGCCAGCCCCGCAGATATACGCCCGCCACGCGAGGCGCGCAATCGGGCCGGCCGCGCGACCTTCTGCAGGGGCAGGGGCAGGGTCAGGTGAGCAGCCAGAACATCACAGGCATGGTGACAAGGGCGCCGAGGGTCGAGGCCGTGACGAGTCCCGCCATAAGGGTGGCGTCGCCCCCGAGTTGGCGGGCCAGCACATAGGACGACGTGGCCCCCGGCACGGCGCCGCAGACGATCATGATGGTGCGCGCCGTCCCTTCGATGCCGTAAAGATCGGCGAACCCGGCGAACAGGGCGGGCATCAACACCAGCTTGATAGTGATCGTCACCAGGATGAGGCCGACCCGTCCCTTGAGCGCCGTCAGATGGAGCCCGGCCCCGACCCCGAGCAGGCCGAGCGGCATGGCGGCCCGGCCAAGGGTTTGCGCCATGGTGCCGAGGGGGCTGTCCAGCAGCAGCGTCTGACCGTTGAGCACAAGGCCGGACAGGCAGGCGAGGATCAGCGGATTGCGCGCCAGGGTGACGGGCAGGGTGCGCCAGGGAGTCGGCAGGGCCGGATTGGTCTGGGTGATGACGATCACGGACAGGATGTTCAGCAGGGGCACGAGCACCGCCACGACAACGGCGACGATGGCGAGGCCCTGGCCCGGTGCCAGGGCCGCCCCGGTGGCAATGGCCACGAAACCGTTCCAGCGCAGGGCTCCCTGGAACACGCTGGAAAATTGCGGGCCCGGAATGCCGAGCACCGCGCGCAAGGCGAGGACCATGAGGGCCGCGCAGGCGAGGCCGGAAAGGAGGGCCCCCGCAATGGGCCCCGCGGCAATGTCCGACAGGTCCGAGCTGGCCAGCGTGACAGCCAGCAGGGTGGGAAAGAACACGAAATAGTTGAGCCGGTCCAGGAACCGCCAGGGCGGCTCGTCCTGAAACACGGCCTGTTTCAGGACAGCACCCAGGGCAATCATGAGGAAGACACTCATCAGCGCCGGCACCATGACCGCTCCCTTGCCCGTTACGGGCGGTCAGCGACGCCCCCTTAATCACCCTCCGGACGTGCCCACACCCACCCGGCGCTGGACGACACCGACCGCAAAGATCGTGATCATAAGTGGCACGAAGATCCAATGGAATATGGCTGTAAAGCTCGCATATTGGGACGGACGCACACACATGACCAGCGGTCCGTCGGGCTCGATTGCCGAAAGCGCCTCGGCGCAGGTCTGACGCTCGAACGGATCCCTTTGGCCGTGGTTTACGCCTGGGCTGTCCGACCCGTTCGCCAGCCTGTTGTGGAAGAGATCCCCAGTCAGATAATCGATCCCGGCACCGACGGCGTCGGTCATGGGCCGCACCCAATTCTTCAAGGTCTGGATGGCGCCCCGAACGGTTTCGTTGGTGTTCGCGAGGGGCGAAACGCGGTTCAGATCGAAATGGACCACCTCGTTCTTGTCCCCGGCGAGCCATTTGTCCTCGGAGAACAGGGAAATCATGGGGATATGATAGCGCAGGGCGAGCCAGAAGCCGTCGGCCCGTGTCCAGGAGCCGAGTTCCGGATGGGTGTCGGCGGGGGTCGTGGCCCAGGAGGCGTTCGGCCTTTCCGGCATCGCATCCTTGTCGGCCATCTCGCTGCGCGCGCTGTAGAGCAACTCGCCGCGGTCCGGGGCGACAACCACATTCTGGGGCAATGAGAAGGCCGCAATCGACAGCAAAAGCCACAGGCCCATGACAAGCTTCAGGCGATGGCTGCCGATCTTGGTGAAATAGGCGAAGAACGTGTCCTCGATCCACCGGTCGTAGATCCAGCCCGGATTGGTCCATTTCAGCCGCATACGCTGGGCCCGGCGCATTTCCCGGAAAATCTGCTTGGCCGGCCGGTCGAGCCCCTGATCCATCAGCTCCCGCCGCACCATCTGATAAGTCGTCTGCTGATATTCCCTGTCCCGCTTTAAAAGCTTCTGGAAATTGTCCGGATCCAGGTCCCAGCGTTCGACTTCGAGCCCGTGAAGGCGGACGGCAGTCGGGAAGTTACGGTACTCGGGACGCTCATCAAGGAAGTACTGGAAGAAATCGACCTTGGCCCGCTCCAGGCTCACCCCGTCCCAGTCGACCTCCCAATTGCGTTTTTGGTCCCTGAGGCGCCCGGTCCAGTTGAGGGCGATCTGGACGAGTTTTTCCTCCATGCTCCGTACACCATTCATGATGTGCATGGTGAGCGGTTTTGGCTCTTCCGTCTTCGAGCTCCAGACCTGAAAACTGCTGGCCGACAGCACGAGATGATTGATCTGGGCAAAGGACAGATCCAATGCGCCATCGATATGGGCGTAGCGCCTGTTCTTCTCGTCCGACACATTGCCATTGGCGATGACAGTGCCTTCGCCGTTCCGATGGCCGGACAGGAAACGGATCATGATTGAAATCAGACGGAGAAAACCCGAAACTACCCACCGCGCGGGTGCAAGAAAGACATAGAACAAGCTCCAGACCGGTCTTGCAAGGTAGAACCATTTCGTCCGTACCGGATTGACGCCCTCATTGTCGTCGGACGGTCGGTAGAGCCGAAGCCGCCCTTCGATGTGCACCTGACGCGCACAAAGGTCAGGAAACAGATAGTCGGACGGACTCTTCGTTTGGTCTTGGGCTTTCGTTCGGGTCTTGAACGAAGAGCCCTCGAAGCGATGCTTCATTCGCTCCGGCAGGGAATAGAAATATTGGCGTAAGGATATCGGTGCGCCGAGGGGCAGATCCTCGTTCCTGTCAATGATATGGAGGTCGCTCAGATCCACATCACCGCGACACACAAGATCGACCATGACGAGGCGCCCGCACACGACGCCCATCGGATAGTCCAGGATCACGTCTTCGAGAGGCCTTTGCGCCTCGATCCGCTTTTTGATGGAGTTAGAGTCCTCGCTCTTCGCATCCCTGGAGTCGCAGTCTTTGACGTCGTTCAGATAAACAACGCGCTCGTCACTGCTTTCCGGCAACCAGGCGCATTCCACATCACCATCCAGGGTGGCATTTGCAAATGAAAGTTGTCCCTGGACGTAGAGATTTATCAAGGTGAGGTGCGATCCGATCTTCAGATTGTCGAGGCGTGCATGACCCCAAACAACGCTGCGCGCCAGGTGATACACCACACGGCACAGGGCATCCGGCGCGCCGTCTTTGGCTTCGTCTCTGGCTTGGTCTTTGTCCTCCTCCTGCTTCTTTATTGTGCTGTGGAAGTCAATAATTTCGTCCAAATACTGCGGATTAAAAAAAGTGACATTGTCGCCGGCGAATGCGTGCCTGAAATCGAGCAGACTATTCTTCGTTTCCTGGTTGCCGACCTCAATGCCCGTCAGGTCAATGCGCCCCCGAACGGTCAGGCCACGGGCGAGAAAATCGATACCGATCCGGGGCGTGACGAAGTCTTCCTCCGATACGCCTTGTTGCGGATCTCGTCCGTAGGGGATCGCCAGCATGACCGCCCGCAGATAGAAATCCGCTGCCGAAACACCGATTGCCCGCATCTCACCCAAGACACACAAGCCATCCAGAATGATCTGGTTTCTGACATGCATCCCGTTGATCCGGAAATCCCCCTGGATCGTTGCCGGTCGACGATATTCGGGGCGTGCGAAAAAGTTTCCGTTAATGTCGCATTCGCAGATCCTGCATGTGCCGTGAACCGTGACGCCGTCGGCCTGGAAATTGCCTTGTATCTCGCAGCCGTCGCCAATGAGGGCATCGTGATTCAATTCACCACGGATATCCGTCCAAAGATAATCCTTATGGGTGCCAGGTTCGGCATTGAGGGGGCCGGCCTCCCAGCTTGACAGATTGATCCAGGCGCATTTTGTGAATTTGAAGCTCAGGCCCGGGCGCGGCTCCCGTTCCACGCGCGGCTTGATCGGATTTGTCATGCCGATGCTGACGCCCCGCAGACGGAACCCGCCGCCAATGTGAGCGTGGTCGGCAAACAGATAGCGATCGATGATGCATTGCTGGAAATGGTCCGCGCATGTTGGCTCGGCGATCTTTTCCGCCGGCCGGAAATCAAGCTGCCCGCCCACCCGGATGCCCCGCAGATCGGCGTAGCGCATTTGCGCACCACCAAGGTTGAAGTCGCCCTTGATGCGCGCGAACTGAGCTTCAAGACCCGCGATCTTGGTTGGGGCGAAGGGGAGCGCCAGGTCAAGCTGGCTGTTTTCGCGCGTGCTCAACTGTCTGCACCCGGCGGAAACGCCTCCGTTGGTCTCAAGCCCCGTAATGGCGAGAACGCCTGCGCGCAGGCCACGAAGATCCACATTGCCTTTCACAATAGCGTGGCGAATGCCCACCAGGCCGTTCGACAGAATGTTCAGGGTATCGGCGAAAAGCGATCCCCCGATCCGCACGTGATCCAGATTGAGGCGGGGGCGCTCCGGATAAAAATGGGTCCCTGCCCAGATTTCGGCATTGGACAGACGCAGGAAACCGTCAATTTGTGCACTGGAAAAATCCAGCACCGTCCGGAAAAGACTGTTCGCGAAACTGGCCCGCCGGCGAAAAGTTGCCCCTTCGAAATTCACATCGCCCGTAAAAAAGAAACCGAATTCATAGACTCCCATATCGATTTCGTGACTTTGGCAGTTCAGATCGCCAATCACGAAGAACCGTTTGTTCTTCTGGTCAAAATTCCTGTCAGGATACTCCTTTACCATCTTATCGAAATAGGATTGGAGGCGATCGCCCTCATCCGCATTGAATGGTTCATCGTGTTCAATCGCTTGGGACGATCCCTCGTCGCATCTGATCAGGTCCCGCATCGTGTGGGCCGAAATCGGCACCGCTTGAGGGTCCCATGCGGAGGCACGCAGATAGAGGCGTTGGTAGGTCCACGTCGCAAGCTGTTTGTCAAGGATGACATTGTCGAAAATCGGTACCCGACTGATGATCTCCAGGAAACCGTCCGAATGCACGTCAATGGTCACCCGGGAGATCCGCGCTTCGGAATGCGCAAACGTCGTCACACGGAAAACAAAAGTGTCCTGTTCTCCAAAAACCCTCGCTATCTTGATGTAGTCCGGCCCGATGATTTTCTGTGCGACCGTGAAGAAGTCAATGCTGCTGCCAAGAATCCGACCAGTCCGGTCCTCTTGAGGATCGGACTGATCCGTATCAAGATTATCATAGCGATAAAAATGTCTGCCGTTCGGAACGAATTTCTTGGAGTCAAAAACAATCGTGATGGGGCTCGCCGCGGCGACAATGAAAAAGTAGAATTTTACGTAATCGAGAATCTGTTCTTCCCGCAGCGCTTGAGCCTCATCGGACAAACCCTCCTGTTCGGGATTCTCGAGTTTTAAACTGCCTTGGGAAATCCGCGGAATATTGAGGTGACCAAGACGGCTGGCGCTTTCGAAAAGGTAAAAATTTGTCCCGTCTAGAACAACCACCTGCAGAGGGTCCGGTTCTTCAATGTCGAAACTCTTGGCCACTAAGGCACAGCAATAATATTTGGACGGCAAGGTCGGCGATCCGACGGAAGGGTGGGGATCGCTTTGTTCGGATGCGGGGGTGCCATCCGTCTCGGCTTGAGTAGCCTGGTAATCGAGACGATACAAATTCCAGTCTGGAAAACACGCCAATTCGGTTTTGTATGCCGTTACCTCATCGTTCGCGACCGGCTCATGCTGATCTTGTTCGAAGATATCGGTGTTTTCGTCAAACGGTTCGAATGGCGGCGGGCGGAAGTATATATTCAGCCGTTTCCAAATGTAGTTCCGAACGCGATTGTTGTCTTCCTTGGTCCACACAAAGAGACCATTGGTGTCGTCATCGGACCCGCCACCCAATCCTCCGGTATCCCCGCTCATCGTCCCCATCCCAGCCCGTTATGAAAACCTGTCCAAAATTTGAACATCTTGGGCGCGTCTTGGCAAGGCGGGGTTGAAAGACGTTAATGATGCTCCGATCAGATCACGACCGGGAGGGGCTGCGATACCAGTTCAGGATGTAAACGCGCAGGGCGCTGGACAGGCCCTGGCCAGGCGGCCGCGCCTCCGAACCGCGGGAATGGGCGGTGTCGATCTCGCCGATCAGGGTGCTGACGGACAGACCCTGCGCAGCGGCGATGTCCCGCAAAGCGTCCCAGAAGGCCGGCTCCAGGGTGATGCTGGTGCGGTGGCCCGCAATGGTGACGGAGCGTTTAACCGGCCCCGGCACGAATGCCACTCCGCAGGCGGATGATCACGCCTTCGGCGCGATCATGTCCTCGGGCCGCACGATGGCATCGAAATCCTCCGCGCTCACGAACCCGAGCTTCAGGGCCTCCTCCCGCAAGGTCGTCCCGTTCTTGTGGGCCGTCTTGGCCACCATCGTTGCATTGTCATAGCCGATCTTCGGCGCGAGCGCGGTGACCAGCATGAGGGAGCGGGCCATCAGGGCGCTGATCTGTTCGTCATTCGGCTCGATGCCCGCCACGCATTTGTCCGTGAAGCTGACGGCCGCATCGCCCAGCAGCCGCACGGACTGGAGCAGGCTGTAGATCATCACCGGCTTGAAGACATTGAGCTCCATATGCCCCTGGCTGCCCGCCATGGTCACAGTCATGTGGTTGCCCATCACCTGGGCGCAGACCATGGTCAGCGCTTCGCACTGGGTCGGGTTCACCTTGCCCGGCATGATGGAGGAGCCCGGCTCGTTCTCCGGCAGGCGCAATTCGGCAAGGCCCGAGCGCGGGCCCGAGCCCAGCAGGCGGATATCGCTGGCGATCTTGAACAGGCTGCAGGCCACGGTGTTCAGCATGCCCGACATTTCGACAATGGCGTCATGGGCCGCCAGGGCCTCGAATTTGTTCTCGGCCGTGACGAAGGGCAGGCCGGTCACCTCCGCCACTTCGGCCGCGAAGGCTTCGGCAAAGCCCGGCTTGGCGTTGAGGCCCGTACCAACGGCCGTGCCGCCCTGGGCAAGCTGCAGCAGGCGGGGCAGGGAGGCTTTCACCCGCTCAATGCCGTATTGCACTTGTGCGGCATAGCCGGAAAATTCCTGACCCAGGGTCAGGGGCGTCGCGTCCTGAAGATGGGTCCGCCCGAACTTGATGATGTCGCCCCAGGCCTTGGCTTTGCCATCGAGCGCCGTATGCAGATGACGAAGCGCCGGGACGAGCCGGTGATGGATTTCCTCCGCCGCCGCGATATGCATGGCTGTCGGGAAGGTGTCGTTGGAGGACTGGGACCGGTTGCAGTGGTCGTTGGGGTGGACCGGATCCTTGGAGCCGACCGTGCCGCCCAGGATCTCGATGGCCCGGTTGGAGATCACCTCATTGGCGTTCATGTTGGACTGGGTGCCCGACCCCGTCTGCCACACGACCAGGGGGAAATGGTCGTCGAGCCGGCCCGCGATCACGTCGTCGGCGGCCTTTGTGATCGCGTCTGCAAGGCGGGGGTCCAGATTGTCGAGGCTCTTGTTGGCCAGGGCCGCGGACCGCTTCACAATGCCCAGCGCCCGGATGAGCGGGGCCGGCATGGTTTCCGTACCGATCTTGAAATTTCCCAGGGATCGCTGGGTTTGGGCACCCCAATACCGGTCCGCCGGCACGTCGAGTGGGCCAAAGGAATCCGTTTCGGTCCGGGTCGTCGCCATCGTCAACCTCTTGCGTGCAGGCCCGCGCAAATCGGAAAGGGCCAAGCCGCCGACCCAAGCGGGACACGCGGCCCGGAATGCGCTGCCATCGATCCTTCGTGTTTCGGAAAAGAGGTTTAAGGCAGTTGCCGGACCATCGCAATTGGGGGGTGCAGCAACGCGCTTTCGTGTCCGGCCCGTGCCGGTCACTTTTTACGGGAGGAGCGGAACGTGTCGAGGCTCACCACGTCGGCGGTGCCGCCTTCGGCCTTGTGTTCGGTTTCCTCGTCGGCGCTTTGCGCCGTTGCGGGCCCATCCGGCGCCCCATGGGCCCGTTCACCGCGGGGGAAGGAAAGCTGTTCCGGCGTCTCCCCGTCCCCGTCACCGTCCCGTTCGAAGCGGATGCCGAACTGGACGCTGGGATCATAGAAGCTGGTGATGGCCTGGAAGGGCACAGACAGGCGCTCGGGCACTTTGTTGAAGCTCAGGGTCACTTCGAAATGATCCTGAGTCACTTCCAAATCGCCGAACTGGTGCTGAATGACGATGGTCATTTCGCCCGGATATTGGGCTTTCAGCACATCCGAGATCATGACGCCCGGGAACACGGTCTGGAAGGCGATGTAGAAATGATGGCTGCCCGGCAGCCCGTCATCGCGCACACGCTCCAGCGCCAGCCTGACGACGCCCCTGAGGGCATCCTGCGCCAGGTGGTGATAATTCATCAGATCCTTTGCCATGGATGCCGTTCCGGAGTGCACGCGGGAGGAAATTCTGCTCCATCAAGGGTAATGACGGGGGCATGGATGTCAAACCGGTCCGCCGCAGCTCCTGCAAACCCTGAACCGGCGATCCCTGAAGGAGACGGCCATGACCATGGACTCGACGAAAACGCCCCGGTCCGGACAACTCGCCCGATTCGAACCGCGCGAAAGGCTGACCTCCCTGGTCAGCGTGTTTCCCGAGATGCGGCGCACGACGCTGGCCGTGTGGACCCGGCCCGCCTTCAAGGAGCCGGTCCAGCTTTACGACAACGGTTTCGTGCAGGCCCTGTTTCTGAGTGATCCGGACGCCCTGCGCCAGGTGCTGACGGATCCCGCAACCTTCGGCAAGACCCGCGTCCAGGGTGCTGTGTTGAAGCCGGCGCTCGGGAACGGGCTGCTGACCAGCGAGGGGGAGGCCTGGGCCGGTCAGCGCCGGGCCATGCAACCGGCCTTCAAGGGGTCGCAAATCCGCGCGCTTGTCCCCATGATGGCGGAGGTGGTGCGCGCCCGACTCAACGCGTGGCGGGCTGAGGGCCCCCGTGAGCTTGATCTCCATCCGGAAATGATGGACCTGACGCTGGAGATCCTGTGCAACACGCTGTTCACGGATCTTTCCCTGGACCGGTATGCCCTGGGCCGGTGCATCACCGACTATCTGGACATTTATGCCCGGCCGGACCGCCTGACGCTCCTCGGCGTGCCGGGCTGGGTGCCCCGGGTGAAATGGTGGCAGGCGCGCTCCACGCTGAAGACCCTGCGCGCCACGATGGATGGGATCCTGGCCACGCGTCTCGCCGACCCCACGCCCCGGTCCGATTTCCTGACCCGCCTGATAGAGGCCAGGGACGAGGAAACCGGCCGGACCCTGAGCCACGCGGACATCAAGGACAATCTCGCCACCTTTCTAGCCGCCGGGCACGAGACCACGGCGGTCGCCCTGACCTGGGCCCTTTATCTGCTCGGTGAATTTCCGTGGGCCGCCGAGCGTATCTGCGAGGAGGCCGACCGTGTCTTGGGCAAGGATCCGGCAGCGCCGGTCACGGGCGAACAGGCGGCGGGCCTGACCTATACCCGTCAGGTGCTGGAAGAGGCCATGCGTCTTTATCCGCCCGTGCCCATGATGGACCGGGAGGTGCGCAAGCCGGTGCGCGTCGCCGGCCATGATCTGCGCAAAGGGGCCATCATCCTGATCAGCCCTTATGTTCTGCATCGGCACGAGCGTGTATGGGACGATCCGGAAGCCTTCGACCCGGACCGCTTCACGCCGGCGGCGGTCAAGACCCGGGACCGCTATGCCTATATGCCTTTCAATCTGGGGCCGCGCACATGTATCGGGATGGGCTTTGCGCTGACGGAAGGCACCCTGGCCCTTGCGCTCATCGCCCAGGCGTTCCGCGTGGAAACCCTGTTGCCGGGCAAGGCCATCACGCCCATCGCCCTCGTGTCCCTGCGCCCGAAGGAAGGCATGCCGGCCCGTCTCGTTCCCCGCGCCTGAAGGGGCGGCGCGGGGAAGACGGCCGCGTGGCGGCGCAGCCGGCGTTGGGGCCGGTTCAGTCCACGGCCGTCAGCTTACGGCCAAAAGGTCCCGGCTCGCCTCGCCTTTCCCGTCCACCGGCACCCAGGTGAGATCGCCCACATAGCGCTTGGCGAGCCGGCCCTGCGCATCCATGGCGAAGAGGTGAAGCCACCGATTGTCGAACAGCGCGCGCACGCCGTCATGGCGCCGCAGAATGTCGGTCATCGCCTCGACCGGCGCTTCGATGCACACGGACAAACGCAGCGGATCATGGGCGTAGTCTTCTCCGTCATGCACCGATTGCCAGGCGAGGCCGCCGCGCAGCAGGCCGCCATTGCCTTCGAAAACGCCGATGCCGCCCACCACATTGTGCAAAAGCTTGTTGCCGGACCCGAAGGCCTCCGGCGCGACGGTGGAGCCGTAATATTGCAGGCTGATCCAGCTTGCCACGACCACCGGCGCCGTCATGATCAGCTCCAGAACGCCAAAGCCCTGGTCCCCGTCCTGGTGCCAATCATAGTCGTGCAGAAAAGCCCGGCCTTCGAGGCTGCGTCCGGCCGTGCGCGCGCGGGGGGCCGCGATGAAGGCCTTGCAGCCCGCGAGGGCCCATTCGGGGCGCACCTCGGCCCAGTCCCGGGCTCGCACGGGAATATCCCCATGGCTTTCGGCACGCGGCAGGCGCAGCGCCCGCTCCCCCCGGGTCACTTTCCCGGCGGCCTTCAGCCATTGCTGCACCTGCTTCAAATCGGCCTTGTGCTGATCGATGGACACGTCCTTGTCGTAGATCGTGATCCTGTCCGTGGTCGTATCGTGCAGTCCGCCGACGAAAAGCGTGTCCTCGGGCACGGTGATGCCCCGCTCGATCAGCCCCTTGCGTACGTCCGTGTCGTTCAGCAGTTGCGCCAGAAGCCGGGCATTGACCTCACCGGAATAGCCGCCGCAGGCCCCGCAATGGAGCCCGCTCGCATGGGGATTATTGACGACATTCGCGCCATGGCCCGCCAACAGCACGACCCGTGCGAAATTCGAGGTCAGTGACATGGCACGCAGCACCGTTTCGGCCGCCCCGATCCGGGTCTCCAGATCCAGCGCCGGGTCGAAATGCGGCGTGGGATCGTTCGGCACCGTCATGGGATTAAGGCCCAACCCGTCGCGCAGCAGCTTGCCGATATAGACGGGGCCCATCGCCTCAACAAAGGCGAAGGAGGAAACGGCGGCCAGCTTGAAGCGCCCCCAAGCCCGCTTGGCCCGGGCTGCATAGCGCGCCGCCAGATCCTGGGCGGACTGGCTTTCGTCGCCCGAGGAGGAACTGACCGTGGGGTTCAGGAGGACGGGCAGGCGCAGCTCGTCCACATCGGAGGCAAAGCGGCGATGTTTGGCGAAGACGCCGAAAAAGCCCGCAAACCCCAGGGTCTGGATCGCCGGATCGACCGCCTCAAGGGCGCGCCGGAAGACTTCGGAGCGCACATCGATACAGAACGCGGCCTGCAGGGTCGGCCGGCTGCTGCGGGGTGCGGGCGCCGGTCGGGCAAGGGTGGCGGCGAGGTCGCGCTGGATCGCCCGTTCATTGGCTTCCTGCAGAATTTCATCGACGATATCGTCCGCCTGCGGCTGGAGCGGCTCGACATGGGCCTTGCGGACCCCGGCCCAGGCAGCATCGATGGTGTCCTGGTGCTGACGGTACAGCGCCTCTTCCCAGACCAGGCGAATGGCTAGGAAATCCGTAATCGTCGTATCGCCACCATCGGCGAGTTCGGCACGCCACAACTCGTAACGGGCATATTGGGCCCAGCCCCCCAGCGAGAGCAGAAGCTGGTGGAAATAGGTTTCGAGCGCCGCCCGGTCGAGGCCGAGGGTGTTGACCGCGCGGGCCATGGCCTCGCCGGCGTTCTCGGGCACATCGGCGACAAAGGCCGCAAAATCCTTCAGGCCCATGATCTCCGGCGTCAGGTCATGGGTGGCAAAGGCCTGCCAGGCGGACCAGGCCGACTTGCGCCGGGGGGCGGCCCACAGGGCCTGGCCTCGGTCGAAATAGCCCCCCGCCCATACGCCGAACCGGTCTGCCATGATGCCGGGCCAGTCGATCCCGCTTTCCCGGGCGGCGAGGTCGACCACAGTCTTCAGCGGCTCCGCCGCCGGCCGCACCGACTGCATCGCCGCTTTCAGGGCCGCAACATCGGCTGGCTTTTCCGCATGGGGCGAGGCGGCCAGGGCGGCCGCCAAATCATCGTCCGTGATCGCGTTCGACGCCACGCGATCCTGATACCAGGATCGGGCCATGGTCACGGGCAGGCCGCCGACGCGCCCCAGCCGGGCGCCCGTCTGGGCCAGGGTCTCGCCGGTCTGACCCAGATAGGGATTGACGGCGACATAGGAGGCCAGCGGCCACAAGGGTGGGATCTGTCGCGCGGCCGTGTCCGCATCGCTCATCACGGAGAAGTCGACCGGGCCCAAAGAAGTGTCGAGTGTCATGGCGGATCTCCTTCTCACATGTCAGGACGAGCGGTGGACGGACCAATTGCCGACCAGCCGATCGAACACGGCATTCGCATAAAGACCATTGGCAAGGTGCACCCGCAGGCCCGCCGCCGCCGGGTGATAGGCCCAGAGGGGAAAAAGGGCCTGGGCCAGGGCGACGAGACCGAAACTGAACACCGCAAGACTGAGCAGGGCCCATTCCAGGGGGCCCGGCGCCGGGGTGCGCAGCAGGGTACCGGAGGTGAGCCATTCCGCTCCCGTCTGGAGTGCGAAATAGCTGACCGACGTGGCGACGGAGTAAATCGCCGTGCGCCGGGTGAGCACGTCCGGTGCGCTGTCCGCGAGGCCCTGGGCGAGCAAATAGGCAACGCCGAAAATCAGGATGGCGCCCAGGGCGATGGCCTGGGGGGATTTGGTCTCGAACCCGAAGGCAAAGCCGATAAGGGCGTAGATGAAAAGTGCCAAGCCAAAGGAGCGAAGGACCGCCCCGCCACTGGGAATGGCGATGGGCCCAGGCCGCCGGATGGCCGCCACGAGATCCACGGCCGTGCCCGAGGCCAGGAACGCATGGGCCTTGTAAAGGGAGTGGGCGACGATGTGCAGAAGAGCCAGCGGAAACAGGGCCAAGCCGCACTGCATGATCATGAAACCCATCTGCGCGATGGTGGACCAGGCCAGCGAGTTCTTCACGCCCGACTGGCCCAGCATGGCCAGACCGCCAAACAACGCCGTGAAGCCGCCGATCAACACCAAGAGGGCCAGCACGCCGGGCGCCAGCAGCATGACATCGGAAAAGCGGATAAGCAGGAAGCCGCCCGCATTGATCACGCCCGCATGGAGCAGGGCCGACACCGGTGTGGGCGTTTCCATCACTTCCGTCAGCCAGCTGTGGGTCGGGAACTGGGCCGATTTCAGCATGGCCGCAAATGCGAGAAGCAGGGCGGCCCAGATGCTGCCCGTGGGTGCCGTGTCCTGTTGGGCTGCGGCAAGGATCGTCGCGATATCGAAACTGCCATAGCCATAGGCGAGCAGGGCCACCGCGCCGATCAGCGCCACATCGCCCATCCGTGCCACGACAAATTTCTTCCGTGCAGCCCGGATTGCCTGGACCCGGTCTCCGTAAAACAGCAGCAGCCGGTGCAGCGACAGGCTGGTGGCGACCCAGGCCACCGCCAAATGGATGAGGTTGCCCGCCTGGACAAGCAACAGCACCGACGCGAGCGTTGCCGCCATCCAACCCAGAAACGCGCCCTGGCGCGCCTCGCCGTCGAGATAGGAACCGGAATAGCGGATCACGATCCAGCCCACGAAAGACACCAGCACCAGCATGACGACGCTGACCACATCGAGCCGGCTCGACAGGCCCACGCCGAGCAATCCGATCAGCGGTCCCGTCCCAGAGCTTTCCCGGATCAGGATCACAGCGGTTGTAATGGCTGCGGCAAGGCCGACCAGCGCCGCGCCTTCCGTCAGTCGGGGGATGCCCGTCGGGCGCCGACCGGGGCGCTGAAAAGCCACAAAGGCCGCGAGCAGCAGCGCGGCAGGCGGAATTAAGGGAGTGAGCGCATAAAGCATGGGCGTGGCGTCTCCGGTTGAGGATGGGATCAGGCAAGGCTATACGTCAGCCGATATCTTCAGAAAAATACTTTGTTCTAAAGAAAATGTTCTGTCTAAGTGAACGGTATGAGCGAGCTGAATTATCACCACCTGCGCTATTTCCAGATGGTTGCCCATGAGGGCAACCTGACCCGGGCTGCCCAGCAGCTCAACGTGTCCCAATCGGCTGTGTCCCATCAGATCCGTCTGCTGGAGGAGCGGCTGGGCCAGGCCCTGTTCGAACGCCGGGGACGAGCCCTGGAACTCACCGAAGCAGGCCGGATCGCGCTCGACCATGCCGACGCCATTTTCGCCGTGGGCGATGAATTGGTGGATGCCATGAGGCGGGGTGGGGCGGCGCGGGAGGTGCTGCGGATCGGGGCGCTGGCCACGCTATCGCGCAATTTTCAGATGGGTTTCCTTGAGCCCCTGCTGGGACGCAGCGATATCGAATTGATCCTGCGATCCGGCAGCCTCAACGATCTGCTTCGGCAGTTGGAGGCCCATCGGCTCGATGCCGTGCTGGTCGACATGCCCCTGGCCCGGGACAGCGCGACCCCATGGATCACCCATCTGATCGCCGAACAGCCTGTTAGTCTCGTGGGTACGAAACGCCGGGTGCGGGCCCGCCAGTCCCTTGAACAGATGCTCCAGGACGAACCGCTGGTGGTGCCCACCTTGGAAAGCAGTATACGGATTGGCTTTGACGCACTGGTGGACCGGCTGGGTGTGAATCCGAGCCTTGTGGCCGAGGTCGACGATATGGCCATGCTGCGCCTGTTGGCGCGGGCCGATCTGGGGTTGGCCGTGGTTCCGCCCATTGTCGTGAAGGACGAGATCGAATCCGGACGGCTTATCGAGGCCGCACAGCTTCCCGGCCTGAAAGAGGCATTTTACGCGGTGACCCTGACTCGCCGGTTTCCCAACACCCTGCTGCGATCGCTCATCGAGATCCCTGATCGGGCCTTGCCAAAGACGGTGCGCCAATAGGCCCCGTCCAGCAAAACCAGATTGTGGGCATGAAGCACATCGAGACCCTCTGCCGGCGGACCGTGGCACGCGGCACAGTGATCGGCGTAACGGGTGGTCCCGCGCCTTTCGGTGTGGTTGGTTTGCGGCAGCTCGGGGGGCATCTCCAGGGAACCACAAGAGTCCGCAAGGCGCATGATCGCGGCGTCATCGAGCATGGCGGAGCTGGAGGGAGAACGTTCGAACCAAACGAACCCGCAGGGTTCGCAAGCGCGACCGCGCGTCGGCCGGTCAGGCCGCCCCCGCGGAGCACATGAGCGAAGCGAATTGTGCGTGAGCGAAGAAATGGCGGAGCTGGAGGGACAAAGTTCGAACCGAACGAACCCGCAGGGTTCGCAAGCGCGACCGCGCGTCGGCCGGTCAGGCCGCCCCCGCGGAGCACATGAGCGAAGCGAGTTGTGCGTGAGCGAAGAAATGGTGGAGCCAGCCGGAATCGAACCGGCGACCTCTACAATGCCATTGTAGCGCTCTCCCAACTGAGCTATGGCCCCACGAGAGGTCGGATGCGGCGGGTGCCGCAACGAGAGCCGGACCCTAGTCCCGCCGGCGCGGGGGTTCAACAAAAAAAACGAGGGTGTGGGATCGGGGCGTCCGGTCCATCGGATGCCCCGCCGGGAACCGCCGCCGGTTCATATTTCCTTGTCGGCGCTGTCTTCCTTTTCGACGATCCCGGTCACGTCGTCATCGCCGTCGTCGAGGTCAGACATGTCCTCGATGATATTGTCCATCCCTTCCTGGGTGCCGTCGTCGCTGTCGTCCTCGTCGTCGGAAGACAGGTCGGGGATGTCATCCTCGGCCCCGGCGGCGGGCGCTTTCTTGCGTTTACGTTTCTTGCGCTTTTTGCCTTTGCCGTCGGACTCTTCGTCGTCATCCTCGCTGGCTGTCTCTTCGTCATCATCGCCGGACGCATCGTCGTCATCGGGGCTGTCCAGATCCTCCTCGACCTCGTCCTCATCGTCGAGATCGTCCTCCAGATCCTCGTCCTCTTCTTCGTCCGCCTCCTGATCGGCGAGCCCCTCTTTCTTCTTTGCCTCCTCTGTCGCCACGTCCTCGGCGGCCGCCTTGGCGGTGCGCTGGCGCTTGGGCTTGATCAGGGCTTCCGGGTCGAAGCTATGACCGCATTTGGGGCACTCAATGGGCCGCTTATCGAGGTCGTAGAAGCGGGCCCCACAATTGATGCAGGTTCTTTTCGTTCCAAGCTCTGGCTTCGGCACGGCGCGGATGTCCTTCAATCATGCATCGTCGGGAACAACGCGTTCAGGGCAGCATCAACGAGAACGGCGTCGAACGGGGTCAGGAAATCGGGCTGCAGGCGCCGGGGCAGGGCGCGGCCCGGGCGAACGCCCCATGGAAGCGGGCGTTTGCCATGATCGGCCCACGCTGTCAAAGAGTATCCCAACCGATTGACCCCAACCGTTTACCGGGAAAGCGCACGCCATGCCCGACCCTGTTTCGGATCCCGCCACCGCCCTGCCGGATCGCCTCACCGCGCGGCCCAGTCCGCCGCTGTCGGGATGTTTCGCAACGCCCGGCGACAAATCCATGTCCCACCGGGCCCTGATCCTGGGTGCTCTGTCCATCGGGGAAACGCGAATCACCGGCCTTTTGGAATCGGACGACATTTTGCGCACCGCGGCGGCCGTCGGGTCCATGGGGGCGGTGCTCCACCGCGCGCAGTCCGGCGCCTGGACCGTCCGGGGGGCCGGTGTCGGGGGCTTGAGCGCCCCGGCGGACATTCTCGATTTCGGCAATTCGGGCACCGGCGTGCGTCTCATGATGGGGGTGCTGGCCGGCTATGATTTCCCGGTTTTCGTGACGGGTGATTCCAGTCTGCGCAGCCGCCCCATGGAACGGGTCATCGCGCCCTTGCGCTTGATGGGCCTTGATGCGGATCTCCAGGAAGGGGGCCGTCTCCCGGCGCGCCTGCGGGGCGCGGCGCCGCCGCTGCCAATCCGGTATACGGTCCCGGTGCCGAGCGCCCAGGTCAAATCCGCGATCCTTCTGGCCGGTCTGCATGCGCCGGGGGCCACGACGGTGATCGAGCCCGTGGCGACGCGGGATCATACCGAACGCATGCTGACGGCTTTCGGTGCCAGGCTTGAAAGCGCGCCGTCGGCGGATGGCGGGCGGGCCATCACCGTGGCGGGCGATGCCGAACTCGTCGGCACCGCCGTCGCCGTTCCGGGGGATCCGTCTTCAGCTGCCTTCGGCCTCGTCGCGGGCCTCATCGTGGGCGGGTCCCGGGTCGAGGTCACGAATGTCATGCTCAATCCGGGCCGGTCGGGTCTCCTGACGACGCTGGAGGAGATGGGCGCCACGGTCACCCGGCAGCGAGAGGTGGTGGCAGGGGGCGAGCCGGTCTGCGACCTTGCCGTGACCGCCGGGCCGCTCCAGGCCGTGACGGTGCCGGCCGAACGGGCCCCGTCCATGATCGACGAATATCCCATCCTGGCCGTTGCCGCCGCCTTTGCGGAAGGCACCACCCGGCTGGAAGGCCTTGCCGAATTGCGGGTCAAGGAATCCGACCGGCTTTCGGCCACGGCCGCCGGCTTGCAGGCCTGCGGGGTCTGCGTCACGGTGGAGGATGATACGCTGATTGTAGAAGGGCGGGGTCCAGAGGGCGTCCCGGGCGGCGGTCATGTGGCGGCCGGGGGCGACCATCGCATCGCCATGGCCTTTCTGGTGCTGGGCCTTGCAGCCCAGGCGCCGGTCTCGGTTTCGGGCTGCGCGATGATTGCGACGAGCTTCCCTTCCTTCCTGGACCGCATGGGCGGGATCGGGGCCCTGGTCGGCGAGTCGGATTGGTAGCGCCTGCTCCAGAAGAAAGAACGCGTCGGGAAGAAAGAACGCGCCATGATCAAGCTGATCTATCCCTTGCGCCGGTTGCCATCCCTCACGCGCGAGGCGTTTCAAACCTATTGGCGCGAGACCCACGCCCCCCTGGTTCATCGGCATGCGGATGTCCTGGGGATCCGGGCCTATGTCCAATGCCATACCGTTGCCGCGAGCCGAAACGATACCGTAAGGCGGATGCGGGGCGGCAGCGAGGACTATGACGGGGTCGCCGAATTGTGGTTCGACACCGTGGCGGCCCTGACCGAGGAAGCGACGGAGCCGGCGGCGGCGGCAGCCGCGGCCGAGCTTCTGGCGGACGAAAAGCGTTTTATCGATGTGGACGCATCGCCCATTTTCTGCGCGTCAGAACATGTGGTGATCGCCCATCCATTGTGGGGTAACAGGACGTGACCACTCCGGTTGTCGCCGTCGACGGGCCCGTGGCCGCCGGCAAAGGGACCCTGGCCCGCCGCCTGGCCGACCATTACGGCTTTGCCTATCTGGACACGGGCGCGCTGTACCGGCGGGTCGGCTTGCTGGTGCTGGATGCCGGCGGCGATCCCGGCACCCTGGACCACGCCCTGGCGGCCGTGCCCCTTCTTGAGAGCCAGATCATCGAGGATGCGGCCCTGCGGACCGATCGGGTGGGTGAGGCGGCCTCGAAGGTCGCCGCGCTGACGCCGGTCCGCGAGGCCCTGTTGTCCTATCAGCGGGCCTTCGCCAAGGCGCCCGGCACCCTGTCGGACGGCCGCTCCGCCCGCGGCGCCGTGCTGGACGGCCGCGATATCGGCACGGTCGTCTGTCCCGGGGCGCCGGTAAAGCTGTTCGTGACGGCCAGCCCGCAAGTGCGGGCCCGCCGCCGCTTTTCCGAGTTCCGGGACAAGGGTCTGACCGACATCACCTATGAACAGGTCTTGCAGGATCTCCAGGCGCGGGACGAACGGGACCGAACCCGCGCCGCGGCTCCCCTGGTCCCTGCCGAAGACGCGCACTTGCTCGACACGACCGAGTTGGATAGACACATGGCATTCGAGGCAGCCCGCGAGATCATCGATGCGTCGATGAGTATCGACCGAGGTGCGCCCGGCTCCGGGCTGTGATCCGACCGGCTTAAGGCGGATCTGACCAGGAAGAGCGCGGCTCTGGAAGCGTCGGCCTTTTTCGGCGGACGCTCATGGCCCCTCGCCGAGACAACCTGATCCATTCAGGACACCGCGTGGCCCGGCATGGCATGCCGGGCCCGCTAGACCCGTTTCCGCACCGGCCACGCCTTTGGCCGTGTACCGAGCGGGTCGCCCCCGAACCATCGAATGAACCCATCTGACCGGCAGCGCTGCGTCGCCCGGGACGCGTTACAGGAGTTTTGATGTCTGACACCGCCATTGCCACCGATCTGGACTTTTCCAACACGCCGACGACGGATGATTTCGCTGCCATGCTCGAGGAAAATCTCGGGCAGAACAAACTCGAGGAAGGGTCGGTCGTGGATGGCCGGGTGATCTCCATCGAGAACGATATGGCGATCATCGATGTGGGCCTTAAGACCGAAGGCCGTGTTCCCCTCAAGGAATTCGCGGTGCCCGGACAAGACGCAACGCTGTCCGTCGGCGACCGGGTCGAGGTTTATCTGGAGCGCGTGGAAAACGCCCTCGGAGAGGCCATACTGTCCCGGGACAAAGCGCGCCGTGAGGAAAGCTGGGTGCGTCTGGAGAAGTCGTATGCGGCCAATGAGCGGGTTCAAGGCGTCATTTTCGGGCGCGTCAAAGGCGGCTTCACGGTCGATCTCGACGGCGCCGTCGCCTTCCTGCCGGGCAGTCAGGTGGACATCCGCCCCGTGCGCGATGTGACTCCGTTGCTGAATATTCCCCAGCCTTTCCAAATTCTGAAAATGGACAAGCGTCGGGGCAATATCGTTGTCTCCCGCCGTGCCGTGCTGGAAGAGACCCGGGCGGAGCAGCGCCAGGAAATCGTCGAAAACCTGAAAGAAGGCGATATCCGCGAAGGCGTGGTGAAAAACATCACCGATTATGGTGCCTTCGTGGATCTGGGCGGGGTCGACGGCCTGCTGCACGTGACCGACATCGCCTGGCGGCGGGTCAATCATCCCCAGGAAGTGCTGCAGATCGGCCAGACCGTGAAGGTCCAGGTCATCAAAGTGAACACGGAAACCCAGCGCATCAGCCTGGGCATGAAGCAACTCGAGGCCGATCCCTGGGACGGCGTCGAAGCAAAATATCCCGTGGACGCCAAGTTCACCGGCCGCGTCACGAATATCACCGATTACGGTGCGTTCGTGGAGCTGGAGCCCGGCGTCGAGGGTCTGGTGCACGTCTCCGAAATGTCCTGGGTCAAGAAGAACGTTCATCCGGGCAAGATCGTCTCCACATCCCAGGAGGTGGAGGTCATGGTCCTCGAAGTGGACCCGAACAAGCGCCGGATCTCCCTCGGGCTGAAGCAGTGCATGCAAAATCCGTGGGCGGCCTTTTCGGATCGCTTCCCCTCCGGCACGCGGATCGAAGGCGAAATCAAGAACATCACCGAGTTCGGCCTGTTCATCGGTCTGGAAGGGGATGTGGACGGCATGGTGCACCTGTCGGACCTGGACTGGAACCGCCCGGGCGAGGACGTCATCAAGGAATACAACAAGGGTGATTTCGTCGCCGCCGTCGTCCTCGACGTCGACTCCGACAAGGAGCGGATCAGCCTGGGGATCAAGCAGCTCGGCGAGGATCCTCTCGAGGCCATGGGCGACCTGCGCAAAGGCACACGGGTGACCGGAACGGTGACGGATGTGCAGGAAAGTGGGATCGAGGTTGCCGTGGGCGAGGAGGGCATGCGCGCCTTCATTCGCCGCAACGATCTGTCCCGCGAGCGGTCCGAACAGCGTCCGGAACGCTTCGCCGTCGGCGACAAGGTGGATGCCATGGTCACCCGGGTCGACAAGTCGGCCCGCTCGGTCCAGCTGTCCATCAAGGCCCTTGAGATCTCCGACGAAAAAGACGCCGTGGCCCAGTTTGGCTCGACCGACAGTGGGGCTTCGCTCGGCGATATTCTGGGCGCCGCCCTCAGCAAGGTGGAGAAGGACACGGACGACGACGACGACACCGAAGACGAGAAGGACGACAAGGAGAGCTGAGTCGTTCGCTTCGACGACGACGCCTCGTTTCGTTGGGTGTCATGGACAGGGGCGGCCCGGGGGGGGGGGCGGGGGGTAGTTGGCGGCGGAGCCACACACCACCCCCATGATGGTTGTTTAGCGCACCAAGCCGCCCCGCC
>JBHJGV010000025.1:0-40999 GCA_050331455.1 Alphaproteobacteria bacterium
CGGGCCCGCCCACGCTCACGCTTCGCTTTCGCCGCCTTCGTCCTCGGCCGCCTCCGCACCGCCGGCCGGCGCCGCGATGGTGGCGATTGTGAAATCCCGGTCTTTAATGGCAGGCGCGACGCCGTCCGGCAATGTCATGGCCGAGATATGAAGGGAGTCGTTGATGTCGTAGCCCGTCAGATCGGCGGTGAGGTGATCCGGGATTGTGCCCACCGGGGCCTCGATCTCCACCTCGTGTCGTACGATGTTCAGGACGCCGCCCCGCTTCAGGCCCGGGCTCTTGTCCTGGTTCTCGAAATGGACGGCCACGGCCACCGTGACAGTTTCCGTCGCGCCGACGCGCACGAAATCGATGTGCTGGGGCACGTCCGAAACCGGGTGGAATTGGATGTCCTTCGGAATCACACGGGTTTGTCGGCCGGCCACGTCCACCATGAACACCGTGGACATGAACTTGCCCTGGTTAAGGGCGCGGATCATCTGGGGAAGGTCGATGGCGATCGACTCGGGTGTTTTTCCGCCACCGTAAATGACCGCGGGGATCAACCCCTCGCGGCGTGCCGCCCGGGAGGCCCCCTTACCGACCCGGTCGCGAGGCTGGGCGCTCAAGCTGCGCGTCTCGCTCATTGTCTTCTCCTATGTCATCGGAAAAAACCCGGCCGTCCTCCAAGGGTGTACAAGCCGGGAACGCGGGTGATAGCCGAAGCCCGCCGCCTTGTCCAATGCCCCGCGCGAAGCGTCGCTATGCCGGCGGCCTATTGCACCTGCGCGCGGTCCGGGAAAGCATGCCGCTTGCCTTTCGGGCGCCCATGCCCGCCGCCCAAGTCAGGAGAGTGACCGTGGCCCAAGATCCCACCGCGCCGTCCAGCCCCGCCGGCTCCCGAGCCGGCAGACCTCCAGCCGGGGACCAGGGCAAGGACCCGGTCATCAGTCACCGGTTCGCCGGTTCGGAGCTGGAGGAACTGAAAGCCTATGGACGCATCCATGCCCACGAGGCCGGCGCGGTGCTGTTCGATGAAGGGGCCCTTCATCCGGATTGCTGCGTCGTCCTTTCCGGTCAGCTCAATGTCTACATTTTTGAGGGCGGGGAGGAGCGCCGGGTCGGCTGGCTGGAGCCGGGTCAGTTCACCGGCGACGTATCGCTGATCACCGGTCAGCCTTCGCTGGCGCTGGCCCGCATGGACATTCCCGGCGAGGTCCTGCACATCGATCGGGAAAATTTCCAGCGCCTCCTGGTGGAAAATTCGACGCTCTCGGACATTTTCGTGAACGTGCTGGTCGCCCGCCGGGCCTGGGCGCGGGTCAACCGGCGGGCCAGCGTGTTGCTGATCGGACGGGCCTATGACCACGACACCTTCGCGATCCGCGACCTGCTGGACAAGCACGCCGTGGCCCACTTGTTTGTCAATCTTGATACGGACGAAAATGCCGATATCATGCTCGAAAAGCAGGCGTGACGCGGGACGACACGCCTGTGGTGATCACCGGCTCGCGCACGCGCCTGAAGCGCGCCACGCTGCTGGATGTGAGCGGCGCCCTGGGCCTCGATCTTCTGCCCGACGGGGCGCGCACAGAGGTCGTCATCATCGGTGCCGGGCCGGCGGGGCTCGCGGCGTCGGTCTATGCGGCCTCGGAGGGGCTCGATGTGGTCACCCTGGACGGGCGCGCCCCGGGCGGGCAGGCCGGCACCAGCTCGAAGATCGAAAACTATCTCGGTTTTCCGACCGGCATTTCCGGGCGGGAACTGGCGGAGCGGGCGATGGTCCAGGCTCAGAAATTCGGTGCCCGGATCGCCTCGCCGGTCACGGCCCGCCGCCTCATTGCCGAGCCCGACGGATACTGGGTCGAGCTGAAGGACGGGCGTCGAATTCATACCCAAAGCGTGGTTCTGGCCTGCGGCGCCGACTATCGCCGGCTCGATATCGACGACATCAAGCCCTATGAAGGCAGCGGGGTCTATTACGGGGCCACGGCCATGGAGGCCCAGCTTTGCGGCGGCGCCAATGTCGCGGTGGTCGGCGCCGGCAATTCGGCCGGCCAGGGCGCGGTCTTCCTATCCAAGGTCGCACGGGACGTCCATGTGCTCTTCCGCCGGGGCGACCTGCGCGAGACCATGTCGGACTATCTCGTGCGGCGTCTGGAGGAAACGCCCAACATCCACCTTCACCCGCGCAGCGAGGTCTGCGCCGTGACGGGCGACGGCCAGCGCCTCACCGGCATCACCCGGGTTGAAGGGCTTGAGCGGACGCCGGTGCCCATGGATGTGCCCTTCCTGTTCCTGTTCATCGGCGCGACGCCGTGCACGGAATGGCTGCCCGAGACCGTGGCCCGGGACGCTGCCGGCTTCCTCAAGACGGGCCCGGAGATCAGCAATCTGGAACTCGTCCGGGCCCGGTGGACCTTGGAGCGTATGCCGACGATTTACGAGACGAGCTGGCCACGGGTCTACGCGGTCGGCGATGTGCGCGTGGGCTCGGTGAAACGGGTCGCCTCCAGCGTGGGGGAGGGCTCCGTCGTCGTCCAATATCTCCACAAGGCCATGCGCGACGTCCTCACGCCGGCGGCGTAAAAGACTTCAAATTGAACGATCAACGGATGCGCGAACGATCTAACCTCGGACAAAACAGCGAATTGGCGAATGCAGGGCGGGGCAACGATTCATTCACTGGCCATGCTTAAATTCAGGGGCTATGCTGATCTCACGATTACGACATGCCATTGCAGGCCAGTTTTGAGGTGCTCTAGGGCGCCCTGCGACAGGATCGGCGTGGGGCGCCAAGGCGCAGATTCCGCGAAAGGCGTTCGGGAATGAATCTCGGTGACGTTACGAAAGCCCTTCCAGCCTTTATGCGGGATGCTGTGATTATCGCGGAAGCCGAGCCCGTCGGTCATCCTGGCCCTAGGGTCGTCTGGTGCAACGACGCTTTTACGGAAATGACGGGTTATGCGCGGGAGGACATCATCGGCCAAACGCCCCGTATTCTCCAGGGCGAGGGCACGGATCCCGCAACCCTTTCGATGATCCGTCGAGGGCTCGCCGACTGGCAGCATGTTCGGGCCGAGGTCCTGAACTACCGCAAGAGCGGCGAGCCGTTCTGGGTTGAACTCGATATCAAACCGGTGCCGGATGAGACGGGATGGTATCACTATTGGGTCGCGGTGCAGCGGGACATCACGGAGCGAAAGGCCCGTGAAGCGGAGCTGGAGCGGGCCCTCGCGGTCGTCCAGCGCGAAAAAGCGAACCTCGAAAGGGAGAAATCCCGCCTCTGGCTTCAGGGACTGGTTGCTCAACACACGAACGAGATTGTGATCGTCACCGATTGTCTGGGGCGGATCGAATGGGCCAATGCGGCTTTTTCAACGCATACGGAATATGACCTTGATGAGGTCGTGGGCCGCACGCCGGGAAGCGTTCTACAGGGGGCGAGAACGGATCGGGAGACCGTGGAACGGCTCCGCCGCAGTCTTCGTGACGGGTGCGGCGGGACCTTCGATCTCGTGAACTATACAAAATCTGGCCGGCCCTACTGGATCAACATGACCATCACCCAGTACACGGAGCCGACGGGGTCCTGACCCATTTCATCGCCGTTGAACGCGACATCACCGAACAAAAGAAGCGTGAAGATGAATTGGGAATCCTTGCCAAGCGCCTCAGCGTGGCCACCCAGGCTGGCAAGATCGGTGTTTGGGACTATGACACGGCCGGTGGCACGCTTCTCTGGGACAGCAGCATGTTCTGCCTGTACGGAGTCGATCTCGCCGCCTTTTCCGGGCGGCCCGCAGACTGGTGGGAACGTCTTCATCCGGAGGATGTCGAGGGTGCTAGGCATGCGTTCGAGGCCGCCCTGAGCGAGCGAGGGTCAATGGACCACAGCGCCCGTCTCATCGGGCCCGACGGCTCCGTTCGGCATGTCAAGATTTATGCGGAAATGGTGGTCTTCGCCAATGACACGCCCCGTCTTATCGGCGTGAATGTTGATGTCAGTGAGCAGATTGAATTGGCGGAACGAGAGCGTTGCGCGAACCAGCTCAAGACCGAGTTCCTCGTCAATATTAGCCATGAAATACGCACGCCGCTGAACGGCATTATGGGCATGGCACAGCTTCTGCCCACGACCGGTCTGAACGAGCAACAGTCCGAGATGGCCAGGGTCATCAACGCGTGCGGTCATAATCTGCTCACCGTGATCAATGACGTGCTCGATATCTCGAAGATCGAGACCGGCCTTCTGGAGTTGAATATCCGCGATTTCGATCTGAATAAGCTTCTCGATGAGATCGTCGGAACCTTTACCCTGCAGGCCGAAGCGAAGGGCATCCGCCTCGAAAAGGCGTATCACGCAGACACGGTCCTGACGGCGCACGCCGACCGTGAACGCATGCGCCAGGTCATTGTGAACTTGATCGGCAATGCCGTGAAATTCACGGAAGCCGGATTCGTTCGTGTGCGGACCAGAAAGGGCCAGGAAACCCTGTTTGTCGAAATCGAGGATACTGGGCCTGGGATTCCAAAATCGGTCCTGCCGGTCATTTTCGAGCGGTTCCGCCAGGGCGACAGCTCGTTGACGCGGAAACATGGCGGTACCGGTCTGGGACTCGCCATTGCCAGAGATCTCATCCAACTCATGGGCGGCGCCGTCACGGTGGACAGCACCGAGGGGCGCGGGTCCCTGTTCGGCGTCGAGATTCCGGCATCCAGCCGAACGCCGGTGGGCGATACTGTTGCGTCCAGACCCGGTCCCCTCCGCCAGGACGCGCGACCGACACATTCAGGGAACTTGCCGCGAAAGGTGCTCCTGGCGGAGGATGATCGAAACAATCAGGACGTCATTTGCCGGATGCTTGAGAGTTTGGGCATAAAAGACATCACTGTGGCCAGCCATGGAGGCGAAGCCCTCGAAGCGGTCATCAGCGACGCCTTCGATCTCCTCTTGATGGATATCAATATGCCCATGGTCAGCGGAGCGGAAGCCATCCGGCACATCCGGGCAATGAAAACACCGGTGGCTGATATTCCGATCATCGTCGTGACAGCCAACGCCATGAACTCACAGTGTAAGGACTATATGGCAATCGGGGCCGATAATGTGCTCAAAAAGCCGATCGGCCTCGCAACGCTTGAAGCGGCCTTGAGCGCGGCCATGAAAGGCGAGACTAAAATCGGCTTGCCGCCTTTTTCCCGGCAACGAGCCTGACTGCAAATAAGGCGGCAATCCAAGGTTGACCGGTTTGAAAGGGGGCATGGCTGCCCCCTTTCAGCATTCGGCTCTCAATGGGAGAGCAGGCGACGCTGCCACCAGCCGCGCCGCTTTGGCCCTGAATCCTCCTCAACGGGAGCGGCTTTCGGGGCCGGCGGGACCTGATCGGTCTCGTGTTCTGGGGTCTCGTGTTCTGGGGTCTCGTGTTCTTCGCCCAACGCCGACGATTCGGAGGCGCCAGAGGATGCCTCGGTGCCGAACCCGTCGCCGTGGGCGCCGAGGCCGTTGAGGCCGCCATGGGGCGCATGATCTTCGGCTGCGGGATCGCTCCGGGCCGGTTCACCCATTTCCGTCGCACCCATTTCCGTGAAAGCCCCGTTGACCGCCGGATGACCGGCCGTTTCGTCGCCCGGCGGTGCGGCAGCGGAGGCCGCCAGGGGCCCGGTCTCGTTCGGGTGGAGCGTTTCGGGTGAGTGTTTGTCCCCTTCGGCTCTGTCCTCGCCCTGCGTATCCGCATTCTCAGATGGTGCGTCGTTCTGGTCGTCACCCTGGTCCGCACCATCGGCGGCCATCTCGTCTCCCTCGTCGCCGCGCCGGCGGGAGCGCCGTCCGCCCCGTTTGCCGCGGCGGCGCCGGCGACGGGCCGGGTTGTTGTCGTCATCCTCGGCGCGCTGTTCGCCATCGGCGTCCTGGTCCGAGGCCTCAGCGCCATCGTCTGCACCCTCGGCGGTGTCTGGATCCTCAGCCGTGTCCCTAGCGCCGCCCCCGTCGGCCGCGTCCGCAGCCTGGCCCGCCCCGTCGGTACGGCCCCGGCGGCGGCGGCGGCGGCGCGGCCGCTCGCTCTTGTCGCCGGAGTCCTCACCCGCGGTGTCTGCGGTAGCCTCACCGTCAGCGCTCACGTCTTCCGCCATGTCCTCGGCGTCGCCGTCGAGCATTTCGCCATCGGCATCTTCGATGGGCTCGTCGAGATCCGTGTCGTAAGCCGTTTCCATACTGATGGCCATGTCGCGGATTTCCGCACGCTTCTCGTCCGTCAGCAGTTCGCCCCGTTCGAGCTGAAATTCGGATGCGGAGAGCGTGTGGTCGGCCTCGACCACGACCGTCAGACCGTAGCGCAGCTCCAGATCCATGAGCTGGCGACGCTTCTGGTTCAGCATATAGAGGGCTATGTTTTGGGGCACGCGGACGGTCGCCGTCGCGCAGCGCTCGCGGATGCCTTCCTCTTCGCAGGCCCTCAGAACCCGAAGTGAAGCGGACTCCACCGAGCGCATCTTGCCCGTGCCTTCGCAATGCGGACAGTGCTGGGTCGAGCCTTCAAGGACACCGGCCCGCAAGCGCTGACGGGACATCTCCAGAAGGCCGAAGGCGGAAATCTTGCCGATCTGAATCCGGGCCCGGTCATTCTTAATGCAGTCCTTGAGCCGCTTCTCGACCGTCCGGTTGTTCCGGTAGTCCTCCATGTCGATGAAGTCGATCACGATGAGGCCGGCCAGGTCCCGCAGGCGGAGCTGGCGGGCGACTTCCTCCGCGGCCTCCACATTGGTGCGCAGGGCCGTGTCCTCGATGGAGTGTTCCTTCGTGGCCCGTCCGGAGTTCACGTCGACGGCCACCAGGGCTTCGGTCGAGTTGATCACGAGATAGCCGCCTGACGGCAGCTCCACGGTCGGCGAGAACATGGAGTCAAGCTGCTGTTCCACCTGATACCGCTGGAACAGGGGCATCCGGTCCTTGTAGGCCTGGACGTTCTTGGCATGGCTGGGCGTCAGCATGCGCATGAACGCCTTGGCTTCGTGATAGCCCTCCTCGCCCTCGACCTGAACGGATTCGATTTCCTTGTTGTAGAGATCCCGGATGGCCCGCTTGACCAGATTGCCTTCCTCGTAGACCAGAGTCGGTGCCGAAGAGCGTAAGGTCAGCTCCCGGACATTCTCCCACAGGCGCAGGAGATACTCGAAGTCCCGCTTAATCTCCATCTTGGTCCGGTTGGCGCCGGCAGTGCGCACGATCAGGCCCATTCCTTCGGGGACCTCCAGGCCGGCCGCCACCTCCTTCAGGCGTTTGCGGTCATTCACCTGGGTGATCTTGCGGGAAATGCCGCCGCCGCGGGCCGTGTTCGGCATGAGCACACAGTACCGTCCGGCCAGGGACAGATAGGTCGTCAGCGCGGCGCCCTTGTTGCCGCGCTCTTCCTTGACGACCTGGACCAGCATGATCTGACGCCGCTTGATGACTTCCTGGATCTTGTAGGTGCGCAGGCGCGCGCGACGGGGGCGGACTTCCTCGAAGGCATCTTCGGATCCAACGGTCTCGATCTCGTCGTCACCATTGGCCGCTCCCTTGCTTGAGGCCGTGTCGTCATCCTCGTCGTCATCCTCGTCGTCGTCGCTGTCGTCGTCTTCGCCGGTTTCCTCGTCCTCGTCGTCGTCCTCGTCCTCGTCCGGTGTTTCGTCCTCCGGGATGATTTCGTCACCGTCGCCGCCGCGCGCCTGGGGTCCGGCGTCCGCCCCCGCGGCGGTGGCGGCAGACGGCGAGCCATCGGATATTTCACCGCCGGATGCGTCGCCGAGCACTGGGTCGCCCTCGGGCTGGCCGTCCGGGGCCGACACCATGAACGGACTCTCGATCGGGCCGTCCGGATCGGCCGGCCCACCGGCTTGATGGTCCAACTCCGATGCGCCGGACTCCGGCGCGTCTGTGTCCCCTTCCGCATCAGGAGAGGCGACGTTGCTGGTGTCGTCCGGGGACGGGTTTGACGCTTCCGGGCCATCATCGGCCTGCGTGCTGTCGTCCGGCAGGCGCACGGCAATCGAGGGCATGGGATCCGACAACAGGGGACGGCTTCCCGAGGTTTGCGTCTCCTCCGCGGCGCCGAGGGCCATCGACGGCAAACCATCTGGATCGGACGGCCAGGACGCGGACGGCGTGTCCTCCGCAGACGGACCCATTTCCGCGTCGATCGTAATGGCATCGCCGGCACTAACGTCGAGGGAGGCTTCGCTCGTGCCACGCAAGGCAGGCGCACGGTGATCGGACGCGCCGTCATCGGAGCGTTCGGCCGTCGCCGCCGCCGGTCCGCTTTCAACGGTAAAGGTCTGGGCGGCGGTGCCGGACGGGGCGATCACGTCATCGGGCTTTTGCGTGCGGCCGGCGCCACCGAAGGAGAACGACGGTTCCGCCCCCTCCAAGGCATCGACGGAGACAGCCAGCCGGGGGGGCTTGCCGTCGGGTGTCGGCGTGCCGGGATGGGACCGGGGGCGCCGTCCACGCCCGCGGCGGCTGCGCCGGCGCGACCCACGTTTCAGGGCGTTGGGACGCTCCTCATCACTGTCCTGTTCTTCCGCGAGCCGGCGATCTTCCGCAGCCTCTTCCTCGACCAGCGCGCGGCGGTCGGCCACGGGGATTTGGTAGTAGTCCGGATGAATTTCGCTGAAGGCTAGGAAGCCGTGGCGGTTGCCGCCGTAATCAACGAAGGCCGCCTGGAGAGACGGCTCTACACGGGTCACTTTCGCAAGGTAAATCGAACCCCGAAGTTGGCGTTTCGCGGCCGATTCGAAATCGAATTCTTCAATACGGTTGCCTTGGACGACCACGACCCGGGTTTCTTCCGGGTGGGCCGCATCGATTAGCATTTTCTTGCCCATCAAGGATGTCTCCCGCGCCTTCCCGTCCCATGGCCGGCATGGCGACAGGCCCCATGGCGATAATGGAAGGGAAGGTGCGTGTTGATTGGCCTGGGATACGGCCCCGCCACGACGGCAGGCTGTGACCGGGCGCGCGAGTCAGCGCGCGCTGCGGTGGAGCGTCTGCGTGTGGGTTGGATCCGGTGACCATGGGAGCCCAGGCCCTTGTTTCAAAACGGCGTTTGCGTCAGCATGACGCAACGCTTGGGTTGATATGCGATCCGGTTGCACGCGCATGCGATCGAAACCGGAGACCGGACAGCCGTCCGATCGGTTACGACCCGTTCCGTCTGGCGTCCTGTCGCGCCGCGCCCGGAACCGGTCGGTAAACTTCACTCTTTGCGACGCCTTTCGCCGGAGGACGCGTCGCGGACATGGGCGGCAACCACGTTCCCGACCCATTGCCAGGTCGAACCGGTCGGTCACCCCTGCCGAAAAGCCGGCTGCGCTTAGCGAACGGAAGGCTGGCCAGGTCTCCCGGTCTCGGGTCAGAGCGCCACACTGTGAAAAGAGTGTGGGGCTACGCCTTCCCTCCTGGTCTGCGCAGGTCTGATCCGACTTGAGAGTCGGAGTGACACCACCTAGGCCAGATAGAGTTGGGGTGCCGCACCGACCCTCCAAAAATCTGGAGCGGTCGGGAACCGCTGCGGACGCTCATCACCACGCGTGGGCCTCAGGTTCCAAAGGCACGTATTCCTGCTGCATCACGCCTGTCTCTATATGTAGCGTGTGCGTAAAGAAATTGACAAGGGGTGTGGACGGCATGGCACCACCGCGCCGCCTGACACTCCAGCTCACGCGAATGGCCAGCTCACGCGAATGGCCAGGCCACCCCAACGGATTGATCGCGGCGCGGCCGGATCTGACAACCATTCGGCAAGAGTCGTTGCCTAAAGGTCAAGGCGGCGGACGGTAAAGGTCGCTGCGTCCTTGAGAGGCGTGCATGAAGACTGAACGGTGCTGTCGAAAACCGCGATAATAGCTTGGCGTTCTTCCAGGCTTTCTTGATAAAGGTCTGGGGGATGGTCATCTGAATTGTGTGGAAGAGTACAACCATGGCTTTTGACGTCGGTGCAACGGGTTCAGCGGGATGCCTGGTTCACAGCGTGCGCCGGACCCTGCCCGGCGCGCCGGTTCGGCGCTGGATCGCCTTGCTCAGCCTCGTCGTTCTGGGGTGGGCCCTGCACCTGGATGTGGCCCGGGCCGCCGACTCATCACGCGGAGCGACGCCGGTCGTCCGGGATGTGGCGTTCCTCGACCGGGATATCGTGACCCGGGTGGTGCTGACCCTCTCGGATCCGGTGGACCCCGAAATCTTCTCGCTGGCGGACGACTACCGCCTCGTGATCGATCTGCCGGAAGTGACCTGGGCCGTCCCGGGCGGTCCGCGGCTAACGGGCCTGAAGGCCGTCGCCGGTCTGCGCTACGCCCGCAATCGGCCCGGCCGGTCCCGTGTGGTTTTGGATCTGTCGGGGCCGGTTTCCATCGCCGACCGGATCCTGCGGGAGCGGGACGGGGTCTTTGAGGTGATTCTCGATCTGAAGCAGACGAGCCGGGAGGCCTTTATGCGCACGGCCGGGTGGCCGGCCCGTCACCTGCTCGCCGCGGGCCTGACCGATATGGGCCCGTCGGATGCGCCGGATCCGGCCTCTTTGCGGGCCGGTTTCGACCCGGCCGCGGTGGCGGGGCTCCCGGCCGAGGTCGCCCCATCCCGGGCGCGCCGTCCGAAGCGGGCCGGCACGGCTCTGCGCACCATCGTGCTCGACCCCGGCCATGGTGGCCATGATCCGGGCGCCATCGGCCTCACGGGCATCTACGAAAAGGCGGTCGCGCTGGCCATGGGCCTTGAGCTGCGTGAGCGGCTGGAGCGCACGGGCCGTTACGAGGTGCGGATGACCCGGACCAAAGATGTGTTCGTCACTTTGCCGGACCGGGTGGCGTTCGCCCGGGACAGCCAGGCGGATCTGTTCATCTCCATCCACGCCGATTCCAATCCGTCCAAGCTCGTGCGGGGCACGTCGGTCTACACCCTGTCGGAGCGGGCCTCGGACACCGCCGCCGCACGCCTTGCGCAAAAGGAAAACAGCATCAACGGTCTGAAGAACCAGCAAGTGACCGACGACGTGCTGAAGATCCTGATCGAACTGGCGCAGCGCGACACGATGAACAACAGCGTGCGCTTTGCCCAGACCCTGCTCCCGGCCCTGCGCCGGCAGGATATCGGGCTGCTGCGCAACACCCATCGCTTCGGACCGTTCTGGGTTCTCACGGCAGCGGATGTGCCCTCGGTCCTGCTGGAAATGGGCTTCCTGTCCAATGCCGCCGACGAGAAGCTCGTCGCCTCGAAGGCATGGCGGGAGAAACTGGCGGCCGGTATGGTCCAGTCCCTGGACAATTATTTCGGCTTCAGCGAGTTGGCCAGCCTGCCCGCGACGGTGCCCGCCCGGCCCTGATCCTGCGGCTCCCATACCGGCGCCGGACACTGCGACCGCCGGGGCGTGATGTGCCGGCGCAACAGGCAACCGCGGCCATCGCGCCTCCATGGTGCCGACACGCGTTCGCCCAACGCTTTCCGATACTGTCCGCAGCCTCGAACCGTGCTAAGGGAGCAGGGGTAGAACAACCCTGGCCGTTGCCGGGTTGCCGTTCCTCCCTGTGCCGCGTGTCCCCAAGCAAAAACATGGGAACGCAAGGTTGGGTGGATCGGTTGGGGCATTTCAAGACTAAAGCGGGAAGGAACACGTCGTGTGGCGCTGGGTCGGACGCATTCTCTTAACGCTCTTCATTATCGGCTTCGTGGGGGCACTCGCGGCCGGCGGCTATGTGGGCCTTTACGTGTGGCGCATGTCGCGGGACCTGCCCCAATATCAAGTCCTCAAGGACTACGCTCCCAAGGTCATGACCCGGATCCACACCGGTGACGGGACGATCATGGCGGAATATGCCGCCGAGCGCCGGATCTTCGTGCCGATCGAATCCATCCCCAGCCATGTCATCGACGCGTTTCTCTCTGCCGAAGACAAGACCTTTTACGAGCATGACGGCCTCGATTACAAAGGCATTACAAGAGCTTTTGTGGCAAACCTGTCGAACTACATGAACAATCGCCGTCTTGAGGGCGCATCGACCATCACACAGCAGGTCGCCAAGAATTTTTTGCTGTCCGGTGAAGTCAAGCTCGAGCGAAAAGTGAAAGAGGCCTTGCTCGCCTGGCGCATCGAGGAAGCCTTTTCGAAAGATGACATTCTTGAACTCTATCTGAATGAAATCTACCTGGGTTGGCGGTCTTACGGTGTCGCGGCTGCGGCCCTCAATTATTTTGACAAGTCCCTCGACGAATTGACGATCGCCGAAGCCGCCTATCTCGCCTCCATGCCCAAGGCGCCCAACAATTACCGCCCCGACCGGTCCGGACCGCGCGCCCGGGGCGTTGCCCGGCGCAACTGGGTCCTGGAGCGCATGGCGGCCAATGGGCACATCTCCGCCACCCAGATGCGTGACGGGCAGGCCGAAGAGCTTGTGGTCTATGACCGGCCCACGGGCGCCCAGACCGTGGAATATGAGTATTTCGCCGAGGAAGTCCGGCGCCAGGTTGCGGACATTTTCGGCGATGACAGCCTGTATCACGGGGGTCTGTCCGTGCGGACCACCCTGGAGCCTCAGCTCCAGCGGGCGGCCGTCGAAGCCTTGCGCAAAGGCCTGACCGAATTCGATCAGCGGCAGGGCTATCGCGGTCCGGTGGACCATGTGGACGATGTGGCCGATTGGCCCCGTCTTGTCGCCGATTATGCCTTTTTCACCGATGTGGCCCCCTGGTCCGGGGCCATCGTGCTGCAGGTTCGGGACGATCAGGGCTTGGCGATGGTCGGGCTGGCCGACGGGCACACAGTCGCGACGCTGCCCCTGGAAGAGATGACCTGGGCACGCGAGCACCGCGGCCTGACCAAAGGCGGCTATCCCGCTCTCGGTCCGGAAATTGCCCGGCCCGGCGACGTGCTGCGGGTCGGGGATTTGATCTATGTCGAGCCCATCGACGCCCCGGGACAGGAGGGGGCCCTTCGAGTCGCCTTGCGCCAGGTTCCCCAGGTGGATGGTGCGATCATCGCCCTCGATCCCCATACGGGCCGGGTCCTGGCCATGCATGGCGGTTTCAGTTTTGAGCGCAGTGAATTCAACCGCGCCACCCAGGCCAACCGTCAGCCCGGCTCCGCCTTCAAACCCTTCGTGTTTGCCGCCGCCCTCGACAATGGCTACACGCCGTCCACGGTGGTGCTCGATGCCCCGACCACCCAGGACCAGGGTGAAGGCATGCCCTTGTGGAAGCCGAAAAACTACACCGGACGCTTTTACGGGCCCACCACCCTGCGCCGCGGGCTCGAAAAATCCTACAACATGCTGACCCTGCGGCTCGCGCTCGATGTGGGCATTCCGACCGTTGCCCGCTATGCCCAGACCATGGGCGTGCTCGATGCGACGCCGGAATTGAACTCCATCGCGCTGGGGGCGGGGGAAACCACGCTGATGCGGATGGTCATCGCCTATTCGATGTTCGTGAATGGCGGCAAACGGGTCGAGCCGATCCTGATCGACCAGGTCCAGGACCGCTACGGTCGGAGTGTTTTCCGGAGCGACCAGCGCGCCTGCCAGGACTGCCGGGCCGTTGTCTGGGATGGGCAAACCCATCCCGAACTGCCCGATCCGCGCGAGCAAGTGATCGATCCCCATACGGCCTATCAGATCACGTCCATGCTCCAGGGTGTGGTGGAACGTGGGACCGGCAGGTCGGTCCGTGCCGTGGGCAAGCCCCTTGGGGGTAAGACCGGGACGACCAATGACGAAAGAGACGCCTGGTTTGTCGGGTTTTCCCCAAATCTCAGTGTGGGGATCTTCGTCGGTTACGATCAGCCCAAGCCCATGGGCCGGCGGGAAACCGGGGGCGGGCTGGCCGCCCCCATTTTTCGGGATTTCATGGCCCTGGCCCTTGAGGGCGAGGCGGCCGTGCCGTTCCGGGTGCCGCCGGGGATCGAATTGTATCCTGTTGACGCGGAAACCGGTTTGCCGGCGGACTCCGCTTCCGCCCGCGGCGTGATCCAGGAGGCCTTCAAACCGGGGACCAAGCCGGATCCCGATGCCTATGCCAATTTCGAGGACGGATCGAGCGACTCGGCCCTCAATGGCAAGGGCAAGGTGACCCGCGGCACCGGCGGCCTGTATTGATCCGCGCATCTCGTCCGTCCCGTCGGCCTCGCGAAGGGCGGCCTGTACGGGCTGATCTGGGGGTGATACACCAGCCGCCGATATCCGGGCAGGGCCAGCACCGGTCCACCCGTATTCTGCCCAACGACTGCCGAGGAGGCACCCACGCCATGCGCGCGGAAATCCAGACCCTGACCCAGGAAATCAAGCAGTCCTTGGAACTGCTGAGGAGGCATCTTTAACTGGGACACGGCCCAGAAACGCCTCGACGAACTCAATGCCCGCGCTGAAGACCCCGATTTGTGGAACGATCCGGCGGCCGCCCAATCGGTCATGCGGGAGCGCACAAAGCTGGAAAGCGCGGTGGCGCTCTATCGCAACCTTGAAACCGACCTTTCGGACTCCCTCGAATTGATCGAGATGGGGGAGGCGGAAGGGGATGAGGCCATCGTCAAGGATGCCGAAGCGACTCTGCGCGCGGTCCATGGTCGTGCCCAGTCGGCAGAGGTCGAGACCCTTCTGTCCGGCGAGGCTGACGGCAACGATGCCTTCCTTGAAATCCATGCCGGAGCCGGCGGCACCGAAAGCCAGGACTGGGCAAATATGCTGGCCCGCATGTATACGCGCTGGGCCGAAAAGCGCGGCATGAAGGTCGAACTCATCGAAGAAAGCCCCGGCGAAGAGGCGGGTCTCAAATCGGCGACCGTCAAGGTGCGCGGGGAAAACGCCTATGGCTGGCTCAAAACCGAAGCCGGAGTGCACCGGCTGGTGCGCATCTCGCCCTTCGACTCCAATGCCCGGCGGCATACCAGCTTTGCCAGCGTGTGGACCTATCCGGTGGTCGACGATTCCATCGAGATCGAGGTCTTGGAAAAGGATCTGAAGATCGATACCTACCGGGCCAGCGGCGCCGGCGGCCAGCACGTGAACACCACGGACAGCGCCGTTCGCATTACCCATGGGCCCTCGGGGATCGTGGTCCAGTGCCAGAATGAACGCTCCCAGCACAAAAACCGGGCCACGGCGCTGAACATGCTCAAGGCGCGCCTCTACGAGCAGGAGTTGCAGAAGCGGGAGGCCGAGGCGCAGGCGGAGGCGGCAGCCAAGACCGATATTGGTTGGGGCCACCAGATTCGGTCATACGTGCTTCAGCCCTATCAAATGGTGAAGGATCTGAGGACCGGGATCGAAAGCCCCACCCCATCGGATGTGCTCGATGGAGACCTGGACGCCTTCATGGCAGCCGCCCTGGCCGCGCGGGTCCGGGGCGAGGCCTCCACGGTTGAGGACCTCGACTGACGACCCTTGAACGAACCTGATCGGATTAAAAAAAGGGCGGTGCTTACACCGCCCTTTATTCTACGCCCCGCGCTTTAACCATATGCAGATGGATCGAATGAACCCGATGGGTCAGACCGAAAGGCTGGTCCGTATCTTAGCCGTTCCGGTTGGGCTGCTGGGGGCGCCCCTTGCCAGATTGCGGCGCGGAGGCCGGACGCTGTTGCTGGTTTGGCGATCCGGCACTTGCCGCGGCACTACCCGATCCATTGACCGCCTTCGACGTGGTGGCAGAGCCGGCCCCATCATCGGCACCCGCATCGTCCCCACTTTGCTGGGACTGATTGAACTGGGCGAAGGTCTGGCGAACGTGGCGGCCGCCATTGGGCTGGGCACCCTTCACGGAGGGGCTGGTCGCCGTCCGGTTTTCACCGTGGCCCTCGGTGAGGGGGTCGTCCGAATGCCGAATATTGCCCTGGAAAAAGGCACCCGTCTCCACGGAGAGGGCATTGTGGATGATATCGCCTTCCACGTGGCAGGTGCTGGCCAGGTTGATCTTGCGCGCACGCAGACCGCCGACGAGGTGACCGCGGATCGTGACTTCGTCCGCACGGACTTCGCCATTCACAACCGCTTTTTCGCCGACCGTGAGGGACGTGGAGAAGATATCGCCTTCGATCTTCCCGTCGACCTGTATATCACCGGTCGCCGACACCGTTCCAACCACGGTCATGTCGGCACTGATGATGGACGGCGCGGCGGTGCGCGGCGGTGCGCGGCGCACCTGCTGCTGGGGCTGCGCCGGTTCCGGCATCGCGCCGTTACTGTCCTTCGTTTTCGAAAACATACCGCCCTGCCTCTAAAAATTTCCGTGGGTCAATGTGTTTACCACGGTACCGGACCTCGTAGTGTAAGTGGGGCGCCGTGCTCCGGCCAGTGTTTCCGACCTTCCCGATGACGTCTCCCCGTTCGACGGTTTGTCCACCTTTGACCCCGCGTTCATCAAGATGGCCGTAAAGGGTACGGAATCCGTTTCCATGGTCGATGAGCACGTATTTGCCGAAACTCGTGCTGTAGCTTGATCGGTAAACCCGGCCACCGGCCGTCGCCACGACAGGGGTCCCTTTCCAGGCGGAAAAATCAATCCCGCGGTGCCGGCTCGGAGAGCCGTTGAAGGGATCGATCCGCATGCCGAACCCGTCCGAAATGCGCTTGTAGCTGGTCAGAGGCGCGGTGATGGGGAGTACATGAAGAGCTTCGCGCAGCGCCGCCAGACGGCGCAGCTTTTTCCGGATGCGATAGGCCTTCCGCTGGAAAACCAAACGCTCCTTCTGATTGTCATTCAATTGGTCGACGCTCACACTGATGAACGGGCCGCCCTGGCCATTTTCATCGGTGTCCTCGCTGCGCAATGCCGACTCGAAACGGGCTAGCATCGGGGTGTAGCCGAATTCAGTGCGGTCCATGGCGACCTCGAGGCGGCCGATTTCATCGGTCACCGTTTCCTCGAGCGTCACCAGATCCTCGAATTGGGTGGAATGAAGTTGGGCGAACCGGACTTCCAACTCTTCGACCATGGCGACTTCATCGTCCACCGACGGAAGCGCTTCGTTTGCGTGCCGGCTCACTTTCCGAATGATGCCGGACAGATCGGAGGTCAGCGGCGGCACGGCCGCGATGGCGAACCGGGAGACCCGCGGCGTCGGATCCACATCATGCTGATTGAGGACCGTCACCGAGGTGTGCGGCGCGGATTTCGGCAATGTGAAAACGAAAGCGGCGGATGTCTTCAGATCTTCCTCTCGCCGGTCGAGCAGCGAGGTTTTCTTTTCAAGAACCGTATCCACCTGCCGCTGACGCTCTTCGAGCTCGCGCAGGGTCACGTCCAGTTCCTCGCGCACGACCGCGAGCCCGGATTGGAGACGATCATAGTCGCCGATCATATGGGCGAGTTCGCCTTCCCAACGCCGCTTCGACTCGCGTAGCTTCTTTTCCATGCTCGCGGTGATCTGGGTGGTGAACATGACATTAACGGACGCAAAAGCGATCCACCCGAAGACCAAGAAGCTCATCACCACTGCGATCACCTGGGCCCGACCGGAGATGGTCGTGAAATGCACCTGGTGATTGCAACGATGATAAATCTGCCGCTCGGGAAAGCAGCGCCGATACATACTGACTATGTGGCCCACAGAAGCTGTGGTCATCACGTTGTCCCCGATTTTTTGCATAACCCCTGATACTCGTACTTCACCGGATTAACCGACAAAACACAAGCTATCCCAAGCGGCTAACGCAACTTAACGAACGGTCAGCCACCACCCCACGTTTGGTAAAATGCCCGGGGAAACCCTGCCTGATCCCGGGCAACCTCATTAAACGGTGGCTTCAAACTACCTCGAAAATGTTGCCGAACAAGGGCCTGCCACGTGTCCTTCATCGGCTGTTCCCGTGTTCCACAAAGCTGTGAGAACCAAGAAAACCCTATTTTGACGTGCTCGATCTCATCACGATAGATGATCCGAAGAAGGCTGGCGCTGTCCGGGTCGCCCGCATCTTCGAGTTTGTCGATCATATCCGGGCACACGTCGAGCCCGCGCGCTTCAAGGACCATCGGAACGACGGCCAAGCGAGCGAGCACATCTTCTGCGGTGGCCTCGGCGGCTTCCCACAGCCCATCATGGGCGGGCAAGGCACCATATCGGCTTCCCAGATCGGACAGCCGATCCGACAGCATCAGGAAGTGGCGGGCCTCGTCATCGCCAACACGAACCCAATCATTGTAAAAATCCCGTGCGGCAAGAATCGGGCCAAAGCGGGCGACCATATCCCAGGCCAGATTGACGGCGTTGAGTTCGATATGGGCAAGGGCGTGGAGCAGGGCGATCCGGCCTTTCAGCCCTCCGGCCTTGCGCCGGGGCATGGCGGCCGGCTCCAACAAGGCGGGCTCGTCGAGCCGGCCCGGCCGGCGCGGCGGCTTCGCCGGGCGCGCCGCGATCCCCAGCGTGCCGTCACGCCAGGCCTGGGCGGCTGCGCGGCTGGCCCGCGCTTTCTCGATCGGGTCCGGCGTGGCCAAAACCACCACGGCCGCGTCATCGATGCTGCCCGCGTCCAGGGCCGCAATCGCCGCGTCCGCCAATGGCAAGGGGTCGCTCACAGGCCTTTGACCGCGTCGAGGACGGCTTCCACATGGCCCGGCACCTTCACCTTGCGCCAAGCCCTGCGGATCACCCCCCCACCGTCGATCACAAAGGTGGAGCGGTCGATACCCATATACTTCTTCCCATACATGCTTTTTTCGACCCACGAGCCGTACCGCTCGGTCGTGTCGCCGTCCTCATCGGAGGCGAGATGGATGGTCAGATCGTATTTCGCTTTGAACTTATCGTGTTTGGCGATGCTGTCCTTGGAGACCCCGATCACCACCGCTCCGGCGGCCTCGAAGGCGTCCCGGTGCTCGGAAAAGCCGATGGCCTCCTTGGTGCAGCCGGACGTATCGTCTTTGGGATAAAAATAGAGCACCACCGTTTTGCCCTTGAGCCCTTTTAGGGATACCGAACCGCCGCCATCCGTCGGCAGGGTGAAATCGGGCGCCTTGTCCCCTTCCTGCGGTCCCGCCACGCTTGTCGCCGGGCCTGCCGCTGGCGCCGCGGCGGATTGTGCGGCCGCTTTTTTCCGAGCGGCGGTTTTCTTGGTTGCCGTCTTTTTTTCAGTCGCGTCTGCCATGGCACGGCTCCGAAAACGGTCTTGGGGCGTCGCAGAATGGGTACGGCCGGCATAGGGGCGGACCGCGATGGCTTGAAATCGAAGGGCGGCCTGGGCCATCACGGCATGGGTCGCGTTTAGAGACACTGGCGGTCATGCCTCGCGAGAGCACCATTGCGCGTTGCATCGATACCAAACGTAATGTGCGTCAACGCGGCCAGCGGTCAAACGAAATTGTGCCAGCCTTGACAGATTGAACACCTGACCCTGGTGTCACCTTCCGCAGCGAAAGGACGATTGCGCCCCATGATCCGTCGCGCCACCCGCCATGTTGTGGAGTTGATGGCCGCTCTCGTGGCCGTGACAACCCTTCTGCTCGTTGCGACGGTCTGGATCTTGGCCCAAGGGCCTGTCTCCTTGACCGTGTTTAAGCCGACCGTAGCGGAAACGATTGCCCAATCGCTTGACGTCCGGTCAGTCGATTTCTCGGATGCCTCTCTTCAATGGGACTCCCAGTCCCGCACCCTTGAGTTGACCATTTCCGACGCGCGCCTGTTCACGGGCGCGCAAGCGCCGGCGCTCGAAGTGCCCCATATGGGCATCGCGATCAAAGCCGGGGCCCTGCTGCGCGGTCGCATCCGCCCCACCCGGCTTCGGTTTTCCGGCGCCTCCGCCCGGTTCACGCGCGGACCCGACGGATCCGTTGACCTTGGCTTCCTGTCCCCGGCGGCCGCGCTTGCCGATCGGACCGGGACGGCAGCGCCGGAACCGGACGATGCACCGGAACCGGACGATGCACCGGCGACGGACGGTGCACATGCTCAGGACGCCGGCACGGATGCGCGCTTTGAGGGTCTGCGTCTGTTCGAACTGCTTGTGCAGTCCGAGAGCGACGAGCCCACGATCCGCGCCCTCGAAGTCATTGAGATCACTGACGCGACCCTCGAATTCCTCGACAGTCGAACGGGTATGACCTTCGGGGCGTCCGATGCCGAAGTGCGCCTGCTCCGGGACCGGCGGGACGACGGCGCGATCCTGTCCCTGGAACTCACCGCCGGCCTTCGGATGGGCGATGCGGTGGTCGATATCGCCGTGGCCGGCGTTCCGCGGGTCGAAGACGGTGGCTTCGACGTCACGGTCCGTTTCGACCCGGTCGATCCGGGCATGCTGCACCATCTCGTGCCGGCCCTGGCCCCCCTCGATGCCCTGACCCTGCCTGTCAGCGGCGCCGTGGCTTTCGGGCTCGGCCCCCGGGGTCTCCTGGGCGCGGTGCGGGCGGAACTTGTCGGCGGGCCCGGCGTGCTCCGCCTGCCCAAGACCGAGACGCTGCCCATGGTCGAGCAGGAACATATGGACCGCCTGCTGGCCGCCATGCCCGAGACGCTGCCGATCCGCGCCGCGGCCCTGGCTGTGAGCGCCGACATTCCGGCCGGCCGGATCGCTCTTGAAAAGATCGCGCTGCGCACCGAAAAGGCCGACATGGTCCTGTCCGGCGACCTGGGCTGGACCATGGATGGGTCCAGGGACGGGCCCGAAGGTGGAAAGGGGGCGGCGTCGGCCGGGCGGGTGAAGGCGGTATCCTTCGATATCGAAGGGCGGGACCTGACGGTCCATGTGCCGGTCTATTCCCAGGTGCCGGCCCGGATACGCCGTCTGCGCATCGCCGGCGGCCACGACCTTAAGGCCGGCATGACCGTGCTTGAAACGGCGCGCCTCGAAGCCTATGGCGGCTTTGTCGAGGTGCATGGGCGCTTTGGATCCGTTGACGGAAAGCCTGAAATCCTCGTCGACGGCACCCTTGGCCGCTTCCCGGCGGACCGGCTGAAAGCGGTCTGGCCCCGGGGCCTTGCCGTGGGCGCCCGAGACTGGATTACCGCCAATGTCACCGCCGGACGGCTGGGCAAAGGCACACTCAAAATCGATGCACCCGCGGGCACCCTCGATATCGGCTACATGCCCGACGACGCCATGCGCCTTGATTTCACCCTCGAAGAGGTGACGACCGGCTTCGTGCCGGGACTGCCGCCCATGACCGATCTGGAGGGCAGTGCCACCCTTTACGGCGACAGCTTCCAGGCCCGCTTCGACTCGGCGCGCATTGGGCGCATCGCCATCAGTGAAGGCCGTATGCTGACGGAAAATCTTCATGTGCGCGGCGCCTTCGGCGTCTTTGATGCCGTGGCGAATGGCCCTCTGCCCGATATTCTGGACCTGCTCGACCGGGGCCCCTTCGGTTATCCGAGCCGCTACGGGGTCGATCCGGCCTCCACGGGAGGGCGCGGCGGGGTGCGGCTCCATGTGGCCCTGCCCATGCGCCGTAATCTGAAGATCGAGCAGATTGAGTTTTCGGCGGCCGCAAACATTCGCGAGTTCTCCTTCGATCTGTCACCGGATGTTCCGCTTTCCGACGGGGTTGTGGAGCTCAAGATTAACGGCGCCGGCTTGAGCGGGGAAGGCGATGTGGCGATCGCCGGCCTGCCCGCCCACTTGCGCTGGACGGAGGATTTCACGGGCGCCTCCACCCTGCCCACGACCCTGTCCGTCGTCACCGTCCTCGATGATGCGACCCGGGCCCGGCTGGGCCTCGATATCAGCGATGTCATCACCGGGCCCCTCAAGGTCACGGCCACCGCCCAGGGACGGGGGGCCGATATCCGCCTGCTGAAGGCCCATGCGGACCTGGAGGGAACCACACTGCGCCTGCCCGGCACGGCCTGGACCAAGCCCGCCGGCGATGCGGTGTTCGCCGACCTTGAAGCGCGCCTCGGCCCGGACGGAGAGATCATCGTCGATCCGTTCACGGTGGAAGGGCCCGATATCACCGTGGACGGCCGGCTGACCTTGGGCGCGGATCTGCGCCTTCTGGCCCTCGACTTTCCGGCGCTGACCGTGACGGGTCTTGCGGATCTGCGCGCCAAGGCTGACCGCCAGGAGCGCAACCTCGTGGTGACGGTCCGTGGGCCCTATATCAACGCCGATCCCATCTTCGATCTTGCCCGTCTCGGGCTCGACACGTCCGGGGCATCGTCCGGTCCGGCGGCATCCCCGCCGCCGCCGTCCCTGTCACGGATCGATTTGACGGCCCAGGTGGACCGAATCGACCTGAAGCGCGAGGTCCGCCTCACGGATGCCTCGGCCCGTCTTCTTCTGAAAGGCATGTGGCTGGAGGACGCAACGTTCCGCAGCGGTTTGGGCCCGGCTGGGACCGCCCATGTGACCCTGTCCCGGAACACCGAGTCGGGGCGGAGCACCCAGCACCGGGACCTCATTGCCACAGCAACCGATGCGGGGGCGCTGGCCCGGGGGGTCCTCGACACCGATGCCATCGCCGGAGGGCAGATCCGCCTCACGGCCCTGCTGACCGATCCGGGCGCCGGGGGGCGGGACAGCGGCGCCATCCAGGGCAATCTGACCATTGAGGACTTCCGTGTGGAGAACGCCCCACTGCTTGCCCGGGTGCTGACCGCCGGCTCGCCGACGGGCATCGGCGATCTTCTGCAGGGGGATGGGATTCGTTTCACGCTCCTGTCGCTGCCGTTCGAAAACCGGGGCAAGCGTTGGACCCTCCATGACGGCCAGGCCTATGGCCCATCCATCGGCATCACCGTGGACGGCGATCTGGATGAGAACATGCAGGCCACCGATCTGCGCGGGACCATCGTGCCGGCTTATGGGGTCAACAGTGTGCTCGGCAAAGTCCCACTGATCGGCGACGTGCTGATCAACAAGGACGGGGAAGGCCTTTTTGCCTTCACCTATCGCATTGTCGGGTCCGAAGACGGATCAAGCATTTATGTCAACCCGCTTTCGGCGCTGGCGCCGGGTTTTCTGCGCCGTCTTTTCCAGCTCGGCGGCGACCGGAACTAAAGCGTGTCATTCTGATCCGGAGCCGAACACGCTGAGTATTCTGCCCTGGATCGCCGCGCGACCTTTGGCCGCTCGCGATGACGACCTGCACCATCCGTATCAGTCGGTGCACTAGGCTCCCGATGGCGGAGTCCGGCCTCGCCCTGGCCGAAGGAACCGTCCGTCCGTCGGCGGTCCATCGGCCTGCGCCTCCACGAGTTCCGGCGCCAGGCGGCGGCGCAGAAGAATGGTCAGGACCGTGACGGGAATGACATGGGCGACGATCAGCCCGGTCATCGTTCCGGGAATGCCGAACCAGGCGGCCAGGAAATAGGCCGTTCCCAGACCGAACACCGCCTCGATGGCCACGGTCACGAACAGGGGCTGGGTGTATTCGATGGCCCGCAGGCCCACTTCCAGCGGGAACTGGAGAAAGCGGACCGTTAGGATGATGACCCACCAATTGATCAGATAGGCGTAGGGCACGAAGTCCGGCCCATAGAGCAGGCCGACGATTTCCTCGGCAAACAGCCAGCCGAGCGCGGCGATCCCCAGACTGATGGCAAGGCCGATGCCGGCAAGGCGTGTCAGATAGGTGACCAGCGCTCCGGCCCCTTGTTCCTTGTAGAGGGTCGAGGCCCGCATGGGCGCTACGTTTTGGAGCGCCAGGGTCAGGACCTGGATCGGGGCGAGGATGTTCAGGGTGGATCGGATCGCGCCCATGGCCACCGCCCCGAGTACGACGCCTGCCACCATGATAATGGCGTGTCCGGAGCAGAATTGCAGCACGCTCATCCCGAACAGCCATTTGGAAAAATCCCAGTGGGAGCGGCTAATCCGAACGAGGCTCGTCCGGGCGATCCGCAGCGGCTCGAACCAGAACGCGCCGATAAGGGCCGCCGCGACGGAAAAGCCCGCCATAATCCAGAAGGTCAGAGCCCCGTCCAGCACGACCCCGGCAAGGAGGGGCAGGCCCACCAGCAGCGCGAGCCGGCCCATATAGGCGATGGTGTCGTTCAAAAAGGCCGCCATGGGTTTGGCCTTCGTGAACAGATAGCGCCGGACCGCATCCTGGATTTGGTCGCCCAATGTGGCCGCGATGAGCGGCACCGCCAGGTGCCGCACATCGATTTCGGCATCGAACAGGTAGAGCGCCTGGAGAACCGGGGGTATCAGCACCGCCGTCACCACAGCCAACAGCGCCTGGTGGACGAGCACCGTGCCGTAATATCCGGGCTGATCATCCGGGGCCTGTTTCGGCCCCAGGCTCATCATCGGTGAGACGATGACGGCGATATGCACCGCCTTGAAGAACAGAAAGACCACATAAGCCCAAAAGAACAGGCCGAGGCCTTCCGGGCCAAGGGGCCGGGCAATGGCGGCGATGGTCAGGAAGTTCACCCCGCTGACCATGACCTGGTCGCCGAGGGCCCACAGTTTTTCCCGGTGGGCGGTGTAAAGGCCGATCAGCCGTGCCGGCGCGCCCGGTCCCGGTTTCGGGGCCGCGTGCCCGTCCTGTCCGCCGGAGGGATGCTGCCCTTGTGTCGCCGAACCCATGGTCTCTCCCACATCTCAGATCCCCCGCCCGAGCCCTCGTTCACCCATTGTCGATCGCGCATCGGCGGGCACGCCTATTCCGGCTAAGGAACCATGCTTAGGATCTTGGGACCATGGCGGTGAATCGGTCGCAAGCCCAATTCCACCTGACCGGCGTGTTTCATCGTCGGTCCGCGCGTGCGGTTGAGCCTCATGCGGTTCAGCGTGACGCTTTGGCAAGCCGGGCGGAGATTGCGGTGTTTGGTTTTGTTGGCACACCCTCTGCGTCCCTGGTATAGCCCCGGTTCAGAATGGCGGTTCGATCAGGGGTCTTAATGACGAGGACATGCCGTTCGCCGGACGCGCAGAGGATGACCGGGCGTCGGTTTTGGGGAATTGCGTTGGGGGAAATGGGAGACCGAGTGCCTTGAAGATCCTCATGTCGGCTTTTGCCTGCGCTCCATCCTGCGGATCCGAAGAGGGTGTCGGCTGGAACTGGGCCGTGCAGGCGGCCTCCCGCGGTCACGATGTCCATGTCGTGACACAGCACATGCACCGCGCCGAAATCGAGGCGGAACTCGCTCGGCGCCCTGTCGAGGGCCTCACATTTCACTACCTGACGGTGAATGATGCGTGGGACCGCGTCAAGAACAACTGGACCAATTACAGCCTCGTCTCCTATTACTACGCTTGGCAGATCAAGCTCCGGGGGCTTGCCAAACGTCTGCACGAGGCGGAGCGGTTCGATATCGTCCAGCATGTGACCTATGTGCAGGACTGGACTCCCAGCGGCCTCATGGACATTCCGGCGCCGTTTATCTGGGGCCCTGTCGGAGGCAGCGCGAATGTCCTTCCCGCCAGCATCACGAATGGCGATATGGACTGGCCTGCCTATGCCCTGCGGTTCGAGCGCAGCCGGCGCCTGATGCAGGAAGGCTTGAAGCGCTTCGATCCTTTCGTGCGCCGGACCATGGCCAAGGCGGACCGGATTCTCATTTACACGGAGAACGGTGTCGACGTGGTGCCCGCTCGCTTTCGGCAAAAAGCCAGGCCCATCGTCCATATCGGCGTATCCGATTTCGACATTCCCGCCTCGGCGGCCCGTGCCGAAACGGTGGATCTGCAACAGCCCTTCCAGATCATGACCGGGGGGCGCCTCGTCCATTGGAAAGGCATCGATCTCCTGATCGAGGGCTTTGCCCGTTTCCTCACCGCGGTGCCGGAGGCCGCCGCCTCCGGCGCGCGCCTTCTTGTGACCGGCAAGGGGGACTACCAACCCCATCTCCAGGCCCTTGTGGAGCGGCTGGGCCTCACGGGCCACGTGGACTTTCTGGGGTTCCTGCCGACCCGGGACGATCTTTACATGGCCATGACGGCCTGCGACGTCTTCGCTCTGCCGACATTGAGGGACGGCCCGCCCGTGGGTATCCTGGAGGCGATGTTCGCAGGGCTGCCGATCCTGTGCCTGGATCACGGTGCCACCCGCGAATTGGTGCCCCGCTTTGCGGGTCATCTCGTGCCGCCCGTGGGCCGCGACGGCACGGTTCAGGGCATCGCCAATGCCCTTGCTCAAGGGTATCGGGATCGGGCGGCCCTCTGGGCCAAGGGGCACAAGGCCCAGGCCCATGTCACCGATGTCCACCATTGGGATCGCATCGGCGACGCAGCGGAACAGCATTACCAGGAGGTCCTGGCCGCGCCCTCACCGCAGCGTGTGCGCCTGTCCGCCTGACCGGATAGTCGCCGGAGCGGGCGTTGGCCCCATCGGGTCTCCAACCCGTCGGGGCCCATCCGGCACCGGAGGCCTGAGACCGTTTTCGCGATGCGGCACACCTCTTGCTGCCCCGATCACGCACGGGTCCCGACCGGTCGTCGCCCAGGGGCGGGACTGGTCGAGCGCCAGGGTGCCGGAGTCCGCAGTGGACCCATGACTTCGGATTCATGCGAACCCGAGGTAAGATAGAGTGACCTGCGGGCCCTGGCGATTGGGTTCGGCCTGACCCGCCCGTGAGGCGGGGCGAGGGGCCTGCAGGGGGATCACATTGTTGTTGCATTCCTCGTGGATCAAGGAAGCGTGGCCGTGGTTGAAAGAACTGGCCTGTCCTGCGATGGATCGGCCCTGTCCCCATATGGCACGGCGGGCCCTGGCACGCGGGCAAGCAGGGCGAAACCCGGCAACCCCGCCATCAGCCTTCCAGCAAAGAGTTTAAGTGGCGCCCATGAGCAAGATCGACTCAAAGGCCCGGGGGACGGGCAAACGCGGCGGGATCCTGTCGTCGTTTTTGGCGAGTCCGTCCAGCCGGGGCAATGGTCCACAGGACGAGGATACCGTGGATGGCGCGCGGGATCGGGCCCAGCTCGACCGGGACAGTTGGCCCGAGGGCATGCCTGAAAGCGCCAACGACTCCGAATCTTTGTTCCCGGACGAACACCGGGCCGATGATCCCCGGGAAAAAGGCGATCCCGATCCGGCCGATGTGTCACCGGATGGGGAGGGGCGCGATGTGGCCGTGGCGCCGGACGGCAATACGCTCCCGAGCCTGGAGGACGACGAGGTCTATACGCGGAACTTTTCCGATGTGGCCAATGCCCGGCTGTGGCGGCGCACGAAGGAAGCCCGCAAGCGTGCCAAGGAAAGCCCGCGCGGCTTCCGCGACGTGTTCGCGCCGACGCGGCCGAAGCGGCGGGCCTCTGAGTTTTTCGGCCGGCGTGCCCTGATCGGCTCGATCATCGAGGCCATCGAGGAAGAATGCGCCCATATGGTGCTGTGCGGCGAGACCGGGCTCGGCAAGACCTCCCTGGCCAATGTCATCGCCGAATTCGCCAGGGACTCCGGCTATCTCGTCGCCCGCATAACGGGGACGGAAGATCTCAATTTCGGGCGCTTCATCCGCACCCTGTTCGAAGAGCTTTTCCACCAGATCGACGAGACCCCTGCGGGCCGCATGCTGTGGGAAACGCTTGGCATTCAGGACATGAACGAACTGCTCCAGGACAACGCCATGGATCTCGTTAGCGAGTTCCTGGGCGAGGAAAGCCTGGACGTCACTCGCGTCATCCGTGCCCTCGATCGCTTGTCGGACAACCAGGCCATCGTGATTGTCGATGATTACGACCAGATCAAGAGCCGTGAACTGAAAGTCCGTCTGGTGCAGGTCATGAAGGCCCTGTCCGACCAGGGCGGGTGGTTGTCCTTCCTCATCATGGGCCGCAGCGAAAGCCCCAGCGAGTTGCTCCAGGACGACATCGACAGTCTGCCGAATGCAGAAGGTCTTTATGTCGATCCCCTGGCGCTCCACGAGATTGAAGAAGTCTTGCACGAAGGGGCCCAGCGGGTCGGCGTCCAGTTCAACAACGATACGGTCCAGGCCATCGCGCGGTTGTCCCAGGGCGTGCCCAATGTTCTGCAGTGGCTGGCCTTCCTGTCCGTGCGCCGGGCCGTGCGGCGCAAGAGCGAGGTCGTCGAGATCGAGGATCTGGCCAACATCGTCAACGATGCCGTGACCAAGATCGATGCCCGGCTGCGCAACCAGTATGACCAGGCCTGCCGTTACGAGAAGGGCAGCAGCACCGCCGATCTCCTGTATCTCGCTGTCCGGGCCCCTTGCACGCCGAGTGGCCTGTTCTCAGCGGCGACCATGCATGTGCTCTCCCGGCAGATCGTCGGACGCAAGTGGAAGGAATCGGAGATCCATACAGCGCTTTTGCCCCTGTGCGGCAAGGGTGAAAAGACGATCCTGCGCAAGCTCGACACCAGCGAGGGCACCTTCTACCGCTTTGCCCATCCGGCCATGCGTGCGGTGGTGATGCTGAAGAAAATCGTCCGTATTCCGCTTTTGAGCGACATGCGGACCAAGGATGTGGACGCCGCCTATCTGCCGAGCCCGGAACAGGCCGCCGCGACCAGTGCCGCCGCGGCCCTCAGCCATGCGACCCACGCCCCGGCCCAGGGCACTGCCGAAACGCCGCAGGATGCGGTGATCATCGATGGCGACACGGGGGCACCCCTTGATGATGCGACCATCGATGGCGACGCAACGGATGAGGACGATCTCGCCGCCGCGGTCCGTGACGCCGGGCGCTTCGACGAGGACACCGAAGACTCCGATCCCCATGACGCTGATCCCGAGAATGTCGATCTCGAGAGCGCTGATCTTGAGAATGCCCGTGATGGGGCCGATGCGGACGATCTCGTAGATCACGACGCCGTTGTCGAGGATGCCGAGGCTATCGAAGAGGTCGTAGCCCTCAGCGAGCCTCTGGATGACACGGTCGAAGTCGAGGCCGTGTCCGAACCCGACGAGGCGGAAAAGGCCGAAAGCGTCGAGGCGGACGTCAAGCCGCCCGAAAAACGCCCGTCCGGTCGGCGTCGCCTGTGGTTCCGAAATCACGATGACGCGTCCGATGTGCACGACGAAAAGGATGCCACGCCGGCCTCCGACCCCGATGCGGAGGAGACAGCCCGCAGCGATGGAGCGGATACCGATGCGGACGATCTCGTCGAACCGGCCGATCTTCAGATCGACGATGCCGAAGACGCACTCGACCACGACCGTTCCCATGACGATGAAAAAGATCCGGACCATGCGGAATGGGACGAGGTGGACCCCGGCGACAGCCGTCTGACGGATCCGGACGGTGAGGAGCCGGAGAAGGAACCGGCCGATGCCGGCACCAAGGATGATGACGACGACTCTGTCCCCAAGCATGGTGCGGACGATGAGGTCGATCCCGACGCCCCCGGTGACACAGAGTTGGCGGACGATGCCGAGGCGCTTGGCGAAGGCGACGACGCGGACTCGGAGCGGGGCGAAGCCCTGAACTTCAGCGAATTCGGCGACGACGATTTCGCTGACCAGGATGAGGACTTGCCGGCGTCCGAGCCCGAAGCGGCAATCGACGCCGAACCGGAGCCCTCCACGGAGGCGCAGGATTTTCCGCCGCAGCCCTTGCCCGTGCTGCCGTCCCAGAGAGCCGCCAAAAAGACAAAAAAGGCCGCGATGGGCAAAAAGGCAGATGTTGCGCCGACCGCAGATGATAGCGACATGGATGTCGGCTCGGAAAAAGAGACGGATCCGGATTATGAAGCCGACCCGGTCTACGGCGTACGGGACGATCCCCTTGAAGCGACTCTCGATCTGAGCGAGGTCGAGGACGCGATCGATGGGGATCCGGCAGATGCCAGGGCGCCGGACGCGGATGCCCACAAGGACTCAGAGGAGGGACGGTCCGAGATTGACGATCGGGATCTCGATATTGCCGACCTGGATTGGGAACGCTGGGCCGATGACGACACGGTCGAGCCCGCCGACGATCCCCAGTCCCAGCATATTGCCGATGCAGTGACCCGCGAGTTGGCGTCTCAATGGGGTGCGGACCAGGATGATGCCGATGAGGATGATCTAGACGCGGACGAAACGGAAACGCGCCGTCGGCGGTGAGGTCCGGGCTTGCCTTATCCGGCGGCGACGGGTGCCGCCGGCTCGGCCCGGGAAAGCGCCGCAATCGCCTTCTCGATCCTGTCCAGATTACGCTCCTGATGATCTGAATCGAGACTGTCCAGGGCGACGGTCTGCGCGGCACCGTCGTCATGTCGGAGCCGCCATTTCGCGTAGCGCGGGTCATAATGGTGCGTGATCAGGGCGAGCGCCAGGGCTTCCAGATCCCGGGTCCGCGCCATCTCCTGCCAAACGGCAATGCGTTCGGGGCCATGGATCCCGACCATGGACTCGATGATCGCGCACAGAGCGTCGATATCTTCCGTAAGGTCCCGATAGGCGTGCACCAGGAAGCGCGCCCGCGCGTCGGACGGCGCCGTCAGCCGGATGCGGGGGCCCCGGCCCATCGCCGCCCAGACCGACGGGGGCAGCTGACGCTCGCCGATGCGGCTCGACTCCGCCTCTGTCAAAACCGGCCGGCTGGGATCGAAATGCGCGAAAGCCAAGGCCAGGGCCGTGTCCAGGGCCTTCTGGGAGGGCTGGGGCTGGGACAGACCGCCGAACAACGACCCGCGGTGGCCGGCCAGTCCTTCAAGATCCAGAACTTGATGTCCTCGATCTTTCAGACCCAGGAGAAAAGCCGTTTTGGCGGTGCCGGTATTGCCGTCCAGCAGGATGAGCCGGTGGGGCAGGGTCGCGTCATACACCGCATTGACGACGAGCTTCCGGTAGCTGCGATAGCCCCCGTCCAGCGTTTCCACCGGCCAGCCGATCTGTTCCAGGATGGTTGCGAAGGACCCGGAACGCTGTCCACCCCGCCAGCAATAGACCAGCGGTTTCCAGCCGCCCGGTTTATCCGCCAGAGCGCCCTCGAGATGGGCTGCGACATTCTTGGCCACCAGAGCCGCGCCGATCTTGCGGGCCTGGAACGGGTCGATCTGCTTGTAGACGGTCCCGACCCGGGCCCGTTCGGCGTCCGACAGCACCGGCAGATTGATGGCGCCCGGCAGGTGATCCTCGGCATATTCCGAGGGCGAACGGGCATCGATCAGTGTGTTGAAGGTCCAGGCGTCCAGGTCCCGGAGGTGATTTATCGAAACGGTCATGGGTCAGAATAGCATGGCGATGCCGGGACGTACCGCGCCGTTCAGTCATCGGCGGTGGGATCCAGGGCGCGGGGCATGATCACGTCGAGGAGCCGACCCGTGCCTTCGGCAAGGTCTTCCCAGGCCGTGGCCGTACAGCGAAAGACCACGAGCCCCGCCGTGGGCAAGGTCTCGGGCGCCGGTCGCGCCTCCGGTCCTTTCAAGGACAGGAAGCTGCACAGGTCTTCCAGACCAGGATTATGGGCGATCACCAGAGCCGAACTGAAGCTGTCATCAATTTCGTTGACGGCCGAAAGCAGCATCCGCGCCGATGCGAGATACAGGCCGTCCTGCACCAGGGTCGGGGTCGACAGGCCGACATAGGGTTTGATCAGCGAAAGGGTCTCCAAAGTCCGGCGCGCGGCCGAGCACAGAATGACCTCGGGCAGATAGCCATGTTCAGCCATATAACTGCCGATCAGGGGCGCATTGCGCAGGCCCCTGGGGTTCAGCGGACGGTCGAAATCATTCAAGGCCGGATCGTGCCAGGAAGACTTCGCATGGCGCAGAAGGTAGAGCGTCTTCATGGCCGGTTCTCACGAATGCCCAAATCCTCGTCTTGGTCTGGTTTAGCACGTCCGGCCCGGAAATGGGCAGCCGCACGCCGATGCGCGCTGTTTTAAGTCCGCACGGAGCAAAAAAAGCTGAAGGCGGTTTAGACCTGCCCGCTTCCACGCCGGAACGGAAAGCCCATCGTCCACCAGAACCGTCCCGGATCCGTGTCCTGGTGGCGCGGCAAGCCCAAAACCATGCCCATATGCCCATCATCGGGTTGGGCCTTGAACGTGCCAAAAATCCGGTCCCAGATTGACAGGCAAAACCCATAATTGCGGTTCATTTCCTGCGGATCGGCCGAATGGTGGATCCGGTGGACGTCCGGCGTAATGAGCGCAAGACGCAAGAGCCGGTCCACGGGGGCCGGCAGGCGGAAATTGCCGTGATTGACGAGACCGGCGCTGCTGAACAGAATCTCGAACAGGATCACCGCGGCCGGGTCGATGCCCACCGCGACAATCACCAGGACCTTCCAGCCGAGTTGAAACACGAGTTCAACCGGGTGGAACCGGAGCGCTGTCGTCAGATCCACATCCCGATCCGAATGGTGGATGGCGTGAAAGCGCCAGAGCACCGGCACATGATGGGTGAGGACGTGCAGCCCGTAGGACGCGGCATCGAGCACCAGGATGCCGAGGGGCAGGAGCACCCAAGCGGGCAGGGTGATCTGCGCCAGAAGACCAACCTGCTGGTCCGCTGCCCAGCCCGCCGCTGCGAGAGCCAATAGGGGCTGGAGGATCCGCAGGCTCACTGTGCCGACCAGAAGCAGTCCCAGATTGGTGACCCAGCGGGCGCCGCGGTCCATCACAAGGGGGCGGCGCGGCTTGAGGAGTTCCAACGCCGCCACCAGGGCCAGGAAGCCGATAAAGGCGGCAAACCGCACATGGTCCCCGTGTGTGACGACATTCTCCAGCAAGTGTCTGCCCCCTTGGTTGCCCGGCCCATCCCATGGGGCGGCCGGCCGTATTCGACTGGCGGACCTATTTCGGCCGGCTCTCACCACAAGGACCCCGTCGGTCCAGGCGTGTTCCATGAGCACGGCGGAGGGAGGTACCCGTCTCCCACGAATTGCGAGGGATTTTCTCAGCTCTTCGTTGGCAGACCAATACGGGAGTCTTTATCATCGAGCCAGGGGCCGGCGCTTTGCGTCATAGGGTCATGTGACGGGCGCGGGCACTGCGTTCGATGGCGCCGGCATAGAGCAGGTCGATATCCAAGGTCTGCCGGATAAGCTCCAGAACGCGCAAGACTTCTTGCCCACAGCAATTGTCTGCAGTGGCCACTTCGATGGCGATGGCATAGGCGGTTTCTTTCAGTTTGTCGGGGATTGCCTCTCGTGCAAGACCCAGAACGGCCTGCAGGCCTCCGTTTTCCTCGGCCATGATCGCTCCGCATTCCTCGGCGACGGGCACCAGCCTTTCGCAATCGAAGCCATTGAATACGGGAAAACGCTTCACGATCTCGCCGATGGTCCGCAATTCCTTGTCGCTCATATTGGCGTCGGCGGCGGAGACGAGAACCATCAAATAGATGAGGGCGGCGTGGTGGCTGATCGTCTGAGTCATGGCTTGCCTTTTTCGGATCGAATCTGACGTGTCGGGTCGAAGGGTCGGCCTACGGGCCTGTCACAGGGCACGCCCCACGGTTTGACAGGGAGTACGCCTCAACTCAGCCTGCGCAAACAAGTCTATCGGATGTGGCCCTTCGATGGCCCCTTCGAAGGGCCTGGGCCCATGGGTCCGGTGCCCTGGTTCAGGCAAAAAAAAGCCGGCCTGACCCATGAGGGCAGACCGGCTTTCGTCACGCCAGAGGCGTGATCACTTCCGCAGGGTGCGGTTGAAGATCGCTTCGGCGCGAGCCGCGGACTCTTCAGCGCGAGCAGCAGCAGCTTCGGCGCGGCGCGCGGCGTCTTCGGCTGTCGAGGCGCTGCGAGCGGACTGGTCAGCGGCGGAGCGCGCGTCGTTGCGGGCCTGCTGCAGGAAAGCCTGGTCTTCTTCGCTCAAGGAGGCGCAGGCGCCCAGGGCACCGAGAGCAACAGCAAGACCCAGAGCGGTCGCGGTGGAACGAACAATCTTGTTCATGGGACGTACCCTCTAACGTAAAAGGTGATCTGTTTAGGTGAGCCCACTGCCGAACGCCCCCCAACAGAGGACAGCGGACACGGCCGCACCTGCTTCGCGGATTGGCTTACAACACATGACCCACGACATCCAGACCATAATCAAATTTCCAACAGCTCACTAGCGTCAAGCTTACCAAAAAACGAAGCAATCATGGGGAATGCACCCTCACCCCCTATTCTTAAGGTGTATGTTTTTTCGACCCATGTTTGTGTTCGATCTAAAGATCCCGAAATACGCGAAATCCGATGGTTGGGTCCGCGCTTTCTGAAACACGCGGACCGCGTGCCGCGGAGCGAATCGCTGTTGCAGCGCTCATCCATGATCCACCGCGAATCACCCGTTGGTCGCAGATCCGGTCCCAGCAGTCCGCGGTCCATTCCGCGACATTGCCGTGCATGTCCCGCAGGCCGAGGCTGTTTTTCGGATGCTTGTCTACCCGGGACGGACCTGCCGGCGATCGTCCCATCACATTGAAAGGGGTCTCTTGAGCAGCGTCGAAGCGGGCCTGAACCGGCGAGATCCGGTCTCCGAAATGGAAGGCCGATGGCGAGCCTGCCCGGGCCGCGACTTCCCATTCCACTTCCGAGGGCAGCCGATAGGTCCGCCCGGTGAGGGACCCAAGCCAGGCCGCATAGCGCTGGGTATCCTCCCAGGTTACACCGGTCACGGGCAGGTTGCCGGCTTCACCGCCGCTCACGGGACCGGCCGCCGGCCGCCGGCAGGCGCCGGCATCGACACAGGCGGCCCACTGGTCCCGTGTGACCTCGGTTTCCCCGGCAAGCCGTGCCTGGGTGAGATGGACGAGGCGCAAGGGCAGATCGTGCTCGCCGGGCGGCCGGCGCTCCGGTTCCGTGCCGACCGGACCGGACAAGGGCGGAAGCAGGATCAAGGTCGGGCAGGCCGCACAATCCTTCAGGCGGATCAGGCTGGATTGCCGGCCCGTCATCACTTGGCGCCGGCTCAAAAGCGCCGTGAAGGCGTGGCCCGTGGCACCGTCCGCCGCGGCGACCCGTGTCCAGCCGCCCGGATCCGGCGACCCCAAGACGGTCACCGCCTCTCCGGCTGCAATAAAGGCGCTCACAAGCGCTCCTGCCTCCGGTTCCGCGCGCAGGCGGAAAGCCCGCCGGGCGTAAAGCGTCTTGGCGTCCGTCAGATCCTCGACGGGCAGAAAAGCATCCGACCGGGACGCCGCTGCGATACCGGGAGCCTTTTTCGACGCGTCCGTCGTAAAGGCGTCGCCGACCCTGGCCGACGTGTCGGCTACAAGGTCATCGCCATGGCGCCACGCCAAAAATCCGGCCGCGCCGATCAGCACCAGAAAGGCGGCGGCCAGGAGACCGGTCACCCGACGTCCGCCCGGATCGTCGGCAGAGCGCCGGGCCCGATCCCGCTCAGCCTGCCAGGTGCCCTCTCGGCTACGGTGCAGGGCAGCAGCCTGGGTGCTGCCCCACCGGATCTTCCGGCGTTTGGTGGTGGGGGAGGTCTTGGGAGCCGAAGCGCTCCCGGTTTCGGCGGTCCCGTCGGCCGCGCGTGCACCGGCGCCCAGAATGGCGAACATGGCGTCGGGCGTATCGAAATGCGTCAAGGCCAGGGGCTGGAAACCCGGCGGTCCCGTTTCCGGTGCCTCGCTGCCGATGAGCAGCGCGGCGACGATGCCCTGGTCCCGATGGCCTGCGATGAAGTCTTCGAGGCGTTCGGACGCCTCGGCCGCATCGCTGTCCCGGTCCAGTTCGACGACTGCGCAGGGTTTGGGGCCGGTCAAGGACCCGGCGAGATCGGCCATGGAGACTGGTGATCCGGCTGCGCCGTGACGGTCCGTGAGCAGTCGGATCCAGGCCACCCGCCCGTCGGCGCCGGCGGTTGCCACCCGCCCGCGGAGCCCTTCCATATCCAAGGGCAGGATTTCCAGAAATGCACCCATGAGCGGTCCCAGCGCTTGATGAGGCTTTGGGCTTAGTGACCCTTCGTGCCGATCTCAGGGCAGGGCCCCGTCATACCAAGACGGGGTGCGCCTTCAGAGCGGCCGGGCCACCCGAAAGCCGCCGCTGCCTCCTGAGAGACCGGATGCTCCATTGGCATCGCCGATTTCACGGGCCTGGCGCACCGATCCCGGATCGGCCACGGAATAGGTCTTGCCGGTCTTGGACGATAACCAGGCGGCATAGGAGCGGGCGTCGGCGCCGGTCAGGTCCTCGGCGGCCGCGCCGGTCTCGCCCGGTCCCGGTGGGGCGCCGCGGGCCGGGCAAATGCCCTCCCGGACACAGGCCCACCATTGGCTTTGGGTCACCGGCCGTTGACTGAGGTAAAGCGGTTCGGGCCCCGCGCCCGTGACCAGGACCATGGCAGGACAGGTTGCGCAATCGCGCGTGGCGGCGTCCTGTCGGGCGCCGGACGTTGAACGGCGTTCGGGGCGCAGCAAAGCGGCCTGGACATAGCCGGGCAGATCCGTGCCCGAAACCCGCACCGGTGCCCAGCCATCGGCGGGGAAATCCTCCAGCACCAGGATGGGTTCACCCGCGCCGATCCGCCCCAGCGTCACACAATCCCCGGCCGGGCAGGCATGGACCACGGCCGGTGCCGTGGCCAGGAACGCGCCGGCTCTTAAGGAGGGGCGGGACGGCCGTGCAGGCGCCTGGGGTCTGGCGGGTGTCGATTGGGGTGTGGCAGCGGTTGGGGCGTCCTGTCGAGCCCCAGGCCCGTCCGCGGGCGCTGTCACCGGTGTGATCGGCGTCGGCGCGCCTTCCGTCACGTCGCCAGAATCCGCGGCCACGGAGGGCGTGACGGGCGCGGGCGGCGCTGGCTCTTCAGGCGTCGGATCGGCGGGCTCCGCATTCAGGAGGGCCGTGGTCTGGGGGTCCTGAGGAGGGGCCGAAGGGTCCGGCGCCTGCTGCGGGGCCAGACTGGCCGGGCGCAGGACGGGATAGGCAAAGCCCAGCCGGGCCGGGGACATGGGATTGTCCGGCACGTCGCTGTCCGGTTCATCGGGAGCCTGCGCATTGTCCGTGGTCTCGGCGTCGGCGTCGGCCTTGCTGTTTTCCTGGGCGGGCGTGGCTCTCTGGGCCGTTTCGACGCTCATCGGATCCGGCAGCGAAGATTCATCCGGGATGGAACGATCCTCTTCGGCTGGAACGGCGGATCCGGGTATCGATTGATCGGGGTCTTCCGCACCATTGGGCACACTTGCCAGGAGGGCCTCAGCGAGCCGTGTTGCCAAATCGCTGACGGGCTCCGTCTGTCCATCGCCGATCTCAGCGGCGGCGGTCTCTTCGGATGCGCTGTCGTCGGATTGGCCATCGTTAGGGGTGTCGCTCGGCCCTTCGCCCGCCGCCGATTGGATTTCAGGCGTCCTCTGCGCGGCGGTGCCGTTGGTTGGTGCCGCGCTCGTGTCCGGCGCGGCCCGGGTCCGGGGGGCCGGTTCGGACAGCGTTACCAGGGTGTCCCGTTCGGCTTTTGCTTGTTCGGTGCGCGCCGCCTGTCGATCCGTCCACCACACGGCGACCGCGCCGCACAGGACGAGAAACGCCAGCACGGCAATGGCCCGCGCCCAGACCCGCGACCAGCTGTCCTTGCGGCCGCGCCGCGGTGCGGCGGTCTCGCCGGTCGGCGGAGGGGCGGCGGCGATGTCCGCCATTTCGTTGGGGGGCGCCAGGTCATTGGGGGGCGCCAGGTCGTTGGGAGGCGTCAGGGTGTCGGGGGGCGTCAGGGCGCCGCCGGTCTCCCCCTCCAACAGGTCCCGCGGACCGGTCAACGGCGGAAAGGGCGGCGGTCCGGCATGGACGTCCGCGCCGATCACGATCCGGCCGTCATTCTCCGGGTCGGCCATCACGACGTGGAAATCCGCAGGCATGGTCAGTTCCGGGTCCCGCGCCGCCAGGAGCAGCGTGTCCAGGTCCTCCGGCAGGCTGTCGTGACCTTCCTTGGACAGATAGGTCAAGACCTCGGAGGCATTCTTTTCCTGGGGGATTCGGACAAAGCACATGGCGCGGCGGTGGAGAAACAGACGCCGCAGACCCTCATCAAGGGACTCGTTCTCGGAGAACGGGGCCGTGATCCAGGTCTGGTACCCTCGCTCATCGAGTTTTTTCAAACGGCGATACAGTCCGTCATATGTCAATTCGGTGGTATCGAGGATGACCTCCACCTGCCTCTCCTTTCACAGGCTGTACTCAAGCGTCTCATTTATTGGGCTAGGGTATCGCCAACTCAATGACAAGGCGCATCTTATCTCGGGCTGACCGATTATGACAGGCGCGGCGCCGGTCCGGTCGGACTAACCCCTCAGGACCGATGGCCTGCCCCCCCCCAAGCGCTGTGATCAGGAGCCGTGATCAGGGGCCGTGATCAGGGGCCGTCCCCGTTCGGAGGGGGCGTCTCCGAGGAGGGGTCACCCGACTTCGGGAAGATATAACGAATGATCACGACCATGACCGTTCCGAGCTGAACGGTCGTGGCCCCGATGATCGAGGTGACGGCCGTACTGTTGACCGACCGGTCGCCCCATTTCAGATGTTCAACGACCGCGGCCCGGTCCGCCCCGCTGGTCCCGTAAATCAGGGCATAGAAGATCAGCTCCGAGAAAAACACCGTACCCAACAGACCCAGGACAATGATATTCGCGATGCTGAACAACACCACGATCCGGGTGGCCATGTTGCGGCGCAGGTCGGCGTCACCGCGCCGCAGGGCATGATGCTCCGTGCGGGCCCGGTGATCGCCGTATTGCTGAATAACCTTTTCGATGTCCTCGGTGGTTTGAGCCTGGCCGAGCTGTTTGGCCAGAATTTCCTCGATCCTCAGTTCGAAGATTCCGCCGCCCGAGCCCGGATCCGCGCTGGGTTCCTTTGGTTTGGTCTCGGCATAGGCCGAAAGGGGCCTGTCGACGGTGCGGCCCGTGGCCCTCCCCGATGGCTCCTCCGCCGACGCGCCAGTCACCGGTGTCGCGGCGACGGCGCCCGGACCAGTGCTGACGGAAGGATCAGTCATCGGATTACCGAAGTCCTGCGGGACTGGAAGTGTTTGTGCGCGGGTTCGGTGTGGGAAAGCGCGAGATCGCGGTGCTTTCCTCACAAATTCAGGATGATGGACTTTTTGTCCGTTTCCTGTTCATCGCTGATCGTAACCACATGGCTATCGCCGGCCGTATCGGCCGCGACCTTGGTCAGCAGCAGCGCCCGCTGCAGAACCTGGGACCGCGTATTGACGCCCAGCTTGTCCATCAGTTCATCCATGATGGCAGCCGTGCGGTCGTCAATAATGAAGGTCGTCTTCAGCTTGCCCTGGGGCGCCTTGCGTGAAGTGTTTTTGGTTCTGCCGTTTGCGGATTTTGCCGTTTCGGCATCCATAGCGGCCGTGCCGTCCGCATCGTTCATACCATCGACATGATCGACCATTGCAAGACCCCACTTCCATCGTCTGTGAGCACTCAAATCCGTGAGCACCCAGCCCATCCGTGCCAGAGCATGCGCTCAGGCCGTGATGTTGCTCGATCTCGGCTGGACGAAAGACGATAAGCGGCAGCCCCGCATATGTCAATCTTTTATATGTGTAAATTATCGCCGTTTGCATGACCGATGCCGTCTATTCGACGGCATTCTTCCGTACATCATATTTCGAATGTATGTGTGAAAGCTGCCTGGAAATCGACCCAATCGTGGATGACTCTCTTGAAAGTGACGGATGAGCGACTGATTTCTTGCGCAGCCGGAATGGGTCGGCACGCCTGATCTGGGGCTTCTCTTCGCCAGGCTCTAATCCACAGGCCTTTGATCGATAGGACTTTGATCGACAGGAAAATGACACGTGACAGGTTGTGCCGGCCCCGACGCACCCATTCCGATGGGGCGCATGGGCCTTTGGATAGGACTGACGGCACGCTGTCTTCAGGGAGGACTGGACCGATGAAAAATGCCGCCTCGTTTCTCCCGTTCGCGTCCCAATCCGGCTCCGCGGCCGACGGTCTTTTCCGGTTCGACTGTGTGGGCGATGCCCATGAGACCGTTCGCTTCCTGGATCGCACCAAGAATGCGTGCCCCCGGTCCCAGGCGATGTTCGTCGTTGTGGTCATGGCTATGAACGAACTGCGCCGTCACTTTGTCGGAGGAGACGATCTGAAGGGCGTCCTGCACCGGCGGTCCGAGTCGATCGAGTTCTATTTCTTCGATGTGGCTCTGTCCGGAGAGGTGCGCGCAGACACCGTCGTCATCGACCGCATTGTCTTGCTGGACCCGGATGATCCCGGTGCCGGGCGCGCTTCGGCGCTGGAGACCCATGTGGCCAAGGGAAGAAAGAGGGCCTCGCCCGACAACAGCGCTTTCGGGCGACCTCGCAGCCTCCTGATCGCTCGAGCGGGCATCGGCGCGGATCGATGTTCCTTCGTGCGGGAACCGAACGGCCAATCCTCCGAAACCGCCCCAAAACTGCCCGCCCAAATACCGCCCACCAAGACATTGCCCCCCCCGACAAGGCCTATCTCCAAGCGGCCAAGGGCGATATTGGGCTTCATGCGCCAGCCCCCCCAATCCATTCGATGTCCGGCAAAACCGGTGGGCCCATGGGCAGCCAACCCCGGCGATGCCGCGGCGCCCGACGGCATATGCCTGGTTCCGTCTTGAGGGACGGTCTGGTGGTGCCCCGCCGCCTCCGCCTGTGTCACGCCCTCTGAACGTCCGCTCCGCGACGGGATGCGCCGCCCCGTTGTATCCGGCATACTGGTGTGCGAACCCGGCACCCACCAGCACACACACGGTCCGGATCTCCGGCGTCCATTGGGGGACTTGAACCATGTCCAAACGTGTTCTTCCGGCCGTTGTCGCCGTTCTCGGCATCTGCGCTCAAATCGGCCTGGCGTCCTTCGCCCTGGCCCAGGACGAGGGCCGGGAGGGGCGCGGCTCGTTTCCGGTCCGCAATCCCAGCCGTTTCGACCGACCCGTGGGCACCTGCGCCACGGTCGAGGGCTGTGAAGCGCTGAAAACCGCCTGTGCGGGCCTCGAAGGCCATGTCTTCGAGGCGTCCAACGAGCCGGCAAACGAGGGCATTTGCCGGAAAGAGCGGGCCGACGTCAGCGAAGCGAAATGCTTCAGTATTCCCTTGTGCAACCAGCTCGCCCTTACCTGCAAAGGCAGCTTCGAGCGCTACCTGCCGGGGATCGGTGTGTGCAGATTGGACGGACCGTCTTGAAGCGCCGATGATCTCATTCCGGACCATCATGCCTTTGCCAGGGTCGCGGCGCCCGCCCAACGGGGGGGCCCCCGCGGGGCGGGCCCGCGGGGCCGGCGGGCAGAAGAACCAACGCGCGGT
>JBHJGV010000026.1:0-9007 GCA_050331455.1 Alphaproteobacteria bacterium
CGTCTCCCGCCGCTACATGTCCCTGGAAAGTCTCGCCAAAATCGGCGAGGATCAAACCCTCAGCCTGACACACAAAACAGGCTGACAAATACCGCGACCTCACAGGAGGCCGCCTCCTACACTACGCCAAGGGGCACTACCTCGGGGTGCCTTGCGGGTCGGTTTCGACCGCCGTTTGAAGCTGGACTTTCACGGCTCCCGCCTCACCTCCGATGCCGGTCTGCTGGCTTTTCGGGAACTGGATGAGGCCCTCGGCCTGACGGATCTTGCGGGGGACGCGCTTACCGACAGCCGCACCGGCAAGAATGGCCGTCACAGCCTGGTGGCGCTCTTGCGTCAGTCCGTCTTCGGACGGCTGGCCGGATATGAGGATGTGAACGACGCGGACCGTTTGGGCCAGGACCCCGCCATGCGTTGGATCGTCGGCGGCAAGGCGATATTCCGACAGGCAGCCTCGGCTTCCCAGATGGGCCGGTTCGAGACCGAACTTCTGGCCAGTACGGATAACCTCACCGCGCTCCAGGATCTCTCGGGCCAGGTCACCAATCTGGCAAGGCCCGCCGAACGGATCGCGGCGTTTTACAGTGAGGCGCCCGCCCGCCATTGATGGAGTGGATGGCTCCCGCTTCCGGCATCGTAATGTGCCATATTGGTTGCGGTCGAAGCCACCAATGAAGGGAGCCATCCACTCCATCAATGGCGGGCGGGCCTCACTCCCAACACCGCCGCCATCGTCCGCCTCGTGGGAGCCCTGCTGCTTGAACAGAACGACGAATGGGCTGTGACACGGCGCTACATGTCTCTGGAAAGCCTCGCGAGGATCAGCGAAGATCAGACCTTCAGCCTTCCCCGCATGGAGGGCTAAGCACAACGCCGCAGACTTTAAGGCGAACGCGCTCCAACACCACGCCAAGGGACGCTACCGCCGTTCTGATGGCGTCTTGCGGGTCGATCTTGGACTTCATATGGGGACTGTCGGCTAAAGGAGTTTGCGACGAATGCTTGGGGTGACTGCATGATCGACGCGTACGCTCGTGAAGCGCTTCTCACAGTCCACATACTGGCTGTCATTTTATGGCTCGGCTTCGGGTTTTTCGAACTCTGGCTTGGCCGCATATTCCTTGCAGACCCGAACAGCCCAGCTGCAGCGCCGCTTATACGGATTATTTACAACGCCGATATCGTCGTGTTCCTCGCCACTCTCACAGTGTTCGGGGTAGGCATAACGCAAACGATCCTTTTCGGTTGGGGCTGGTTCGAGACCCTTTGGCTTGGTCTGAAACAGGCCATCATGATTTTGATCTTGTTGGTCGTAGCACTTATTTTGCCACGAGCGTTCAAACTCAATGCGCAGATTCAGGCTTTACCTGAAGGGCCCGGCTCGGCCTCTGTTGAAGTTGTCCAGAGTTACCGACGATTAGAGCCGTGGTACTGGTTGATGCGACTACTCGGGCTTGTGGCAGTGGTGCTCGCAATTTGGAAACCGACCTAATCGCCGTTTCGGCTGGCTATTATCCCTCGCGGACGACCGTTCTCCTGCCTTTTCCAGCGGATGAGCGGCAACGGCTTGATGGCAACTGCTGGCGAAACCAAGCCGATCGCTGTCTCCCGTGCTTTCCTGATTGTGCAGTTTTGATCAACCCGGTCAATCTCACAGATGACAAATCTGTGTTAACTATACAATCGGTCAGTCGAGCGGTAGCGTATGACCATGCCGTTGGCCCGTCACGCGTGCGTGACGGCGTGGGAGCCATGGGGAAAGCGCATGTCCGAACAAGACTCCGGGAGGGGGCCCAGTCCGGCCGAAGGCCTCCCTCCGGCCGCGGGTCTTCTCCCGCAAAAGGGACTGTCCAAGGTGGCGCAGGCCGAGCGGGTCGAAGCCATCCTTATGCGGACCACCCTCGACGAGAAAGTCGCCATGATGTCCGGCGCGGGGTTCTTCCAGCAATTGACCGCAAGCGGCGGGCGCTGGGGCAGCGACCCCTACCGGGCCGGGGGCGGATGCGAGCGGTTGGGCATTCCCCCGCTCTATTTCACGGATGGGCCGAGGGGTGTGGCCCGGGGCCAGTCGACCTGTTTCCCATGCTCCATGGCCCGGGGCGCCAGTTTCGATCCGGATCTTGAGCGGCGGATCGGCGAGGTTATGGGGATCGAGGCGCGCGCCCAGGGGTGTACCCTGTCGGGGGCGGTCTGCATCAACCTGCTGCGCCATCCCGCCTGGGGCCGGGCCCAGGAGACGTATGGCGAGGATCCCTTCCATGTGGGGGAGATGGGCGCCGCCCTCGCCGAAGGCATTCAGACCCACAATGTGGTGGCAACGGTCAAGCATTTCGCCCTCAACTCCATGGAAAATGCCCGTTTCACGGTCAATGTGCTCGTCGATCCGCGGGCTCTCCACGAGGTCTATCTGCCCCATTTCAAGCGGGTGATCGATGCCGGCTGCGCCTCGGTGATGAGCGCGTACAACAAAATGAACGGTGAATATTGCGGGCAGAACCGTCATCTGCTGACGGATATTCTGCGCGGGGACTGGGGCTTTGACGGTTTCGTCCATTCCGACTGGGTGCTGGGTGTGCGCAATGTCTATGGCGCGTCGGCCGGGCTCGATGTGGAAAATCCCGAGCCGATGATTTTCGGGGCCAATCTTGTCCAGGCGGTGGAGCAGGGCCTGATCGAGCCCCAGGTCATCGACGAGGCCTGCCGGCGCATCCTCACCGTCCAATACGCTTTTGCGTGTGCGGAAGATCCCCTGCAGGACTATGGCATGGACCTCGTGGCCTGTGACGCCCACCGGGCGCTGGCCCGGGAGGCTGCGGAGAAATCAACCGTTTTGTTGACCAATGACGGGATCCTGCCCCTGACCCAGGCCCGCCTGCGCCGCATCGCCGTCATCGGCCGGCTTGCGGATCTGGAAAACACCGGCGATCACGGCTCCAGCCGCGTGCGCCCGCCCTATGTGATCACCCTGCTGGCCGGGCTTCGGGACCTGCTGGGCGACGATGTGGAGATTGTGACGGCGGATGAAGACGATCTGGATGCGGTGCGCCGGGTGGCGGCCCTGTCCGATGTGGTGATCGCCGTCACCGGCCTCACGGCCGCCGAAGAAGGGGAGTTCATTCCCGGCCAACCCGGAGATGTGTCTCTTGGCGCCGCAGATGCACTGGCCGACGTCCTGGACGAGGTGGCGGACGCTGCGTCCCAGGACCGGGCCAATGAAGCCGGCGACTTGGGCGGCGGTGGCGGCGACCGGGACAGCCTGACCCTGCCCGCGGACCAGGAGGCCATGATCGAGGCGGCCGCCATGCAGAACCGGCATCTGGTCGTGATGCTGATCGGCGGCTCGGCGATCGTGACGGAGGCTTGGCGGGACAAGGCGCGGGCCATCCTGCAACCCTTCTATTGCGGCATGGAAGGGGGGCGTGCGATTGCGGATATCCTGTTCGGCCGTACCACCCCGTCCGGCAAGCTGCCCTTCACGGTGCCACGGCATGCCGAGGATCTGCCCTTTTTCGACAAGGATGCCCGGGAAATCCGATATGACTCCTGGCATGGTTACAGCCTGTTCGAGGCCGAGAGCCGGGAGCCCGCATTCCCCTTTGGCCACGGTCTAAGCTATACGGATTTTGCCTTCCGGGCCCTGAAGGCCGACCGGCGGGGCGATCGGATTGCCCTGTCCGTCTCGGTGCGGAATCAGGGGGCGCGGGAAGGGACCGAAGTGGTCCAGATCTATGTCGGCTTTCCCGGGTCCGTTGTGAAAAGGCCACGCAAACTGTTGAAGGGCTTCACGCGCATCACCTTGATGCCCGGCGAGACCGGCACGGCGCGGCTCTCCATTCCGCTCAAGGATTTGACCTGGTGGGATGACAGCACCCGGTCCTGGCGCCTTGAACCGGGCGTGCACCGGATCTATGCCGGCGGATCCTCCGCCCTCGCCGAGGATCTTAACGTCGATGTGCGTCTGTGATCCGCATTCAGGCCTTGAGCCCGCGCGGGGCAAGGCCCGCAGCCCGATAGATGCCGTCGATCAGTGCCATGGTGGCGAGCGCGTCGGAGCCGCCGGTCAGGGGCGCTGTGCGTCCGGCCAAGACCTCGAGAACCGCATCGAGCTGATGGTCATAGGTTGTGTGCTGATCGTCGATTGTGTGGCTTTCGGGGCCGGTGCCGAAATCGGTCTCGACCCGGTAACCCAGATGGGGCGCGAGCGGGTTCTGTACGCGGATCGATCCTGCGGTGCCGTCGATGTCGAGGCGCGCTTCGATGGGCGTGTCCGGCGCCATGGAGCAGGTGACCCGGGCCCGGGCGCCGTCGGGGCCGTCCAGATCGGCCGCCATGGCAAGGTCGAGACCCGGTTTGCCCATCGTCGCTTCGGCCCGGCGAACAACGGGCTCGGCGCCCAGGATCGTGCGTATCCAATGGACCGGGTAACACCCCAGATCCATCAGGGCTCCCCCGCCGAGGCGCGGGTCGTGGCGCAACTCGCCCGGTGTGTCCGCGATGGGTACGGTGAAGACGGCATTGATCCGGCGCACTGTGCCGATCCGTCCGGTCCGCACCCAACCGTGCACGGCCCGGAAAACTGGATGGTAGCGGTAATGAAATGCCTCGATAAGGATGCCGCCGCTTCGCCTGGCCGCCGCCACCATGGTTTCGGCTTCTCCGGCATTCATGGCGAAGGGTTTTTCGCACAGCACCGCCTTGCCCGCTTGAAGGGCGGCGATGGAGAGATCCGCATGGCGCACAGGGGGCAGGGCATTGTAGACGAGGTCGATTGCCGGGTGGCGCACCAGCGCGTCGTAATCGTCAAGGGCCAGGGCGATGCCATGGGTTCCGGCGAAGTGACGGGCTCGGTCCAGGCTGCGTGCGGCGACCGCGACAATGGACACATCGGACCGTTTTCTGCACGGAGCAATCATGGCGTCGGGTGCGATCCTGGCGGCGCCCAAAATCCCTATGGAGATCATTTCTTTCCTGCTTTCCCGGTGTGATGCCAAGGCCGTGTGTCCTGAGCGGATGGTTGTGAAAACACGTGTATCTGCCCTCCCGATATGGTACGTCCCGTGTGCCATCCGGGTCGATGTTTGCGTGCGGCGCTCCAGGGTGACGCCGAAGCACTCTGCCGAGTTGCATCGGGGATAGAGGACGCGGAACGCAGAGGACGCGGAACGCAGACGACGCGGAACACGGGGACCGCAAAGGGCTCGGGGCTCATTCAAAGGCAAAATGCGGGCTGGAGCCCAAAAGTGAGAGGGGACCGAACAATGAATCACGCCGCACTGATCATACCCATGCGCCCGCTTTTTGTACGTCACGTTCTCATGGCGGGGACGGCCCTTTGGCTCACCGCTCTTCCGGTTGCCGAGGCCTTGGCGCAAGAGGCAGAGGCAGCGCCGCTGACCACGCCGGAAGATGACGATCTGGTCATGGAGCGCATGACCATTACGGCCCAGAAGCGCGAAGAGAACATCCAGGACGTCCCCATTTCGGTGACCGCTATTTCAGGGGATCTGCTTCAGCAACGCCAGGTTTTCGATTTTTCCCAGCTCCAGTTCCTCATTCCGGGGATCAATTTCAATGCGGGCGTGAACTCGCGCCAGTCCGCCTCCACCATCCGCGGCATCGGCACGGGCCTCTTCAATCTGGGCATCGAGGGCAGCGTGGCGACCGTCATCGACGGCGTGGTGATCGGCCGGGAAGGCGCCGGCATTTCCGATTTTTCGGATGTGGAGCGGGTCGAGGTTCTGCGCGGTCCCCAGGGCACGTTGTTCGGTAAGAATGCTTCCGCCGGGGTGATCTCCATCGTGACCAAGGCCCCCACGAATGAAATGACCTATGATTTCGGGGCGTCCTACGGGTCCTTCGATACGATCAATCTGAACGGCGCCGTGTCGGGCCCGATCATCGAAGATGTGCTGCTGTTCCGCTTCTCGGGCTATTACAACAATCGGGACGGATTTCTCGAAAATGTCTTTGTGGATGGGCCCCAGGACGACCTCAACGACCGCAACGAATATGGCTTCCGGGGCAAACTCGAATACCGGCCCACGGAGGACGTGACCTTCGTGCTGAACGCGGACTATTCGCGCCGGGAGGCCGATACGGGCGCCTTCACCCTCCGGTCCGCATCGATGGGCGGTGCTGCACCCAATGGCACCCTCACGGGTCTGCTCAATTCCGGCGTCCCGGTGATCGGGCCCCAGAGCCTCGCCAATGGCGTCACGCCGTCACCCACAAATACCGATCTCGCTCCGGAGCAGAGTTTCTTCATCGATCAGGAAATCTATGGCGTATCGGGGGAGTTGACCTGGGATCTCGGTGCGTTTTCGCTGGTCTCCCTCACGGCCTATCGCCGCTGGGATGCCTTCGACAACAATGATGCGGACCTGATCCCCTTGCCGTTCCTGACCATCAATTCGGGCGACAGCGTCCAGACCCAGGTGTCCCAGGAGATCCGCCTCCAGTCGCCCCTGGGGCGGCGCCTCGAATATGTTCTGGGGGCGTTTTATTTCTACCAGGATATCGACGCGGTGACGATCCAGGGGGGCACGGCCGGGCTCGACCTGCTCGGCGTAATCCCACCCGATGTTTTTCTCATCACCAATTCCGATGTCACATTCGAGGAAACCAATGCCGCCGTGTTCGGTCAGGCCACCTATGAAATCCTGCCCGACCTGCGCCTGATCGGCGGCGTGCGCCTGCTCTATTCCGAGATTGAAGGAACGAACCGGCGGACCGTGGGAGCGGGCGGGATTGGACCGTTCGCCGGCCAGAACCTGACCCTGGATCCGGAAACCGGCGAAATCGTGCCCTTTGAGGCGGATTTCGATGATGTGGCTGTAGTCTGGCGCGCGGGCCTGCAATATGACGTGACCGAGGACGCCAATGTCTTCGCCACCGTGACCCGGGGTTATAAATCAGCCGGGATCGTATCCGGGCTGACGATCAACGCCCTGCCGGGCACCACCATCCTGCCGGTGGTTCAGCCGGAAATACCCTTCCAGATCGAGGCCGGTGCCCGCACATCCTGGTTCGACGGGCGTCTGTTCGCGAATGTCACAGGCTTCTTCACCCAGATTGAAGACTTCCAGTCCCAGGCCCTGATCCCCACCGAGGGCGGCACGGTGAATTTCGAGGTGGTCAATGTGGGCGAGGCTGAAACCTACGGTTTCGAAGCGGACCTGACGGCCTTCCCGACCGACGGCCTGTCGCTCAATGTGGGGCTCGCCTACACCAATGCGACCTTCTCGGATTTTCCGAATGCCCCCTGTTTCTTCGACCAGCCCGTCGGGCCGGGCCTGCCGGCGGTGGACCTCGACGGCAACGGCTCCTGCGATTTCCAGGACCTGACCGGGGCGGATCTGCCGAATTCGCCGGACTGGATCGTCAATGCCGCCGCCCGCTACGACCATACGGCAGTCTGGCGGGACGTGGTTCCATTCCTGCAACTCGGCGTTCAGTACCGCACTGAGACGGTGACGGCCCAGGACAACGACCCGAACACCATCCAGGATGGATATGCGCTGGTGGATTTCCAGGCTGGTGTCACGGCGCTGGACGGCCGGATCAGTCTGTTCGCCTTCGGACGGAACATCACGGATGCGGATTTCGTGGAATCGATTTTCGACCAGCCCTTCGACTCCGGCGGTTATGGCCAATTCGTGACCTTCGCCTCGGAACGGGTCTTCGGTGTGTCTTTGCAGGTCCGGTATTGACCACGCGTTTCATGGAAGGCGTCGTGACAACCGCCTTCCATGCAGGCCTATCCGATCTCGGGGAAACAATCAGTCCTGCTTCATCGTCGGCAGGAACGCGGCCGACTGTGCTTTTTTCCAGTAGCGAGAGAAGCGTTTCAGATCCACCCGTCCCGACAGGCCCGCAAAGGTTGGCGGGCTGATCACCTCGACCTCAAAATCGGTGCGCAGGGCTTCGATGGTCCGGCGCAAGAGAGGGTCAGGCGTGTCCATGGTCCGGATGCGGGAAGCAGCCCGGGCGGCGGCCAGGGTTGCAACGGTTGCGGTCAAGGGCCCTTTGTGGATCTCCACCGGCATTTCCAGCAGGCATTCATAGATGAAGGCGAGCCGTTTCAGACCATATCCGCGGGCCTCAATGAAGGTGTCATCGAAGACGTAAACCGCCGGGGCCTCGGGCCCGTCGAACACCCGGGACGTTGGCGATAGCCCGTCATCGTGGATCCAGATCATGTCGCTCATTGCCGGCCTCCGTCGTTCGGGAACAGGCGGGCGGCGAGATCGCCATAGGTGGCGTCAAAGGGACAGGTATCCGACTTCGGACAGATATCGCAAAAGCGCCCGTCCGTATACTTCTCGACATTGTCTCTGTTGAAGAAATAGGGCTTGCTGCTGAAGGTGCTCCCCACCCATTGCCAGGACAGATTGTTGCTGGCCGGGTCCCCGTCCAGCAGATGGGTGAGAAACCACTGGGCGCCCGCCTGCCAGCGGATGCGCAGGAAATGGATCACATAGGCCGCCATCCACATGCGGGCGTGGTTATGCAGATAGCCCGTCTCGTAAAGCTCGTTGACGAAGCCGTCGATGCAGGCAAGGCCGGTGCGTGCCTCGACAAGCACCTTGGGCAGGTCGGCCGCGAAACTCTCCGCCGTGTGACCCGTTTTCGGATCCTCACGATCCGCCCATACCCCGTCTCCGATAGACTCGTAGAGCCTCTGCCAGTAGTCCCGCCAGGCCAGTTCGTTCACGAACTTCCAGGCCGCCTTCTCCCCGGCCTTGTCGAGGGCGGCATCGCGCACTTCCGCAAGGTCAAGCACACCGTGGCGCAGATAGGGTGAGAGGCGGGAGACCGCGCCATCCAGGTGGTTCCGTGTGCGGCCGTATCGCGCCGGGTCCACGGCATCGAGGCGTTTCTCGGCCGCCCATCGGCCCCCCTGCGTGGGCGCGATCCCGTCAAACCGTTAGCCCCCCACCCGAAAAGTTTGATTAAAAAAAGCGGCGAAGGCGGCCCCGGCCACAAAAACGCGACGCAACGGGTGCGT
>JBHJGV010000027.1:0-212804 GCA_050331455.1 Alphaproteobacteria bacterium
CGCCTCCAGCTTCACGCCCTGGCCTACAATCTCGCCAATTTCCTGCGCACCCTGACGCTTCCCAAAGAGATCGAGCAGTGGTGCCTCACCACCCTTCGCGAGAAGCTCGTAAAGATCGGGGCCAAGGTCATTACCCATGCCCGTTATGCCGTGTTCCAGATGGCCGAGGTCGCCGTGCCGCGTGATCTCATGCGCCGCATCCTCGAGAACATCGCGGATCTGGGGCGACCGGCTGGCCCAGCGGCTTGAAGAAGGGAACCATCATGAGATGACCAAGGGAAAACTGTGCCTGAATGATGGGAGTGTTGGCCAAAATGGCTTCTTAGAGGCGATTTTCGGCGCTACCATCCCGTCAAGATTGAGAATTGAAGTCCAGAACCGCAGCGTCGGCGTTCAGATGGCGCCCCGCAACGCGATTTTGGACTTCATATGAGGAATGTCGGTTGAAGCTTGGATCGCAAATCTGGCCTTCAGCAGATCGCATGAGCCGCCGCCGTGACGATGGGAATAGTTGCGTCGTTAAGTGGTTGCAATCACAGATCAGGAGCCAGACAATCCTAAGCCCGCCGAGGGAAAGTTTGATAATCCAGCACAGCACCGTGATTGCAACCACTTAAAGGCGTACGGCAGGAGCGCAGGCTTCAGATAGGGAGATACCAGCAGTGCAAAACTGGAAAAGCATCATCAGCCTAATTGGGTTTTGCGTGGTCGCAGCGCCGGTCCTGGCCGAACCCCAGGAGCAGCCATTTGACGGCGAGTTTATGAGCGCCGAAGACGTTAAGGCTGACTTCACAAAACTGTATTCAGGCCTCCAGAGCGGTCACTACGACCTCTATATCCACGAGCCAAAGAGCGCATATGACGCCTTGTTCCGACAGCTGAACACACGCATCACCGAATCCATGCCCCGTTCTGAAGCTCTGCTGCTCTTCCAAGAGTTCACGGCATTTGGTCGGATCTCCCATGCGAGCATCGACATTACGGATGTCATCCGCAAGCGTTATAGGAGTGCGGATGAGAGGATTTTTCCCATTATTCCATCCATTGTGGATGGGCGCTTTTTTGTTAAGGAAAACCAGTCCTCTCAAACTGCTATCAAGCCGGGGGACGAAATCATCTCCCTCAATGGTCGCCCCATGGCCGCATGGCTTGAACGCTTGGAAAGCTTGATCTCTGGCGACACTGCAGCTTTGCGCCTAGCCCAACTTGAGGCAGGTTTCAGCTACTGGCTATTGCTGCATAACGACTACACCGCCGATATGCAGGTTCAGGTCATACATGCCTCTGGCGATCAAGAAACTTATTTGATATCTGCGCTGAACGATGCAGAGCGCTTAGCCAATCAGCCCGAGAGCACCAATCAGTTTGAGCTGCCCATCCATGAGCGCACAGCACGTATGCTCGATGATCAGATCGCCTATCTGCGTCCAGGGCCATTTTACAACTTCGAGAACCCTGACCAGCTTTATGATCCAAAAGGCTTTGTGACTTTTATCGATGGTGCATTCGGTACCTTTGTGGAGGCAGGTGCCAATGCGCTGATCTTGGATATGCGAAACAATCCTGGTGGAAGCAACACCTTGAGCGACCCAATGGTTGCCTGGTTTGCGGATGAACCTTTCAAGTTCGCATCTTCCTTCAGGGTCAAATCCAGCCCGGAAGCTCAGGCTTCTAATCAGGCACGGCTAGATTCTAATCCTGACGCGGACGATACTGTATCAACGCGATATGCGCAGCTCTACTCCGAGACTCCTTATGGTGAAGTGTTCGAGTACGATATCCCTCTTGTTAAACCTCGTTCTGGGACAAAATTTGAAGGGCGTGTCTTTGCGCTTGTGGACCGGCAGAGTTATTCCCAGGCCGTCAATGTCGCTGCTACATTACAAGACTATGGGTTCGGGATTGTTCTAGGGGAAGATACGACGGATTTTGCTACCACGATCGCATCTGTAGAGACATTCCGTTTGCCTATCAGTAATGCCGAGGTCCGTTTCCCCAAAGCCCTAATCATTCGTCCGTCTGGAGACGACACACCAGGCCCAGTTACGCCAGATGTTCCTATCGAACGCCCGATCGAGGCTACTGAAAGCGACGTAGTCCTTCAAAGAGCTGTCTCGCATATCAAAAATGATCTTGCCGGATGAACCTCAAATTCGTTCATACGCGCTTCGGCCTGACACGTTTGGGAAGGTCGGCTGATGACAGCGACAGGCCAACTTCGTCATGTGCAGGATCGGCGAGATCGCCCAGCCCCTCCAGAAGCCCCAGGGCATGGAGAACAGAGGCATAGATGCCAATGCTCACGCCATGATCGCCGTCTTCGACGCGGGCCAGCGTCTTGCGCGTCGTGAACGCCCGATCCGCCACGGTTTCCATGGTCAGGCCCCGGCGCTTGCGCGCATCGCCAATGTCGCCGCCCAGCTTGCGCAAGGTCCGGCGCACAGCGCTCGGCGGCGTGGTCGGAGTCGGCATGACGCATCCTTCGTAACTCAATAAGTCATATTATGGGTCACGAAGGTTACAATATCAAGAATTGAGTGGATCGGCGCATGATCCATACCCAAAGCGGAGATTCGTCTGCACGCACTTCTGGTCGTCAAATTTCATCAATCAAACGCGGCGGTCCTTTGCGTGCAAACCGCCGTGCTGGCGGCGACCCGGTCCCCTGTCGGTTGCTCATTCAAAGCGGCATGGAGAGCCGAGATACAATCGGAAACAGTTCGCACCGATCTGCGAATGCATCTCACTCCCATTCAATCGTGCCCGGAGGTTTGGATGTGATGTCGTAGACGACGCGGTTGATGCCGGGGACTTCGTTGATGATGCGGTTTGCGGTTCGGCCCAGAAAGGCGTGGTCGAAGGGGTAGTAATCGGCCGTCATGCCGTCGGTCGCGGTCACGGCGCGCAGGGCGCAGACATGGTCATAGGATCGTCCGTCCCCCATCACACCCACGCTCTTGACGGGAAGCAGCACCGCGAAGGCCTGCCAGATCGCGTCATAGAGGCCGGCCGTCCGGATCTCCTCCAGGAAGATCACATCGGCCTTGCGCAAAATACGGATTTTTTCCTCGGTGATCTCGCCCGGCATGCGGATGGCAAGGCCGGGCCCCGGAAAGGGATGGCGGCCGACGAAATGATCCGGTAGGCCGAGTTCGCGTCCCAGGTCCCGGACCTCGTCCTTGAACAGCTCACGTAAGGGCTCCACGAGTTTGAGGCGCATGCGCTCCGGCAGCCCGCCCACATTGTGGTGGGACTTGATGGTCACGCTGGGCCCGCCCGTGAAGGACACGCTTTCGATAACATCGGGATAGAGCGTGCCTTGCGCCAGGAAATCCGCGCCGCCGACCTTGCCGGCCTCTTCCTCGAAGACGTCAATAAAGGTGGCACCGATGATCTTGCGCTTTTGCTCCGGATCCGACACGCCGGCGAGGCGGTCCAGAAACAGGGGCCCGGCCTCCACATGGACGAGGGGGATGTTGTAATGATCCCGGAACAGACGGACGACCTCCTCGCCCTCCCCTTCCCGCATCAGGCCCGTATCTACGAACACGCAGGTGAGCTGGTCGCCGATGGCTTCGTGGAGCAAGACGGCCGTTACGGAGGAATCGACCCCGCCGGACAGGCCGCACAATACCCGGCCCCGGCCCACCTGGGCGCGGATGCGCTCGACGGCGCCGGCCCGGAAGGCCTCCATGGTCCAATCCCCGGTACAGCCCGCCACACCGCGCACGAAATTGCCCAACAGGGCAGCGCCGTGGGGCGTATGCACCACCTCGGGATGGAACTGCACGCCGTAAAAACCGCGGGCGTCGTCCGCAATCGCTGCGAACGGTGCGCCGTCGCTCACACCGACGGCGCTGAAGCCCTCCGGAAGTACCGTGACCCGGTCCCCGTGGCTCATCCACACGGTTTCCCGGGCCCCAGGAGGCCATAAGCCGTCGAACAGGCGGCAATGGCCGGTGACGTCGAGGAAGGCCCGGCCGAATTCGCGGTGGTCGGACATGTCGACGGCCCCGCCGAGCTGGGCACACATGGTCTGCTGGCCATAGCAGATGCCCAGAACCGGCACACCGAGCTCAAAGACCCGCTGGGGCGCGCGGGGTGTATCCACTGCCGTGACGCTCGCCGGCCCGCCAGACAGGATCACGGCGGCGGGGGGCACGGGCCCCAGGGCCGCGTCGGCCTTGTTGAAGGGGACAATTTCACAATAGACCCCGGCCTCCCGCACCCGCCGTGCGATGAGCTGGGTGACCTGGGATCCGAAATCGATAATCAGGATGCGGTCGGTCACGGCGGCGTCAGGGCTGGGCCGGTTTGTTCGCGGTCTGCACGGCTGTGTTCAGCGCACGGAACTCCGGGCAGCGGCCGCTGCACAGACGGCGCAGGCGCTCCAGATTGCGCGCTGCGTCCTCGGCCTTGCCATCGGCCAGGGCTGCCTCGCCGGCCCATTGCAGGGCTTTTAAATCATCGGGATCGATGGCCAGGGCCGTGGTGTAATGCTTCATGGCCCGGTCGCGCCGGCCTGCCCGCTCATGGGATTTGCCGAGCCAGGCGAAGGCCCGGGCATTTTTGGGGTGGGCCACGACGGCATGCTCCAGATAATCGATGGCCTGCGTGGCCTTATCGGCGTTGAAGGCTTCGATGCCCCGCTGCATCAGATAGGCGGACACCGAATGGGCGTTGTCGCTGGTCACGCCGGCCGCTCGGCCGGCCGATGGCACGGCCAATACGGCGAGCGTCACCGAAAGGGCGGTCACGAGCCCGATGCGCGCCAGCCAAGACCCGGACCCGTTCATGATCGACCGTCCCATTCCTGATCCTTCCCCGTAAACCGCGTGCCGCCGGCACAATCGTGTTCCTGTCATAGGGTCGGATACATCATCTTGACATGGGGGCGTCAAGGGAGCCGCCGGAAGGCGGCCAGAAAGAAGCCATCCGTGCCGCTGATATGGGGTGCAAGCAGAAGGGACCCATCATCCCCGCCCAGGGCAGCCGGCTCGGGCTGCCCGGACACCGGCCGCGCAGATCCCGGGCAGGCAGACGGGGGCAGACCCGCCTGCGCCCACAGGCCCCGGGCCGGCACGGGCTCGAAATCCCGGCGCCCGCTGAAGACCCGCGCGGTGACTGCCGTGTTTTCCGCCTCGAACAGAGAACAGGTCACATAGACCAGACGTCCGCCCGGGCGCACGAGGCGCACCGCCCGCTCAAGGATGCCGGTCTGGATGGCCTGGAGGTCGCCCAATGCCTCGGGCGTCAGTTGCCACCGGGCCTCGGGGCGGCGCCGCCAAGTCCCGGAGCCGGAGCAAGGCGCATCGACAAAGACGAGGTCCGCCGCTTCGGCCAGGGGGGCAAGATCCGGATCCGCCGCACCGGTCCCGTCCGGCTGCCACGGCGTGATAGGGCGGCACGCCGCAATCGACAGACCGGCCCGGTCGATCCGTTCCTGGGCCCTGGCGAGGCGGTGCGCAGCGGTATCGCAAGCCAGCAGGCGCCCGCGGTCATGCATCATGGCGCCAAGGGCCAGGGTCTTGCCGCCGGCTCCGGCGCACAGGTCGATCACAATGGCATCCGGCGCCGCACCGGAAAGGGCCGCCGCCAATTGAGAGCCCTCGTCCTGGATCTCGACCAGACCACGCCGATAGGCCTCAAGCGTGCGAAGATCGGGTCGCTTTTGCGTCTCCTTCCCCGCTGCATGGGCCTGTCGTGTGGGCCCCCGGGCCGCCACACGCAGGCCCCACGGGCTGATCGGGCAGGGCGTGACGGGCGGACCGTCCGGGCCGAGAGCATCCTTCAAGGCGCCGACCATCGCCGCCCGCTCCACCTTGAGCGTATTGACGCGCAAATCGAGGGGCGCGCGCGCATCGAAGGCGGGCAGGCCCTTTTCCGGATCGAAACGGGGATCGAACCGTGCCGCCATCCAGTCCGGCAGGTTGAGGCGCACGGCGGGCGGGGCCTCGGCGTCCGGCCCATACTCCAGGGCGCGGCGTTCCGCCTGGGTCAGGGGCGCCGGATTGTGGCCCAGGCCGTCGCAACAGGCTTCAAGATCGTCAAACCCCATCCCGCGCTCCAGGAGGCACGCCGCCAGGACAAGGGCCCGGGGGCTGTCGGTCCCCATCCGAAAGGCGCATTCGCCGCGGCGTCGGAAGACGGCGTAGAGGGTTTCGCCGATCCGGGCCCGATCCTTGGACCCCGCGAAGCGGTTCGCCCGGCCCCAGGCGCGCAAGGCATCGTCCGCCCCCTGACCGGATCGCTCGATCTCGCCCACAAGGTCCATGGCCGCGCTCAAAATGCCGCCGGGCCGCATGGCATTACACCGCCGGGTCAGCCGGTGGCGCCGGAGGTCTTTTTGAACCCCAGCGCCACCACATACATTTCACTGGAATCGGATCGGCTCGCGTCGGGCTTGGCATGGCGGACGGTGGTGAAATCCTCCCGCAGCGCGGACAGCAGGCTGCCCTCCGCACCGCCCTGGAGCACCTTGGCGCAAAAGCTGCCCCCGGGTTCCAGCACCTCCCGGGCGAAGGCATGGGCCGCCTCACACAGACCGACAATGCGCAAATGATCCGTCGGCCGATGGCCCGTTGCCGGCGCCGCCATGTCCGACAGGACCGCATGGACGGGGCCATTGATGAGCGAGCGAAGAATGTCCGGCGTCTCGGGATCGAGGAAGTCGTGTTCCTGGAGGATGGCACCGGGCACCGGATCGATGGCGACAAGGTCGATGCCGACCACGCGGTCCGCTCCGGCGCGTTCCACGGCCACCTGGGTCCACCCGCCCGGTGCGGCACCGAGATCGACGACACCGGCCCCGGCACGGATCAGATGGAACCGGTCATCGAGATCGATCAGCTTGAAGGCGGCGCGGGACCGGTAGCCTGCCTTTTTCGCGGCGGCCACATAGGGGTCGTTCAACTGACGCTGGAGCCAGCGGGACGAGGACAGCCGCCGACCCTTTGCCGTCTCCACACGGACTTTCAGGGCACGGCCGGAGACCGGATCACCCGGGGCCTCGCCGCCGCCCAGCCGGCGCACGGCCGATCCAGCGCGGCGCGTGCCTGCTGGGGCACTCGAAGGACCCGGGCTGCGGCTTGGACGGCTCCGGCCGGGCGAACCCGGGCGCTTGGGGGGCTTTGCCATGACGTGATTTCCAAAGGCGGTGGGGCCGCCGGGCAAGCCGCGGCCTAACGTTCATTTCCAGATGGGTCATACCAGATAAACGCAAGACCATCGCCCATCTCCGGCACCCGGATCAGGGAGGCACGGGCGCTCAGGGACGGGCGTGGCGCGGGCCCGCCATGCGCCGACGGCGATTTTTGCGGGCGGGACGGGCCATCAAGGACAGGAGGATCCCCTCCCGCAACCCCCGATCAGCCACCCGCAAACGCGGTGTAGGCCAAAGACTGTCGATGGCTTCCAGGATCGCGCAGCCGGCCAGGACGAAATCGGCCCGGTCGGTGCCGATGCAAGGCAGAAGGGAGCGATCCGGGTGGTCGAGGGCGGCCAGCTTGCGAATGAGCCCGCGGGCCCGCTCCATCTCCAACCAGACGCCGTCGACCTGCTCCCGGTCATACCGTGGCAAACCGAGCATGAGGCCGGCCAGGGTCGTCACGGTTCCCGACGTGCCGATAATATGGGCGTTCCCGGTTCCAAAATCCCCGCGCAACGGGTCCGCCCCCGTAAAGGTCGACAGGCTCGCGCGCATCTCGGCCACCATGACCGGATAGACCTCCGGCTCCAGATGCGGCGTTCCGAACCGTTCGGTAAGATTGACCACGCCATACGGCAGGGACGTCCAGGATGCAACGGTCGGGAAGGGCCGATCCCGGCCGGCACCCCGCAGGTTCAGCCAGATCAGTTCGGTGCTGCCGCCGCCGATATCGAACACAAGGGCCGTGGAGCAGGTGCGATCCACCAGGGGCCAGCATCCCATGGCCGCCAGCCAGGCTTCCTCGGCGGGCGGAATGATCTCGAGAACAAGCCCCGTTTCCCGGTGGATCCGATCGAGGAACTCCTGACCGTTCCGGGCGCAACGGCAGGCCTGGGTGGCGATGGACCGGGCGACCGTCACGCCGCGGCGTTCCATCTTGGCGACACAGACCTGGAGCGCTTCGATGGCCCGGTCCATGGCCTGGGGGTCGAGCACGCCGGTTCCGCTGAGATTTTCGCCAAGGCAGACTGTGCGTGAATAGGCATCAATGACCGAAAAGCCCGAGCGTCGTGGCCGCGCCACCAGAAGGCGGCAGTTGTTCGTACCCAGATCAAGCGCCGCATAGACCTGTGCGCTACCGTTCTGCGCACCGCGCGGCCGGTGGCCCCGATTGGCCATGGTCTGTTGGAACAGGGAGCCCAGCCAGGCCGCAGACGGCCGGCTGACCGGTGGCCGGCTGACTGGCGGTTGATTGGCCTCGGATCGCGGGGTGGGCGCCCGGTCTGCTCCGGAGCGCGCCGGAGCGTCGCCGCCCCGGGATCGGCCAGGCCGGGCCGGATCGGTGCCGGACGGGCCACCGCTGCCCCCGAGCGCGCCCATTATGGGGGGCGTCACATCCGCAGAAGGTTGGGCGGGATGCCGATACGCGGATACCGCCCCAGTCCGGGACCCCGCCCGATCGAGAGGATTGCGGTCCAGAGAATGGCGTTCATTGGCATGGGGCACGCCACGTGATGTCTCCGCCACGGCGTGGGATGGGGCTGTTTTGGAGAAGTCGCGGGGTGCGGACTCCGGGCGGGTGTGATCCGCTTGGGGATGTTGCTTGTCGTATGTCCAATCGACCATCCCGTTTTCTCCGCTTCAAGGGAGATGGTCGCGCCGGTAAGGCTGTCCCTCTTGGTCAGAGGCAAAATCTCCAGCCACAAAGCCGCGACGACCCTTTTACATCATTAAGACACAGGCCCCCCAGGGCGTAAACCGCGTTCGGGAAGAATCAGGGATTTCCCAGTTTTACTGCCCAGGACGCCGATGCATCAATTCACACCTAGAGCCCTTTTCGGCCCCTTACACGCGTCCCAGCGCGGCAAAACCAAGAATTTCCCTGCAATTTCAATTCACTCAACTGATTGACGTGAATCTTCATCCTGCCTAGCCAGAAGTTAGGTTGCATCCTGATTTGCTAAGCAACGGCCTTTGGCCTACCGCTCTATCGTCCGAACCGCGCATGTATCCAAAGCCGTCTGCAAACGCATTGTCGTCATACAAACACTTCTAACTCCTTGTTGAAGCAAGTTGGTTCAAATTTTGCTCTTCAGTCCGGTGAGTTTGGGCGTGTGCGGGAACCGGGGCTAAGAGGAGCGGGTGACATGGCGCGAGACAATCCGATCGACCTTCATGTGGGGCGTAGGGTGCGAATGCGCCGCATGCTGATTGGAATGAGCCAGACGGAACTCGCAGATCGCCTGGGCCTGACCTTCCAGCAGATACAAAAATACGAGAAGGGGATGAACAGAATTGGGGCAAGCCGGATGTTCGAAATCGGACAGGTGCTCCGTGTGTCCCCGGCCTACTTTTTTGAAGGCCTTGAAGGCGAGAGCATGGGCGAGGCGGCCGATGTGGCAAGCGAGGAAGACCTGGTCTCCCTGGAGGCGCTTCAGGCCATCGCGACCCGTCAGGGGATCGAATTGAACCGTGCCTTTCTGAAACTGCGCAATCCAAAGATCAGACGACTCATCATCGATCTGGTGGACTCCATTGCCGAGGAATACGGCACGGACCCGCTTCCTCGCCGGGGCCGAGACAGCAACGATCCGTCCTGACCCTGCGCACCTTCGGGGCCCGGAGCGGCATTAAGCCGGCATTAAGCGCGCCGCGTTAGGTAAACGCCCGTGACGCTTCCCTTCCGGGTCATGGTTCTCCAATCACGGGACGGTACATCCCGATTGGGGCCCTTAAAGAGTGTGCACTGACTGTCAGCGTGCCCGCGTCACATGGATCAATTGCCAGTGAAGGAGGCCCCATGGCCACGCAGACACAGGACAATGCGCTGAACTCTTTACATGCGATGGAAAATGAACTGCAGACCCTGCGCGCCGAGATTGAAAAAGTCGCCGTGGTGGCCCAGGAAATTGACGCCATCGCCAAGCAGACGAACCTTCTTGCCTTGAATGCGACCATTGAGGCCGCCCGGGCCGGCGATGCCGGCAAGGGCTTCGCGGTGGTCGCCGGAGAGGTCAAGCAGCTTTCGGGGCAGACCAGCAAAGCCACCGATCAAATCAGCGCAACCCTGCAGGCCCTGACCAAGCAGACCGATCGGCTGCACGAACTCAGCGCTTCGGCCATTTCCGGCCTCGATACCGCAAGCCTCGATATCGGGCCCCGGACGCAGGATGCCGACCCCGGCGTCACCGGCGAAGTCCCCCTCGAGGCCAACGCGGCGTAAACGCTCCCCGCGGCCCGAACCGACCCACCGCTCTCGAAAGCCGGGCCCGTGCCCGGCTTTTTTGTCTTTTGAACCTCCGTCCTTGGGACTTCAGTGGCTGGGCCACCCGAAAAGAAGCCCAGGATGAACCGTTCTCCGGTGACACAGACGTCATTTTTTGGCCTATGGTCCAGTTGTCGTGGGATGCCCGGTTTGCGATTGTTCTTCGCCATGGCCCTATAGGTGGCTATCCCGCTCGATGCCGTCCCCCTAAGCTCCAGGGCGTGCCGAGAAAATCTCCGCCCTGCAGGGTCCAGCTTCCGGGCCGGCGGTTGTGGTCGAAAAAGGTCAAGACGCGTGAACCGGTCATTTATTCTCGCAGGGATCATCGCGGCGACTCTCGTCCTTTGGATGACCTCCCGAAGCTGGCTCCCCTATGCGGATGGTGAACCGGATGCCAATGGCGCAGCCGACGCCGATGCCCCGTCCTTCACGGTGCGGGCCACGACGCTGACGGCGCGAGACCGGAAGACAAACTTGAGTGTCCGGGGCCGGGCGGAAGCTGTCCGGGTGGTGGACCTGAGAGCCGAGGCGACCGGCCGCGTCGTGGCCCTGCCCGCCCAGGAAGGCGCCCTGATTGGCGAAGGCGACGTGATCTGCCAGCTCGATGTGCGCAGCCGGGAAGCCCGGCTCGAAGAAGCCCGGGCCTCCGTGCGTCAAATGGAACTCGAATATAAAGCCGCACGGGATCTGTCGGGCCGGGGTTTTCGCTCCGAGACCCAGACCGCGGCCGCGGCAGCCGCCCTGGAGCAGGCCAAAGCCGATCTGCGCGAGCGGCAAATCGACCTGTCCAATACCCGGATCAAAGCCCCGTTTCCCGGCCGGCTCGACCGCTATGACGTCGAAATTGGCGATCTGATGCGCGAGGGCGACTCCTGCGCGGTGATTGTGGACCAGGACCCGTTCCTGGTGGTGGCGCAGGTCTCGGAACTCGAGGTCGGCGCCATGGCCATCGGCCTGCCCGCCCAGGCCAGCCTCGTGACCGGTGAAACGGTCTCCGGCGACATCAGCTATATCGGGACCCGGGCGGATCCCACGACCCGGACCTTCCGGATCGAGGTCACGGTTCCCAATCCGGACCAGCGGGTGATCCGGGACGGCGTGACGGCCACCTTATCCGTGCCGAAAGAAACCGTGCCGGCCCACCGGGTGCCGGCGTCCCTGCTGACCCTCAATACGGCCGGGGCCATTGGCGTGCGCGCCATTGTGGAGCAGGATCGGGTGCGCTTTTTTCCGGTAACCATCGTGGAGAACGAAGGTGACGGGGTCTGGGTCACGGGTCTGCCCGATCCGGTGACCTTGATCACCGTGGGACAGGAATTCGTGGTGGATGGCGAGCGGGTGCGCGTGGAAATGGACAATGCGGCGCTGACGCCGACCTCTGCGCCCATCGGTCCGCCCCTGGCGCCGCTGCTGACCAGCGGCTGACGCCCGCAGCACGCCTGGGACCCTTGCGCCCCCCTTGGGCGGCGGATATCCCGGACCGGGACGCCATCCAGGCACAGACACATGGAAGAAGGGAGGGGTTGGGGTGACCGGCATTATCGACGCGGCCATCGGCCGGACACGGACCGTGCTCTTCACACTGCTGATCGGGATTTTCGCAGGCCTCGTCGCCTATTGGACGATCCCCAAGGAAGCCGACCCGAACATCCCCATCCCCTTCATCTTCGTTTCCCTGACCCTCCAAGGCATTTCCCCGGACGATGCCGAGCGGCTGCTCGTGAAGCCGGTCGAGAAGGAATTGAAATCCGTCGAGGGTCTGAAGGAAATGCAAGCCTATGCCGCCCAGGGTTCGGCGGGCATCACCCTCGAATTCGACGTGAATTTCGACAAGGAAAAGGCCCTCGCCGATGTGCGGGAGAAGGTGGACCTCGCCCGCTCCGAACTGCCCGAGGACGCCGACGAACCTGTTGTCCGCGAATTCAACACCAGCACCTTTCCGGTGATCGTGGTGACCCTGTCGGGCCCGGTGCCCGAGCGCACGCTGTTCTATCTGGCGCAGCAGCTCGAAGAGGAACTCGAGGGCATTTCCGGCGTCCTGCAGGCCCAGCTGTCCGGCCAGCGCGAGGAGCTGCTGGAGGTCGTGATCGATCCGGCCAAGCTCGAAACCTATGACGTCTCCCAGACCGAGCTGTTGAACGCCATCACTCGCAACAACCGTCTGGTGGCCGCCGGATCCATGGACACTGGGGAGGGACGTTTTTCGGTGAAGGTGCCCGGCCTGTTCGAGACCGCCCAGGATGTCTATGAGCTGCCCATCAAGGTGTCCGGGGATGGGATTGTCACCCTCGGGGACCTGGCCGACATCCGGCGGACCTTTCAGGACCGCAATGGCTATGCCCGCTTCAACGGCAATCCGGCCATCTCGATTCAGGTCACCAAACGTGTCGGCGAGAACATTATCGAGATCAACAAGGCGGTCCGCGCCACGGTTGCGGAGTCCCAGAAGAACTGGCCCGATCCGGTGCAGGTGGATTTCATCGCGGACCAGTCCGACTGGATCAACCGGTCCTTGAGCCAGCTCGAAGCCTCGATCCTGACGGCCATCAGCCTCGTGATGGTCGTGGTGGTGGCGGCCCTGGGCCTGCGTTCGGCCCTGCTGGTGGGCATTGCGATCCCGTCCTCGTTCCTGTTCGGATTTCTGATCATGGAGACCCTCGGCCTCACCATGAATTTCATGGTGATGTTCGGTCTGCTGCTGTCGGTGGGCATCCTCGTCGACGGCGCCATCGTGGTGGTCGAATATGCCGACCGGAAAATGGCCGAGGGGCTGCACCGGCGCGAGGCCTATGCGCTGGCCGCCAAACGCATGTTCTGGCCAGTGACGAGTTCGACCCTGACGACCCTTGCCGCCTTCTTTCCGATGCTGTTCTGGCCGGGGGTGAGCGGTAAGTTCATGAGTTACCTGCCCATCACCCTGATCACCGTGCTTTCGGCGGCCCTGATCGTGGCCCTGATCTTTCTGCCCGTGCTGGGCTCGGTCTTCGGCAAGGCGGAGGCGGGCAATTCCAAGACCCTCAAGGCCCTGGCGGCGTCGGAGACAGGAGACCTGCGGGATCTCGGCGGCTTGACCGGCCTTTATGTGCGCGCCGTAGCCAGCGGCATCCGCCATCCGCTCTTAATTATGCTGGTCGTGGTCGCGGTCCTCTATGTCATCGTGGACCTTTACAGCGTGTTCGGACGGGGTGTGGAGTTCTTTGTGGAGACCGAGCCGGAGCAAGCCTATGTGCTCGTCAGTGCCCGGGGCAATCTCTCCGTGGAGGAAGCCCGCGATCTGGTGGTCGAGGTCGAGGACATCGTGGCCGAGGTCGACGGCATCCGGGCCAGCCTCACGACAACCCAGACCGTCGGCTCGGCGGGGGGCGGTCCGGGCTCGGGCGGTGGCGGCGAGTTGCCGCCGGACATTATCGGCCAGATCCTGATCGAGCTTGCGCCCTGGGAAGAGCGCCAGCCGGGCAAAGTCATCCTGCAGGAAATCCGGGACCGGACGGCCAATCTCGCGGGACGGCGCGTCGAAGTGCGCGCGCGCGAGGACGGACCGCCCACGGGCAAGGATATCCAGATCGAACTGTCATCCCTCGATTATGCCGCGCTCCAGGCCGCCACGGCCCGGGTCAGCAACCATCTGGCCAGCCAGATCGACGGTGTGATCGAGCTTGAGGACACCCGCCCCCTGCCCGGCTTCGAATGGGTCCTGCGGGTGGACCGGGAGCGGGCGGGCCGCTTCGGTGCCGACATCACCACCATCGGCGCCACGGTGCAACTCGTGACCAACGGCATCCTGATCGACACCTACCGGCCCGATGATGCCGAGGACGAAATCGACATCCGGGCCCGTTTCCCGGAGGAATACCGGACCGTCGACCAGCTTGACACGCTCCGCATCCGGACCAATGACGGTCTCGTTCCCATCAGCAATTTCGTCAAGCGGGAGGCCCAGCCCCGGGTGGCCCAGATCGACCGGCTGGACGGCCGGCGCATCATGCTGGTGCGGGCCAATGTGGCCGGCGGCGGCGCCCAGACGGCCGTCAAGGTCGCCGAGGTGCGCGAATGGCTGGAAACAGAGGCCAATCTCGACCCCCGGGTGCGCTGGCGCTTCCGCGGCGCCGACGAGGAGTCCCAGCGCTCGGCCGAGTTCCTGGGCGGTGCGATGCTCGCCTCTCTCTTCTTGATGTTCGTGATCCTGCTCACCCAGTTCAACAATTTCTACCATGCCATTTTGATCCTCTCGACGGTGGTGCTGTCCACCATCGGGGTCCTTGTGGGCATGATGGTCATGGGGCAGACCTTCAGTGTCATCATGACTGGTACCGGGATCGTGGCGCTTGCGGGTATTGTCGTGAACAACAACATCGTCCTGATCGACACCTTCCAGCGCCTGGTGCGCGACGGGTTGGATCTGCGCGAGGCGGTGGTCCGCACAGCCGCACAAAGGGTGCGGCCCGTGCTCTTGACAACGATCACCACCATGTGCGGCCTGCTGCCCATGATGTTCGCGCTGAATGTGGACTTTTTCGGCCGGCAAATATCCGTCGGCGGACCGGTTGCCGTGTGGTGGGTGCAGCTCGCCACGGCGGTCGTGTTCGGACTGGGCTTTGCCACCGTGCTGACCCTTGTGATCACCCCGGTCATGCTGGCGGCGCCGACCCATTTCCTGGAGCAGATCCGCCGCCTGTTCGGCCGTGCCCGGGCAAAACAGGGCTGATCCCGGGGCGCGCTGCGCCGCTGTCCGTGTAAGCGGTTGGCCGCTCCTTGAAGAACGCCCATCGCAAGGCCGCCGTCCATGCGCACCCGAATCAAGATCTGTTGTATCCTTTCGGTCGCGGAGGCGCGGCTTGCTGTGGCTGCCGGAGCCGATGCGCTGGGCCTTGTCGGCGCCATGCCATCCGGCGGCGGAATTTTGCCGGATGCGGATAGTCGCGCGATCGCCAGTGGGGCACCACCGGCCGTCACGACGGTGCTTTTGACCTCCCGAACCAAGGCCCGGGAGGCGGCCTTTGTCGCCGCGAGCCCGACGCCTGTTTTCCTCGCCGGCGGTCTGACCCCGGACAATGTGGGCGCGGCCGTAACCCAGGTCCGTCCTTTCGGCGTCGATGTCTGTTCGGGTCTCAGGCCCCAGGAGAGCCTCGACCCCAATCGTCTGACCGCCTTCATGGCCGCCGTCGCGGCCGCCGATCGGACGGCCGGCCTTTAGAGGCGCGCCGGTCTCTCTTTCGCCGCATCGGCGGGGAATGGTGCGGCCCGCGCATGTGAACCGGACCCTCCAAGCCCCCGCATGTCCATGACCGCCATTCCGCCCAAAACCGATTTCGTCCTGATGGGGATTTCCCTGTCGAACAAGACCTTCACGCGCCAGCGCATGGGCGCCATTTTCGACTGGTGCGACCGGCAGTCGCCCTTCGATTTCCTGGTCTGGCTCGGAGATGATCTGGAGGCCATCAATTTCGAGGTCTTCAAGGGCATGGCCCCGTCGGGCGCCCTGTCCCGGGCCCGCAGCCGGGGACGGGAACTCCAGGCCATGGTCATGAAGGCCTATCGGGAGACGCCGTCCCGCCGGGTCCGCCTGGCCCGCGTGGCCACCCATCGGGACATGATCACCGACCCGGACTACGGGGCCGCCATTGCCCGGGCGCACGGAACCCTCGATTCCCTGTTCCGGGATCATCCCCCCTTCCGCGAGGACGTGCTGCGCCAGGTCGCGGTCAATCTCGGATCCGGCAACAAGGCCACCGAGACCCGGGACGAAGCCCTGCTGACCCGCCTGGCCGACTACATTCTCGGGGAGCTGTCGGTGTTCATGGGGGTCTACAAGTCCCGCGGTACGCTGGTGGAGGTCTATCCGGGCCCGAATCTGTTCGTGAAAGAAAACCTCATCCGCGGCGATTATGGCCATACAGAAATTTTTCAGGCGGATGGCGAATATCTTTATATTGATCTTTCCTGCGAGGCATCGCTCCACATCCGACCCTGAAGATCGGACAACCTTGCAACCGCCGGTTCGGCACCGTAGTTTTTCCGTGCCGGCACGTCACCGCCGGGCCATGCGTGACGCGTTCCGCAGAGCAGGGGCTATTCATGGACGAGATCCTTGGCGGGGCGTCACTGTTCCCGATCCTGGCCATCGTGCTGACCGGACTGCTGCTGGTCCTTTATCTCATGATCGCCGTCGAGGACTTCCGGAGCATTTCGAGCGTCGACGACTTTTTCGTCTATCGCAGCCGGCTGAAGGTCCGGGGGGTCTTTTCCACCTTCTATGCCTCGGGGATGTCGCTTGCCACGGTGTTCATCGCCTTTATGGCGCTCGCCCCCCAATTGGGGGTGGCCCTGATCTGGGCCGTGGCGTTCTACGCCTTCGGGCATCTCCTCCTGTGGGCCATCATTCCACGGATCAAGACCGTCATCGCCGAGGGGCAGACGCTGCACACCTTTCTCGGGGCCCGCTACGGCAGCGACACGATCCGGCGCGTGGGCAGCTCAGCGACCGTGATCGGCTTTATCGGCGTTTTCGCCACGGAACTGATCGTGGGCACGCTTATCTTCGAAAAGCTGTTCGGCCAGGGCGGCAGTTACTGGGCCGCCCTGATCCTCTTCACGGCGATCCTGGTGACCTATGCCCTTCTGGGCGGCTTTCGCAGTGTAGTGCGCACGGACATTATCCAATCCCTGTCGATCCTGTTCGTCACGGGCCTTCTGGTCGTTGTGGCCTTGTCCATCGGGGAGGAGGACGGGGTGCTGATCCCCCAGGACCTGACGGACTCCTACATTCTTCCCGGCCTGATCCTGCTCAATTTCTTCCTGATCAATGTGTTCTTCCCGGTGGTGGACATGTCGGCCTGGCAGCGGGTTTCCGCCTCCGAATCGACCCGAGCGGCCCGCAATGGCGTGTTCCCGGCAGCGCTTTTCTTTTTCGCCACCTGGTCGCTCATCGTCTTTGCCGCCCTGGCCCTGACCGAATTCGTTCCCGGGGCGGAGGATGGCGGCATCATGCGGGTGCTCCAGGCCTATGGCATGGCGGGGACCACCCAGACGGCCCTGGCCGCCGTGGGCGTCGCCGCCCTGGTGGCCGCCATGTTGTCCACGGCAGACACCTTTCTCATCGCCGCGTCCCAATCGGTGGCCATGGATATCCGACAAAGTGCGGAGCATGATCCGACCCTTGAGGACCGTGTGATCATCAATCTCGCCCGCTCGGACATGTTGAGGATCGCCCTCGCCGGCCTGTTCATCTGCCTGGGTCTCAAGGCGCTCGGCTTCAATGTGGCGGAACTGGTCTTTGCGGTTTATGGCTCCTCGCTGGCGCTGCTGCCCACCGTGACCCTGGCGCTCGCGGCGCCAGCCCATTGGGACTTTGCGGCGCTGCGCCGGCCCGCCATCGCATCGATCCTCGTGGGGATCCTCGCCGGATGGATCTACGGCATCCTCGCGGTCCTGGCCCAGGGCGTGACGGGGCTGACACAGGCAATCGATGTCCTGCCGGGACCCGTGACGGCCTACAACGCGCCGACGGTGGCGGTGATTTCCTCAGTCGTCGTCTTTGTGGTGACGGCCGGCGCCGAGACGGCCATCGGGCGCGTCCTCCCCCGGCATAAGGGAGGAGCGTGACATGCTGGCCCAGTTCCCCTGGATCGTTGGTGCCTTCTGCACCCCCTGTTTCTTCATTGTGCTTCGGCTGATCGACATCACCAATGTGCTGCGTTCGGATATCAGCGAGGCCAAGATCTGGGCCGACGGCGCCTATCCCCACGCCATCGCGGAAATCGAGAAAAACCCCGAATGGCGGCTGGTCGTGAATGCCTATTACAGCGATATCGACCGCATCAACCGGGAGGTCACCCGCTACCTCATCACCAACATCGTCATCCTGGTCGGTGTCTTGATGGTCAGTCTGGCAATGGATCGTGGTCTGATCGATGGCGAATTGGAAGTCTATGTCCAGGTATCCTATTGCCTGCTCGGCGTGGTCTGGCTGTTTTTCGTCGTCACCAAGTTCAGCGAGGCCCGGCGCTTCATGAGCAATGTGGAAGTCACCATTAACGGCCTGCGTCGGGACAAGGACGAGACGGAGAAATCCTGACCGCGCCGGTGACCTTTCTCTCAGACTCCCCCCCAGGACGGGACAAGACTGCACTGTCCTTGTGAAACCGGAGTATCCCATGACGTCCCCGCTGTTCCCCGTGGCCCTGGCCCTCGTCGCCGTCGCCATGGGCTCGCTCCTTGATGCGGGTGTCAAACTGATCGCTGCCCAGGGACTGTCCGTCCTCGCCATTCTGTTCTGGCGCTTCCTTATTTCAGGGATCGTGATCGGCGCCGCCTTTCGCTTGTTGCGCCAGCCGGGCCTGAGCGCCCGGATTCTCCAGTTCCATGCCCTGCGCGGCCTTGTGCATGCCACCATGGCAGGCCTGTTTTTCTACGGCATCACCCAGATTCCCCTTGCCGAGGCCACGACACTGGGCTTCACGGCGGTGCTGATGGCCGGGCCCCTGGAACGTCTGTTCCTGGGCCAGCCCTTGCGCGCCCGAACCGTCTGGGCTGCGCTGATCGGGTTTTCCGGTGTTCTGGTCATCGCGCTGCGCGGCGAGCCGGCCGCGGCCGAAACCGGGAATGTGATCGTCGGGCGCCTGTCATGCCTTGCTTCGGCGTTCCTCTACGCCCTCAGCCTCATCATGCTGCGGGCCCGGGCCAAGGCGGACGGCACCTTCGCCATCGCAATGCTATCGAACATCATTCCGGCCTGCTGGCTGGCCATCCCGACCCTGGCCTTGACGCCCCTTCCGGCCTGGGAGGATTTTCCGGGTCTCGCCGCCATCTCCGTCGTCGGCTCGGCCGTCTGGGTGCTGATGACCATGGCCTATGCCCGGGCACCGGCCCAGCGGCTGGCGCCCCTCGAATACTCATCCCTGCTCTGGAGTGCCCTGTTCGGCTGGATACTGTTCGGCGAGATGCTCGGGCCCACCCTGTGGTTCGGCGCTGGACTGATCGTCGCGGGCTGCCTGCTCACCGTATTGCCGGACCGGCGGGCCCTCCCGCCGGCGCCGCCGATCGCAGGACCGCCGGTTCCCTGAACGCCGCTTGCCTGGATGATGGTCAGGACACAGACAGATCCATCCAGCTCCCGTGGAAGCCCTGGGGCACCCGGCGGGGCAGCCTCACCCGGGCCACCGGCGGCAGGGAGAGGCTCTGGGCATCCATGACCAGGAAATCCGTGGTGTCGGTCCTGGCCGAATACACAAAGCCCAGCAACCATCCCGCATCGTCCTGCGGACCGTCCTCGCCGGGCACGAAGACGAATTCGCTGACGATGGCATCGGGACCGAAATCCTGCATGGCCTTCATGCCCGTGGTGAGATCGTATTTGACCACGGCGGTGAACTCGTTGCCGCCCGCCGGATCAGCGGCAGCCGCGTAGATGTGCCGGTGGGCCCTTCCCCCCAGACGATCGTCCACGCGCAGGAACTCCACGACCTGATCGTCGAGGGGCTCATCGGACACCCGGCCCGCCACCGGATCGATCCGCCAGCGATGCAGGGAGGCCTTGCTGAAGGTGGAGGAGTTTCCACGCCACATATCCGGATAGCGCGCCACATCGATCACGAGCCCGCCGGTCTCATCCTCGAAGGCATTGGCCACATGAAAGACGTAACACGGATCGATGTCGTACCAGCGCACCTGGTCGCCCGTGCCGCCCCGAGGCATCACGCCGAGGCGCGCGCCGTGGCTGTCGCTCCACTTGAAGGGCATGGTGCCTTTAAACGCCTGTTCGCCGTCGAAGATCACCGGCAGATCCAAGAACACGACATGCCGTTCGCTCAGGGCAAAGTCATGCATCATCACCGGCCCTTTGGTCGGTATGGGGAAGGTTTCGATCAGGCTGCCGTCGGCGGCAATCCGGTGATAGACGAGATAGGGTTCGGAAAAACCATAGCCGAAGGCATGCATCTCCCCCGTCCGTGGACAGATTTTCGGGTGGGCCGTGAAGGCGTGGTTCAGCTTGCCGCCGAAATCCCAGGGGCCCAGGGTCTCCAGCTCCGGCGAAACGCGGGTCGGGAAACTCGACTCGACCAGAGCAAAAAGCCCGCCATTGTGGGGCACGATATGGGTGTTCGCCACGCCGACGGTGTGGTCAACTGTAAAGTCGGGCCGGATGAGCGAAGCCCCGTCGAGGGCCCGGGTCTTCACATAGCGGTTCCGGTACCACAGGGCCTTGCCACCCTTCAGCCGGATGCCGTGGAGCATGCCGTCGCCCATGAACCAGTGGGGCGAGGTCCCGGTATGGGGGTTGGGCCCGTTGCGCACGTAAAGCCCGTCGAGGGATGGGGGGATCGCCCCCTCCACCGCCAAATCCGTGATCTCGGCCTCGTCGGGCACCGGCGCATAGTTCCCCTTCAGATGGAAATCCCGGTCCGCCCAGATGCCGCCCGTGGGCGCGTCCGGCGCCGGAGTGGTCGTTTCGCCTCGATCGTGCATGGGGGCCTCCCTGTCATGGATCATCATGGCAGCATAGCGCAGCCGGCGCGGCTGTGAACGGCGTTGCGCCCACTCTGTCGCAAGCCTATAGATGTGTATGCACCTATTTTGAGGAAGGGCGAGATGACAACGGATTTCAGCACCGTTCTGGGCGGCCTGACCGGCGATGGACCGACGAGGCACGGTCATATTCCGGACAACTGGCGTCAGGGACGCACGGTCTTCGGAGGGATCGTCGCCGCCATGGCCCTGGCGGCAGCCCGGTCCACTTTTCCCGGCGAGACGGCGCCCCTACGCTCCGCGCAAGTGTCCTTCATCGGTCCTCTCGTGGGTGACGCGACGTTCCAATGCGATCTGCTGCGCAAGGGCCGCTCGGCGAGCTTCGTCCAGGTCAGCGTTTCGTCCGAGGGCACCGTCGCGGCCCAATGCGTGTTCTGCTTCGGGGCCGCTCGCCCTTCGGCTATTTCCTACCGAAATCTCGGTCCCAATGCGCTGTCACCGGAGGAAACACCATCCTTTTTCGAGGATATGAACCGGCGTCCGGTCTTTGCCCGCAATTTCGAGATGCGCCTCGCCGCGGGCTATCGCCCCGTCTCGGGCGCCGCCAAGCCCCGCATGACCCTGTGGGTCCGTCATGGGGACGAGCAGGCCTGGACCAGTGAGGCCGGCTTTCTGGCGCTGTGCGACGCACCGCCGCCCGCCGCCATGAGCATGCTGCAGGACTTTGCCCCCATCAGCTCCATGTCCTGGCTGATCACCATGCTGACCGATACCATTTCCACGCGGGAGGGTTGGTGGCTCATCGGCAACCGGGCCGACCATGTGGCCGATGGCTATTCCAGCCAGGCCATGTCCATCTGGAACCGGTTCGGCCGCCCCATCGCCCAGGCCCAGCAGACCGTCGCCGTGTTCGGATAGGCGCAACAGGGGCGACGGTGCTGTTCAAGCAGCGACAGCGCCTTATGATATGGGTCATGCTTGACCATCACAGGATCTGGTTCGATGGCTGAAGGCCAGCGGCCCGCCCGCCGGCGGGCCCTCACCAACAATCACAAGACCGTCTTGGGCGCGCTGCGGGATGCGGGGCGCCCCCTCACGGCCTATGACCTCATCGCCCGCCTGAAGGATCAGGGTATTTCTTCGCCGCCCACGGTGTATCGCGCCTTGAGCCGCCTCACCGATGACGGCCTCGCCCACCGGCTGGAAAGCCTGAACGCTTTCGTGGCCTGCCAGTCCGGCGGCGGACACGACGAGGCGGCGATTTTCACGATCTGCAATGACTGCGGCCAGGCGGATGAGATCACGGACACCGTGACGGCCGACGGCCTGACCCGGCACGCCGAGGAAAACGGCTTCACAGTGACCTCGGTCACCTGTGAACTGCGTGGACGGTGTGCCCAATGCCAAGCCACCTAGGCTCAAAGGCCGAGGCTCAACCGACCAGAGGGGGCGCTTGGGGGCGCCTATTTGGAAGGGCGGCCCGGGGCCGTGCAAGACCGGTTCTTCAGTCTCTCGCGGGCAGCCCCATGCGGACCGTCAAAGGCGGGCGAATTCTGTGCGGACGGCACCGGCGACATGGCGCTCGCATCCGCTCTGCGGATCCATCTTGGAGCACAGGGAGGCGGTCAGTTCACTGCGGATCCGGTTCGCGATTTCATCCGCCGCGGGGCACCCCATATGCTCGCAACGACGCAGGGCGGCTCGGGTTTGGCTGTTCGCGGTCTTTGTGCAGGTGGAGACGAATCCCGTGGGAAGCGAGACCTGATAGAGGCTCGAAACGATCCCCGTGCAAATGCCCGTCGCAAGGGCCTGCACGTTGACGTCCGCCGTGACCAGAACCCGTCCACCGGTATTGGCCTCGGGCCGGGACACGGGCGTCGCGTTGGGCGCCGCAACCGCGTCCGGCAGGTCTTTGATCTTGACGGCCGGACCGGAGAGGACGGGAAGAAGAAAGACAAGGGCGGCGATACCCATCAGTGTCAGGAAAATCGCCCAGGATTTGATCGACATCGGAGTGCGCTCCAAGACTGTTACCCAATGACAACTCAATCCACCCGCATCGTGTACAACCTAGCATATCTTTCGGCAGTAACATGCGTATGTCGAAGCCTCGCCGAGTCTGGCGCCGAAGACAATATCATCTTTCCATTCGTTCATGATCGACAGCCTGGCGATGCATGGTTATGGCGGATGAACGCCACAGCACGTCAATCTGGAGCTATGATACCTGCATAATTTGGCGAGGATGCGCCCTGTCCGGGGCCGGACGACCCGGATCGGTGTCACATTGTTTCTTGTTTCGGTCAGGCCCATGCTCATTTACTCAATAATGCAATGCGCCCATGGAGCCGGCTGGAGCGGCCGGGCGCCGGCGAGGGAGCCGATCCCATGAGCACACCGTCCGATGCCCGTTCTGCCCAGGCGCACTCTTTAACGGGTGCTGCCGAGGGTCAGCCGCCCGCCGAGCCGGCGACCTGCGATCCCATCTGGGAGTGCATCCGGGCGGAGGCCGAAGCCATCGCCGTAAGCGAGCCGGTCCTGGCCAGTTTCGTCCACGCCACAGTGCTCAATCATGACCGTCTGGAAGGGGCGCTCAGTTATCACCTGGCCCAAAAACTCTCCAGCGCGGACACGCCGGCCATGCTGGTCCGGCAGGTGATCGTCCAGGCCCTGATCGACGATCCGTGGATCGGGGATGCGGTGCGCTCCGACCTCGCCGCCGTGTTCGACCGTGACCCCGCCTGCCACACCCATGTCCAGGCCCTTCTGTTCTTTAAAGGCTTCCAGGCCTTGCAGGCCTACCGGATCGCCCACTGGCTGTGGACGCATGGGCGCTGGACCATGGCCCTGTATTTCCAGAACCGGATTTCGGACCAGTTCGGCGTCGACATCCATCCCGCCGCCACGATCGGCCAGGGGATCATGATGGACCACGCCAGCGGGATCGTGATCGGGGAAACCGCCAGCGTCGGCGACAATGTCTCCATGCTCCATGGCGTGACCCTGGGCGGCACCGGTAAGGATTCCGGCGACCGTCACCCCAAAATCGGGTCGGGCGTCTTGATCGGCGCCGGCGCGAAAATCCTGGGCAATATCCGGGTCGGCAACGATGCCCGCGTCGCCGCCGGCAGCGTGGTGCTGAAATCGGTGCCCGCCCAGTGCACGGTGGCCGGCATTCCGGGACGCATTGTCGGCTGCGCGGGCTGCGAGCACCCGTCCCAGGCCATGGACCAGCGGTTTCCCTATGACGACGACGCTTGGGGCGATCCGGAAACCTGACGGCTGGAGAGATCCCGGGAGTCCGCTCCCGGAAGCCCCGCCTGCATGGCCCCCAGATCATCGGTCCCCGTTGGTGCGCCGAGGGCCCGGTAAAGGTCGATCACCGCCCGGGCGAGGTCCGCTTCGGCCTCCACGGTGGCTTCCCGGCTGGCGATCAGCGTTCTCTGGGCATCGAGAATGTCGATGAAGCTGGCGAGGCCTTCCCTGTAGAGCGCATTCAACTGCTTGAACGACTGCTCACTGGCGCCGATGGCCCGGCGCAGCTGGTCCCGCCGGAAACGCTGGCCTTCGATGTCCGCAAGCGCGTTTTCCACCTGGGACAGGCTGATCAGCACCGTCTGCTCGTAAATCAAGCGGGCCGCTTCGGCATTTTGCCGGGCCGCCCGCACCTCCGCCCGCCGCGCGCCCGCATCGAACAGTGGAATGTCGAGGGCCGCGCTGATCAGGGACGTGACATCGCCGAAGGTGGACTGGGCCCCGCCCAGGCTCGCCGTGACCTGCCCGGGCAGGCGCAGAGCGGGATACAGGTCGGCAATCTCAACGCCGATGCCCGCGACCGCCCGTTTCAGATCTTCCTCCGCCGACAGAACATCGGGACGCCTACGGATCAATGCGGCCGGGACCCCGGCCGGCGGCCCGCCGGCATAGACCGGGATCGGGTTTTCGGTCGGGCCCGGCGCCACCCCGTCGGCCGGTGCCTCACCCAGAAGCACGGCCAGGGCATTTTCCGAGCGGGCCTTCAGGGCCTCGAACGTCCCGCGCGTCGCCTGGGTCCGGGCGAGATCGGCCGTCGCCCGCTGCACGTCCAGATCCGCCGCCAGGCCCGCACCGAGGCGTTGACGGACGATTTCAAGGGTTTGGCGCTGGAGATCGAGGGAATTGTCGAGAAGGTCGAGCCGCGCCTGGTTGCGCCGCAGATCCACATAGCGGTCCGCGACCGAGGCGACCGTCAGCCGGCGGACATCTTCCAGCGTGAAGCCTTGCGCCCGGGCGAAGGCCCGGGCCTGTTCGATGCGCCGCCGCTGCTGGCCGAACAGGTCAGGGGTGAAGGAAAAGACCAGACCCGCGGAACCGCTGGCCTGGGCATCCGCGCCGGGGGGCTTGCGAACGCTGCCGGTTGCGGCGCCGTCGAGGATGGGAAAAAGGTCGGACCGTTCCGCCCGGACCAAGGCGCCGGCCTCGGCGAGGCGGGCCACGGCAATCCCGACTTCCACATTGTTCGCGAGGGCGTCATCGATCAACGCGTCGAGCACTGGATCGGAAAACCCCGTCCACCACAGGGCATCCGCGATACCGCTGGCTTCATAGTCCGTCCGGAACGTGTCCGGCACGTCGACATCGGGCGCGGTGTAATCGGGTCCGACGGCACAGGCTCCAAGACCCAACCCGCCCGTGACCAGAACCGCCAGGGCGGCCAAGCGACGGCGACAGGCCCTCATGGGGCGTCCTCCAGGTCATAGGCTTTGCCGGACCGCTCCGCTTCCTCCAACTCCCGGGCCAGGGCTTCGGACTGAACCGAGCGCGGCGTGCCGAAACGGGCAACCCCGAGATAGATGACCGGCGTCAGAAACAGCGTGAACACACCGGCAATCCCGAGGCCGCCGAACACGGTCCAGCCGATGGCATTGCGCGCTTCGGCCCCTGCGCCGGACGACAGGATCAGGGGCACCGCACCGACCACCGTCGACAACAAAGTCATCATGATGGGGCGCAGGCGGATCACCGCAGCCTCGAACACCGCATCGCGCACGGAGCGTCCCTGCACCCGGAGCTGATCGGCGAACTCCACGAGCAGGACCCCGTTCTTGGCCATCAGACCGATGAGCATGACGAGGCCAATCTGAGAAAAAATGTTGAGGGAGGTCCCGGTCAGGAACAGGGAGTAGACCGCCGCCGCGAGAGCAAAGGGCACCGACAGAATGATGACGATGGGGCTGGTCAGGCTCTCGAACTGGGCCGTCAGCACCAGGAACACGATAATGAACGCGAAAGCATAGGTCAGAGCCAGTTCCCTGGACGCCTCGCCGAGGGTCTTGGCCTCCCCCTGCAGACGCAGATCGATGTTTTCCGGCAGAACCTCCGCTGCCAGACGGTCGATCTCGGCCACTGCATCGGCGAGCGCGATGCCCGGCGCCACATCGGCATCGAACTCGATGGCCCGGCGCTGCTCGGTGCGGTCCAGTTCTGCGGCCACCCCTTCCTCCATGATGGTGGTCAGACTGGACAGGGGAATGAGGTCACCATTGTTGGAGCGCACGAACAGATTGCGCAGGTCGGAGGGGTCATCGATGGCGCCGACGCTCGATTCAAGAAAAATGGGAACGGCCTGGTCACCGACATTGAGATCCACCACCCGATCCCCGTCCACCATAATGCGCAAGGTGGTGGACAACTCCTGCAATGGCACATTCAGGTCGGCGGCCCGACGCCGATCGATCCGGATGGACAGCTGTGGCTGGGTGGGCTGATAGGAAATCGACGGGTTGGACAATATGATTGACCGGGCCTCGACGGCATCCGACAAGGCCTTCGCCGCCACGTAAATCTCTTCGTATTCCGGCCCCGTCAGGGCGACTTCGAGGCCCGAGCGCCGCCCCCGCCCGACACTCAGGCTGCCCCGGCCGAAGGGACTGACCCGCGAGCCCGGGATCTGGAACAAGGGGATGCGCATGGCGGCGATAATGTCTTCCTGGCTGCGCTCCCGTTCCGACCAGGGCGCGAGGCGCAGCGTCATGAAGATGATGTTCGGATCGAACCGTCCGATAACGGTGAATTGGGACTCCACCTCACCGCTTTCGATAAAGGGTGCAATGATGCGGTCCATGCGGTCGGCCTGGCGCTGCATGTAATCGATGCCGACCCCGTCAGGCCCCCGGGCGAAAATGAAGATCGCGCCCCGATCCTCCCGGGGCACGAGTTCCTGGTCGAGTGCGGTATAGACCGCGCCGGCGCCCACGGCCCCGCCGACCCCCAGAATGAGCGTGAGGACCGGGAAGGCCAGCGCCCGTTTCAGGACCCGCTCGTAAAGACCCGCGAGCCAGCGGCCCAGGCGGGCCCGCGGGCCCTTGCCCTTGTCCGTCGCCGTCATATCGAGGCGGGCCGACAGGGCCGGCACGATGGACAGGGCCACGAAGGACGAGATGATCACCGTCAGGGCCAGGGTGAAACCGAACTCCCGGAACAATTGGCCCACCGTGGACGGAAGAAAGGAAATGGGCACGAACACGGCGACGAGCACGGCCGTGGTCGCGATGACGGCGAAAAAGACCTGCCGCGCGCCCAGGACAGCAGCCGCTCGCCGGCCCAGACCCTTGGACTGGAGCCGGTTGATGTTCTCCAACACCACGATTGCATCGTCCACGATCAACCCGGTGGCGAGGACGAGGGCGAGCAGCGTGATGAGATTGATGGAAAAGCCCGCCAGCCAGATGCCCGCAAGGCTGCCGATCAAGGCGGCCGGTATTGCAGTGCTGGGGATCAGCGTGGCGCGCAGCGATCCGATAAAGAGCCAAATGGTGGCGATGACGATCAGAACCGTGACACTAAGGCTGATCAGCACTTCCTGAACGGATTTCTTGATGAACACCGCATCGTCCGAGGTGACGACGATTTCAAGATCGTCGGCCCGCGCATTGATCCGGGCAACGCGGGCGTTGATGGCGTCCGAGATCTGGATGGTGTTCGACTGGGCTTGACGCACGATACCGAGCCCGATGATCGGGAGACCGTTCAGACGGGTGATGTTCGTGGCATCGGCGGGCGCGAAAAAGGCATCGGCCACGTCGCCCACCCGGGTCTGTCCGGAAATGATCACGTCCTTCACCCGCTCCGGCGTCGCCGCCGTCGCCTCGGCGCGCACGATCAGTTCCTGATCCTGGGATCGGAAACTGCCCACCGGCACATCGAAGGGGGCGGACTCCAGCGCTGTCACCACATCGCTGACGGTGAGGCCGAAACGGCTCAGGCGCAGCGGATCGAGGTCCACGCGGAGCTGGCGCTCCCGCGCACCGAAAAGCTGTACGCTTGCCACGCCTTCCACGGCGAGCAATTCAGGGACGATATCGTTCTCAATGCGCCGTGTAAGCGTGGCTTCGTCAAAGGGATCGGCCAGGACGGCAAGGCTCATGATGCTCTCGGCGTCCTCGTCGGCCTTCACGACGCGGACTTCTTCCACCCGATCGGGCAATTGGCGGGTCACCCGGCTTACGGCCTCGCGAACATCCGCCGCGGCCGTGTCGAGATTAACCCCCGGGTTGAACTCGATCCGCACCCGGCTGTTGTTTTCCTCGCTGGAGGAGCGGATGTCCCGCACGCCGGCCACACGGGCCACGGCCCCTTCCAGAATGCTGGTCACCTCCGCATCCATGGTTTCCGGTGCAGCGCCCGGCAGATTGGCGGTGACCGAGACCAAGGGACGGTCGACATCGGGCAATTCGCGCACATCGATGCCGGCGACGGCCGCAAGGCCTGCGATGACAATCAACAGATTCAGAACACTGGCCAGCAGCGGGCGCTTGACGGAAACGGATGGCAGATCGTTGCGGCTGTCGGTCGGGGTGGCGGAACTGCTCATCGGCCGCCCCGTCCCTCGGGCCGCCCGCCCTCACCCTGGCCCGGGCGCCGACCCCGCTCTGGGCGCTCGGCATTGATGTCGCGCACTTTCACGCCCTCACGCACCTTCTGGACGCCTTCGGCCACGATCACGGCCCCTTCGGCGATTTCGCCGCGAACCAGAACCTGCCCGCGGCGTCGGGCGACAATGCCCACTGGGATTTGCGTCACGACCCCGTCCTCGACGGCCCACAGATAGGACCCGTCACTGCCCCACAGGATCGCCGCTTCGGGCACTGTCGGATAGGACGGCCCGGGAAAGGTGACGGCGATCTGAAAGCTCATGCCGGGACGCAGGACATCATCGACATTGTCGACGGCCGCCCGCACGGTAAAGGTCCGCCGGTCCGGGTCGATCCGGCTGTCCACTTTCACGACCTCGGCCGTGTAGAGCTGATCGGGATCGGCAAACGGGACCGCACCCACCGCATCGCCGGGTTTAATGCGTGTAAAGACCTGTTCCGGGGCTGCGAAATCCACGAACAGCACGCGGCGGTCGTCGATCTGGGCGATGGCGGTGGTCGGCGTGATGCGCACGCCGGGATCGATATCGGTGAGGCTCAAAAAGCCGGCGAATGGCGCAACGATGGTTCGGTCGCGCAAGGCCACCTCGGCCTGGTCAAGACGCAGGCGAGCCGCCTCCAGGGCGGTCTGGGCTTCGTCGATCTGACTGTCGGAAACCGCGCCGGTGTCCTCGATTCGGCGATAGCGGGCCAGCAGCTGCTCGGCCTCCTTCACGGACACTTCGGCAAGACGCACGGCGAGTTTCTGTTCATCGTCATTGAGCCGGACCAGGGCCGAGCCCTGTTCAACGAAATCGCCCGCGGTGAAGAGCACATCGACGACCTCCCCCCCCGTGGCCGGATAGAGGGTCGCGCTGGCCCGGGCGCGGGCCGTGCCCACGGCCTCGATCCGTGTCTCCTCCTGGGTCACCGTGACGGCCCCAAGGATGACACCGATGGTGCGCTCGCCGCCGCCGCGACCGAAACCGCCCCGCCGGCCGCCGCCCTGACCGTCCTGTTGGCCAGGCTCACATCCCGCCAAAAGCATGAGCGCCGCGGCGCCAAGTATCATCAGTCCTCGCCTGGACCCCATGCCGAGTGTTCCCGCCCTTGAAAAAAACCGCACGTCAACATCAACCTTTTGCGCAGCCCGGTCCAGCCTGACCGGGCGACCGCGGGCGGCGCCTGCGACCCCATGGCCATGCCGCACAGCGTATGACTCACGAGTTAGGTGACCGGCCGGGAAAAGCGAGCATGGGAAAGCGAACATCGGTGCAGGATCTGCCCTGAAAATGCCGGGAACGCGGCGCTTTCAAAACGGCAGTGATCAGGGTCACTGATGGAGTGGTCCCGCATCGGGACGGTGCGATCTTAACGGAACGAGGGGATCGCGCCGATGGTTGACCCCACACCGCCGACCGGCTGCGAGCTGTCTCAAGATGCGGCCCGCACAATGGTCGACAATAGGTGGTGACGCAGGTGCAGGGCAGACCGGGGCCAAGCCATTTCAGGGCCGCGGGGAAGGGAGGCACGCGGTGACGCACAGCAATACGGCCCGGGCCCGCTGGATGTCGGTCCTTGCTCGGGCCCCGGCGGATGAGGTCATCGCGTGCAAGACCGCATGGACCCCCACGCCGGCCTACACCCTGTTGCGCGGTCCGGAACCGGGCCTTGTCATGACCCAGGCCCGCATGGGCGGCACGGGCGATGCCTTCAATTTGGGAGAAATGACCGTGACCCGGTGCAGCCTTCGACTGGAGGATGGGACCATCGGCCAAGCCTATGTGGCCGGACGCTCCAAGGACCATGCACTCGCCGCCGCCCTGTTCGACGCAATAATGCAGGGTCCCTGCGCCAAACGGGTGGAAGACCGGGTCATCGGCCCCCTGGAGGCGATGCTCGTCGCCCGGCGGAACCGGGAGGCACGCCAGGCTGCGGCCACCCGCGTATCCTTCGTGACCATGCCCCGCGATGCCGCGCCGCGCTGACGGAGGCCCTGCCATGACCACGCTTTCGACCATGGAACGCGGCTTCACGGACCCGGTCCTCGATGCGCAAAAGACCTTCCGCCGCCTGATGGAAGCCTGGGCCCGGCCAGGAACCACAGCGCGCTTCGACGGGCCGGATGAACTGCCCCTGGGCCTCGACGCCGCCGGAGCCGCCATCGCCCTCACCCTGATCGACCAGGACGCTCCGGTCTGGCTGTCTGCCGCCTGCCACAGTGCCGGCGACTGGCTGCGCCTCCATTGCGCCAGTCCCATCGCGCCGGATCCCATGGCGGCCGCCTTCGCACTCACGACCAGCAGCGAAATGCCGCCCCTGACGGCTTTTCCGTCCGGCACCGCCCTTTCTCCGGAGGCCGGTGCAACGCTGATCATCCGTGTGCCGGCTCTCGTTGGCGGTCCAACGGTCCGGCTGACCGGGCCCGGCATCGGGGACACGGCCTCCATCGCGCCCGATGGGCTGCCTGCGGATTTTTGGTGCAGCCGCGCCGCATGCGCGCCCCTCTATCCGGCGGGGCTCGACATCATCATGACCTGCGGGTCCGAGGCCCTGTGCCTGCCCAGAACCACCACGACCATGGAGGCATGAGCGAATGGCCTATGTTGCCGCGAAGGGCGGCGAGGATGCGATCGCCCGGGCCCATGCCTGGCTCGAGGCCGAGCGGCGCGGCGACGTCCGCATCCCCGCCCTCACCGTCGCTCAGATCCGGGAGCAGATGGGCCGCGCCGTGGACCGGGTGCTGGCCGAGGGCTCCTGTTACGACCGGGATCTGGCGGCCCTGGCCCTGAAACAGGCCATGGGCGATGTTCAGGAGGCGGTGTTTCTGCTGCGAGCCTATCGCACCACCCTGCCCCGCTTCGGCGCCAGCCACCCCATGGAGACCGGCGCCATGGCCGTGCGCCGCCGGGTCTCGGCCGCCTTCAAGGACCTGCCGGGCGGACAGATCCTGGGCCCGACCCCGGATTACAGCCACCGACTGCTCGACTTTGCCCTGGCCGCCGAGGCGGATGGACACCCCCCGCCACAGGCCGCAGAGGCCGACGCGCCCGTGCCGCCCCGACTGCCCACCATCGGCGACGCCCTGGCCGGCGAAGACCTTCTCGACACGGACCGGCCGTCGGAAGCCGGACCGGCCCCCTATGACATCACCCGGGAGCCCCTGCGCGTCCCGGCGGGCCGGGACCAGCGGCTCCAGACCCTCGCCCGGGGCGACGAAGGCTTCCTGCTCGGCCTCGCCTATTCCACCCAACGCGGCTTCGGCGCGACCCATCCCCTGTGCGGCGAGATTCGCATGGGCGACGTGGCCATCGCGTTCCAACCTGAAGACCTGGGTTTTGCGATCCACATCGCAGATCTGACGGTCACGGAGTGCCAGATGCTCTCCACGGCGGAGGACCGTCGCGATACACCGCCGCGCTTTGCCCGCGGCTACGGCCTCGTCTTCGGCCACAACGAGCGCAAGGCCATGTCCATGGCCCTGGTGGACCGTGCCCTGAGCAATCGGGACGGCGCGGCCGACCCAGGGAACCGGACCGAGATCGCCCCCGCCGAGGACGAGGAATTCGTGCTCTATCACTGCGACAGCCTGTCGGCGTCCGGCTTCGTCCAGCACCTGAAGCTGCCCCACTACGTCGATTTCCAGGCGGATCTTCAGGTTGTGCGCCGTCGCAGGGCGGCGTGGGAGGCGCGCCAGCAGGGCTCCGTGTCGCCCACTCCGCAGACCAGTGTGCCAGTATCGGAGGAATCGGTATTGGAGAGGCCGGAACCGGAGGAGCCGGGACGGTGACCACCGAAGGCTACAACTACGCCTATCTCGATGAGGCCACCAAGCGCATGATCCGACGGGTCATTCTGAAGGCTCTGGCCATCCCCGGCTATCAGGTGCCCTTCGGCTCCCGGGAGATGCCCATGCCCTATGGCTGGGGAACGGGCGGCGTGCAGATCACCGCATCCCTGATCGGGCCCGACGACGTGTTCAAATGCATCGATCAGGGGGCCGACGACACGACCAACGCGGTTTCCATCAAGAGGTTCTTCCATCGCGTCGCCGATGTGACGACGACCGACGATACCCAAGCCGCCACCCTCATCCAAACCCGTCACCGGGTGCCGGAACATGCCCTGCGGGAGGGTCAGATCCTGGTCTATCAGGTGCCGATCCCCGAGCCCCTGCGTTTCCTTGAACCCCGGGAGGCGGAAACCCGTCGCATACATGGCTACCGCGAATATGGTTTACCCCATGTCGCGCTTTATGAGGATGTGAGCCGGTCGGGACAGATCTCGGCATCGGCGGGCTACCCGGTTCTGGCCCACCACCGTCACATCATGTCCCCCTCCCCCATTCCCAGCTTCGACAATGCCAAGCTGCACAACAATGCGGCGATCCAGTTGTTCGGCGCGGGCCGCGAAAAACGCATCTATGCCCTGCCCCCCTACACCCATGTGAAGAGCCTCGATTTCGAGGATCGTCCGTTTACGGTCCAGAACTGGACGATCCCCTGCGCCCTGTGTGGGGCACGGGACAGCTATCTCGATGAAATCGTGACGGACGATAAGGGGGGACGCATGTTTCTTTGTTCCGATACGCATTATTGCGCCACCCGCCGACGCGGCCGCGCCGGCCAGGGGAGCGACGCGTGACGGGACCATGCGGCGCAGGGCCGGCAGAGCCCGCCCCCGGTGACGACATCCCCCTCCTTGAAGCCATCGGCCTGCACCATCGCTATGGGCCCCTCACGGCGTGCCGGGATGTCTCGCTCGATCTGTTTCAAGGAGAAGTCATCGGCATTGTCGGGGAAAGCGGCTCCGGCAAGACCACTTTGTTGCGCTGCCTCGCGGGACATCTGGCGCCGACGGGCGGCACTGTCCTGTTCCGCGAGGGAAATGCAAAGCCTACAGATCTTCATGCCTTGGAGGAAGGGGAGCGCCGGCGGCTGAGGCGGGAGGTCTTCGGCTTTGTCCATCAGACGCCGCGGGACGGGTTACGCAGCAGCGTTTCGGCCGGCGCCAATATCGTGGAACCCTTGATGAATTTGGGGGCACGCCACTACGAGCGTCTCCGGGAGACCGCGCTCGACTGGATGGACCGGGTCGAACTCGACCGCAGGCGGATCGACGATCCGCCGTCCTCCTTTTCCGGGGGCATGCAACAAAGGGTCCAGATTGCGCGCAGCCTCGTCCATGCCCCGCGCATCGTTTTCATGGACGAGCCCACCGGCGGCCTCGACGTTTCCGTCCAGGCACGTCTGCTCGACACCCTTCGCCGCCTCGTGCGGACCCTCTCGCTCTCGGCCATCATCGTGACCCACGACCTGCGGGTCGCGCGGCTGTTGGCGGATCGCCTGATGGTGATGAAGGACGGGTGCATCGTAGAAAAGGGTATTACGGATCAAGTGCTGGACGATCCGGAACACGCCTATACCCAGCTTCTCGTCTCGGCGGTGCCCACATGACCGAGGGAGCCGCAGTCGCGGCATGGGACCTCTCCAAGGCCTTCGTGCTGCACCACCAGGGCGGCGTGACCATTCCTGTGTTCGAGCGGCTGTCCCTGGAGGTCCAGACTGGGGAATGCGTCGTTCTGGCGGGGCCGTCCGGATCGGGAAAATCGACCCTGATGCGGATGATTTACGGCAATTACCGCATCACCGCGGGGCACCTTTGCGTGCGCCATGCCGGGCGCATGACGGACCTGGCCGGGATCGATCCGCGAGCCCTGCAAGGGCTGCGGCGGATTACTATGGGCTATGCCTCCCAGTTCCTGAGAGTCATTCCTCGGGTTCCGGCCCTCGACCTCGTCATGGAACCGATGATGCTGCAAGGTGTGGGGGAGGATGAAAGTCGGCAACGGGCTCGCGCGATGTTGGATCGGCTAGGCCTGCCGGAGCGGCTCTGGTCCTTACCGCCCGCGACCTTTTCCGGGGGGGAACAGCAGCGGCTGAACGTGGCCCGGATCCTGGCGCCGTCCTACCCGCTGCTGCTGCTCGACGAGCCGACGGCGTCGCTGGATCCCGTCAACCGGGACATCATCCTGGACCTGATCCGGGACCGGCTGGCGGCCGGCTGTGCCGTTATCGGCATTTTTCATGACCCGGACAGTGTCCCGGCCCTCGGGGCCCGGATCTTCGACATGACACGCTTTGCGCCCAACCGGCCCGGGTGACGCCTCAAGCGGGGGCGTCGCGGCGAAAGACCCGCATGGTGCCGTTGACCACCCGGGCCGTTTCGGTAAGGCCCATCGCACCGATCGCCCGGCGCAGATCTCGCGATCCGTGCCAGTCGTAATCCTGGGCGATGAGGATGCCGTCGGGGCACAGGGCGGACGCGAAAGTGGCGAAGACATGGGCCACCAGGGGGTCCTCCTTGGGCGCATCAAGAAACAGAAGATGGATCGGGGCGCCATCCCACGCCGCATGGAGCAGCTCGCCCCGATGGACCCTGGTCTTGCCCCGCCAGGGGGCCGTGTTGGCCGACCACAGGGGAAAGAAATCGTTCCCCTGACGCAGGGGCACGGTCTCGAAGGGAACCTTGTCCACATCGATCTTACGCCAGCGGAAGGCATCGAAGACATGGAGCCCCCAGTCCCCCGCAGGCACGGCGGACAGGCCCCTGGCCAGGGCCGCCGTCGATCCCCCCAGCCAGCAGCCGATTTCGACCGCCGTAACCCGGCCGAAGCGGGCATGGACCGCCCGGGCCGTGCGCTCCACGAGCGCCCATTCCTCATCCGTCATCAGGGTAAGGATCCCGCCGACGGTCACCGGCCACGCCCCACGGGAGCGCCGCCGCCCGCCTTTAAGGCGGGTTCGGAGCGGTCTGTTCATGGCTTGTCCTTCGCTTGAGGCGGGCCGAATATCTGCCGGGGCCAGCCCGACATGGCCCGCACGCCGGCATGCCAGGCCGTATCGCCCCGGATGAAGGCGCGATAGACGGCGATCTTCTCGGGACGGTTGAAGGCCTTCGCCGGTGAACCATCCGCATAGGGCATGGGCTCCAGCGGCATGCCGCACAGGATGATTTCCTGGAAACCCATGAGCCGGGCCATGCGGGCCGCCGCCCAGGTCGACGTGCCCGCCCCCCGCGCCTCGGCCCACCAATAATCGACCTGCGGCCATGCGGCCCGGTTGGCGCGCAGGCGCCGGCCCGCCCCGCCCGAATGGGTCGTCCAGTCTCGGCGCCCCCAGACCAGTTCGCCCGCTTCGAGCCAATGGCCCAGATGCTCCGGATGCAGCGTGAAATGGGCGAAGGGCTTGATGCTCTTCACCGCTTTGTTGACCGCGATCACGGGCGCCCCGGGACGCAGGGCCCAGGCCGCCTCCACATCCTCGCCGAGACAGGCGGCCGCGCCGCACACAAGGACCGGCCCGCCATGGACATGGGGATAAGGTGGCTCGACGGATACGGATGATACCGTCCGAGTGTGGAAATGGGCGTTCCGGTCGACCGACCCGCCCGCGGCGCCCATCATATCCCACCCGTCACGACGTATAAGTGACGGTGGCCGCGAGCAGATCGTCGGACAGGTTCAACACCGTGCCCGTATTGACCAGAACGACATGGAGGGACAGGTCGATCAGACCGCCGGCGAGATCCTCCTGAAGGGTCTTGGAGTCCGTGATGCCGGCCACCTGGTAGACCCAGAGCATGTCGCCCACCTGCATGGTCTCCAGGGCCAGATCGTCGCTGAAATAGCCGCAATTCTCCACAACGGCGGGACTGTCCGTCGTCACATAGACCCAGGCATTCATGCCCTGACCCAGATGGATGGACGGAAAAAGATACTGCTTGTTGTCGTCTCCGGAGCGTCTGAAGGCCACGGGATCCTCCTTTGCGAAAGCGGGGGTAAGGGGCAGCGCCCATGGGCGCCGCCGGACGGCATTAGGACGTGCTGATGACGGCGGTATCGTCGTGCACGAATTTCACGACGCCGGTATCGTCCCGCAGGCAGGATCCTACACTGATCATATTGTTGACGAGATGAGCCACACGCTCGGGCACATAGTGGATTTCGGCCGTCTGGGAGAGGCCTTCGGCAAGGCCCACCGCATCCATGTGCCAGGCGAAGCAGGACGCCGTCGCTGTTCCCTTGCCCGGCAGCCCGGTATGACGCATCCAGAAGATACCGTTCCAGTACCGCACGCCCGGCGTGTTGCGGGCGAAGGGCAGATTGTCCATGCCGGCAAAATCGCCCGACGCAAACTCCTCGATGGTCATGGCCTGGGACCAGGCCCGCGGGGTCAGGGCCGCAAAGCGGCGGTTGTCGTCCGGCACGTCATTGTCCGTCAACACCTCATCGACCTGGAGCAGCGCCGCCCGGGTCAACGCCGCCCCGAGCGTGAAGGTGGTGCTGGTTGTCTCCATGGATGTGAAGACGATATCGTCGACCTTACGTCCGATGGCGCTCGCCCCCGTCCGCAGCAGGGCCTCGCGTTCATTATGCGTGATCTTGTGCTCGTCGAGCCGATCCACATAGTCCGGCGCATAGTGATCCGTCAGCGTGCAGGTGATCGGCGTGTAGTCCACATTCATGGGCGTGACCACGCCATGGCGGCCCTTGGTCGTCGCCATACCTTTGCCGACGCGGGGAAACGTCGTGCTCTCCCCCGTTACACCGGTCTTGACCATGACGGTCTCGCGAAGGCGAGACCCCTCCTGCTGATACAGGAGTTTCACATCCGCCACATATTGACGGACGAACACGTCGGAAACGTCACTCATCGCAAACTCTCCCGTGATGGTGTCAGTACGCACGCGTCTCCAGTGGTGCGGCAGGCCCCTTGAGGCCTCACGCCGGGTTGTCGTCCGTGTGCATTATGAGAAGAAAGGGGCCGGGTCAGCGCGGCGGCATCTTGCGCGCCAAGGCGTCTCGTTCCCGGTACAGACGGTCAGCTTTGGCCCGCTCGCCGGTGCGCCGGGCGGCATGGATCTGTTCGGTCAATTCCTCAAACCGGGTGTCGAGGTCCGCCCGTTCGCCGTCGCTCATGGAGGCGGACGCGACCACCCGGTCTTCACCCAGGCGCCGGCCGATTTCGGCGGCGAACCGGATGAAGCGCGGATCGTTGCCGATCCCGCTTTCCTCGACAAAAGCCGCAAAGGGCTGGCCGCCCATCTCCCGCACGGCAAGACGCGCGAGGCGCAGATTGGTCTCGAAGTCCGCCCCCTTCCATTCCCCGCGCAGGGTGCCTTCCGCCAGGTCCCGGGCCGCGGCGCTTGCCGCCGACTGAACCTCGAGCGCCTCGCCGACCATGCCGTAATAGTTCTGGAGAAGACCATTGACCTGGCACTCAGTGAGGCCGAGGCCGTGGGCCGCGGCGACGAAGCGCTGTTCGCGGGTCTCGGCCATTTCATCCTTTGGCAGATTTTCTGCCAGCTCACCCCGCTCGATGCGGTAATCCTCAGGCTTGTCCGGGCGCCCGAGCCGTGACCAGAAGGCATCCATCTCCTCCGGGCTCGCCCCGTCGCCCGGCACCTGCAGAGCCGTGGATAGTTTCTGGCGGTTCTCGAAGGCAGCCCTGGCCAGTGCCTCGAAGCCCGTGAAGCGCTGGGCGTAGGCCCGGACTTTTTCGTCACCGATGGTTTTCACCAAATCGGCATAGCCCTGGTCCGTAGGCGCCGGTTCGGGCGGTGTCGAAGCCGTCCCGGCATCGTGGGTCATGTCCTGCTCAGACTGCGCCTGTGTCGCGTCCGTCATCGCCTGTCCTCATTGTCGTTTCAGGATTGTCCCTCGGCGGCTCCTGCATGAGGACCGCCATGAGCCTCAAGCCGATGTTCCGCTCACCCTCACGCACCATGGTGGCGTGAACATCGATGGCGTGGCCCGGACGCCCCGTGACGCTGGGGCGATACAGGCCGCACCATTCCAGGATCTCGTGCAGGACCCTTTGGCCCGCGTCCGATCCAAGGAATACGGTGGAAAAGATCCGTGCCCGATCGGCCCCGTCGATGGGCGGCCGTGAGGCGCTGACCATGGCGTGGAACGCCGCAACAGCATCATGGGTCGCGCCGCTGCGGCCGGACGGCGGCTTGCGTCTGCTCATGGGCAACCCTCACTCTGTGTAGGAATTTTTATGATCGAGCGATCAGGGTCTGGACGGAGTCACCCGCGTCAGCCCTCTTCGATCTCGCTGAGCGTCTTGGCGATATCGACCGTGCGCTCCACCAGGTCGCCGGCCTCCTCGAGGGCCTGGCGCTGTTGCCGTTCGGCCCGCAGGGCCGCCACGTCCTCCCGGGCCCGCAGCCATTTCGCCGGCAATCCCCGCCGGCGAAAGAGCCCTCGGGCGATTTCGTCCAGATCGAGATGATCCAAAATGCTCGCATCGGCCCGGGCCAGTGGCGCGATTTCGTCCACATAGGCCCGCAGCGCCGCATTGTCGATCAGCTCGTGGATCCGTTTGAGGGGGGAGCGATAGCGGAATTTGACGCTTTGCCCCCTCAGCACCGGCGGTGGCGGCGGGAACGCACCGTTTGTCAGCAGGATGTCGAAGACCCGCTGCACGATATGGGCCGTATAGTCGGTCTCCAGACGGGCGAAAATGGGACCCATGACCCGGACCATCTCCTCGCGCCGCTCGATGATTTCGGTCGCCGTCATGCGCGGACCGCCCGTGGGCAGGTTCAGCACACTGCGGAAATAGGCCGCCCAGACCATTTCGCGCTGCTGCCGCTGGGCCTCATAGCCGAGGGGCAGGTTCTTGCCCGTCTCGAAGGGGCGGATCGCGCCTGCCCCGATCTCCGTCACCACGCTGGGATCGTAGTAGCTGATCCCACCCGGGAACGTTCTGGGGGCGGACATGAAACCTTGATGGGGCGCCAGGATCGGCGGATCGACGGCCAGATGGCCGGCCTCCAGTAACGTCTTGCCCATCTGTTGCAGGGTGCAGGCATCGGGCTGGGCCAGGTGACCCGGGCCCTGGCCATAGATCTCGCCGCTTTCGGTTTCCCAGCGCGGCACGGCGAAGGGGAACATGCGAAAGCCGCCCTCGCTGATCAGATGCTCACTCTCCAGATCGATATAAATGGAGGCATAGGGCATCTGCAGCGCATCGCGCCGGCGGGGATCGAAATCCGCCCGCGGCAGCACCGCATGGAGATAGGCACGGCGCCGATCCTGTTCCGCCCCCCGCCCCAGCGCTTCGCGAGTCTGTCGTCCGACCGCGTCGGCGCCGAAAACCTGCACGGCCTGGCGTGCCGTAAACGGAAGGATCCGGAATACAGTGTCGATCGCGCTGTCCGCCCCCTCCAGCAGATAGGTCTGCTTGAGGGCATGGGCCTGGAATTGCAGCCGGCCTTCGCCCAGATGGGCACCGATGAACAGGACCCCGGTGTTGAAGAACACCAGATCCCGGTCCACCTGTCCCGACTGTTGCAGGAACCGGGCCTGCGGGCGGTAAATGGCCGTCATCATCCGGGCCTCGACCTCCTGGGTCCAGGCCAGGATATCGTCATGGTCCTCCAGGGCCGGATCTTCCGGTTCCACAAAGAACCATTTCTCGTCCCGGGGTTTCATCATCCCGTCAATATGGGCGGCCAGCGCATTGCCGGCCTGCTGCGGGGTCGAATCAAAAATCCGATCCGTGTCTGGAGTGCCTTCAAGGCGTTCCACGGAAAAACCGGACCGGGACGGACGCTGGATGGCCGCGATGTCCTCGAACACCGTGTCCATGGGCGCCCTGGCCGCCTTCGCGGAGTGGAAGCGGTCCAGGATATCGGCCACCGCGACCACTTAAGCCGGCTCCCGCTGGTCGAGGAATGCGCCGAGGCTGAGGCGCAGATCGCCCGCGGCTGCGAAGGTGGCCGACGCGTCCGCCATGACCGCCGCCCAAAGGCTGTTGGCGCCGGGTGCGCATTGGAACGGCCGGCCCAGGCCCACCACCGCGCCGAAGGCACTATCATTGAAATCCGTATACTGTGTGAGCGAAACGGTGGCAAAAATCGCTCCGCCGTCACCGTCGGCAATGTCGAGGGCAGAGCCATCCGTGAAGGGTGTTACGGCCGGCATCCGGTCGAACAAAACGACGGTCACATTGGCCTTTGTGGCACCGGCATCGAACAGCTGCACAGAGTGGATCGTCCCGGTGGCTCCGCGCTGGGCCGGGTTGTCCGGTCCCAATGAAAATGTAAGCAGAGTTCCGATCAGGTCACCCGATGCATAGCCCGATGTCTGCACGGACAGGGGCAAGGCCGGGGCCAGGCGGGCCGTGAAGCCCCCAATCTGGTGGGTGCTCATGGGGTCCTCCCATTACGGATCAAGGATACGCTCAATCGGGGGTTCAAGGAGGGCTCATTGGCCGAGGAGGCTCTTTCCGGTCGCCACGCCACGGGGCCGGTCCCCCGGATCGGAGAGGATCGTCGCCCGCCGACCCCGCTCCCGATTGGCCAGAAGGCTTGCGCGCCGGGCCGCTTCGGCCGCTGCTCCGTCCCGGCGGGGCACGGCGGGGGGCGCCGCGGGCCTGGGCGCTTGGGGCGTCGCCGCCTCGGCTGCCAGTCCTGCCACGCCGCCGGTCAAGATGCTCAGTGCAGACATTACCATCGCCTCCTCAAGGGATTGTAGGTGCCCCGGTCGCTCCGGGACGGGTCCCGCCCGGCCCGCCGGGCCCGGACGAGCCGATTGCCGATCTGTTCTTCGACATGGCGCAGATAGGCCGTCAGGCTCTCGCTGGTCCATCCGTTTCGCCGTTCCTCCAAAGACGGAACGACCGGACCGCCGTCATCGTCCGGATCGATCCCGCCCCCGCGCAGTTGTCGGCGGATCCGCTGCGTCCTTCCGTGAGCCATAAACCATCCTCGGCATGAGTTCGGAGATCAGCCAGACCAGGGCATCGACCCGATCCGGCGAGCCTTCGCTTCGATAGCCCTCCACCGTCATGGCCAGCATCTGGTCTTCAAGCGCCTTGAGATGCCCCACATGGTGCACGCGCCCCTGTTCGTAGAGGGCCGAGACGGGCTCGGCGCGGGCCACCTTTCCGCGGGAGGCCCGCACCTGGCGAATGCTGACGGACGGATCGATGGTCCGTATGGTGTTCATCACCATGTCGCCCCCCTGATTCGTCTCCACCACGAGGACGTCGGCTTCGAAGGCGTGGTAGACGCCCACGGCCCGGCGTGCCCATTGGTCCGGCGTTCCGGCGATCGAGGCATCGTGCAGCACGAATGCATGGGCTCGGCCCTCGCATCGGCCCAGGCCGCCGACAATGATGCCGGTCTCGTTGCTGTGGGCGCTGGCGGTAACCGCGGGGTCGACCGCAACGCCGATACGCTCCAACTCCGGCACATCCTCAACGCGGGCTTTGTCGATGACGGCCTGTGTCCAAAGGGCCCCATCGCCGCTGTCGCCCCACTCTCCCTCGAGGAACCGCATGCGTTCGCGTTGCGGCATGGCCTGGAGGGTCTCAAGATAGTCCGGTGCAACATGGCGGGCATTATCCACCGGATTGATCCGCATCTCCGCATAAAGATCCGGCTGCGGCAGGACATCGCCCGTCACGGGATCCACGCCTTCTTTCCAGATCTTGTAGGTCCAATGGCTGCGCGGCGGCGGGTTGCAATCGTAATAGGCCTTGTTGACAAGGCCTGGCACGTTCTGGGCCAAGCGTGTGAGGGCCACAAGAACGGAGTCGTAACGGATCTGAGAACACTCGTTGAAAAACAGGGTACAGAATTCCTTACCGAGGATCTTCTCTACACGGTCCTTATCGTCGAGACCGGACACCCAGATTTCTGCCGCATTGGGCAGCGTCATCACCCGCAGGGTTTCGTTGCGCTTGACGCTCAAGCCTGGAAAGCACAGGGACAGGACCTTGGGCAGGGTGTCCATCCACACCGACTCCACCACATGGGCCTTGTGCGAGCGCACAATGCCGTGTCGGGAGCCGGCCCCCTTCAAGGCACGGATGAAAAGGGCCCGCACCAGGACGAAGGTCTTTCCGCTCCGCGATCCGCCCCGCAAGAGCACATGGCGCGCCGATCCCGCCAACAATCTGTTTGCCGCCTTTTGCCGGTCCGTGAGCTGCTCGTCCGTCACATCACAGATCGGCATCGGTCCCCTTCACCACCACATGCAAGGTCGTTTCGTCCTCCTGGTTCCGGGCGCCGGCCTTGTCGGGCGCGCGGGGCGTCTTGCCGACGGCCCGGTCCAGCAGCGCATTGGCCGCCGAGACCCGGGCAGCCGCGCTGTCGCAATCCCGGATGATGCTGACCAACGCCTCGATGGCGGAGGCAATATGCTGCCGGGCCATGTCGCTTACATGGGCCTGACGGTCCTCCGGAGACAGAGGACCGGGCTTTCGTCGGGCCGCGGGCTCCCGGGGACGGGCGGGCCCGGACGCCCCCACAGAGGCCCCGCCAGGGCGCTCCCCGGACGCCCCCATGTCAGGTGATCCGTCATCAGAGGACACCCCATTCCTCCATATTGAAACACACGAAAAAAGCCGCCCGGGCGGACCAGGCGGCTGGAAGAAGCGTTCCCAACGTTTTTTTCAGATCATACCTTGAACCTAACGGCAGAAGGGGCAGATGTCAATCCTTTTTCTACGGATCATCCTGAGACGTCTCAATGGAAATCGAAGTCCGTGTTGAGAGTCCGGCCCCGCGACCCCCTCTGAATGACGCGTAAATGGAGCGCCTGGATCTGGGATGGATCGACCGGCGCCATGGTGAGAGAGCCGGTGACCCGGGCCTTGTCGCAGGTCCATGTGAACTGTCCGGAAAAGCGTCCGTCCGCGCGGATCGGGCCGGCGGCACGGCAGGTCCCGGCCGCCTCGCGCAGGGCAGTGAACTGGGTTGCCCACCGCTCCTCGGAGCGATCCATGAAAAAATTGTCCGCAAAAGACAAGCCCGCAGCCGTCAGACTGCCAACCTTATAGGCCCGCACCACCCCGTCATAGGCGGCCAGAAGGCGCCGATCCGCCGGCAGGGGCACCCGCGGTTTTCCGATATCGGCCTTGGCGAGCCGGATCGCCGCGTCCCAGACCGGCCCGTACATCCGCCCATAGGTCTTGTTGGAAAAGGCGAAAACACCCATGCCTTTTTCCGGCAGGAACAAAATATAGGAGCCGTAGCCAGGAAAACCGCCGCCATGGCCAAGGATGAGCCCCGCATCGCAATGGTGCGAATGACCGAGTCCCATGCCATAGCCCGACGCCATGACACAGTCGTCCCCGCCGGAGAGGCCGGGCCGGCGCGTTGTCCCGGTCATGACCACACCATCCGTCACGGAGCGGATCACCCGCCGCGGAATGGGTCCGGGGTCGGGCTCGTCCCGCGCCGGCCAGGCGGACAGGAACCACGCCATGAACCGGGCATAGTCCTGCGCCGTGGTCCACAGCCCACCGATGGCATCGAAGGCGCCGGTGCCGAGCGGCGGTTCACTGACAAATCGGTTGTCCAAGTAATGATAGGGCTTGGCGCGGTCGCGCTCGGCGATCTTCGCCGGATCGACGCCGCTGCCGGTCATCCCGAGAGGCTCCAGGATGCGCTCTTGCAGGCGCGCTCCGTAGGTCTGGCCCGTGATACGCTCGATGATAAGGCCAAGCAGGGCATAACCAAAATTGGAGTATTCATAAGTTGTGCCGGGCGCGTGGGAAAAGGGCTCGGCACGCTCCAGAAAGGCGTCGAACTCTTCACGGGTGCGGGCCATTTGCCGGTCGGCCCACGGATTGTCCGTTGTGAAGCCCGCCGTGTGATTGAGAAGGTCCCGGATGGTCACTTTCCGGCTGTCCGCCGTGGGATAGGTCCAGGCCGCCATTGGTGGTACATATTTCTCCGCCGGCTGATCGAGAAGAAGCCGCCCCTGATCCTGGAGATCCAGGATCAGCAGCGCGGTCATCATCTTGGTCATGGAGGCGATCCGGAACGCCGTCCGGGGCGTCACCGGCGTACCGGCCTCCCGGTCCCGCACGCCGAAACTCCGTATATGGGCGAGTTCACCGTTGGTCACCACGCCGTAGACGAGCCCCGGCGCGCGCAGGTCGAGCTGCGCGGCCTTGAACAAGGCGTCGAGTGCCGCGGTGCGGCGGCCGAGGCCGCCATCCTCGGCCCGACCGGACGCCTGCAACAGCGTCGTTGCGCCCAGCGCGATGACCGCCGTCATCCATCGGTTCATGGGATCGCCCCTCCCTCATCTGTGCACGATGGCATAAGGGTAAGGGCTCGCATCCCCAGCGTCAAAGGCCCGCGCCGACGGACTCCTCAGTATCCAAAGAACTCGGCTGCGGCGTCGAGGGCGGCCGAAACGCTGGTGAAGCCATGGCGCTCCCGCGTTCGTCTGTCCTTGACACCGGGTCGGAACCGGAAGCCGATTTCGGCAAGCGTGCATCCGTCAAGCAGCAGCCAGTAAAGGACCCGGGTATGGGTTGGCCCGATGGCCTGCATCACCCGCTCCCAGTCCCGTGCCGCCCCGGCCCGCCCATCGCCGATGGTCTGGGAAGCGGCATGGTGGGTCCGGCTCTTGGGCATGCCATCATAGCGGGCCGTCACCCGGGGTGGTCCCATCCGTGTCCGGAGGCTCGACAGGCGCAGGGCCGCCGCCTGCTGCGGTGCCGAGAGCCGGCCCCGGCGCACAAGCCCATGCAGCGTATCGACAGTGACCTCAAGGGTGGGTCCGTCATCGGGCATCGGCTGATCCGCCCCGGGGGAACGGACGGGGCGGGGCTCCGCTCCCGCTTTTGCAAGACGCTCAGGAGTCGGTGCAGCGGACTGGATTTTCATGCATGCCTCCTTCGATCCGAACTGGGGTGATCCGTATCAGGACTCAAGGGTCAGAGCGGTTCCGGGAATGCGGCTGCGCGCGCGATGCGCTTCGCAATAGGCCTCCCCGGACAACCGGGTCGCGCCGCAGAACCAGGCCCCTTCCGCATCATCCGCCACCGGCCAGCGGCACTGGTGGTCGTCCAGATCGGCAAATCGGCGGGACAGGATGGTCCGCCGGTCCCGCGACACGGGGCGGCGCTGGAGGGGGCGGCGTTTGCGACGGCGCCGCACGCCGGGCGCGCCATCCGGCAGAACCAGACCAAGGCGGCGCAGGGTGCGCGAAACGGTCACGGGCGCAAGATCGACCCCCTGCTCCACGGTCAGGATGCGGGCCATTTGCCGGCAGGAATGGGTGCCCGAGGCATGCAGTTCCTTGAGCCGGGCCAGGAGCGTTTTCTGTTTCCAGACGAATGGTTCGGGATGGTCTGCTGGCTCATGCATGGGCGGCTCCCTTTCCGAAACGAACAACAGGACGGTGGTTCTTCCTCACATTTCCCAGGATATCAGCCGCTCCGGGGGTGGGGATAAAGTCCGGAATGCCCTGATCCCACACTCCAGGATCACGACAGGGTTGCAGACCTGTCCTCGCTGCTTGCATTGTCCATGGAAGCCGTCTTTATCCCCACACCGATAATCCTTGCTATCCTTCCGTCAGACTTGCAGTCAACACCGAAAGGATGGCCCGTTTGCGGGACGATGAGCACAAGAATCAGCATCAGGCCGACTTCGGGCGGCACATGCCGGACTCGGCCAGCCCCTTGGCACGTGGCAACAGGGCGCTGGTGCGCAGGGCAAAAGCGCTTCTCCATGCCGCCTCGCTGGCCGCGAACACGGCCGAGACCTGGACGGACGATGACGCACGGCGCGTGGCCGATCTAATCCGCTCCCTTCAGGACTGTGCACGGGAAAGCGAAGGCGCCCGGCGCAAGCGGAAGGATCCTGTTGATGTCCAGGCGAAGGCCATCCAGGCCTTTTTCAAAGGCTGCCTTCTGGATCCCTTGGACAAGGCTCGGCAGGCGCTGGAGGCGCGAATGGTGTGCTTTCTTAGGACGAAACCGGACGACGCGCGGCGGCTGCGCAGCCCTGGCGGCGCCATCGTCAGCGCCCAGGCTGACTGGACCGTCATTATCGATCATCCGCTCAGGATCGATCTCAATCGATTGAGGGACTGCTTTGGCGCCGGCGAAATTGAGCGCGCCGTGCGGCGCCATGTTCAGCGCTCCGGTGGCGGGGAGCCCCTGGACGGCGTGACCGTCTCACCCACCCTGAAGGTCACGGTGCGCTGAGCCCGAGGGCGGGCCGCATCACAAATCCATGATGCGGTCGATATCGCGGGCCAGGGTTTCACGGCGGTCTATCAGGGACCAGCCGATGAAGACCGAGAGGGACACCAGGAGCGACACGAAGCTTCCATTCATGCCGAAGGGCATGCGCAGGGAGAAAAGCTCAATGGCCAGATTGAGACCCAGACTGAGCACCATGGAGGCAATCGCCGCCTGACGGCTTGCCTGTTTCCAGTTGAGGCCAATAGCCACCACCGGCAGCAGAGCCGCCGCGAAGGTGCCCCAGCCGAAGGCCCCGAGAATCGCGACCAGACGGCCGCCTAAAAAGTGGGAGTAAAGAGCGAAACCCATGGCGAGCAGGGAGATCCCAACCGTTGCCGTCCGGGCCCAGAACAGTTCCTGGCGCAAGGACCGGCCCATGATGCTGCGCGGAATGTCATGCACCACTGCCGCTGCGCCGATGTTCAAAAAGGCATCTGCGGTCGACATGATCGCCGCGAAAAGGCCGGCAAAGACGAGTCCGGCGAGCCAGGGCGAGGCATAGACGGACAGAAAGGCCGGCGCCGCCTCGTCCGCGCTTGCGAGCGGCGGATGGGCTCCGCTGATGACCAGGGCATGCATGGCCACGCCGACCGAAACCCACAACAGGGCCGAAAAGGCATAGGACACCACGGACATGGGCATGATCACCCGGTTGTCCGCAAGCCGACGATTCATCATCATTTTCGTGATGATATGGGGCTGGCCCGCAAGGCCAAAGCCGAACAGGAAAAACCAGGCAAGGCTGACCATGGACCCGAAGGTGCCGAAGGGCAGGATCGCTTCGGGATCGTCGGCAAGGATGATGCGGGAGGCCTCGGTAAAGCCGCCCTCGAAACTGTTCATGGCCGCAAATACCACCAGAAGGCCGGCCACCATCATGATGATCCCCTGGAACACATCCGTGTACACCGAGGCGATGATGCCGCCTGTGACGGAGTAGAACACAAGAACGGCCAGGGACAGAACGGCACAGGTGATCAGGCCCACGCCCTCGAAGGCCGGCAGGGCCCCGAGAATGGACTGGAGCACGAGGGCCATGGCCAGAATCTGGGTTGCCAGATAGGCCAGAACGCCGAGCAGGATGGTCACACCCGTCACCAGGCGGACGGTCTCACTGCGGTAGCGGGCCGCCAGCACATCGGACAGGGACAGGGTATCGCGCACCTCCGCGATCATGCGGATGCGCTTGGCCACCAGGTAAAATCCGGTGGCATAGCCCAGCGTGGAGCAGATCACCATCCACAGGGAACTCAGCCCCGTGGCATAGACAAGGCCCGGACCGCCCACGAAGCCGAAGCCGGACAGGGTGGAGGAAAAAACGGCGAGAGACACGACCAGCGGCCCCAAATCCCGTCCGGCCACAAAAAAATCAGCCGCCGAATGGGTCCGCCCCATGGCCCACAGGCCGACGGCAATGTTCAGCGCCATATAACCGAAAACGAAGGTGAGGATGATCACGTCCCGGTCCAAAGCCATCAGTGCGCCTCCTGACCATCCGAGGTCCCGGCGCGAGCGTCCCGGGCCAGGGCCTCGAAGGCCGCCTCGTCTTCAGGGGTCAGGAAAAAGGTCCGAAAACCGATGACGTAGAACAGGGTGTAGGCGCCGCCGGCCAGCCACAGGCCGACCAGGACGATGGTCGTGGACAGGGGGTAACCGAGGGCGATGGCCGCCGTTTCGTCCCGGGCGCCGTGGATGTAAAGCGCCATGCCGGCGAGCCAGGTCGCGACCGATACACCGCAACAGGCGCCCATGGCGGTCCAGAACGCTGCCGTTCGCCGGGCGCGGGGCACGCCCAGGGCGTAAAGCGGCACGGGCAACATCAAGGCCGCCACCTGCCAGAGGATCACAGGCCAGGCGATGGGAAAGAAGCGGGTGCCATCCCCGCCGATCGACATGGCGGGGAAATCTGGATGGGGTGCACCGGCAGCGAGGGGCGGCTCGGGGGTCAACGCCCCCCAGCCCACGCACACAACAATCACTCCCAGCAGTGTAGCCACCCAGGCGATGGGACCCACGGCGCCCTCCCCGTCCCTTGCGGATTCATCAAGGAAAACAGAGTGGCACGGGGGGGGCATCGCCCGCCAGCACCTGGGGTCAAACGCCTCAGGCGGAACTCTCGCGCCTCACAGGAAGAGGAGCGCGCGGAGCAGGGAGGCGGCGCCCGCCGTAACGCCCAGTCCGGCCAGCCACAGCCCCACAAACCAGGCAAGGCGGCGGGCCAGGGACGGATCGGCGCCCGCCCGGTTCCGATCATGATCCCAAGCGTTATCAGTGATAGGCGCCATCGGCGGAAGCCTTTCCCCGAAAGGTCCAATACACATAGCCTGTGTAGACCAGGATCACGGGCAGCAGGGCCGCGGCCCCGACCAGCATGAATTCAAGCGCATTGTCCCGGGCGGCCGCATCCCAAATCGTGACCGAGAACGGCACCACATAGGGGAAGACTGAGAGGGCAAGCCCCGCGAAACCGGCCAGAAAAATGCCGATGGCAGCCAGATAGGGGCGCAATTCCGCTCCCTCGCGGCCGGCCCAGCGAAAGCACATCACACAGAACAGGCCGGCAAGGACCGGCAGGGGCGCGGCACGCAGCATGGTCGCCGGATCGATCCCGTCGGCCGACAGCCCCCACCGTGCCGTGACCTGGGGATCCATGAACAGGGTCGCAAAGCTGACCAGGGCCATGGAGGCGGCCACGGCAATGGTGAGATGGCGGGCCCAATGCCGGGCCTTGGTCTGCAATGCGCTTTGCGTCTTGAAGATGAGCCAGCACGCCCCAAGCAGGGCATAGCCCGCGGCAAGGGCCAGCGCGACCAGAAGGCTGAACGGCGTCGCCCAGTCCAGGGGACTGCCGGCGAAAGCACGCCCATTGACCGCGATCCCGTGCAGGAAAGCGCCCAGCACCAGACCCTGGGCAAGGGCGGCAACGAGCGATCCGCCGAAAAAAGCGGCGCTCCAGAAGCGCCGGCCGAAACCGGACGGCCCGGCCTTGGCGCGAAATTCGAAGGCCACCCCACGGAAGATCAGGGCCGTGAGCATAATCCCGATGGGCAGATACGCCGCCGGCATGATGATGGCATAGGCCAGCGGAAACGCCGCAAAGAGACCGCCACCGCCCAGCACCAACCAGGTCTCGTTCCCGTCCCAGACCGGCGCGATGGCATCGACCATGACATCCCGTTCGCGCCGTGTGGCGAGCGGGAACAAAATCCCGATGCCGAGATCGAACCCGTCGAGCAGGACATAAAGGACGATGGCGGCCGTGATCAGCACGGCCCAGATCAACGGAAGATCGAGCGCCATGGGTCAGGCCCTCCCCGTCTTGGCGCTCATGCCGGCGGCCCCGAAAGGCGATCCGGGCGGGCGGCGACGCACCGGCGTGCCTGGACCGGTCACACCATCGGGGCCGCGGGTCATCAGGCGCAGAATGTAAAGCGCACCGGCGAAAAAGACGATGGCGTAGACCACCATGAAGACCAGAAGAGACATGGCCACCTGGCCGCCGGATACGGGGGAGACGGCATCGGCGGTGCGCAGGGCGCCGTAAACCACATAGGGCTGGCGGCACACTTCCGCCGTGATCCAGCCCGCCAGCCCCGCGACGACGCCGGACAGGCCCATGGGAACGCTCAGGCTGTGGAACAGCCACGCCCGATCGAGCCGTCCGGCGGCCCACAGAACCGCGCCCCAAAGGCCGAGCGCGATCATCAGCACGCCAAGCCCAACCATGACGCGGAAGGCCCAGAAGGTGATGGCGACGGGCGGACGGTCCTCCTCGGGCCATTCCTTGAGCCCTTTGAGTTCCACCGCAAACGATCCGGCCGTCACCCAGCTTCCCCAGCCTTCAAAGCCGATCTCGAAGCGGTTTTCCTCCGCCGCCTGATCGGGCAGCGCGAACAGAATGGTCGGCTGGCCGGGCCGAGTCTCCCACCAGCCCTCCATGGCGGCGAGCTTGGCGGGCTGATGATGCTCGACCACAACGCCGCTTTCATGGCCGATGACAAGTTGGGCCGGCGCCAGGATCGCGAGAACGAGGATCGCCATGCGCCGCATGACCTGCGCGCCTGGGCCGTCCCGGCCGCACAGCGCAAGCCAGGCGCCGCAAGCCAGCACCGCAAGGGCGGTCGTCAAATAGGCCGCCGCCGTCATATGGGCAAAGCGTGTGGGGAAGGACGGGTTGAAAATGACCGCCCACCAGTCCGTCGCCACGAACAGGCCGTCCTCGATGGTGTAGCCCGCCGGAGTCTGCATCCAGCTGTTGGCGGAAAGGATCCAGAAAGCGGAAATCAGTGTGCCGACGGCCACGGCACAGGTCGCCAGAAAATGCAGCCCCCGCCCGACCCGGTTCCAGCCGAACAGCATGATCCCGAGAAAGGACGCCTCCAGAAAAAAGGCCGTCAGGACCTCATAGGAGAGCAAAGGCCCCATGACCGAGCCCACCTTGTCCGAAAACACCGACCAGTTGGTGCCGAACTGGTAGCTCATGACCACGCCGGACACGACGCCCATGCCAAAGGCCAGGGCGAAAATCTTCACCCAGAAGAAATAAAGGTCTTTGAACACCGCCCGGCGCGTGGCGAGCCAGGCCCCCTCCAGGACGGCCAGATAACTGGCGAGCCCGATGGTGAAGCTGGGGAACAGGATGTGAAAGGCGATCGTAAAGCCGAATTGCACCCTGGATAGGAGCAAGGCGTCCCATTCCGTCATCGATCCCACCCCTTTCAGGCCGTCTCTCAACCCCACGGCCAGGGTTTAGCCACCCATAGGTGAAGATCCCGCTGAACGCCGTCAAGACAATGGTGCGACAAATCGGTCAAATTTGCCAGATCGCCCGGCGGCCGGGGCGATGGCGAGACGCCGGGATCGGCGGAGCGTTGGTCCTCCGACGGCTCAAAGACGGCCGCTGGCAGAAAATGAGGGCTTGGTAAACGAAGCAGTCTCGACAAGCGGGCGCTCCGTCTATAGATGAAAAGATGGCCGATATCGGGTGGGCGCACCGCGAACCGCGCGACACCGTCGGGCCCGTTTGCTAAGCAAGGCCGACCCGGTGGATCATCCCGACACGGATGCAGTCCACCTGAAGACAATGGCCTATAATGGTCTATCGTGCTAGTCGATGGGATCATGCAGGCGGTGCCGTCGGTTTCATCCTGCTCGACGACATCGCCTTTCACGGGCAGCATTGTTCCGCTGTCACGGCCTTCTGCTCTCACTGCCTTCCGCGGTCACTGCTTTGGGAGAAGAGATCTTGCCTGCCGCCACACCTGCCCCCCTTGATGACAGCCCGCGGCCGGACACTCCCTTCGGTCCTCGTTTTGCGGTCAATGCTCCCCCGCCAGGCCAATCAATCCGTTTACCGATAATCGGGATGGCATGTGACCGTGAATAAGTTTTCCGGCATGGAGCAGAGCCTTGATGCGGCCTCCCAGCTCCTGAAATCCATGGCGAGCCCGCACCGGCTCATGATCCTGTGTATGCTGGCGGAAGGGGAGACATCCGTGAGCGATCTCGCCGCGGCCCTCGAAATCCGCCAGCCAACGGTTTCGCAACATCTGACCCGTCTGCGTTTGGATCAATTGGTGACCACGCGGCGGGACGGTCAGACGGTGTATTACCGCCTGACCGAAGGCCCCGCCGAAGCCATCATCCAGATTCTGCACGACGCCTATTGTACCGATCCGGACGCCAAACGGCGGGGAACCGGGCACCCTATTTCATCGTGATGGCGGTCTTGAAAGCCGGCCGGGCGGTGATCCGCTCCACATAGGCCTTGAGGGCCGGCATGTCCTCGCTCACGCAGCCCATGCGATTCGCCATGAAGCAGGAATGGCCGAGCATGATATCGGCGCCGGAGAACGACCCGATCAGATAGTCTTTGCCGTACATGTTTTCATCGACCGGCGCGAGGGAGCGCGTGAGCAGCTTTTGCGCCTGGGCCAGGACGGTCTCGTCGCGCCGTTCGGGCGGCAGTAGAATGGTCTGCACAACGATGGTATTGATCGGTGGCATGACCATCCCTTCGCAATAGTGGAACCACTGCAGGTAGGACGGGAATTCCGGTGCATCCACGGCGGGCTTCAGACCGCCGTTCTTGTGCCGCTCCAGGATGTATTCGACGATGGCACCGGATTCATAGATGCTGACATCCCCATCCTCGAGCACGGGCACGCGGCCGAGCGGATGGCGCTGGCGGTGCTCGTCGGATTTCAGGTCCTTCGGATGGAAGGCCATCTTGTTGAGCTCATAGGGAAGCTCGAGTTCCTCGAGCAGCCAGACAATCCGGCCGGCGCGCGAATTGGGCGCAAAATGCAGTTTCAACATGGGAGGCCTCCGTTGGACGACCGTCACGGTCGGTGTCGTGCCATGCGCTGTGAAGCGGTCCGAACATGGAGCCTAGGCCCGCCCGGTTCCCTCCCGCAAGGCCCGACGAGGCCCAGGGTCGCCGCCCAGCCTCATTTGCGCAGCGCGTAAGGCCCTCGAAAACGACCCCGGAAAACAGCATGCCGAGAGTGTTTTTCAGACATGTCGATGGAATAGCCATGGACCGAGCCGAGGGCGATTGGACGACTTCGATGGCGGGCTGCACGGACCGGCGGTCGATCCTGAGCCCGGCAAGCCCTCCGAGAGCGGCCTCCTCGACATGGCTTTGAGTAAAAGTAGCCATCAGGCGGCCTCTCTGCCCGGCCCCAGGACGAACCGCGCCCGCTCACGGCGGAGCATCTCGTAGGGGCTTATGCAGCGCAGGCCGAGGCCGATACAGGCGTTCGGAATCTTGATCTTGCGATTGGTGTCGGCGGGCACTTCGTGCGTGACGACAGTGCAGCCATGCGCCAGCGCGTGCGCGACAAGCCAGTAGTCGGCAACCTGGAGGAAGGTCGCGACGGCGGCGGGCTGATACCCATCACTGCGTGCCCAATCGCTGACGGTGCGCAGCGCGGGCACGACGGCGCCATCCGGCCTCAGAAAGAAATCGTCGCCCCGCGCCTCGGCCCAGGTCGCAAGCTCATCCTCGCCCGCGTGCAGCTCGTCGGCGACCTTCTCGATGCTCGCCACCTTTCCAGCCTGGTTCTGCGCAACCAGCCAGTCCCAGAATGCGGGGCAGAAATCGAAGCCATAGTGCAGGTTCTTCGCCTGAATGAAGACGTTGGCGTCGAGGAGATAGTCCGTCATCCCATCACCCCGATTTCGCGCCCGAGAGTGTTGAAGGTCTCAGGTTTGGAGACGCCGAGCATCCGAAAGGCGTCCCGATAGAGCGTCTGCCCTTCAAGCGTGCTGACGACGAGCGCACGGGCGAACCGGCGGCTCACGCGGGACAGCGTGGTGCGATAGAAATCACCGCCGCCGCTACCGCCCTGCAGGGCGAGGTGCCGCAGGCGCTCGACCTCTGCGGCCCATGCGCTGTCGAAACGGGCACGGTCCATCCAGCCTGCATCGAGAAGCCGGCGCAGAATGACCAGCGTGCTGACCTTGAACGTGCGCGCCAGCCGGGACAGAGCGTCCGGGAGCGGCTCGTCCTCTTGGAGGTCGGCGCGAAGGGCGGCGAGCGGCACGAGCAGCTCCGCCGCCACGGCATTGCACCACACCTCCTCTCGTCGGAACCCCGGCCGTGGCGCGGCCCCAAGGTTCGACAAGGCGGTTGCCCCCATCCAGACATGCGCGAGTTCATGGGCGAGGGTGAACATCTGCGCCGCCTTCGTGTCCGCGCCATTGACGAAGATCAGCGGCGCGAGGGGATCGGACAGCGCAAAGCCACGAAACTCTTCCGTGTCGAGACGGCGGCGGTTGTTGCTCATGACAACCCCGCTGACCATGACGAGGACACCAGCCTCGTCGGCCTGGCGGATGAACAGCCGGAGGGCGTCGGTCCAGGTCGGGCAGTCCCGGCGGGCCGCGAGGTCGAAGCCGAGCATCTCGCGCATGTCCGCCGCGACCGTCTCCGGCGGCGTCTCGACCGTGGCGCTGCCGACGAAGGCCAGCTCCGGCTGGCGGGCGACCCGGACGAAATCCCGATACCAGCTCTGCCGTTCCTGGCAGGTGTAGATCGTGTCCAGAAGATTCGGGCTCGGGCGCGTCACGGCCTGCCCGGCAAAGGTGCGAAAGTCCGGGATGGGGACAGGTTCCTCCGGGGGCTGAGAGAGGAACAGATAACCGACCGGCACATGGACAGCGCGCGCGAACGCCTCCACCTGCTTCAAGGTGGGTTGGGTTTCGCCGCTCTCCCATTCGGGCAGCTTCTTGAACTTCGCCACGAGGTCCTCGTGGTCGATCCCGGATCGCTCACACGCCCATTGGAGAAGCTCGGGATTGACCGGAACACGTGTCACGCCACAGCCTCCATCGCATCCACCCAGGTAAAAGTGGGGGACAGGCCCCGAATGCCTGGGGGCTCCTCCTTCCCCGTGTTGCGGGTGATGGTCACCCTCGTCATCCGCAGCAAGGCCTCCGGATCGACGGTGACCGCGTCTTCGGCATGGTCCGCATCCGTCGGCGCCGGCTTAGCCTGGGACATCGGTTGCGCCAAACCCTCCGGCGCCGGGCCGATGATCAAGACGAGGACTGCCGTTCCGAGGGAGAAGGTTCGGAATGTTGGATTGGTCCAATCGGTCATTGCGCCCCTTATTGAAAAAACTGCGCTTGATGCAGCTTAACGGCACGCCGCGCTCCCACATCACACGGAAGGTCAGGCGCGAGATGGATCACCGGGCCGCCCCTTAATACGCTGAAGGATGTGTGCAACGTTTCCGCCGCCAGCCCCGAAGCCTGTGGCGGCCATCCGATCAAGGGCGTTTCCGTCCTCGAGTGGTTCGGCCTCCTGGTTCGGCCGAGACATGTCCATCCCCTTTGCGTCACCCTCGTTTGCCACTATTTCGGCCACAAGAACCACTAACACCAAACCATCGGCCTGCAGGACCATTTTGCCTTTCAAGATCTCACAGAGGCACGCTGGGCCCCGGCTTGAAGCCATCGGCGCCAGACCGGCCGCATCGCCCCTCATTGCGCGGTCGGCATCCGGCGAGGCCCGCGGTAAGCGGAACCCGGCTGTGGGCCGGGGCTGCCTTGCATTTCACACGGCAAACCCCCTATGGTGGTGACTCATGCCGGTGCCATAGCCCCGCCACGCCCATGGACACCGCATGCGGAGCGAAACGCCTCTTCACGGTGCCTGGCCAGATATGACCACCTTCAATCGCGCCGATCCCGATCGGGACCGTCTGTCCTTCCCTTTCGCTTCCGGAACCGCGCATACGTCCCTGCCGGCCGATGATTTCGAGACGGAAGACGACCTGCCCTATTTCAGCTATGCGGCACCGGAAGACGGCAAGCTGAAAAGACTGCTGATCCGGGCCATCGAACATGCGACGGGCCAGCCGCGCCTGAAAAGCATGTATCTCCACCACCGCGAGAACCCGCGGGACGGCGAGACATTCTGGCAGGCGTGCATCCGCTATCTGGACCTGACGATCAATGTCAACGATGCGGGACTGGCGGGGTTTCCCCGCTCCGGCCCCGTGGTGGTTGTGGCAAACCATCCCTTCGGCGTGCTCGACGGCATCGTGCTCAGCTATCTGGTTTGCGCCGTGCGGCCGGACTTCAAGATCCTGACGAATTCCGTGCTCTATCGCGCGCCGGAGCTGCGCCCCTATCTGCTGCCCATCGACTTCGCCGAGACGCGGGAGGCGACGCGCACCAATCTGGATTCCCGCGCCGAGGCGCGCGCCCTGCTCCAGCGCGGCGGCGTGGTCGTGGTCTTTCCCGGCGGCACGGTCTCCACCGCCCGGCGCCCCTTCGGAAACGCTGAAGATCCGGACTGGAAGCCGTTCACGGCGCGCCTGATCATGGGCGCCAAAGCCGATGTGGTGCCGGTCTATTTCGCCGGGCAAAACGGCGTGTGGTTCCAGCTCGCCAGCCAGATGAGCCAGACCCTTCGGGTGTCCCTGCTCTTCAAGGAGGTGGCGGACCGGATCGGGACCACCATCACGGCCCAGATGGGCGCGCCCATTCCGTTTGCCGATCTTCAGCACCTGACGGACCGCCAATCCCTCATGGCCCATTTGCGGCAGTTGACCTACGGCCTCAAAGGTCAGGCGAGGCCTGCAAAAGGCCGCAAAAGATGATCCGGCTGCGGCGAATAAAAATTTCATCACGCCAAACACTTTTTGCTTGAATCCCAATCCGACCGACGGCATGGTCCTAGCTATACGCCACGTCGGCGGATCATCAGGAGGTACACCATGCATAATGGCATGTTCAAAACCTCCCGGGATCGTTACGGAGCTTAACGCCCGTATGGCCCGGGAACCCATCAGGTCCGGGCACGGTCTCCGCCGTATTCTCCCATTATAGGTTCAACACGGACGATCTGCATCATGCATCATGATGCGCTGCGCCTGTGCTGTACCCGTGGTGCGCTGCGGATCCGCCGAGGATCGTCCGGCCTGTCATTCCAAACCAAATCATTCCATCAGGAGGGCCGCCCCTTGGGCGGCGTGACACGCTATGAGCGAGAGCGATTTCGAAGACTTCGACGACCAGGACGAGGAGCGGGAGGCCCAGATCAGCTTTCTCGAAGTGTTTCTGTTCTGCTGGGGATACTGGCGGCGGTTTCCCCTGTCCATGCCGCTGCTGGCCGCCGGCATGCTGGCCGTCACGGCCACATCCGTCGTGCAGCCCTGGCTGGCCGGCCAGCTGATCGATGCGATTGCGACCAAGGGCGGCGGCGAAGGGGACACGGCCCACTGGATGCTGGCGGGTTTTCTGGTCACCATCTTCGCCAACGTGGTCCTGCGCTACGCCCATGACCAGGTGTGGATGCGGGTGGCCTGTACCAGCATGATGCGCCTGGGCTCGGATGCGTTCCACCGGGTCCAGCGCTTCAGCACCGACTGGCACAACAACAGTTTCGCCGGTGCCACAGTGCGCAAGATCACCCGCGGGATCTGGTCCTTTGACGAGTTCGGCGACACCCTGAACTACGGCTTCATTCCGACCGCGTTGATGGTCCTCGGCACCATGATCATCCTGTCGTCCCAGTGGATGATCATGGGTGTGCTGATCGGGTCGGTCACGGTCGTCTATCTTGTGCTGGTCTATTTCGTGTCGAAGAACTATGTGGCGCCGGCCAACCGAGCTTTCGCGGCCCAGGATTCGAAACTCAGCGGCTCCTTCGCCGATGCCATCACCTGCAATGCCACCGTGAAGGCCTTCGCGGCAGAGGACCGGGAAGAGCGGACGCTGGGGGCCGTGATCGGCGACTGGCGGCGCAAGGTGCTGCGCACATGGCACCGCGGCACCAACGCCTATCTCATGCAGTCCATGGTGCTGCTGGCGCTCCAGGCCGCATTGCTGGGTCTGTCGCTCTATTACTGGACCGTCGGTCAGGCGACCCCGGGCCAGGTGACCCTGGTCCTGACGACGAACATCGTCCTTAACGGCTATCTGCGGGATTTCGGCATGCATATCCGCAACATGCAGAAATCCATCAACGATATGGAGGACGTGATCCGGTTCCAGGAGCAGGATTTCGGCGTAGAGGACCGGCCCGATGCCACGGACCTGCGGATCGGTCACGGGCAGATCACCTTCGACCGGGTCGGTTTTCAGTATCCGAACCAGGCGAAGCCGGTCTATGAGGGCTTCGACCTCAACATCGCGCCGGGGGAGAAGATCGCCCTCGTCGGCAAGTCGGGAAGCGGCAAAAGCACCTTCGTGAAGCTGGTGCAGCGGCTCTATGACGTCACGGACGGACGCATCCTGATCGACGGCCAGGACATCCGCCACGTGACCCAGCATTCGCTGCGCCAGGGGATCGCATTGGTGCCCCAGGAACCCGCCCTGTTCCACCGGAGCCTGGCGGAAAACATCGCATACGGAAAGCCTGATGCTTCCCGTGCGCAGATCGAATGGGCGGCGACCAAGGCCCATGCCCACACGTTCGTTGCCGGCCTGCCGGACGGCTATGGCACCCTGGTCGGTGAACGGGGTGTTAAGCTCTCGGGCGGGGAGCGTCAGCGGGTGGCCATTGCCCGGGCATTCCTGGCCGATGCGCCGATCCTGATCCTGGACGAGGCCACCTCGAGCCTCGATTCGGTGACGGAGGAGCATATCCAGGCGGCCATGAGCGATCTGATGCAGGGGCGCACCACGATCCTGATCGCCCACCGTCTGTCCACGATCCAGATGGTGGACCGGATCCTGGTGTTCTCGGACGGCCGGGTGGTCGAACAGGGCACCCATACGGAGCTTCTGGCCCGGGTCGGCGGCCATTACCGCGAGCTCTACGAGACCCAATACGGGCCGACGGCCTTGAGCGCATGAGGCGAAGGAGGGGATCCCCCGCGGGGTCCCCTTTTTTTTTTGCGGATCGTTCGTCGGGCAGGCCCAAAGCCACCGGGTATGAGGGCAATGGTGGGTGGGTTCAAACCCGCCTTACGGTTTGCGCACCGGTGGCGAGGGAACCGGGCCGCCGATGATGCCGGCACCGGCGAGACGGGCGATGTCCTCATCGCTCAGCCCCAGCATACCCGTCAGGATTTCGGCCGTGTGTTCCCCTACGGCCGGTGGCGGCGTGAAGCAGTCCTCGTGGGTCTCGGACAGCTTGATGGGATTTCCAGGTTGGTCGACGGTTGTTCCATCCATTAGCGGAACACTGACTTTCATGGCGCGGGCGAGAGTCTGGGGGTCGGCCATGGCGTGGGCGATGTCGTTGACGGGGGCGCATGGCACGCGGGCGGCCTCGAACCGGGGCAACCAGTGTTCGCACGGCTCGGTCTCCAGCACGGCCTGGACCCGGGCCTCCAGCTCGGCTTTCGCGGCAAGGCGTCCCGGCTGGGCCGTGTAGCGCGGATCGCGCAGGTCGTCATGAGCCAGAATATCAACCACACGGGTCCAAATGTCGTCCGTCAGCACCGCGAGGATCAGATAGCGGGTCTTGGTGCGGAAGGTGTTGTATGGAACATGGACGAAATGACCATTGCCGGCACGCGGCGGATTGCGGCCTGAGAGCATCTGCATGGTGGCCATGTAATTGAGCAGGGAGATTTGCCCGTCCATCATGGAAATATCCACATGCTGACCACGCCCGGTGACCTGGCGGGCCTGAAGAGCAGCCAGAATGCCAATGACCGCGAAGAGCCCGCCGCCCAGATCCCCAATGGGCAGCCCGGCCCTCAAGGGCTCACCGTCGGGATAGCCCGTGACCGACATCCCGCCCCCCATGCCCTGGGCCACGAGATCGAAGGCGGCCCGGTCGCGGCCCGGCCCGGTCTCGCCGAACCCGGTGAGCGAACAGGTGATGATCCGTGGGTTGACGGCTGACAGGGCGGCATAATCGATGCCCAGGCGCTCCGGTACGCCGGCGGTGATATTGTTCAGCACCACATCGGCCTTTTCGGCGAGGCGCAAAAAGAGGGCTCGCCCCTCCGGCACCTTGAGATCAATGGCCACGGATTGTTTGTTGCGATTAAGGGTCAGGAAATAGGCGCCCATGCCGAGGCGCGAGTGCTCCGGATCGTTCTCCAGCAAACGGCGGGTCCCCTCCCCTCGCCCGGGCGGTTCCACCTTGATGGTCCGGGCCCCCATGTCGGCCATCAGCATGCCGGCATAGGGCCCCGACAGCATATGCGTCAGGTCAAGGACCGTGATGGCTTCGAGCGCCCGCACGCGTCACCCTCCCCTGGCGGTATCAGCCGGCGGAAAAATGCCGGCTTTGGAAACCAGGGCCGGTGTCGGCCGACCCAGCACACCGTCGAGCCAATGGCTGTGCTCGATCAGTTTGGCAAGGTCAAGACCGGTGCGATAGCCGCACGCCTCCACCATATGCACCACATCCTCCGTGGCCACATTGCCCGTCGCCTTCGGTGCAAAGGGGCACCCGCCGATCCCGCCGAGGCTTGAATCGAACCGGCGCACGCCGACCTCAAGGGCTGCATAGATATTGGCGAGCCCCGTGTTCCGCGTGTTGTGGAAATGGCAGCGCAGGGGCATGCGGGGGGCAACCTCTTGGGCGGCGCCGACCAGGTCTCGCACCTGGGTCGGGACGGCCGCGCCGATCGTGTCGGCAAGCGTGATTTCCGTCGGCTGAGCATCGGCCAGACGCCGCACGATCTCGATCACCCGGGACTGCGGCACCACGCCTTCATAGGGGCAGCCGAAGGCCGTGGAAATCACGGCGACGGTGCGCAAGCCCGCCTCATGGGCCCCGTTGATCACCCGGCAGACCATCTCGACGCTTTCAGCGGACGTCTGTTTCTGATTGGCAATCCCGAAACCATCGCTGGAGACGGCAACCACGCCGATCTCTTGAATGGCTTTGCCCTTGGCCCGTTCCAGACCCTTTTCGTTCAGGACGAGGCCGGAATAGATCACGCCATCCGCCGGCGGAAGACCGGCAATCACGGCATCGCCGTCAGCCATGCGTGGAACGCGTTTGGGATTGACGAAACTGGCCACCTCGATCCGCGTGATGCCGGCTTCAACACATCCGTTCACGAAACGGATTTTATCCGCCGTCGTGACCTCGACTGCTTCGTTCTGAAGGCCATCCCGGGGCCCGACGTCCTGGATCTCGACAAAACGGTCGTCGTCGAACGGGTTGGTCACCATGGCGCACCTCTCTAGCAACGGCGTTTTGCTTTCCTTTTTCAAGTTTCCAGCCTTTGTCGAATTCCCCGCCGGGAATGACAAGGCCCTGGCAACGATTCGACCAGGTTCAGCGTTGCGCCCTGGTATGAAACGACTTCTCTAGCGGACAATAGGCGAAGCATTTAACGGACAAACGGTAATATATACAACGGACATATTGTGATACTTCAATTGGACAATATGTGTTCATTTTCGGGGGACTATCCAGGGAAATCCCTCGCATCGGTTCAATCGCTCTCGTTTGGGGATTTGGCGGCAGGCAGCCATCTTACCGGTCAATCTATGGATTTTTTGACGGACAAAATTTTACATCTCTAACGGTCATTTTGTGAAACTTCCAATGGGCCGAGCATGAAGGGCGCTTGCCGGCTGCGATCTGCCCTGAAACGGCATACCGTCGGCGACGCTTCCTGAAAGAAACGACTGGAATTCCCGTTTTTACCGGTCATTTCCCGTATTTTGTAACGGACATTTCGTGGACGCTCTCATGGCACTCTACGGGCCCTGTAGCGGGCGAATGATGCAGCCGTCCCTCGATCAAAACCTCTGAAAAATAACTCTTTTAGGATATGAAAGGTCGTAAGACCTTCAAAAGCGATGGTGCTTTCGAATGTCATGTGCCTGCGAGCCAACGGTCACTTGACACACTCTCAAACGGACAATTTGTGGACCGCTTAACGTTCAAATGATATACGCTCTGTCGAACAGACACGCAACGCTGCGTTCCTATCCCGGAGCCCTTACCGTGACTGGACAGCCCCGTTTTTTGCCGCGCCACCTCGTCACCGAACTGCAGGAGGCGCTTGCCACGGCCCGCGTCGTCAATCTGATCGGGCCACGCCAGACAGGAAAGACGACCCTGGTGCGCGACCTCTTCAGCGGCGGCAAATACATCACCCTGGACGATCAGACGACGCTGGACGCCATCGAGGCCGATCCAGATGCCCACCTTGCCAACCTGACAGCGGATCTGAACGGGCACCCCCTGATCATCGACGAAGCCCAGCGCTCCAAGAGCCTGGCCCTCGCCATCAAGGCCAGGGTGGATGCTCATCCGCGAAAGGGTCAGTTCGTTCTGACGGGATCCTCGAACGTCTTCACGACCGCAGATGTGACGGACTCCCTCGCCGGGCGGATGCAGACGATCAAACTGTGGCCCCTGACCACTGCGGAAGCCAAAAGACGCCCTTTATCCCGGCTTCTCGATTGGGCAATCGATCCGGAGCCCGCCCTTGAGACCCTTGGCGACCCGGAACCGCTGGAGCGGGCGGACTATATCGACCTGTTCCTCGCTGGCGGATTTCCCGAAACCCGCGACCTGCCACATCGGGCCCGCCAGCGGCTTTACCGCGATTATATGGACGCCGTCGTGGATCGGGACGTCGCAGACGTCCTGAAAATCCGCAAGACCGACAAACTGCGCATCCTGATCGATCAGATGGCCGTACGAACCGGCGCGGAGGTCAATGTGTCCGAGCTGTCGGGTTTGCTGGGTATCAAGCGGGAAACGGTCGATCAGTATCTTGACGTTCTGATGCGCCTGTCTCTGATCATCAAACTGAGCGCCTGGACCTCCGGAGAAAGTCGGCGGGACATCAAGAACGCCAAGTTTCACATGGTGGATACGGGCATCACCTGCGCCCTGCGCCGTATGAACACGGCGACCTTCGATGTGGACAATGATCCGGCGGCGCTGGGCGGTCTGGTGGAGAGTTTTGTCTTCAATGAGATCCTACGCATGCTGCCGTTTCAGGACACGGACATGCGACTTTATCACTGGCGCAGTGCGGACCGCCGGGAGATCGACATTCTGGTAGAAGCGGGACGGCATTTGGTCTGCATCGAGGTGAAGGCCTCGACCATGGTCCGCAAATCCGACTTCAAGCACCTGGACTGGTTCGCCAAGACCGGTCCCGGCAAAGGCGCTCGCTTCACCGGGATCGTCTTCTATCTTGGTCTCCAGAAAGCCCGCTTCGGACCGGGCCTGTTCGCCCTGCCCGTCAGCATGCTGTGGTCGAATGGCGACACGGCCTGAGCCTCATTCCCCAACCGCCGCGGCTTCGACCGCCTCCATCACCCGCAGGAGATTGCCGCCCCAAATCTTGGCAACGTCTTCGGCCGAAAAACCGCGCTTGAGCAACTCGGCCGTTACAGCCTGGGTTTCGGAGGCATCATTCCACCCCGTGATGCCGCCACCCCCCTGGAAGTCGGACGCAATACCCACGTGATCCACGCCGATCAGCTTGGCCGCATAGTCAATGTGATCGACCAGGTCACTGACGTCGCCGCCGGGATATTTCGCATCGATTTCGGCGAGGCGGGTACGGAACGTCGCAAGGGTCTCCGGGGTCGCGGTCGAGAAATCCGCAGACGTTTCAAGTCCAAGGTCCTTGCGCAAACCGGTGATAGCCGCCTGCTTTTCATCCGTCGGCTTCTTGATGAAAAAATCGAGCGCCACGATCTGGACGACGCCGCCATTGGCTTTCAGGGCCAGAAGTTCCTCATCGGACAGATTACGCGGATGGTTCCGGACACCCTTCACGCCCGAATGGGAGGCGATAACCGGGGCTTTGGACAGCGCAATGGTCTCCAGGGTAGAGGATTTCGCGGCGTGGGAGATGTCCACCATGATGCCAAGGGCGTTGCACGTCCTGACCGCGGCGCGGCCCAGATCCGACAGCCCGCCATAGAGGGTAGCCTCATTGCCGAGGGCGAAATTGGGTTGGGCGGAGTCGGCAAGCTGGTTGTGGCCGTTGTGGACAAGGCCGAAATAGCGTGCCCCGAGGGCATGGAAGGTCCTCAGCATGCCGACATCTTCACCCATGGGAAAGCCGTTCTCCACCCCGATGAGCGCGATGCGCTTGCCTTCGCCATGGAGCCGCCGGACATCAGCCGCCGTGCGGGCCAGACCGACCCGATCCGGATACAGCTCGTCGGTCATGCGATGGATGGCCGAGAATTTGAGGAAGGCAAGTTCCATGGCCTTCGCATAGCGAGCCGGGGTCAGGCGATCCTGGGGCGTGTAGACAATGAAGAAGGCGGCATCGAGCCCCCCCGCCTCCATGCGCGTCAGGTCCACCTGGGATCCGGAAGCATCCGTGTCCGCCGGATCGAATTCCTGTGTCGCGAAACTGCGCGGAATGTCCACATGGGTATCGATCGTGATGACGCCGTCATGGATTTGGGCGATATCCGTTTTGGAAGGTTGCTTTTGATCGTCCGCCCACGCCGGATCCAGGATGACCGCGGCAAGCAGAAACACGAGGGGTCGGAACATGGCAGGTCCTCCTGGCCGGTTACGGTGCGACAGTCTGATATGGTCGCGGAAAGCGGGCGCCAAGAAAAGCAAAAAGCGGCCCGGGCAACCCGGACCGCTTTTCGAAACCGATCGAACGGAAGTCCGCTTAAACACTTACTTCTTGTCGCTGCGGTCGAACGGGGACAGGCGGGCAAAGGCTTCGCTGGCCTGACGCAGTTGTTCGAAGAAGTCGCCGAGCGGCTTCATGGCGTCCTGACTGACGGCATTGACCTTCTCTGTCACTTCCTGGATCTGGCGCATGTTCCGCTGCATGGAATCGCGCAGCGCCGTTCCCTGAAGACGCAAGGAATCGGCCAGATCGCCAGATTGGGCCACGCCCTGGAGGGCGCGCATGCTTTCTTCCAGGTTTTCCCGGGCATGGTTCATCAGCAGTTCGGCGATTTCCCGCTGGCTCTCGGTCATGGTGGCGCCGGACTTTTGCAGTGCGGCCTGGAGTTCCCGCATATTGGCCTGCATGCCGTCCATCATCTTCTGGACTTCAGCCTGGTTCATGGCGCCCATATTGCCCATCGCACCTAGATTGCCCATAGACCCGGACCGTCCGAGGCCGCCCGTGCCCGGAAAGCCGAAGCTTGAAGCGTTGCTGTTGAGCCGCGAGAAAAAATCGCTGGAATTGCCAAGCTGGGCGTAGAAATCCCGGATCGGTTCGAAAGCTGCCTGGCTGTTGTCCGACAGCAGAGCATTGACCTGGCGCACCTGATTGACGCCGCGTTCGATGGCATCCTGCACCGACGCCGCCTGGAGGCGCATGGCATCCATGGGGTCTTTGGCGCCAAGCACGCGGTTCAGCGTTTCATAGGTGGTGTCGAGATTTTCCCGGGCGTGGGTCAGCACCAGCGACATCATTTGCTGCTGGCTGGCATCGAGATTGCCGCGCACGTCACGCAAGGATTCGCGCATCTCGTTCATGGCATCCTGCATGGAGTCGAGATACCGCTCGATCTGGCCGGACATGTCATCCGGCACGACGCGATTGGTGCCGCTGCGAAGCTGGGCGAAGAAATCGCTGGCACTGCGCAGGGACGGCGAAAACAAGCCCATATCCACAGCCACCGTGTCCTGGGCCGATTCCAGCATCTGGCTGAGTTCGCGAACCTGACCGAGACTGCGCTCGAAGGCGGCGCGCACGGCCTCGCCCTGAGCGCGCACGGCGCTCTGGGCGTCTTTGGACTTCATAATGGTCCGCATGGCATCGAAGGTCGCCCGCAGATTTTCTTCGGCCTGGGCCAGCACGAGATTGGTCATCTTGCGCTGGTTCTGGTCGAACGCCGCCGAGGAGCGGCGCATCGTTTCCTTGAGCGAGTCGGCGCTCGACTGCATCCGATCGAGCAGCTTTTCAACATCCGTACCGAGAGGATGGTCAACCATTTTCAAGTCCCTCCAGTCGTCATCAAATGCCGTGGACGAATGGCCCACGGCGGGTCCTGCCCCTGAACGGTCAATGGCGGCCTCAAGAGACGCAAATGAGTCCGCCAAACAGTCCGCGTAATGCTCAGGGTCCGGAAGCAGTTCGCGGCACGCGGTGGCCGATATGGTGAATACGGCCCCATACGTGTGCACACTATGGACGAGACCGACGCCGTCGGGCACCGGCATGGCCATGAAAGAGACATCGCACCGGGCGCCGGCACAATAAAGCGCGTGTCGGGCGCCGCGCACGGTCGACACGATGGTGTTGACTGCGTTCGAAATATGGCCGGTGACGCCGAAATCGCCGCCGGCCTTGGCGGCCAGGGACAGGGTCGGCGGCGGAATGAGGTCGAGGAGGTCACCGCATTCGTCTGCGCCAATGGCCGACATAAAACACTTGGCCTCGTAATTGGACCGCTGGATGGCGGCAAGACGCGCGAGCGGATCGTCGATATCGGTCCCGAGACCCACCAGGGTGATTGTCAGACGATTGCCCGGGGCGTCCCGATCCGCGGCCGTGCGCAGCGAAAGGGGCAGCGCGGCCTGCAGCGCCGCCTCGGGCAGGTCGGCGCGCCCTTCGAGATAGCGGCGCAGGGCTCCGCCGATGATGGTCAGGAAAACATCCGTAAACGTCGCGCCCCGCACGGTGCGCCGGATGCGTGACACCGCATCCAGGCAAAACATTCGGGCGGTGAATGACCGCTTGCCCGTCACCGCAGCCTGGAAACGCGTGTGCGGCGCTTTGAGGCGATCCTGAATGGCCTGGGTTCCGACCGCCTTGATCGTCTCCCCGATCCGCGGCGCCATGCGCCGGACAAAATCAAGGGAGGTTATGGGGAGGGCCCGGGCCCGCCGCTGGGCGTTGTCGAGCATCCACTGGAGATCCGGCGTCGGCCCGGGCGACCAGGGACGGGCCCGAGCCGGCTCGGCGGCGGCTTCAGCCGTGTGCAGGCGTTCAATGAGGTCGATGACCGCCGCCGTGTCGCCGGCGCTATGGTGGATTTTCCAGAACAGGGCGAATGCCCCGGCGGGGGCGCCTTCGATCTGATCGAGCCCGTCGATGATCGTGAGCTCCCAGGCGGGATTGGCCAGATCCAGAGGCCGCGCCAAAAGCCGGCCGACCAACGCGCTTAGCGACGGCCAATCACCCGGCGGTGGAAGGCGCATCTGGCTGATGTGATCGCCGAGGTCGAACACGGTATCATCCACCCAGTAGGGATGATCCATGCCCATCGGTACGCGAAGCAAAGTCTGTCGCAGGAGAGGCGAGACGTCGAGGCGCGCGCCGATATGGTCGAAGATGTCGCCGGGCGAAACGCCATCGCCAGGTGCCGATGACGGATCATAGAGCGACAGGATCCCCATATGCATAGGGGTTCTGGGCATCTCTAGATAGAGAAATGCCGCATCCAATCCCGACAATTGCCGAGCGTCCGCCATACTGCCCCACTTCGCCGGACAAAACCCCCGTCCGTCCAACCCCTGTTGGCGACATTTTACACCAGTTAACGCAAAATGAAAAAGGTGAGAAAAATGGAAAAACAGAGAACAAGCCCGGCCACCGGCGCCCCGGTCTTTTCGGGCTGGCTGGATGTGCCGGTACCCGTCTTTGGGTTAGGCTGGCGGCGAATGGAGAGGGACGGCCGGGAGCGCGCCCCTTGGTGACCGGAGCGGCAACGCAATGACGGCAAGCGGACTTCACGTGGACGTCGTAGATCTGGGATGCGACCGGGGGGACTGTGCCCTCTTTCGAGGCGTCAGCTTTTCGCTTGGGCCGGGGACCATCCTGGAGATCCACGGGCGCAACGGCGTCGGCAAATCGAGCCTTCTGCGTCAGATCGCAGGTCTGCTGCCCCTTGCCGCCGGGCGCATGCGCTGGCGCAGCGGCGGCGGGGCATGGCAGGAGGGCCCACCGCAAGGGCATCTGCGCCTCGTCAGCCATCGCAACGCCGTCAAACCGGACCTCACCCCGCGCGACAATCTGGTGTTCTGGGCCCGAACCGAGGCGGTGGCGCCCGACGCAGCCCTCGCGGCGCTGGAGGCCGTGGGCCTCGCCCATGCCGCAGACCGGCCGGCGCACACCTTGTCGGCCGGGCAACAGCGCCGTGTGTGTCTCGCCCGCCTGCTGCTGGCGCCGCGATCCCTGTGGCTCCTTGATGAACCGACGGCGGCGCTCGACAAGGCCAGCGAGGCCCTGGTCGGCGGACTGCTCGAAACCCATCGGGCCCGGGGCGGCAGCGCGGTTATCGCGACACACAAGGTTCTGCCCGTGGAGGCGCAGGCCCTGCGCCTGGAATAATCGGGAGGACGGATAAAATGGTCGCAGCCCACGACAGCCTGGATCTCGATCTCGAAACGGACCCCGACGGATCCGCCAGCGGCGGCTGGTTGCTGTTCGCCGCCGTTTTTCGCCGCGATATGGCGCTGGCCCTGCGCGGCGGCGGCGCGTTTCTCAATGCCGTGATCTTTTTCGCCCTGTTTATCGGCCTGGGCGCCTTTGCGGTCGGGCCGCGACCGGACCTGCAGGCTCAGATCGCCCCCGCAATGGTCTGGCTCGGCGCGACCCTGGCGGCCCAACTTGCCACGGCGGACCTGTTCGAGCGGGACCTGGAGGACGGCAGCCTGGATGCCCTGGTCGCCGAGGGCGCCAGCCTCACGCCGGTCGTCCTGGCCAAGGCCGCAGCCCTGTGGGTCAGCGCGGTGGGACCCGTCATTCTGGCGTCCCCCCTGATGGGCCTGATGTTCGGCCTGCCGCTCGAGGCCCTGCTGCCGTCGGCCCTGGCCCTTGTTGTGGGCACGCCGGGCCTCGTTCTCGCCTGTGCCATCGGCGCGGCCCTCAAGGCCGGGGCCCGGGCGGGCAGTTTCCTCATGCTGGTCCTGTCTGGGCCGCTCCTGATCCCGGTCCTCATCTTCGGTGTCGGGGCGAATGCCGAAATCGTGCGCAGTGGCGCGCTATGGTCGCCGGATATGAGGCTTCTCCTCGCCCTCACCTTGGGCTTTATCATTATTATGCCCGGCTTCGGCGCCCTGGCCCTGCGCCAGTCGGTGGACTGACGGCGTGCCAGGGACCGCAATGACTGTGAGAGGACTCCATGCTAACCGTTCTTGCTAATCCGCTCCGCTTCGACCGGTTCGCCCGGTCGGCGATGCCCTGGATCGCCCTGTTCACCGGCGTCACGCTCGCCACCGGCCTGATCTGGGGCCTCGTTTACGCACCGGAGGATTATCAGCAGGGTCATTCGGTTCGGATCATGTATGTTCATGTGCCGGCCGCATGGATGGCCTTGTTCACCTACACATTCATCGCAGGCGCCAGTGCCGTCGCCTTCATCTGGCGCCATACACTGGCGGATGTCTCCGCCCGGGCGGCCGCGCCCGTCGGTGCCGCTTTCACGCTTCTGGCCCTCGCAACCGGGTCCCTGTGGGGCAAGCCCATGTGGGGCGCATGGTGGGTCTGGGACGCCCGGCTCACCTCGGTCCTGGTGCTGTTCTTCATCTATGTCGGCTACATGATGATCTGGGCGCAGGTCAGCGACCAAGCCCGTGCGGCACGGCTGGCCCGGGTCACGGCCCTGGTCGGCTTCGTGAATATTCCGATCATCAAATTCTCCGTTGACTGGTGGAACAGCCTGCACCAACCCGCCAGCGTGGTGCGCCTGGACGGACCGACCATCCACCCGGACATGCTGTGGCCCCTGCTGATCATGGCCATCGCCTATACCAGCCTGTTCGCCTGGCTCGTGATGGCAGGCATGCGCGCAGAAATCCTGGAGCGCCGACGGGGCGGAGCCGAGGACGACCGGCCGGCGCCGGCCACGATCCGGCCGATGGAACGGGACGCCACGGCCTGACCCGGATGGCCCCTTGAGGGAGACCGTGTGTGCGGGCGCCACGGTCTCCGGACGGCCCTCCGGATGGCCGGCTTTTGAATTTTGTCTGACGGTCCCTTCGCCCCGCCCGAGAAAACCGATTAAAAATCAGCCTCTTGGATATTCCCGCGGCCTGCGGATCATCCGCCGGCAAGCTGAATTAATGTTCATACCCTTGCACGCTATACGCCGATTTGGTTCCATACCGAGGCCTGCGGGGATTGAAGGGCGGTTCAACCTCCCGGCGAATCGTGCGGCCTGGGGCGGCGGGTTACGACCGCAGGCAATCGACGGATGCTCGATACGGAACGGACCCTCTCTCTTCGAGCCCGCGGCGAACCCAGGGCGTTCGCATCGCGTTGCTTGGGGCCAAACGCGTGGATGAATGACCATAGCGTAATTTACGGGACCGGGATGCGGGCATGAACCATGCAGAGGTGTTTCAACCTAAATCACGAGACCGGAACGCCAGTGCCGGCAGGTGCGGGCAGTGGAGCGATCCGGACCGGCAATGGGTTGAACGGCCTGGAGCAGGAAGCGGCCGGAAAACAACGGGTGGGCAAGGAGGCACGCTGGCGGGCGCGGCTCCGGTGAGCGTTGTGCGCGAACGTGGGCAATCAGGCAAACGGTGGGGACCGGCTTAGTGTCAATTAACGTAGTTTCAGGGCGTCGAACCAATACCGCGCGCATCGCGTTCCAGCGCGATACACTCCGCTTCAGGACCACATGGTCCATCATGCTCCTGACCGATCTGGTGGCGCTGGAATTGTGTGTTTTCTTCGCCACACTCGTGCGGATTGCCCTTGACCCGATTTGGCCCATCACCATTAACACCGGTCAATATTGGGACATCTCGGTCGGCGTTTTGGGACTGCCCATCGCGTTCCAGCTCATGGGGTTTTATCCGGGATACGGAGTGTGCCCGGTGATGCGCTTGCGCCAACGGGTGATCACAACCTTCATTCTGTTCAGTGTTTTGATCATCTGGGCCTATCTTCAGCAGCATGATGGCATTTCTCGCGGCATTTTGATGTTTTCGATGGCCTTCGCCATGGCGTTGCCCTGGCTGATGGAGGTCGTGGTCCGGGAAATCCTGATCAAGTCCGGCATGTGGGGGCAGAGCGCGGTGGTGGTCGGAGCCGGCGATGGCGCCGCCGAGGTCATCAAAAGCATGAGGGGGCGCCCGGAACTGGGCTTCAATCCCGTGGCAGTGCTCGATGACGATCGCGAGACCTGGGGGCGCACCTATCACGGGGTGGATGTCCTGGGCGGCCTTGATCAGGCACGGGACTTCGCCGACGCGGGCGTCAAAACCGCCGTACTGGTCAAGACCGATCTTGACGGCAAGGCCGCCGCCAAGATGGTGCAATCCCTCAATTTCGAGAATGTGATTGTTATTCCCAATCTGTTCGGCCTGCAGAGCGTCTGGGTGACCCCGATCGATTTCCAGTCGGTCGTGGGCCTGCGCGTGCGCAACAATCTTCTGGTACGGCACAATTACGTCATCAAGCGTTTTGTCGATTATCTGGTGACCCTGCCGGCCACCCTGGTGGCACTGCCCATTATTGGGATTGCGGCGATCTGGATCAAACTCGTCGATGGCGGGCCGGTGTTCTTCCAGCAGCGTCGGCGCGGCTATGCCAACCGCTCCATCAATGTGCTGAAACTGCGCACCATGTATAAGGATGCGGACCGCCGGCTTGAGGAGCATCTCACCGCCGATCCCGAAGCCAAGGCGGAATGGGAAGCCTTCTTCAAGCTCAAAAACGATCCGCGCATTCTGCCCGGCGTCGGCCATTTCCTGCGCAAGACCAGTCTCGATGAACTGCCACAGCTCCTCAACATTTTGAGGGGCGAAATGACCCTCGTGGGTCCCCGGCCCTTCCCGGAATATCACCTGGAATGCTTCGATGAATCGTTCCGGGAGTTGCGGGCCAGCGTGCCGCCGGGTCTCACGGGCCTGTGGCAGGTCTCGGCGCGCAGCGATGGCGATACCGCCGTCCAGGAGCGGCTCGATACGGATTACATCCGCAACTGGTCCTTGTGGCTGGATTTCTACATCCTGCTGCGCACGGTGGTGATTGTGGTACGCGGCAGCGGCGCCTATTGAAGGGCCGGAACACGGACGGGGCGAGGCCTCACATCCGTTCCGCTCCCGGCCATGCGGATTGTTTCCCTAAGAGCTGCTTTTAAGAACTGCTTTAGGGCCCGTCAGCTGAAGAATTCAAGGCTTACGCGGAACATCTGCTCGGCTTTCCTCACCATCTCGCGCGTGGCAAAGACCACCACCTGGTCGCCATTGCGCACGATGAAGTCCCGGTCCGGCGCAAAAATCTCATTCCCCCGGACGATGATCCCGATGACGATTCCGGGGCTGAGCTTTGTCTCGCCAAGGGGCTTGTCCACCAGTTCAGAGGTCTGAAGCGCCTCGGCCTCGATCACCTCTCCGGCCCCCGATCCGATGGAGTGGAGCCCCTTGATCCGTCCCCGCCGGACATATTGCAGGATTGTGGAGACAGTCGTCGCCCGGGGATCGATGAACGCCCCGATTTCCAGGGAATTGATCAGGTCGCCATAACCGCGCTCGTTCACCAGCGTGATGGTCCGCTTGGCGCCCAGCTTGCGCGCCATGAGCGAGGTGAGGATATTCACCTCGTCATCATTGGTGAGCGTCACGACGGTTTCGGTCTCCTCCACGGAGGCCTCTTTCAGGATCGCTTCATCGAGGCCACTGCCCAGCAGCACCACCGTGCGGCCCAGTTCGTCCGCCGCCTGTTCGGCGCGGTGCTTGGAGCGCTCGATGAGCTTGACCTTGGCCCGGTGCCGCTTTTCCAGCCCCTTTGCCACATGCACGCCGATATTGCCGCCGCCGACAATAATGACCCGGTGGGCCTCCTGCTCCTCATGGCCGAACAGCCGCAAGGTCGCTTCGACCTCCTCCCGCGGTGCCACGAAGTAGACATCGTCGCCTTCCTCGATGGGATCGCTCTGGGCCGGGACGAAAAAACGCCCTGACCGGCTGATGGCCATGACCGTGAAACGCCGGCCGGGAAAGGTTTCTCGCAATTGCTCCAGGGGCGTGTTGGACACGGGTGAGCCGGGCTGAATCCGGACACCAACCATCTGAACCTTGCCATTGGCGAAATCCACGGTCTCGAAGGCGCCCGGCACTCGCAGGCGCCGCAGGACCGCTTTGCCGACCTCCCGTTCCGGCGAAATGATCACATCGATGGGCATGTGGTCGTGGCTGAACATTTTCTGCCATTCGGCAGCCAGATAGGCCTGGGAGCGGACGCGGGCGATCTTGCGCGGCACCGTGAAAAGGGAATGGGCGACCTGGGTCGCGATCATATTGGTTTCATCGGACTGGGTTACGGCGATGAGCATGTCGGCATCAACCGCGCCGGCCCGTTGCAGAATGTCCGGATGCGCTCCATGGCCCACGATTCCGCGAACGTCGAGATTTTCCTGCAGGCGCTGGACCAGCACCGGGTCGAGATCAATGACGGTGATGTCATTGTTTTCGGCCGCGAGGTGACGGGCAATGCCTGAGCCGACCCGTCCGGCACCGCAAATGATGACCTTCATGGCGGTACCCCTTCCTTCTCGCCCTTGAGCGCAAAGAAGCGCGTCGGCGCCTTCATTCCTCGCCGCCGCTGCGTCCGGTGGGATTCACGATGCCCAGCGATTTCAGTTTGCGGTGAAGGGCGGATCGTTCCATCCCGATAAAGGTGGCGGTCCGGGAGATATTGCCCCCGAACCGGTTGATCTGTGCAATGAGATATTGCCGCTCAAACACCTCCCGCGCCTCCCGAAGGGGCAGGGAAATGATGTTTTCGGACCCTGCACCATTGGTGACACTGGGGGTCGAGCTGCCCACTTCCGTCGGCAGAAGATCGGCGGAGATCACACCCTCGCCTTCCTCGCTCGACAGGATCAACAGGCGCTCCACCGTATTGCGCAGCTCACGGACATTTCCAGGCCAGTTATGCGCCTGGAGGGCCGCCATGGTGTCATCGCCGATATCCCGCCGCGGCAGACCCGCCGTGGTCACGAGGCGATCCAGGAAATACTCGACCAGCAGCGGAATATCCTCCCGGCGCTCGGCCAGACTCGGGACCTTGACCGGCACCACGGACAAGCGGTGGAACAGGTCCTGACGGAACCGACCCTGGTCGATTTCCTCCCGTAACTGGCGGCTCGTCGAACTCATAACACGGACATCGACTTCCACGAGGGGCCCGCCCCCGACGCGCCGGAAGGTTTGCTCCACCAGGACGCGCAGGATCTTGCCCTGGGTCTCCAGGGGCATGTCCGCCACTTCATCGATGTAGAGGGTCCCGCCATGGGCCTGCTCGAGGGCGCCCACCTTATGGGATTGCTCATCGGTGCCTTCGACGCCGAACAGTTCGATTTCCATCAGCTTCGGGGACATGGTGGCGGCATTGATGGCCACCAGCCGTCCCGCCGCCCGGCGCGATTTTCGATGGATCTGGCGGGCGACCAGCTCCTTGCCGCTGCCCGAGGGTCCGGTGATCAGGACACGGCTGTTGGTCGGCGACACCCGCTCGATGGTTTGACGCAACTGGGTCATGGAGGGCGCCTGGCCCACCAGTTCGTCCTCGCCGCCCACGCGGACCCTCAGATCCTGGTTTTCGCGGCGCAAGTGCCGTGTTTCGAGGGCCCGCTCCACAACCAGAATGATCCGGTCCGCCTTGAAGGGCTTTTCCACGAAATCATAAGCGCCCATCTTGATCGCCGTGACGGCGGTCTCGATCGTTCCATGACCTGAAATGATGATCACCGGAAGATCCGGGTGTTCCGCCTTGATTTTCTTGAGCAGTTCGATGCCGTCGACGCTGCTGCCGATCAGCCAGACATCCAGCAGGAGCAACGAGGGCACTCGGTTGCGGATTTCCTGGAGCGCTTCCTCGGCCGAACTGGCGACGCGGGTGGCATAGCCCTCATCTTCCAGAATGCCCGAGACCAGCTCTCGAATATCGGCTTCATCATCAACGATCAGGACGTCTGAAGTCATAATTTATTCGTCCGATTTCACGACAGTCCGGTTGATTGGAAATGTCAGGCGGACAACGGCACCGCAGGGCCGTCCGCCCTCCACCGCATTGTCGAGATCCACCGTGCCGGCGTGGTCTTCCATGATTTTCTGAACAATTGCGAGGCCCAGACCGGTCCCTTTGTTCCGTGTGGTGATATAAGGTTCGGTCAAGCGGTGACGATCCCCCTTGGGCAGGCCGCACCCATTGTCCGTGACGGTGATCTCGACCCGCTCAAGGGCGGCCACGGCCTTCACGACCACGCGGCCCGGATCGTCCTGCACACCATCCTGCTCCTGGCGCCGGTCAATGGCCTCGACCGCATTTTTCAACAGGTTGATCAGGGCCTGGCTGATCTGGCGGCCGTCGCATTCAACGATGATGGGTTGATCTGGCAGTTCAGAAACAAACTCAAAATCCGGATAACCGACCCGCTGCAGGAAAATCGCCTGGCGGACCAGTTCGCATAAGTCCTCGTTGCGGATGACAGCGCCGGGCATGCGGGCAAAGGACGAGAACTCGTCCACCATGCGCCCCATATCGCCGACCTGTCGGATGATGGTTTCCGTACACTGCTGGAAGACTTCCGGCTGCGTGACGACCTCCTTGGCATATTTTCGGCGCAGGCGTTCGGCGGACAACTGAATGGGCGTGAGCGGATTGCGGATCTCATGGGCGATCCGGCGGGCCACATCGGCCCAGGCGGACATGCGCTGGGCGGCCACAAGATCCGTCACGTCATCGAAAGTGACCACGAAATCCTGCCGGTCTTCAGTACTCGGATCGGAGGTAATCCGCACAATGAGGTTACGCTTGCCGCCCTCCACATGGACATCCAGATCGGCCTGGACCCGCGGTTCGCCCTTGAAGGTCGTATCCTGCACAAGCTTGCCGAGTTCCGGCACGACATCGGCGAGGCTGTGTCCGTGGAGATCCTCGCGCCGTCGGCCCAGCAGAGAGCAGGCCGATTTGTTGATCAGAGTCACGCGACCGCGCCAGTCAAGACCGATCACGCCAGCCGTCACGCCGGACAAGACGGCTTCCGTGAACCGTCGACGCTGGTCCGATTGGCGTTCGGCCGAAACGAGATCGTCCCGTTGGATTTGAAGGTCCGCCGCCATCTGATTGAAGGTGTGGCCCAGGGTGTTGATCTCGTCGTCCCCCGGGCCCACAAGCACCCGTGCCTCCAGGTCCCCCTGGGAGATCCGGCTTGCCGCATCGGCAAGATCGCTCAAGGGCTGAGCGACGCGGCGAGACAGATTGACGGCATAGGCAATCGCAATGAGGAGCACGCCCGTCGCGCAGAGCACAAAGGTCAGGAGATAGACGAAGGTCAGACCGGTTCGACTTTGCTCAAAACTCCGATACTCCCCTTGAAGAGCGCTGGCGCTCTGGCCCAGTCGATGGAGGTCCGGGTTGATGGCTCGCACGATCAGGACATAAAGGGCCGGCCGGTCCGTGGGCGACGGCGACAGGCGGGCGAGCGCAAGGAGTTGATCGTGCTCCGCATTGTTCTGCACGACCGTCGCCTTGTCCGCTTCGCGGAACAACGCCGTCGGCAGGGACACCGCATCGGATGTCACCTTGTCGGCTTCCACACCTTGGGTGAAACCCGCGGACACGGCGCTGTCTTCGGACACGATGAAGACGCCCCGAAGATTGAGAAGCCTCGCCTGGTTTTCCAGGAAACCCTCGACTCGCTTGGCGTCCTCGTTGATCAGATCCTGATAGTCTTTCAACTGCTCCGTCAGCACCGTGGCGCTGTTGCGCAGCTGTTCCGTGGCATCGTCCGAATAGGCCGAGACGATGGTCACGGCATCGTCATAGACCGATGCTGTCTTATCGGACACAAGCGATTGGATGTCCCAATACAAGAGCCCGGCGAAGGCCCCCATCGCCGTGATTGGGATCATTGCGATAAGGGTGAATTCGACGATGAAATTCGCAGACAGACGGTTTCCGGGTCTGTCGCTGCGCGGACCGGCAAATAGCCGGGTTGTCACCCAAATAATGATCGCAATGACGCCAAGGCCCGCGAGCCCGAGAAACGCGGCGGCGAGATTACGCCAGCCCCCGACTTTGAATTCCGGGATGATGCGGGCGGCGATGACGAAAATCACGATGTAAACGGCGAGAAACGCCAGGCAAAGCAATCCGCCGACCACAACTGTCGAGGTTCGAGAGGTCTGGAGTTTCGAAAAGGTGCGCCCCACGGCCCCTGGACGGCGGGCCAGCCGATCGATCACGCCCAGGACATGGCGCTCGAAGCGCCGGCGAACCGACGATCCCCCCACGGATTGCTCATGCATCCGCTGCTGATGTGCCCGCGGCCCATGTACCCGCGCCTTAGGCACCCGTTGCTCACGCTCCATTCGCCGTGGGGCAGATGCCATCCGCGCGACCCTGTCGGCCCGCGATTGAGAGTCCGCCCCCTGACCATGCCGATCTCCGTCCCGGCCGTCATCCCGATCCCATTCAGGGGGCCGATCCGACTCAGGGGGCCAAGGCGATTCAGGCGGGGTGTGCATGGAGCAACTCGTTCAAATCAATCCGGGTGGCAAGGCGTTCTGACGGCAAACCAAGCCGGGTGGGTGCCTTGGCGGCTCAAGGCGTCAACCCTACTCATGGTTTAATGATAGCCGTTCGGCAAACCGATAATAGGGTTTTCATCACAATCCTATCGCGTATCACACCTGTTGCGAATATACGACAGTCTAGAACGACGCTGCGGCTTTTTCCTTACAATTTTTGCACACTTATGCCCAGGTCCTTGATTTTCTTACGCAAAGTATTGCGATTGACCCCCAGCACCTCCGCCGCCTTGATCTGGTTTCCCCCCGTCGCCCCGAGACAGGCTTCCAGCAGAGGCCGCTCGACCTCCCTCAACACCCGGGCATAGAGACCCGCGGGCGGCAGATCCTCGCCATGCCAGGCGAAATAGCGGCGCAGATGGGTCTCGACGGCTCCGCTCAAGGTGCCGGGTTCAACGGGAGACGCGGCCTCACTCGGCTCCCCGGAAAAGTCGGCCGAGGCCCCCGCAGCAACAAGCGCCTTTTCCGTCGCGGCCGCGTCCGGGGCGCCCTCTCCGCCTTGGGTCGAAAGCCATCGGACGACCTGGGCCAGTTCCCAGAGATTGCCGGGCCAATCATAGGTCGCCAGCACCGCCAGGGCGTCTTTGCTGAGGAGGGGACTGGTGCTGCGCGTCATACGTGTGTGCAACCGCGCGACCAGGGGTGCAAGATCGTCGAGCCGCTCCCGAAGCGGCGGGACCATGAGGCAGCGGCCTTCGAAACGGCTGATCAGCCGGCCGAGGCTGCCGACACCGGCCTGCGCCGGGCTTGGATCGGTGAGACGGGCCGGGGCGACCCGTGCTGCCGCGATCACTTGCACCGCCGCGGCAGCGGTCGCGGGCACGGTTCGACAGCGCTCCACGGTCTCGCGAATCAGGGCGCCCTGATCCGCCCGTTCCACGCCCAGACCGCGCAGAAACAGGGTTCCACCCTGGGCCGCATGGATCCAGCCCTCCGACCGGGCCTCCCGGGCGGCCGGCTGCCCCGGCTCGGGCTCTAAGCCGAACAGACGCCGGCGGAAGGCTTCATGCGGGCCCCGGTCGTCGCTCACCGGCAGGCGGACTTCGATAAAAGGCGCGACGCCGCCGCCAACGGCCTTGGCCGTGGCCGCTTCATGGATGGCCCGGGCCAGCAGTCCCTTGCCGGTGCCGTTTTCCCCGACCAGCAACAGATTGCGCCGGTCGCCAGCCGTTTGGCCAAAGGCATGGCGCAGGCTGCGGGCCGCGTCAGACGGGCCCTCGAGGAACCAGGGCAGCCGGGGCACCCCGCCACCAGAGTCGTCGACCACGGCTGCCATTCCCCAAGCTCCCGCGCTCAGGCCGCTTGGCGGATCGGCCCGCCGCCGGTCCCATCGAGTTCCGTGAAGAAGCGGTCAAGCCGCTCAAGGACCGCCGCCGGCTGTTCCAGGCGGAAGATCTCATCACGCACACACGCCCCACCGGGCAGGCGTTCCAGATACCACCCCAAATGCTTCCGGGCAGTGCGCAGACCGACAGACGTACCGTAGAGGGACAATGTCTCCTCATACTGCGCCGTAACGGTCTCCCGCAGGGTGGCGCGGTCCGGGTCAGCCGGAGGGGTCCGCCCGTCGAGCACCGCGCAGGCCTGGGCCAGAAGCCAGGGCCGGCCCTGGGCGCCGCGCCCGATCATCACCGCGTCGGCCCCGGACCGTTCCAGCGCCTCCACAGCATGGGGTGCACTGACGATGTCGCCGTTCACGACGACGGGGACCGAGACCGCCTCTTTGACCCGGGAAACGAAGTCCCAGTCGGCCACGCCGGTGTAGAATTGGCAGCGCGTGCGGCCATGCACGGTCACCATGCGGATCCCGGCGTCCTCGGCCCGGCGGGCCAGCGCCGGCGCGTTCAGGCTGTCATGGTCCCAACCCATGCGCATTTTCAGGGTGACGGGCACCGAGACCGCCTCCACGGTCGCCTCGATCAACCGCAGGGCGTGGTCCAGGTCCCGCATCAGGGCCGAACCGGACTGACCGCCGGTTACCTTGCGCGCCGGACAGCCCATATTGATGTCGATCAGTCGGGCGCCGGCCGCCTCTTCCAGCCGGGCGGCCTCACCCATCCAAAGGGCTTCGCGGCCTGCAAGCTGCACCCCAACGGGCTCCACATCGCCCTCACCCCGGTGTGCCCGGCGCAGGGATTCGAAGCGGTCGCGGCACCGCTCTTCACTCGCGACCATTTCCGTCACGACGAGCTGGGGACCGAACCGGCGCACGGCCTTGCGGAACGGGAGATCCGTGATTCCCGACATGGGGGCCAGAATCACCCGGCTGGGGAGGGTCAGTGGACCGATCCGCAGCGGTGCGCGGACGGCGTCCGGGCCGGGACCGGCTGGATTGAGGGAAGCGTCGGTGGATGCGAACGGCATGGGATCGGCCATGGGCGTGCTTTGTCTGCGATGTTCATGGGCGGTTTTGGATCGCGTCACCCCATCCATGCCATATCCTGCCCCGATTGCCCAAACGCCGACGCCCCGACCGATCACCTTGCGCAAGGCGCGGGCTTGGACCAGGGTCCGCGACAAACGCGCCGTGCAACGGGAATGCGGGACGGCGCATTCGGAGAGGGAGAAGAAAACGGAATGGCGGGGACTGTGGCTTTGATCGTCGCGGCCGGACGGGGCATGCGGGCCGGCGGCGGCATCCCGAAACAATATCGGGACGTGGCCGGGGAACCGGTGCTGCGCCATACGGTCCGCGCCTTTCTGGAGCACCGCGCCGTCGATGCCGTCCGCGTGGTGATCCATCCTGACGATCGGGGCCTCTATGATGCGGCGACCGCGGGCCTGCCGGTTCTGGACCCGGTGCATGGCGGGGAGACGCGCCAGCAATCCGTGGCCCTCGGTCTCCAGAGCCTGAAGGACCTGTCGCCGGAGCGTGTGCTCATTCAGGACGGCGCGCGGCCCCTGACCGATGCGGCCACCATCGGGCGGGTGCTGAAGGCCCTGGAAAGCCACCCCGGTGCGATTGCCGCCCTCCCCGCTTCCGACACCATAAAACGCACGGGTGCCGACGGCACCGGCGCAGACGTCCCGCCGCTGATTACGGAAACCGTCCCGCGGGAAACCCTGTGGCGGGCCCAGACCCCCCAGGGCTTTGTCTTTGCCGCCATCCTCGATGCCCATGACCGGGCCGGCGGCCGGGAGCTGACCGACGACGCCGCGGTCGCCGAGGCGGCGGGCCTCGCCGTCGCCCTCGTGCGGGGCTCGGACCGGAACATCAAGATCACCACACCGGACGATTTTCAGTTTGCGGAGCGCCTCATGACAGAATCACGACCCTCGCCGGCGCCGGATGCCACGCCCCAATGGGAAAGCCGCACCGGGCTCGGCTTCGACGTCCACGCCTTCGAACCCGGCAATGCCGTCATCCTGGGCGGGGTCGAAATCGACCATGACGCGAAGCTGAAGGGCCATTCGGATGCGGATGTGGGTCTTCACGCCCTGACGGACGCCCTGTTCGGCGCCATGGTCGACGGCGATATCGGCCAGCACTTCCCGCCCTCGGACCCGCAGTGGAAAGGGGCCGCCTCGGACCAGTTCCTGATTTATGCGGTAGAGCGTCTGCGCGCGCGGGGGGGACGGCTCGTTCATCTGGACCTGACCCTGATCTGCGAGCGCCCCAAAATAGGCCCCCACCGGGACGCCATCGCCCGGCGCATTGCCGACATTGTGGGCGTGACCCCCGACCGCGTCAGCGTGAAAGCCACGACAACGGAGCAGTTGGGGTTCACCGGTCGCCGGGAGGGCATCGCAGCCCAGGCCGCCGTTACGATCGAGTTGCCCCGATCCTATGGCTGAAACCGGGACGACCGCTTTGTCCGGACAGAAAAAGCCGCTGTTGGGACGGGTTTCGCGAGGCGTGCCGATGAGCGAGTGCCCCGAGCCGAAGCCGATGGCGACCAAAGCCCGACCAGGAAAGACGTCCTCACGCCTTCCCGAAAGCCGCGCCGCGCTCAGTGCGCAGGGCATCCTCGGTGCCCATGACCGGGACGCAGACGGCCTCGTCGGCGAGGACGATTTCAAGCCCACAATCCCCGACAGGCGACGCAGATCCCCATGGAAGGACATTTCGCGCCACGCGCGCCGGGATAACGGCGCCTTTTGTCCGCCCACGTTCCTTCCCGCACCGTTAAAGTTCATGATAACGTGATAAGGAACTTATGGAGATTTTAGCGATCCAACACGCCCCTGCGCCGGTCAATTGTCTGCGCGGGGGCGTTCGCTTGTGTGCCCCCGGACGGGATAAAGGCAGGCGACGGCGCTCGAACACCATGCTAGGCCATCATCGTCCGAAATTCGCAGAAGGGTTCAGTGATGCAGATCACAAAGTCGCAAATCGCAAAGTCACTGTTCATATGGATTGTTGCCGGCGCCCTGGCCGCCTGCAGCGAGGAGATGCCGGAGCCGTCGCGGGCGGGCGAGCGTCCCGCCAAAATTTTGGAAGTGACGGAAAGCTCCGTCATTCGATCCTTCCGCCTGCCAATGGTCGTCGGTTCGGCGGAGACCACAGTCTTGGCCTTCCAGGTGAGCGGGCAATTGCAGAAGCTTGAGGTCAGCGAAGGTGATGAAATCACCTCCGGCCAACAGATTGCACAGCTTGACCAGCGCAGCTTCGAGAATGCCGTCACGGCCGCCCGCGCCGAATACGAACAGGCCCGGGACAATTTCAATCGCGCCCGCGAGCTGATCCAACGGGGCAATATTGCGCGCAGCGTCTACGACCAACGCCGGGCCGCGGCGGACATTGCCCGCGCAAAGCTGGACTCCGCGGAAAAAGACCTCAAGGACTCCACGCTCTTCGCGCCCTTTGACGGCATTATCGCCGATTTGCATGTGGAATCCTTCGAGACCGTCAGCGCCAGCCAGCGCATCATGACGGTGCAAGGGGCCAACGCGGTTGAAGCCGTGGTGCAGATGCCGGCCTCCATCGTCATCAATGCCGATTTGATCCAGCCGCTGGATTTGTTCGTGGTGCTTGATGCGGCGCCGGAAACGCGGCTGGTGGCCGCCTTGAGCGAGACCACGGCCCTGGCCGACGCCCAGACCCAGACCTTCGAAACGAAATTCTCCTTCGCGAGCCCGGAGGGCCTGCTGATCCTGCCCGGCATGACGGGTCTGATTTACGGGCGCTACACCCTGTCCGGCGAAGCGGCGCCCACGGAGAGTATCCGCGTGCCCCTCAGTGCCGTCCTCAGTGAAGCCGGCCAGACCTATGTCTGGGTCGTGAACCCGGAGACTATGACCGTGTCGCGCCGGGATGTGGTGCTGGGCCAGCCGGAAGGGCCCTCCCTCACCGTTGAAGCCGGCCTTGCCGCCGGCGATCTCATCATCGAGGCGGGCGGCGCCTATCTCGTCGAAGGCGCCAAAGTGCGTCGTTACGAACCGTGAGGGAGCGGGGCACCATGAATATTGCGGAATATGCGATTCAGAACCGGCTAATCATGTGGCTGGTGGTGATCATCTCTCTCATCGGCGGCTATTACGCCTATGAGACCCTGCCGCGGTTCGAGGACCCGGAATTCACCATCCGGACGGCCCAGATCTACACGTCCTATCCGGGGGCCACGCCGGAAGAAGTGGCCAATGAAGTCAGCGACGCGATCGAGACCGAACTGCAAAGCATGCAGGAGGTCGATGAGATCCGGTCCGTGTCGAGCTATGGCTTTTCCCTGGTCGAAGTGGACATCAAGAACGCTTTCTCCCCCAACAAGGATGCGCTGGGACAGGTCTTCAATCGCTTGAGGTCCAAGGTTCAGGATGCCGAAGCGGCTCTGCCGACCGGGGCCGGTAAGCCGGTCGTCAATGACGAATTCGGTGACGTGTTCGGTCTCTATTATGTCGTCACGGGCAACGGATACTCCCTGGCGGAACTCTATGAGTATGTCTGGGATCTGCGCACGGAGCTTCTGGCCGTCGATGATGTCGCGAAGATCCGTACCTTCGGCGATCAGACCGAGGCCATCTATATCGAGGTGGCCCGGGATCGCGCCGCGGCCTTCGGCGTCGAGCTTGAAAATGTCTTTGCCGATCTGTCCGGCCAAAATGCCGTGGTGTCCGCAGGCACAGCGGAAGTCGGCAATCTTCGCGTGGTGATCCACCCCACGGGCGAACTCGACTCCGTCAAGGCCATCGAAAATGTTGTCGTGTCGGGAACGGACAGCAGCGACATCGTCTATCTGCGTGATGTGGCAACGGTCACACGGGGCTATGTGGAGCCGGCACGCTCCCTTGCCCGCTACAATGGCGAACCGGCCATCGTGTTCGGGATTTCCAATGTCAGCGGGTCGAATGTGGCCAAGATGGGCGAGGCGATCCGCGTCAAGCTGGCCGAGATGGAAGTCAACCGGCCGCTGGGCATCGAAGTACACGAGTTCTACCACCAAGGCGATGCCGTGAACGAATCCGTCGAGAGCTTCGTTGTGAACGTGGTCGCTGCGGTCGTCATCGTGCTTGTCACGCTGTTGATTTTCATGGGATTGCGCTCGGCCCTGATCATCGGCGGGGTCCTGGTCATCACCATCGCCGCGACCCTGTTGACCATGTATTTCGTGGCCCTGCCCATGCACCGGATCTCCCTTGGTGCACTGATCATTGCCCTGGGTATGCTGGTCGATAACGCGATCGTGGTGACCGACGGCATCCTGGTCGGGATCAGCAAGGGCGAGCGCCTTATCGACAGCGCAAAGTCCATCGTCGGAAAGACGATCTGGTCGCTGCTGGGCGGCACGCTGGTCGGCATCATCGCCTTCGCACCCATCGGTTTCGCCCCCGGCAATGCGGGCGAGTACTGTAACCACCTGTTCTGGGTGATCTTGATCTCGCTCGGTTATAGCTGGCTGTTTGCGATCACCCTGGTGCCCATGTTCGCCAGTCTGATCATCAAGGAACAGGCCGTAGGCGGAGCCGACGACGCGCCGAAAGAAAACCGGGCCATGGCGCTCTACAAGCGCTTCCTGGGCGCTGCCCTCGACTATCGGTATGCGGTCTTTGCCATCGCCATCGGCGCTTTCGTCGCAGCGCTCTGGTCCTTCCAGTTCGTCAAGAACAGTTTCTTTCCTACGGCAACCACGGAACAGATCGCCATCGACTTCTTCATGCCGGAGGGAACCGATATCCAGCGCACCTCCGACTACATGGCCGAGGTCGAGGCCAAGCTGGCCGAGTATGACGGCGTGGAGACGGTCCACACCGTCATTGGCGGCGGCACCTTGCGCTACATGCTGATCTACCGGATCGAGACCCCCAACTCGTCCTATGCCCAGATCCTTCTGAACGTCAAAGACCTCGATACGGTGACCCGGCTGATGCCGGTCCTGCAAAGGGACATGGATGAGGGCTTCCCAGAGGCCCAGGCCCGGGTTTCCCGGTTCGTGCTCGGACCCAGCCAGGGGCCGAAGATCGAAGCCAATTTCCTCGGCCCCGATCCAAAAGTCCTGCGCAAACTGGCCAGCGAGGCCAAGGCCATTATGGCGGCCAATCCCTACACCATCGGTGTCAAGACGGACTGGCGCCAGCAAAAGCCCGTGTTCGAACCGCGCTATGCGTCGGAACGGGGCAATCGAGTCGGCGTCTCCCGCGAAGCCCTTGCCGAAACGCTGAACGCGACCTTCTCCGGACGAACGGTCGGCACCTACCGGGAAGGGGACGATTTGATCCCCATCATTTACCGGGCGCCGGAGCGCGAACGCCGGGACCTGGATACGGGGCTCAGCATTCAGATCCCAAGCAGCCGGACCGGCCAGACCGTGCCCCTGTCCGAAACCGTGGAAGGCGCGCGCGTCGTCTGGCGGGACAGCATGGTGCGGCGTGAGGACCGGGTCTGGAGCCTCACGGTTCAGGCGGATGCGGCCAACGGTTTGTTGCCCTCCCAGGTCCTGGCCCAGGTGCAGCCGGCCATCGAAGCCATCGAGCTTCCGCCCGGCTATCGCCTGCGCTGGGACGGTGAGGCCGGCGACAGCGCGGAGGCCAATGGCCAGCTTGGCGGGACCATTCCCCTCGGCTTCCTCGCCATGGTGCTGGTCGTGGTTCTCCTGTTCAACGCCCTCCGTCAGCCGCTGTCGATCTGGCTGATGGTGCCCATGGTCGTGGTGGGCGTGGTGATCGGTCTTCTTTCGACCGGTACGCCCCTTGAATTCATGGCCATCCTGGGTGTTTTGTCCCTGGCAGGCCTGCTGATCAAGAACGCCATCGTCCTCGTCGACCAGATGGATCTTGAGATTCGCGAGGGCAAACCACGTTTCAATGCGGTCATCGACTCCGCCGCCAGCCGCGTGCGCCCGGTCATGCTGGGGGCCCTGACAACCGTTTTGGGCGTCATCCCGCTGATGAGCGATGTGTTCTTCGGTTCCATGGCCGTGGTGATCGTTTATGGTCTAACCTTTGCGACCGTGTTGACACTGGTGCTGCTGCCGGCGGTCTATGCCGCGCTGTTCAATATCGGACGGTCAGAATGGAGCGAAAGCGCAGCCTGACGGCACAAGACGCCGCCGACCCCTGGCACCCGCATACGGGGCTGAAGGGTCGGCGGCGCGGGCCTTCAGGGCATGTGCGGAAGGACTAAAGGCGTGAATCGCAGATCCGTCCCCGAAACGTCGGACAAGCCCGGCGTTCTTGCCACCGTCGCCTCGACCATCGTCGCCTTCGCCCTGTCACGGGGCATCAGCATCCACGAGATCGAAACGGCCACTGGCCTATCCGGGCTCGATCTCGTCCATCCGGACGCCAGACTGCCTGAGGACGTGATCGCGGCACTCTGGGACATGCTGGTTCCGTCCGATCCCGAAGTCGCCCTGTCCATGGAACTGGCACGGGCGGCGCCGTTCTCCTTTTTTGGCGGCTTGGTCCATGGAGCCCAGTTCGCGAAAGACTTGCGTACGGTCCTTCACCTCATGGTGAAGACCCGCAGGTTCATGGCGGATCGCCTGCACATGGCGCTGGAGGAACAGGGTGGCGAAGCCACTCTGACCTGTGCCCACCCCATGGTCGGAGCGGATCGCGGGCGGACGGCCGAGGTGGGCGCCGGTATCTTTACACGCATGATCTCGGACGTCCTGGGTATCGAAAACAGTCTCGTCCGTGTGGAGTTCTTCCATCCGCCGAGCGGTCCGACAAAAGCCTATCTGGACTTTTTTCAGACTGAGGTGCATTTCGAAAGACCGGCCAATGCGATCGTGTTGAAACGCGACTGCCTGGATCTTGGGATCAGTCAGTCTAATGCCGAATTATTTGCCTTTGTCGAGCAGTATTACGACGGCGTCCTGAGACGCCTTGATTGTGCCATTGAGCCACCCGGCATCGCGCGGCTGCGCAAAGCCGTGGTGGAAGCGGTCTCGAACGGGTGTTTCGAACCGATATCCGTGGCGGCGCGCATGAATGTCAGCCTTCGGTCTGCGCAGCGGATCGCGAATGGTCATGGCACGTCAATCCAAGCGCTGATCAATGACAGGCGCGCCCAAAGCGCCATGGATTTCCTGCAAGATCCGGAGGTCGACATTCACGCCATCGCTCTTCTGCTGGGCTACTCCGATGACAGAGCGTTCCGGCGGGCCTTCAAGCGCTGGACGGGCCGGACACCGTCGGAATTTCGCAAGGCAGCGTGCCGTCCGGCGCTGGAGACGTCCTGAGTTTCACAACCGACGTGCCGGATTGACCGCCCGTAAGATCCCGCCCCCTGGCGATCTTCGCGCGATGGGCTATAGACACCGTCGGGGACCCCGGTCACGGTCCCACCGGCTATGGCCAGCGCGAGCGAAAAAGAGGGAACGGGCATGCGGGATTGGCTGACGGAGAAGCTTCGGAGCGAAATGTCGGACCGCGCCACGGGCTGGCGCAAAGGACTGCTCGACATTGTGGATCTCAACCGGGCCGCCTTCACGGCGCTGAGCCAGCCAACCCACACGGCCGGGACCATCATTCTTGATGACGAAGAAAACTACCGGGCGGCCCTCGAAATGGCCTGGCGGGGCATCATGACGTCGCTGGTGATTTTCGGAGCCCTGTTCTCACTGATTACGCTTGTGACCGGCCAGGACGTGCCACTCGGGGAATTCCTGGTCAATCTGCTTCTGGGCCTTTACATCGCCGCCGGCATCATCGTGGGCAGCTATGTCCTGCGTTACGGGCTGAGAGTGTGGAAAAAGCCCGAAAACCTAACGGACAAGCGCTTGTTCCACGTCTATGTGGCCTGGGCAGCGCCAATGATCGTGCTGACATACATCCCCGGAAGTCTGATCGCCGTTGCAGGGGCGTTTTTCATGGTCGATGGGGAGAATGTGCTGCACAGCCTGTACAGTCTCGCTGTCAGTGTGGTGGGCTTCCGGGCCTTGTGCGTCATGATGTACGAGAAGTTCAAACTCGCTTGGTACAAGACGCTTATCGGCTATTTCGTGGGCGTCGTCGGCTTTGTGATCCTGCTTTTGATCATCGCCACACCCTTGGCCTTGATGGGCTTTTGACGGGCGAAGCGACCGCCGAATGAAAGGGCCGTGACGGATCATCCGCCACGGCCCTTTTTTCGAACAGATGGCGTCCGCCGGTATCAGTTGTCGAGAAAGCTGCGCAGTTTGCGTGACCGGCTCGGGTGCTTCAGCTTGCGCAGGGCTTTGGCCTCGATCTGGCGGCTCCGTTCGCGGGTCACGGAGAACTGCTGGCCCACCTCTTCGAGCGTATGGTCCGTGTTCATCCCGATTCCGAAACGCATCCGCAGGACCCGCTCCTCGCGCGGCGTGAGGGAGGCGAGCACCCGGGTCGTCGTCTCCCGCAGATTGGACTGGATCGCCGCATCAATGGGCAGGATGGCGTTCTTGTCCTCGATAAAATCGCCCAGATGGCTGTCTTCCTCGTCGCCGATCGGCGTTTCGAGGGAGATCGGCTCCTTGGCGATTTTCATCACCTTGCGAACTTTTTCGAGCGGCATCCCCAGCTTTTCGGCCAGTTCCTCCGGCGTCGGCTCGCGGCCGATCTCGTGGAGCATCTGTCGCGACGTCCGCACGAGCTTGTTTATCGTTTCGATCATATGCACCGGGATGCGGATCGTGCGGGCCTGATCCGCGATGGACCGGGTGATCGCCTGGCGGATCCACCACGTGGCATAGGTCGAGAACTTATAACCGCGCCGATATTCGAATTTATCAACCGCTTTCATCAGGCCGATATTGCCTTCCTGGATCAGGTCCAGGAATTGCAGGCCGCGATTGGTGTATTTCTTGGCGATGGAAATGACGAGGCGCAGATTGGCCTCCACCATTTCTTTTTTGGCCTGCCGGGCCTCGCGCTCACCCTTCTGCACAGTCTGGACGATGCGGCGGAATTCGCTGACCTCGAGACCGGTTTCCTGGCTGACCTTCTGCACCTCGGCCCGCATCGTGAAGACGCCGTCGGCCTCATCGCGCACGAGGCTCTTCCAGCCGGCGCGCTTCAACGTCACGACCCGGGCCGCCCATTCGGGATCAAGCTCGTGGCCGTAATACTCTTTAAGATACTCCTCCCGCGGAATACCGTGAGATTCCGCGAGGCGGAGCAGTTTGCCCTCATAGCTGAGCAGACGCTTGTTGATGGCATAGAGCTGACCGACCAGGGCGTCGATCCGGTTGTTGTTGAGCTTCAGGCTCTTCACCAGATCGACAATCTCGTTTTTGAGCTTGCTGTAGCGTTTTTCCTGCTGGGGGGTCAGAGTCTTGTTCTGCAGGGCGGCATCGACCAGCGCATCTTGCAGTTTGCGGAGCTTTTTGTAGGACAATGCGATCGAGTCGAAGGTTTCGAGCACGGACGGCTTGAGGATCGCCTCCATGGCTGCGAGCGACATGGTGTTTTCGCCATCGTCATCACCATCGGCGTCGGCATCTTGATCATTGGAGGCCTCGCCGCGGGACGCCTCGCCGCGGGATGCCTCGCCACGGGAAGCCTCACCGGCAGCCGCATTGGGTGCCGCGCCGCCATTGATGGGCGCCCCGTTCGGCTGTTGTCCAGGGGCAGGCTGTTGTCCAGGGGCAGGCTGTTGTCCAGGGGCAGGCTGTTGTCCAGGGGCAGGCTGTTGTCCCGGCACCATTCCATCCGCATGCGCACCATCGCCGGCACCGTTTGTGGGCCCGTTATTGTCGCCGAAGGGCCCGGCCCCGTAGGTCGCGTCAAGATCGATAATGTCCCGGAGTAGAATTTTGCTGTCGTTGAGTTCGTCCCGCCACACAATGATCGCTTCAAAGGTCAGGGGGCTTTCGCACAGGGAGGCGATCATCGTCTCGCGGCCGGCTTCGATCCGCTTGGCGATGGCGATCTCGCCCTCGCGCGAGAGCAGTTCGACGCTGCCCATCTCCCGCAAATACATGCGAACCGGATCGTCGGTGCGGTCAAGTTCGTCCTTCTGCGTGACCGTGGGCGCGGTCTCGTCCCGCGGGGCCAGCTCCTTGGTGCCCTCTTCAGCCTCGGCGTTTTCCTCGACGTCTTCGGCCTCGACCACATTGATGCCCATCTCGGAGAGCATCGACATGATGTCTTCGATCTGTTCCGAAGACACTTGATCCGACGGGAGAACCTTGTTGAGCTCGTCGTAGGTGACATAGCCCCGCTGCTTGGCCGCCTTAATCATGCGCTTGACGGCGGCATCCGTCATATCGAGCAGGGGGCTGTCCTGACCGTCTTCACGGGCTTCCCCGTTTTCGGATCCTTTGGCCTTGGCTGCGCTGCGTGCTTTGCGTCCGCTCACTTGCTCTCTCACGCCTTCCATGGGTTGCCCGTCTCAATTCGAGGGTGTCGGGCACGGACTGGCGAAAGGCCGGGTCCATGCCGCAAGCTGTCATGGCGGACCGCGTGGGCGTCGTTGCCGTACGTCCACCCGATGATGGTTAAAAAGTCACGAGGTCCGACCTGTCACGGTCCGCCTGCCCGGTCATGCGAGCCATCGGGCGCCGGACCGTCCCGGCGCGACAAGGTTGAGATCTGCTCGCAGATTGCAATCAACTTTGCCTCTTGATCTTGGGTTTGATCACGGTGAAAGGCCGCAAGGACCCGGCGCAATTCCTGTCGGCACGTGTATAAGGCGTGGTGCCATTTCAACAATCCACGCCAGACCGTTCTGACGGAGTGCGGCGATGTCTCAGGATCGCAATGGCGGCTGGATCGGACGCGCCCATTTTGCAAGATCCGTCGCAAGGAAGACGCATCCTCCCTTTGTGACAGGTGGACCGCGACCCTGTCTCTGTCAAGGACTTTTCCATCCGATTGTTCAAGGCTGTGCGTTTCCGGATCGTCCAGCAGCGCGAGAAGGGCATCGCGCACCCGCCGACAGTCCTGATCGGCAAGGTCGAGATTTGCCAAGTCCTCGGCCCCGCTTTCAAGCAACCAGGGATGGGCCAGCGCCAGGGCCAGAATTTCCGGCTCGCGGGCCGCGGACACCCGCTCCGCATCCTCCATCACGCCGAATGCCGCCTCGGGCGCGCCGGCACCCAGGCCTCGGGGCGGGCTGAGGGACTGGGAGAGGCCGGCAAGCCTGCTGCGCTTGAGTTGCGGCGAGGCGCTCGGCACGGCCCACGGAGAGGCTCCCCGAGGCCCCCCCGAGGGCCCTGCACCGCGCCGCGGTCCTCCGGAGCCGGCACCGCTGCGGGCCTGGCGGAACTGCGCCTTCAGGCGCTGGCGCAAATCCGTCTTCAAATGATAGCGCAGCGAGCCATCCTGGACCGGGGCAATGGCCGCATCGAGACGGGCTTCAAGACCCGCACGGCGCTCCGGCGTGTCGAGGGGGCCGGCGGCCCGTTCGCGGCTCCAGAGCAGATCCGCAAGGCCGATTGTCCGCCCCAAAAGGCCCTGGAGCGCGTCCGGACCGCCGCGAGCCAGGAGATCATCCGGATCTTGACCGGCCGGCAGCAGAGCAAAGCGCAATGTCTTTCCCGGGGCGAGCCTGGGCAGGGCCAGATCGAGGGCCCGGTGGGCTGCGCGCAGACCCGCCGCATCGCCATCGAAACACAGGACCGGCTCTTCGGCGAGCCGCCAGACCCGATCGAGTTGATCGTCGGTCAGGGCGGTGCCGAGGGGAGCGACAGCGGCGGCCAGACCGGCCCGGTCAAAGGCGATCACATCCATATAGCCTTCCGCAATCACCAGGGAGGGCGCCTGGCGCAGGGCCTTTCGCGCCCGATGGAGATTGTAGAGAATCTCGCCCTTCCGGAAGACATCCGTCTCCGGAGAATTGAGATATTTGGGCTCCACATCGGCGGACAGGACGCGCCCGCCAAACCCGATGACCCGGCCCTGGCCGTCCGCGATGGGAAACATCAGCCGGTCGCGGAAATAGTCGTAAGGGGGTCGATTGGGGTCCTTGCGACCGGTCAGCCCGGCCCGGGCCAGGAGCTCGGCCGGAAAGCCGGCCCGGCTCAAGGCGGTCTGCAACACCGATCCGCCGGCCGGGGCATAGCCCAGGCGAAAGCGCTCCACCACGCCGGCATCAAGGCCGCGACGCTCCAGATAGGCGCGCGCTTCGGCTCCGGACACGCCATGGAGAGCCTCGGTGAAAAAACCGGCTGCTGCCTCGAGCGCATCGAGGATACCGTGCCGCGCCTTTTCCCGCGCCGCCGCCTGGGGTGTGGGCTGGGGCATCTCCACGCCGGCATCCGCCGCCAGCATGGCCACCGCTTCGGGAAAGGAAAGGGATTGGGTCTCGCGCAGGAAGGTGACGATGTCGCCCTTTGCACCGCAGCCGAAACAGTAATACCGACCCTTTTCGTCATCGACGTGGAAGGACGGCGTTTTTTCTCCGTGAAACGGGCAACAGGCCCAGTAATCCCCTTTTCGCGGATTGGATTTGCGACGGTCGAAGGGCACAGACCGTCCGACAATGTCCGAAAGTCGGAGACGGGACCGCAGATCCTCCAGAAATGATGCCGTGATGGTCATGAGTCCGGGTCACCCTTCGCCCTGCCGGGCCCATGATGGGCCCATCATGGGAATGACCGGCCCGCATCGCCGTCTGCCGCATGGCCCCGAAGACCACGCCGCGGCGCCAGAGGCCTCAGGACCGGGGGGAGGGAGAGGCCACGAGCAGCCGGTCCTTGACCACACCGCTCGCCTTCGTGAAGTCCATCTGGCCAGCAAATCGGGCCTTCAGGGCGCCCATGCACCGGCCCATGTCACGCAGGGCCGTGGCGCCGATTTCTTCCATAACCGTGTGGCAGGCGCGATGGATCTCGTCATCACTCAATTGCGGCGGTAGGAAGCTCGTTATGATCTCGATCTCCACCCGCTCCTGCTCGGCCAGATCCAGCCGACCGCTTTCCTCATAAGCCCGAGCCGAGGCTTCACGCTGGCGAACCATGGTCCGCAGAATGTCGGTTATCTCTTCCTCGCAGGCGCCCTCGCAGCGATCCTCTGCGTGCGCTGCCCGATCACGGTCCTTGATCGCGGCGAGAATGAGCCGAAGCGTGGAGACGCGCCGGGTATTGCCATCGCCCATGGCCACATTCAACGCGTCCTGAATCCGTTCACGCATGCTGTTTCCGGTCATTTCATGCCCCCCGGGGTGCTCCCGAAAATCCGGCCCAATCCGCGGTCGACAAATGTGTAGGCCGCAAATCCGTGCCCCCCTCCCGTGTCCATTACACGCGCTTCATCCTTAAGACGGCGCGCACAGCGTCCCCGCCGCGGAAGAGCCCTTGGGACGAACCATTCCGGTCTGCTTTCCGCCACAATAGGCTGGCGAAGGCTAGAGGCAAATTTTCCGAGGTTCGAGAGTTGACGACCAATTTTGATTTCCTTACTTTCCGGTCAATTTACGTGGCTTTTCCCGTTTTCGAAAGGGCTGGGCCCTGAGGCATCTGTGCACAAACCATCTTGCATCGCTCGGTTGGCGGCGCGGGGCCCCCTTGGCTTGCGCGTACAGATTGACGAAGCAAGACCCGATTGTGATGCGTGGCGCGACCCGCCAGGTGCGCCACCAGCTCCTCGATCTATCCATCCGGCCTCGGATTGCTGCGCGGTGCTTGGGCGCCGCACGAACCGAGGCGATCGCCTGCAGTTTGAGGATCGGTCCCGATGATCACGAGTGCCCTGTCCCATCCGTCCCCGGACGGCGCCCTCCGCACGCCTGCCCCGACTGGTGTTTTGGTTCTGGCAGACAGCCCGCCGGTCTGGGGCCATGGGATCGGTGCGGTCGGTATCAGCGACGGCGAGCTTTGCTTCAACACGGCCATGACCGGGTATCAGGAAATCCTGTCGGACCTGTCCTATGCCGGCCAGATCGTCGTTTTCACGTTTCCCCATATAGGTAATGTCGGAACCAATGACGACGATATGGAGTGCGACAACCCGGCCGTGCGTGGATGCATCATCAAGGCCCGGCCCACGCCGCCGTCGAATTACCGGTCCAGCGGGCCCTTCGAGGTCTGGCTGCGCCGGCGGGGCATTGTCGGCCTGTACGGCCTCGATACCCGGGCGCTGACCCAACGGCTGCGCCGTACCGGTTTCGCCGATGCTGTGATTGCCCATGCGCCGGACGGCGTTTTCGACATGACAGCCTTGGCGGCACGGGCGGATACGCTGGTCGGTCTCCAAGGGGCGGAACTCGCCCTCGACGTGACCGGCAATCGACCGCGGCCCTGGTCCCAAGGTCCGTGGCAGGACAATGGGTCTGCGGACAATCCGCCGACCCGTTTCCACGTGGTCGCCCTCGATTACGGGATCAAGCACAATATTCTGCGCAGCCTCGCCGCGCTGGGATGTCGGGTCACCGTCATGCCGGCAGCCAGCGATGCGGACGCCATTCTGGCGCAAAGGCCCCAGGGTCTGTTGCTGTCCAACGGGCCGGGCGACCCGTCGGCCACGGGGTCCTATGCCCTGGAGCCGATCCGCACCGTGATCCGTGCCGGCCTGCCCGTCCTTGGCATCTGTCTTGGGCATCAGCTTCTCGCCCTCGCCCTGGGCGCGGCGACGCGCAAGATGCACCAGGGCCATCATGGGGCCAATCATCCAGTGAAGGACCTTTCCACGGGCGAGGTCGCGATCACCAGCATGAATCACGGTTTTCAGGTGGACCGGGACAGCCTGCCCGACGGCGTAGTCGAAACCCATGTTTCCCTGTTCGACGGATCGAATTGCGGCATCGCCCTGACCGGGCGGCCCGTGTTTTCCGTCCAGTACCATCCCGAAGCCAGCCCCGGGCCCCATGACAGCCTGCCGGTTTTCGGGCGCTTTGTGGAAGCCATGGAGCAGTATACGAGGCAGCGCGCGGGATGATCCGGACCGGTTGCCCATCCACCACGCCAAGCCCCATGCCGAAACCGGCCACGCCGCCGGATCCGATGCCCGTTGCCCTTGTCACGCTCCGCTTCGCCGGGGCTGTTTTTTTGTCCGGCGGCGCGGCCCCAGCCCCCCGTCGGGCCCCTTTTTGCCTCCGAGCCACGAGACCAGACATGCCCAGACGCAGCGATCTTGAAACCATTCTGATCATCGGCGCCGGTCCGATCGTCATCGGGCAGGCCTGCGAGTTCGATTATTCCGGCGTCCAGGCCTGCAAGGCCCTGCGGGACGAAGGCTACCGGATCGTGCTGATCAACTCGAACCCGGCCACGATCATGACCGATCCGGACCTGGCGGACCGAACCTATGTGGAACCGATCACGCCGGATTTCGTCGCCAAGATCATCGAAAGGGAAAAGCCCGACGCCCTGTTGCCGACCATGGGCGGGCAGACGGCGCTCAACACGGCCCTGGCCCTCGAGGCCGACGGCACTCTCGAGGCCCATGGCGTGGAGCTTATCGGTGCCCGCCGCGAAGCCATCGAAATGGCCGAGGACCGGGAAAAGTTCCGCACCGCCATGGTCCGGATCGGTCTCGACGTGCCGCGGTCCCGGGTGGCCCGCAGCATGGAGGAGGCGCAGGACATCGTTGCGGATATCGGCCTGCCTTGCGTGATCCGGCCGTCCTTCACCCTCGGCGGCAGCGGCGGCGGCATGGCCTTTACGCCGGAAGAGTTCACGGCCATCGTCGAGCAGGGCCTGCAGGCCTCTCCGTCTACGGAAGTATTGATTGAGCAATCGATTCGCGGATGGAAAGAGTTCGAGATGGAGGTCGTGCGCGACCGGGCAGACAACGCGATCATTGTCTGCTCTATCGAGAATGTGGACCCCATGGGCGTCCATACGGGCGATTCGATCACCGTGGCACCGGCGCTGACCCTTACGGACAAGGAATATCAGCGCATGCGCAATGCGGCCATCGCTGTGCTGCGCGAAATCGGTGTGGAGACTGGCGGTTCGAATGTTCAGTTTGCGGTCGACCCCGCCGACGGGCGCCTCGTTGTCATCGAGATGAACCCCCGCGTCTCACGCTCCTCGGCCCTGGCCTCGAAGGCCACCGGATTTCCCATCGCCAAGGTGGCGGCAAAGCTCGCGGTCGGCTACACGCTCGACGAACTGGCCAACGACATTACCGGCGTCACCCCGGCGTCCTTCGAACCGACCATCGATTACGTGGTCACCAAGATTCCCCGCTTTGCTTTCGACAAGTTCCCCGGGGCCGAGGCCGTGCTGGGAACGGCCATGAAATCCGTGGGCGAAGCGATGGCCATCGGCCGGACTTTCCAGGAATCGGTCCAAAAAGCGCTGCGCTCCCTGGAGACCGGCCTTGCAGGCTTCGACGAGCGCCACACGGGCGATGATAACGCCCTGCGAGAAGCCCTCGTCCATCAGACTCCGGACCGCCTGCTGTTGGTCGCCGATGCGTTCCGGGCCGGCCTGTCCCTCGAGGAAGTCAAATCCTTGACCGGTTTCGACCCGTGGTTTCTCCACCAGATTATCGAAATCGTGGATACGGAAGACCATTTGAAAGCCCACGGCCTGCCCACGGACGCGGAGGCCGTGCGCGCCCTCAAGGCCATGGGCTTTTCGGACGCCCGCCTTGCGCGGGTCACGGGCGCGAGGACGGAGGATGTGGCCGCGCATCGGCAGGCGCTCCACGTCCGGCCCATTTACAAGCGTATCGATACGTGTGCGGCGGAATTCGAGGCCCGGACACCCTATATGTATTCCACCTATGAAACGCCCATTTTCGGCGGTGTGCCCGAATGCGAGGCCCAGCCCAGCGACGCCATGAAAGTCGCCATTCTCGGCGGCGGCCCGAACCGGATCGGCCAGGGGATCGAGTTCGACTATTGCTGCTGCCACGCCGCCTTCGCCATGGCGGATCTCGGCCTGGAAAGCATCATGATCAACTGCAATCCGGAGACCGTCTCGACGGACTACGACACGTCCGACCGCCTCTATTTCGAGCCGCTGACGGACGAAGACGTCATCGAGATCCTGACCCTGGAACGCACCCGCGGCACGCTCAAAGGCGTCATCGTCCAGTTCGGCGGACAGACGCCGCTGAAGCTGACCAGAGCGTTGGCCCGGGCGGACATTCCCATTCTCGGAACACCCGCCGATGCCATCGACCGGGCGGAGGACCGGGGCCGGTTCATGGACCTCATCAATGGGCTGGGGCTCAAGCAACCCGATTGCCGGACAGCGGGCAGCCGGGAAGACATGGTGCGCCTCGCCCGGGAGGTCGGTTATCCCGTCGTGGTCCGCCCGTCCAATGTGCTGGGCGGCCGGGCCATGGAAATCGTACTCGACGACGATCATTTACAGCGCACACGGATCATGGGCCCGGATTTCGACTTCGGATCGGAAGGCCCCGTGCTGGTCGATGCCTATCTGAACGACGCGATCGAAGTGGATGCGGACGCCCTGTGCGACGGCCAAAGCGTGATCGTGGCCGGGATCCTGGAGCATATCGAAGAAGCCGGTGTCCATTCTGGGGACAGCGCCTGCACCCTGCCGCCCTACTCCCTGCCCCAGGCCATGGTGGACCGCCTGAGCGAGCAGACCCGCGCCCTTGCCCTGGAGCTCGGTGTGATCGGCCTGATGAATGTTCAGTATGCGATCAAAGACGATGAGATTCACGTGCTCGAGGTCAATCCCCGGGCGAGCCGCACGGTGCCCTTCGTGGCCAAGGCCATCGGCAGCCCCCTGGCCAATATCGCGGCCCGTCTCATGGTCGGTCACACCCTGGAGGACACCTATCGAGAGCCGTTACGGCGGGACCATATGGCGGTGAAGGAGTCCTGTTTCCCCTTCACCAAATTCCCGGGCGTCGACACCATTCTCGGTCCCGAAATGCGGTCCACCGGCGAAGTCATGGGGGTCGATACGGATTTCGGCCGGGCTTTCGCCAAGAGCCAGATCGCCGGGGGTACGGGCCTGCCTCTTGAAGGCACCGCCTTCGTCTCCGTGCGCGACGGTGACAAACCGGGCGTGGTCGACACCGTTCAGGCTCTGATCGACATGGGCTTTGATGTCATGGCGACCGCCGGGACGGCCCGCCACCTGGGCGAACAGGGTCTTGCGGTGCGCGTGGTCAACAAGGTGGCCGAGGGCTCACCCCATATCGTCGATGCGCTCAATGCCGGCGAGGTCCAACTCGTCATCAATACAACGGACGGGTCTATGGCCATTTCGGATTCGAAGTCGATCCGACGGACGGCGCTGATGCTGCACATTCCCTACTACACAACCATCGCTGGCGGTCGGGCGGCCGTCCGGGCCATACGGTCCCTGCGTGCGGGATCTCTTGAAGTCGCGCCCTTGCAATTCTATGCTGAAAAACCGACTTCACCCCAATGACGGTCTCGTCGGGGTGACAGTAGACTTGGATCTCAAACTGTTACAGCATTGGGATCCGAATGAGCCGTCCCGTTTTCTGCCATTCCGGTGCCCGAGTGTCGTCTCACCTTTGCTCCATACGGTGATGATGCTCGGTTCGGGGCGTGGTAACGGGGCATGTCCAAGGGGAAACGGCAGTGCCGGTCGATGCGGCGGCAGCTTGTTCCGCCCGGACTCGTGCCGAGAATCGGTATGAGAACGGCGGTGAGCGATAGACCGTTTGCGGACCAAACCGCGACGGCTGTTTCCTGCAACACAAGTCAAGAACAGTCAGAAGTCTTTGCCTATGGATAAGATTCCGATGACGGCAGCAGGGTACAAGTCCCTGGAAAATGAATTGAAACAACTGAAAACCGTCGAACGGCCTGCCGTGATCGAAGCGATCGCCGAGGCGCGCGAACACGGCGATTTGTCGGAAAATGCCGAATATCATGCGGCCAAAGACCATCAGAGCTTTATCGAAGGTCGGCTGATGGAGCTCGAGGACATGATGTCCCGCGCCCAGGTGATCGACCCGAAGACTCTTTCCGGGCAGACCGTTAAATTCGGAGCCACGGTGACCGTGGTCGATGAGGATACGGACGAAGAGAAGAGCTATCAGATCGTGGGCGACCATGAAGCCGATGTGAAAAGCGGCCTGATCTCCATCTCGTCGCCCATTTCACGGGCGCTGATCGGCAAGACGGTCGGCGATTCGGTCGAAGTCGCGACGCCGGGCGGTGGCCGGTCCTATGAGATCGTCAAGGTGCAGTGGGCCTGACGGACATCATCGGCCAGGCGATCCGATCCAACCACACTGTCGCTTGGGATGTCCCGTACTCAGTACCCGGCGTTTTCCGGAACCGGAACGCCGGGTTCCATTTTTTTGGTGCGGACGACCGTCGCCGTGCGGGTTTTTTCCACGTGAGGTGCCGCGGACAGATCGTTGGTCAAGAAGGCCTGGAAGGCATCAAGATCAGGCGTGACGCATTTCAGCAGGAAATCGTAATCGCCCTGGATCATGTAGCACTCCCGGACCATGTCCCACGACTGCACCAACGCTTCGAACTGGCGCAAATCCGCATCGGCATGGTGGGAAAGCGCCACCAGGACGAATACGGTGACGTGATATCCAAGCGCGCGGGAGTCGAGTCGCGCGTGATAGCCCTGGATCAGCCCGGCATCCTCAAGGGCACGGACACGGCGGAGGCAGGGGGGAGCGGATATGTCGACCCGCTTTGCAAGCTCCACATTGGTGATGCGTCCATCGGCCTGGAGCTCGCTCAGGATTTTTCGGTCGATGGAGTCCAGCTTGACCTTTTGCATGGAAGTCGGATTTGTCACTCCGCACCTTGGCTTTTTTGACAGGGGCCGCTTGACCGGCGGACGGTTTTGATCGGACCTGTCCTCGATTTGTTGATCGCGCGGAGACCCTACGCCGGGAAACAGGATTCTTACAAGACCCGAGCCACCATGTCGGACCATTCCATGAGCGCTTCTTCCCAGACCGCAAACCCGGCCGCCCATCGGGCCGGATCCGCCCAGCCCCTGCGCTGTTGGGCGGTCAGCGACGGGCGGCGTGGCATGGAAAACCAGGCCCTTGGGCTTGCCGAAGCGTTGGGGCGCCGGCGCGCCCTCGACATCACAATCAAGCGTGTGTCCCTGGCGCCGCCCTATCGCTGGCTCCCCTACCCCGCTCTCGGCGCCCTGCCCCTCGACCCGGCCGCCGTTCTCGACCGGGACAGCGATCCGGTCGCGCCGCCCTGGCCGGACGTGCTGATCGGCTGTGGCCGGCAAAGCGTCGCCGTATCGCTTGCCGTGCGTCGCCTGAGCGCGGGGCATACCTTGACCGTCCAGACTCAGGATCCGCGCATCGCACCGGCGTGCTTTGACCTTGTGTTCCCGGCGCTCCATGACGGGCTGACGGGGGCCAATGTCACGCCCCTATTGGGCGCACCGCACCGGGTCGACGGCCCAAGACTTGCCGCCGAGGGCACCCGTCTGGCCGGCCTGTTTCGCGACCTGCCGAGGCCCCTGGCCTGCGTGCTGATCGGCGGCGACAGCCGGCACCTCAAACTCGCCCCCCCCCAGTTCGAAGCCATCCTGGAGGCGCTCAAGGCCCTCGCCCGGTCCGGACACGGGCTCGCGGTCTCCGCCTCCCGGCGCACGCGACCGGCGCAGGCCGCCCGGTTGCGCACTGAACTGGAGCCCCTCGGGGCCTATGTCTGGAACGGCGAAGGGGACAACCCATATTTCGCGATGTTGGCCGCGGCCGATCACATCCTGGTCACGGCCGAATCGATCAACATGCTGACGGAAGCAGCCGCGACCGGAAAGCCGGTCCATGTCCTGCCCTTGAAGGGGCACGCCGCCAAATTCGATCGCTTCCATGCCGATCTGCGCGCGCGCGGCATTGCCCGACCGTTTTCCGGGCGGCTGGAGACCTGGAATTACACGCCGCTCGCCGAGACGGACCGGGCGGCCGGGATCATCGAAGCCGCCTTGGCGGCCCGGGCCCGCGGCAGATCGGCCGCCCCCGACCATCACCACCAGTCAAGACGCCCGACATCACGCGGCTGAGCGTGCCCCGGGGGCCAGGGAGAACAGCCATGAGCGAAGCCATTCACGGACGTGTCGTGATTCTCGGATCGGGGCCGGCGGGCTATACGGCGGCGATCTATGCGGCCCGCGCGATGCTCGAACCGGTGCTGATCCAGGGCCTCCAGCCGGGCGGACAACTCACGATCACAACGGATGTGGAAAATTATCCGGGCTTTGCCGATGTCATTCAGGGCCCATGGCTCATGGATCAGATGCGCGCACAGGCCGAGCATGTCGGCACCAAGATGATCAGCGATACCATCGTCCGTGTCGATTTGGGCCAACGCCCCTACACGCTTATCGGCGACAGCGGTACGACCTACACGGCCGACACGCTGATCATCGCCACGGGGGCCCAGGCCCGCTGGCTGGGCCTTGACTCCGAGAGCCGCTTTCAGGGCTTCGGCGTTTCGGCCTGCGCCACCTGTGACGGCTTTTTCTATCGGGACAAGCGGGTGGCCGTAATCGGCGGCGGCAATACAGCGGTCGAGGAGGCCCTGTTCCTGACCAATTTTGCCAGCAAAGTAATCCTTGTGCATCGCCGTGACAGTCTGCGGGCGGAAAAGATCCTCCAGGACCGGCTTTTCAAGCATCCCAAGGTGGAGGTGATCTGGGACACGGTTCTGGAAGAGGTCGTCGGCGACACCGACCCCCTCGGCGTCACGGGCATGCGGGTGCGCAATGTCAAGACGGATGCAGTGAGCGAAATCGACGTGCACGGCATATTCGTCGCCATCGGGCACGCGCCCGCAACGCACCTGTTCGAGGGTCAGCTCGATATGCATTCGAGCGGCTACATCGTTACGGCGCCCGACTCGACGGCCACAAGCCTGCCCGGCGTTTACGCTGCCGGGGACGTCACCGACGATATCTACCGCCAGGCCGTCACGGCGGCCGGTATGGGATGCATGGCGGCGCTCGAGGCGGAACGCTTCCTCAGCCGCGGGGGTGACATCGCCCAAGCTGCGGAGTAAACCGCGCGACGGGCGTCGACAGTGACCCGGAACGAGGCAGCGCCCCCGCCGTATGGGGAGACAGTGCCATGGATTGGGACAAGCTGCGTATTTTTCACGCCGTCGCGAAGGCCGGGAGTCTGACCCATGCCGGGGAGTCGCTCGGCCTCAGCCAATCGGCCGTCAGCCGGCAGATCAGCGCCCTGGAGGATCAGCTCCGGGTCACGCTGTTCCATCGCCACGCCCGCGGCCTGTCGCTGACGGAACAGGGCGACATCCTGTTTTGCGCGGCCAGTGACGTGCATGACCGCCTGCTCGGGGCCCAGGCCCAGGTCAGCGATGCCGGCGACAAACCCTGCGGGGATTTCCGGGTCACAACCACGGTCAGTTTCGGCGCCATCTGGCTTGCACCACGCCTCAAGGCCTTCACAGAGCGCTACCCGGACATCCGGCTGGAACTCGTTCTCGACGACCGGGAACTCGATCTGGCGGGGCGCGAGGCCGACGTCGCCCTGCGCCTGCACGCTCCGGCCCAGCCGGATCTCGTGGCCCGGCGCCTGTTCCAGGTGCCCTGCCACCTTTACGCCTCGGGCGATTATCTCCAGCGGCGGGGCATTCCGCGGGACGAGAGCGACCTCGACCACCACGCCGTGATCCTGTACGCCAACCCGCCCAAACACTTGATGCCCGTGAACTGGCCGGCCCAGGCGGGCCGGAGCGGCCAGCCGCCCCGCACGCCCTGCATGACCGTGAACAGCGTGATCGCCCTCGCACAGATGGCCGAGGCGGGGATCGGGATCGCGTCCCTGCCCGATTATCTGTGCGCAGACAAGCCCCGCCTCGTGCGCGTCCTGCCCGATGCTGAGGTCCCCCGGTTCGATACGTTTTTTGTTTATCCGGAAGAGTTGCGCCAATCCAAACGGGTCGCCGTGTTCCGCGATTTCATGCTCGAACAGGCGCGAGGCTGGACGTATTGAAGGCCAGAGCGGGACGTTTTCACGGCGCCGTTAAGCAAAACGCGAAGAGAAATCCCAAAAAAGACCCATGCCTCTTCATTGATTGTTTACGGGTTGGGGATTACGTGGACGTCGGAGCGTTGGTGTTCCCCCCACACCCCGCTCCGGATCCGCTGTCGAAGAGTCCCCCCCTTTTCGGCAGCAGCCACGCACTACCCCTGCGTGGCAACCTCCCAAATCCCACTTGGCCGAGCCCTCGGGCTCGGCCCTTTTCTTATCCGAACACCGTTAGAGTTTGGTGACCGCTTTGCCTAAAATAAGGCGAATGCGTCGCCGACTCGCGCCCGGTCCGCGCGCTGCCGCCCCAGCCCGAGACCCTTTGGCGCCAAAGCCCGCCCGCCCAGGAGTATGCCCATGTCCAGCCACCCGGTCCTTGAGGTTCCTGCCCGTCTGACCGGCATCGATTTATCGCAAGGGGATCTGATGGTCCTGCTGCGCGATGGGACCCAGGCGCGCCACGATGCCGTGGAGGCGAAAGACCTGTTCAAGGCCCCCTTCGAGCCCGGCTTCACGAAGGACGGCTACCGGGCGCTCCTGGGCGTTTTCCGGCGGGCCTATCTCGCCGTGGAGCGCCAGATCCTGCCCTGGATCGACGATGACCTCTTCATCGACCTGCGGGAGGGGCCGAGCTACGCCGCATTGATCGACCGGGACTTCCAGGCCCTGGGCGGCACGCCGGCCGGGGCCGATACGCCGCTGCGCGCCGGAGACCAGCCAGCGCCCGCGACGGCGGCGGGCGCATTGGGAGCGCGCTACGTGCTGGAGGGTTCGATGATGGGGGGCATGCATTTGCGCAAGGTGCTGCGCAAATCCTTCGGAGAGGCTTTCGTGGAGGGCCTCGCCTTCCACGGCCGGCACCTCTCCGGCACCGATATCAAGAGGCTGCGGGCTCGCATGTCCGCCGCGCTCGACGCAGTGCCCCTTTCAGCGCGCGGCCATGCGATGGCCGGCGCCCATTGGGCCTTCGATTGTTTCGACGCGGCCCATGATGCGTGAGGCGCGGGCAGCCCAGCCGGCTTACTTGAGGCGGTAGATTCGAGTCGTGCCCTGCTCCACCCGGGCGCTGGGACGGCCAAGGGTTTGGTCGGCGCTCTGGGGTTGACCAGCCGTCGTTGCGGCCGGTTCCACCCCATCCAGGAAACGCACCGCCGTGCCATAGGCGATCACCTCGGCGCCCCCGACCACGACATTCGACGTGGACAGACGCACGCCCACGACGCCGTTCGCGCCCAGCTTCGCCGCGCTCTGGGTCAGCCGGTCCATCGCCACGTCGACGGTCTCTTCGATGAGGCCCCCATACTGCACCAGTTCACCGCCTACGAGATTCTTGATGGCCTGCCAGATGTCCTTGGTCAGGGGCGTCGCCCGGATGCAGGAGCCATGGACCAGGCCGAGCACCTCATAGGGACCGGGCATGTCCTCCGTGCTCACGACCATGGTCACGGCGGCGTCCGCGCCGCTCGGCTCAGGCGTCTTCATCATCGTCGGTTCCCTTGCCGGCACGGCGCGTGCCCCTTTGAATGACGACCCGTTCCGTGCGCCGCCGCGGCAGAATGAGCCACAGGATCGGCCGCAGCACGATCAGCGCGATGAGGGTTAGGCCGCCGATGATCAGCGTGTTGAGCCCGGTAAAGGCCAGGGCCGTCGCCAAGGGCTTGGCGATGAAGTCTGGCCAGTAGCGCAGGCCGATGGCCCGCAGATCGAGCACCAGGTCCCGCGTGATGCGGTCGGCCGGCACTTCGGCCCGGGTCACCAGCCATTCGACGATCCGTTCCGATTCCGGATCAAGGGGACCGCGATTGGCCTCGTACAGATTGAAATAGGCAATGGCGCCCCGGCGCCCGCCACGGCTGGGGTCCCGATAGATCAGGACCACGTCAAGGGCGATTTCCGAACGCAGCATCCGGGCCGCCGTCCGCTCGCCCATATCCCGCAGGAAGCGTCGCCGGTCGTCCGCCGCCAGAAGACCCGTCACCTCGTCGAAGCGCCGGGCACCCGCATCCCGCCACAGGGCGTAGAAGAACTCCAGATGCGCCGGCTCCCGAACCTCCGTGAGAGCCTTGAGCGACCGGGGACTCATATCCTGATCCAGCACATCGGCCAGGATCTGGCGGCCGATAGCCGCATCGATGGCCCGGGCGGCACGCAGGGCATCCAGATTTTCCGCAATGGTGCGCAGACCGATGCGGCCGTAATCCATGGGCGCGACATCGGGCAAAGCATCGCGCACCAGGACCGCCGCCTGAAGCTGGCGGGGGGTCAGTCCATCCAGCCGCGTCAGGAGGCCAATAAAGAAATCAAGTTCGGCCCGGACATTTTCCGCGTCCATGATGTGGGAAAGCACCACGGGATCATCGCCGCTGAGCCGCGCGAGCCGCGTCACGGCTTCCGGCTCGGCATCGAACAGGTCGATGAACCGGCGACCATGGGCCTGCACGAGACGCTCCGCCTGGATGATGCCGACGGCCTCGATCAGGGCGGCCTTGTCATCAAAGGAGATGTCCTGGAAATCGAGGCCGAAGACGCGGCAAAGCTGTTCCAGGCGATCGGCGACCAGGGTCTGGAACTGTTCCTCGGTCTGGTCCGGCATACGCAGGCTGGCGACGTAATCGGCCGCGCCCTCGGACGAGCCCTGCACGACCACACAGTCATAGGTGCGCCCCAGACCTTCGACGAGGACCGTGCGGGCCCGCTTGAGTTCACCCACCAAGGGGCCCGCAAGATCCGCCGCAATGGCCCGGATCCGCGCCTCGTCGAGGAGCTGGCCGCGCACTTCCGTCTGGTAGTTTTCTTCAATTTTCTGGCGGATCGCGTCTCGGGTCTCGTTGCTCGCATCTTCCCAGGCAAACACCAGGGCGCCAATGGCAATGGCGAGATCGATCAGGAGGCCAACGGGTCCGAACAGTTTCCCGACGCCGCTCATGGCGCGCCCGATCAGGGTGGCGCCGAGCTGACGCACAATAGCCCGGCCCAAATTGTTGATGACGAGCCGGCGCACCAGAATAGCGATGGCGCCGATGGCGATGGGCGCAACGGGCACGGGAACATCGGAGTCCCCGTTCGTGACGCCCGTATCGCCGAGGCGGGCCCGGGCATCGTCGGAGACGCTCTGGGCCAGATTTTCCCGGACATAGCGCTGGAATTCCGGCGGAATGCCTTCCGTGTAGCGATCGTCGATCACCTGAAACAGGGCGGCAAGCTGCTCCGCATAGAGAAGGACAGCCCGGCGGCCGACGCCGTCTTCCAGGCGCCGGCGGAACTCCTGGATGCTTTCCTCCAGTTCCGCGGTGCGGAAGGCATCCTCGATCTTGCGGTTGCGCTGGTCCTCCAGCACTGCATCGGACGCATTGATGGTCCGGGTCACCTCCTCCTTTGCCCGTTTATAGGCCCGTTTGATGACCGGCAGGGCGCTTTTGATTTCCTCGCCGACCACATTGGCCAGGATGTCTTCGGCCTCGGTCTCAAAGGTCGCCACGACCTCGTTGAGGCCGCGTTCGGTGTTCTGCTTGCGGGCCTCAAGCTCGATGATGGGGAAACGCACCGTGTCGAAGGACAGGTTTGCCAGCGCCGGCAAAGCGACCATCAGGGCGAGGCCGAGGGCAGCCAAGGGCCAGAGGACATGCCGCTTTGAGCGCATGGCGCGGGCGGCGGTCCGGCTGCCGCCTGCGATGTGGTGCTGTCGTGTCACGCGGACCCCATCCCTGTCCTGAACCTGTTCGAGGGCCCACCCCCGGGGCACCGTCATCGCCGGACTATGCCCACGGGCCGGAAGCCACACAAGAACCTGCCCCCGATCACCTGGAAAAACGTCACAAAAGACCCATCGCATCCGGCGGGTCCGATCGGGAAACGGGATCCGTCACGCCAGGGCGAGGAGTGCCGGCAGGTCGTCCATGGTCTCGAAAAGCCGGCCACCGGCCGCCGCCAGGGCCTCCCGGTCGCTCAAGGGATCGCGCACGAAGGCAAGCACGGTCATTCCGGCGGCCGCCGCAGCCTTGACCCCGTTCAGGCTGTCCTCGATGACTGTGGTGTCTTTCGGCCTTGCGCCCATGCGCTCCGCGGCAAGCTGGAACAGGTCCGGATGGGGTTTGCCCCGCTCGACCATGGTCGAGGAGAACATCACACCCTGGAAATAGGTGAGAAGACCGGTAACACCGAGGGTCAGTTTCATCTTGTCCGGGCTGCCCGAGGAGGCCACGCAATAGGGCACCCGGAGCCGGCGCAGCCGCGCGACAACCGCTTCCACCCCCGGAATGGGCTTCAAGTGGCGCCGGAAAAGGTCCCGGTCGCGCGCCTGGACCCGCTCGAGCCAGCCATCGGGCAAAGGCCCCCCATAGCGGACCTCAAGATCGGCAATGACGCTGGTCCAGGACAGGCCGAGATAGCGGCTGTGGGTCTCTTCAGGGGTTGCCGCAAGGCCGAGTTCCTGGAGCCCCTCCGCCAAGGAGGCGTTGGCGAGAGGTTCGCTGTCGACCAGCACGCCGTCGCAATCGAAAATCACGAGCCCAGGACTGGCCATCGGCGAAACGTCCTCGAAACAGGGGCAGGCGGACGGGGCATGAAGGGCGGACCGCCTGCGCTTTTCCTCGATCAGAAGAAAATCTTCTGATCCATCTTGTCCGCATAAAGATCGGCGACGAATGCGCCATAGCCGTTGAACAGGCGGGTGGGTACCCGATCGCCCGTGCCGATCAGGCGCTCGCTTGCCTGGGACCAACGGGGATGGCGTACCTCGGGGTTCACATTGGCCCAGAAGCCATATTCTTTGGGCTGAATGCTTTCCCAGAAGGTCTTGCTGCGCTTTTCCTCGAAAGTGAACCGCACAATGGATTTGATGGATTTGAAGCCGTATTTCCACGGCACGGCGAGGCGCAGCGGGGTGCCGAACTGGGGCGCCAGGGGCTTGCCGTAAACGCCCGTGGCCATGAACGCCAGGTCGTTCATAGCTTCCTCGATGGTCAGCACTTCCACATACGGCCAGGGGTACCACGGCGCGCGTTGGCCGGGAGCGATCTTGGGATCAAGGAACGTTTCCATCCGGACATATTTGGCCGAGCCCAGGGGCTTGGCCATCCGGACGATCTGCGACAAGGGAAAGCCGGTCCACGGTACGGTCATGGCCCAGGCCTCCACACAGCGGTGGCGGTAGACGCGTTCTTCGAGGGAGACCTTTGAAAGCAGCGTGTCGATATCCATGACGGCGCCGTTTTCAACCGCGCCGTCAATGCGCACGGTCCAAGGACGCGGTTCCAGAGCCGCCGCTGCCCGGTAGATCTTTTTGTGGGACCCGAACTCGTAAAAATTGTTGTAGGTGGAGGTGACCGACTCCGGCGTCATATCCCGTGCCACCGTGTAGGTCGTATTGCGCTCCGCCGGATAGAGACCTGCGCTCGGATCAGGCGCCGCCGCAGCGCTTTGCGGCAGACCGGCCGCTGCAAGGCTCCCGGCCAGACCCCCCAGCAGCGTCCTGCGGTTCAGATAGGCCGTTTCCGGCGTGACGTCCCGCTCCGGGATTTCCCATCCCCGCTTTCGCCGTACCCACATCGATCCGCTCCCTTGCTCTTTCTGACGCTTCGCACGACGATGGTTTCGCCGTTCCCAAGACGTGTAAACAGAAAAGGCGCCGCGAACTCGCCGCGGCGCCGGTCACTCTACGATTTGGGGCGCGATCCAGGGTCAGAAAATGACCAATCAGCCATTTCGCAATCACACCTTAGCGACCGGATAATCAGGCCGCGATGCTGCGCAACATCCAGGCTGCTTTTTCGTGCTCTTCCATGCGGGCCGTCAACATGTCGGCGGTGCCCTCATCGCCGAGATCGGCCGCTTCGGCGATGACCGTACGCATATGGCGGATCACGGTCTCATGATCCTTGACCAAATTCTTCACCATCGTCACCGCTTCGGGAACGGTATCGTCATCGGCAAGCTCAGACAGGGACTGGAAAGACTTCACTCCTGTTGGCGCCATCTCACCGAGAGCCCGAATGCGTTCTGCAAGCTCGTCGGTGGCTTCGAACAGGTCTGTATATTGTTCCTCGAACATCTCATGAAGAGAATGGAACAGCGGACCCGTAACATTCCAGTGATACCCATGGGTCTTCGTGTACAATATGAAAGTATTCGCAAGCACTCGCGACAGACCATCGACGACTTGCTTGCGTTGGTTGTCTTCGAGACCGATGGAAATGTTCTCGCTCATAATAAACTCCTTTCGTTCAACCCGACTTCTCACATGGCGCATTCGCATAGGAAAACAAGGTTGAGCCGGCAATGTTCCATCCGGGTCGAGGCGCCGCAGGTCCCGTCGGCGTCAACTCAGGGACGCCGTAAAGCGCTGGATCCGTGTGCAGGCTTCTTCCAGGGCGTCCGTCGACGTGGCGTAGGACACGCGGAAAAAGGGCGACAACCCGAAAGCCGCCCCGTGGACAATGGCCACCCCTTCGGCCTCAAGCAGAGCCGCAGCGAAATCCCCATCGCTCGCGAGAACGGTGCCGTCCGGGGTCTTCTTTCCGATACAACCGGCGCAGGACGGATAGACGTAGAAGGCCCCTTCCGGGGTCGGGCAATCGATCCCGGCGGCCTGGTTAAGCATGCTGACCACCAGGTCGCGCCGTTCCTTGAACACCGTGTTGCGCTCGGCGAGATAGTCCTGGGGGCCGCTCAGCGCTTCGACCACCGCCCATTGGCTGACGGAACACGGGTTGGACGTGGACTGGCTCTGGAGCTTGGCCATGGCCTTGATGAGGGGCTCGGGCCCGCAGGCGAAGCCGATCCGCCAGCCGGTCATGGCGAAGGCCTTGGAGGCGCCATTCATGGTCAGCGTACGATCGTAAAGCCCCGGCTCGACCTGGGCCGGCGTGACGAATGCAAAATCGTCATAGACGATCTTTTCGTACATATCGTCGGTCAGCACCCAGACCTGCGGGTGCCGCAGCAGGACATCGGTGATGGGCTTCAGCTCGGCGGCCGTGTAAGCAGCGCCGGAGGGGTTCGACGGCGAGTTGAGGATGATCCACTTGGTCCGCGCCGTGATCATCGCTTCCAATGCATCGGCCCGCAACTTGAAACCGTCTTCCAGGCGGGTCTCCACAAAGACCGGCACGCCGCCGGCGAGACGCACAATGTCCGGATAGGAAACCCAGTAGGGCGCGGGAATGATGACCTCGTCCCCCGGATTGAGGGTCGCGACCATAGCGTTATAGATGACCTGTTTGCCCCCCGAGGAGACCGATGCCTGGGCGGTGGTGTAGGTCAGACCGTTGTCCCGCTTGAACTTGTCGACAATGGCCTGTTTCAGCTCCGGGATCCCATCGACGGGGGTGTATTTGGTCTCGCCCCGCTCGATCGCGGCGATGGCGGCCTTCTTGATGGCGTCCGGGGTATCGAAGTCGGGCTCGCCAGCCCCAAGACCGATGACATCGCGCCCCCGGGCGCGCAGATCCCGAGCCTTTTGCGTGACGGCGATGGTGGCGGACGGCTGAACCCGGTTCAGGGCATCGGAGATAAATTTGTCGGGAAGGCTGGCCATGGCGGAGGTCCTCAAATGGCATGTCGGCTTGTGGCGCGGGCCTGGGCGGTCCTCGGCCGGTCACACCGGCGGACACGAGGCGCGCCATTCGGGATGCGGACGGTACGCCCAGGAGGTGAGCGCTGGCAAGCCCGGAGGCCGCGGGCGGGATATGGGGAGAAAACGGTCCGGTCAGCCCGCCGAGGCCCACTTGTTGGCCTGCTGATAATTTTGGGCAAGGAACCGGTAGGTCGTCTTGGCCGTGGCCAGGGCCTCGGGGCTTGCGTCGGCGGGCTGATCGCGCCAGGAGCGGATCACCTCCTCCCAGTCGATCAGTTCGGCCCGTAATGTGTCCCGCACGTTGCGCACATGGGACACCAGTTTCTGGAAGTCTTCGAGCACGGTGATCACGTCACTGATCTGGCTGTAGAGATCCTCCACCAGATCCGCCATCCGCTTGAGGGGCGCGTGGATCAGGAAATCCATGCGCATCAGCTCTTCCGTCAGGAGAGGATCCTGCCGGTGGAGGCCGGCCAGCTTGGCAACCTTGGCCCGGACGCCGGCGATGGCCTGAACCTGCTCCTTCAGCGCCTCCACATAGGATAATTCATCTGCAAACTGATCGATCCGGTCGGCCACGTCCTGCCGGCGGTGGCGGCCGTAACCGATCTTTTCCGCAATCTCCTCGAACTGCTTCTGGACAAGCGCGCGGGTGTCTTTGGCATCGAGGCTGGAGGCAAGCTGGCTCGCATCAAGGGTCTTGTCGCCGCCCGACAGCCAGCGGGCGATATGGATCATCATGCGCTTCTTGGCCCGCTCGCGATGCCGGTCCTCCACCGACCAGGATGCGGAGCCATCGAGCAGTTCTGTCGGGATGGAATCGTTGGGGCGGATCTTGCGCACGAACCGCAGTCCCTCGGCAACCATGTCCAGCATGGCCCCGTCGGCGGACGCCTTGTCGATCTCGAATTCACCGCAGACCTGGGGGAAGGCGATGGACACGTCGATCTCGCCAAGCCGCATCCGCAGGACCGGCTGTTCCCCGGCGAGCGTGAAATAGCACCCCTCGATCGCAAACACCTTGTGTTCGAACGTGAAATGGGTGTTTTCCACACTTCCGGCCTGCACCATTGAGTCACCCTTCCGCCTGCACACACCCAGCGCCCTCGCAAGGTCACCCTATCCGGATAGGGATTAACAGCGCCTTGGCTCCCGGCGAGGGGAGAGGCGTGCAAAATCAAGTGGGTTTCGGGAAACGCGGATACGCGGCGAGGTGCCGCGTGGCTAGGAGCCGGCGTGACCGTGACTTTCGGCTCGGTCCTTCAGGGCATCGAGACCTTTTTCGTAGTCACGCCCAACCATGTCGTCGAAGGCCAGACCCCGATAGCGCCCGATGGGGTTGTATCCCATATCGGTCGTGAAGCGCCATGTGACGCGGGTGGCGTCTCCGTCCTCGACCGGATCGAGGCGCCAGAAAATCATCGAGGACCCCTTTTCCCCGAAATCGAGGACGGAACGCACGAAACGGTCCGGCACGGCTTCCACGATTTCCTGACCGCCGCTGCCCAGATCCGGGTGCCCACTTTCCCAGTCCATGCGCGCCCCAACGCCCGCCTCAGGGCCGCTGAAGCGAAACACCATATCCGGGTATGCCTTCGCCCAGGGCGACCATGTGTTGAAGCGCCGCAAATCATTGACGTAGAGATAGACGACTTCGGCCGGTGCATTGATCACGATCCGCCGCTCCACGCCCACATGGCGCGGCAGCATCAATCCCACAGCAAACAAGATGACGGCGAGCAGCACGGCTCCCGTAAGGAGGCGCAACACAATTTTCATCGGTTTCATCCCGGATCGACCCATGCTTCGTTAGTTTGCCCTTAACGGTTGGGCCGTGTCGAGGGCGCCGACGCGATCCGGGCCGGTGCGCCCGTGCCGTTCCGGGGGCCGGTAGGAGCCGCCTGCCTGACCGAAATCCGCGAGCACACGCCCACGCAACAAAGAGAGGCCCCGCTCCAGAGCGCGCGCCCGGTCCTCCCGCTTCAAGAAGCCGTCAAGGCGATCCAGAACGCCGGCCGGTCGATAGACCGTGAAGACCGTCAGGGCGAGGCCATAGCGGCCCGCATCCCCGAATCGAAACCGCCAGATTCGTTCGCTCCCATCTCCAGCGACAAGGCGCAGCCGGGCGGCCCGGTCCACCCGGGCCGGTTCCGCCTGCACCTGGCCCAGCCCCTCCCCACTGCGCCAGACCAGATGCGCGCCGCTGCCCTCACCAACCACCTCGAAACGCGCCCGCGGGATGCCGAGCGCCTGGGGCACCCAGGCCTTGAGCCGGTCCGGATCCATGAGATGGGGCAGCACCGCTTCCGGCGGCGCGGAAATGATCAGGAACCGCTTGCCGCTCGCCGGCTGGAGCAGGATCAGACCGGCCACGGCCATGACGACCGCCGCACCGGCCAGAAGGATCAGGGTCAGTTTGCCCATCGGCATATCTCCAAAACCCGGCATATCTGCAACACGCAGCAGGTCTCCAAGGATCGGCGTCGCGAGCCATGGCCGGGAAGACCGGCGGGGTCCTGCGCCGCCACGCCACACTCTAGCCCAGAACGATCACTAGCACGCTCGCGGCGGTGGGGCTGACACCGCCCCGTGCCCCATGCGCCCCTTGCGCCAGCCGCAACACGGCCGGGCTGTGAAGCGGTGCGTGGGATACGGTTTTGTGCGTTTTAGCCAAAAGACGTGATTTCGCGCCTTTCACACGTTTGAAGGCGCTCCATGGACGGTCAGCCGGCCCAGTCTCGCCCATTTGGGCGCCGAGCCGGCCCGTTACGAAGGAGAAAAGCCATGCGCCGTACCACCCTCAGCGTTGCCCTCGCCGCCCTGCTGCTCGCGGCCCCTGCCCCCCTGGCCCTTGCTGATGGCCACAAGGCATCCGAGCAGACCGTGACCGGCGGCAAGATCAAGGATCTCAGCACGAAGCCGGCGGATGTGGTCGCCGGAACCTACAAGCTCGACCCGACCCATGTGAACGTGACCTGGATCGTCAGCCATCTGGGCCTGTCCCCCTATCAGGGTCGCTTCAATGACATTTCCGGCGAGATGACCATCGACCCGGCCAAGCCGGCCGAGGCCAGCGTTGCCATCACCATCAAGACTGACAGCGTCGACACGCTGAGCGATCGCCTGGACGAAGAACTGAAGTCCGACGAAGGCTTCAATGCCGCCGAATATCCCGAGATCACCTTCAAAAGCACGAAGGTTGAGGTCATGGACGGCGGCCAGGCGAAGGTCACCGGCGACCTGACCATGCTCGGCAAGACCAAGCCGGTCACCCTCGACGTCACCCTGGTCGGCACGGGCCCGCATCCCTTTGCCAAGAAGCAGGCCGTCGGCTTTAAGGCCACCGCGCGTTTCAACCGGTCCGAATTCGGCTTCACCCAATGGGCCCCGGTGATCGGCGACACGGTCGATCTGGTGATCGGTGCGGAGTTCCAGAAAGCCGACTGATCGGATTGGTCCGACGGCCGCCGCGCCCTTCCGCAAGCGGTCCCCGCGGCGCTTTTGGTTCTGACGCCCGAACGTTGGAGCCACGTCACCACGGCGCCAACGGACTCCCCGGCCCCTTAGACTCCCCGGCCCCGCGGGTCGGGGATTCTTTTTTTCCCGCATCGGTGTATGCTCGCGCATCGAAGGTTACCTTTTACCCTGCCGGTCTTTTTCGGGAGCCCTTGGCCATGAGCCCTTCTGGCACATCATCCGGCGGCCTTCTTGGCCGCCTTTTCGGCGGCGGCGATCAGGCCGCGAGCGACGGTCCGTTCGTCAGACCCATGACGCCGGGTGATCTTGCGGCCGCGCTTGCCATTATCGAAGACCACGACGAAGACGACGCGGAAGAGGCCGAAGAGTCCCTGCGCGAGCGGGACTGTGCCGGCATGCTGGTCGTTGAGGAGGCCGGGGACATTCTCGGGCTGACGGGCGCGGTTGTGGACGAGGATGTGCCGGATATTCGCTGGCTGTCCTGGACCTATGTGCGCCGGGACGCCCGCAGCCGCGGCATCGGTTCGCTGATGATCGGCGAATTACTGCGCATTCTGGACGAAGACGGTGTGCGCAAACTGTTTATCGCCACCTCAGACTACCAGGAGGACGGCGAGGACCTCTATGCCGACGCTATTGCGTTCTATACGGATCTTGGTGCCCGGGAAGAGTTGCGGGTGCCGGACTATCACGACGCGGGCGAAGCCAAGATCATTCTCAGCCTGATCAATGAGAATGCCCCGGCCGACGAGCCGTTGACCGCGGAAACCGCCGGCCTGTCCTTTGACGACATTGCCGAGGCCCCCGAAAGCGAAGACGGTTTCGGTCTGGTCTGGCATGAGGCAGAAGACGGTGTGAACGGCCTTGAGGCTCAACTGTCGCGGGCCCAAGAGGAAGACGCCCGCGCGATTTTTGTCGAGCTGCCCGAGGATTTGAGCCACCTTGCCGCGACCGCCTTGACTGAAGCGGGCTTCTCAAAAGCAGGCGCCTTGAGCGATTACTACGGGCCCGGCGCAGACCAGGTCCACTGGGTCAAGACTCTCAAGGCCTGACACCGACGCTGCGGACCGTCTTACAAGAAAACAGCCAGACCATCCCGGAGGGATTACCATGACCACCAAGAAATTTGCCTTCGCCGCCTGTCTTGCCGGCATAAGCAGCGTCGTCATCGCCGCTTGCTCCCAGAGCGAGCCGGGCCCGGACCTGACCAAGGTCGTCGAGCGCACCGAGACCGCGATGACGGAGTACCAGGACTATCTGACCCGCAACGGCATCGAGGAAGCCGGCCCGGACGAGCTGCAGCAGTTCGAAACCGTCCTGGTGGACAGCATCAATTCGGACCCGCGCTTTTACGGCAATCCCATCGGCGTCGATGTGGCGCAAGACGGCAGTGTCGACGGCTTCAAGGACACCAATGCCAACAATGAACAGGACTACGGCGAGAACGCCCTGTTCAAGATCGAGATCGACAGCGCCAACCAGCGCATGATCGTCACGGATCTGACTACGGGCAACGCCACCGGCTTCCCCTTCATGGGGGCCGCCACGGGCTTCCTCGCCGGGGCCCTGATCGGCAACCTCCTGAGCCGTCAGCGCTCCGCAGGCATTCAGCCGAGTTCCTTCAACAACCGGTCGGTCCAGTCCCCATCGCAATATGCCAATCAGCGCAGCGCCGCCCAGAGTCAGGCGCGCAGCCGGGCGCGCTCGGGCGGTCCGTCGCGGGGCAAGTGATCCCGAACGGCTCACGGCCGACATCGAGGGAGACGGGCCGGACCGCGAGCCGCATTTCGGTATAAAAGTCCGGTACAGAAGAAGGGGCAGCATCTGCGGCCCCTTTTTTGACGGTGGGGCTCAAGGCTTATGGAGCCTCCCATAAAAGGCTGATTGAGCCTCCACAAGAGAAAGCCGATGACGGGATCACAGGGAACGACCAAAACGCTGCAGCCCCAATCCGCGGATGCGATCAGGCCCGGCCCGGGAACCGAAGATGCCGCCTACCGGGATCTGCCGCGCAGCAAGGCAGTTATCCTGCTTTTGTCGATCGCGGTGGTGGCCCTGTGCGGCATCGTCTATGAGCTGATCATTGGAACCGTGTCGAGCTATCTGCTCGGCAATTCGGTCTACCAGTTCTCCCTGACCATCGGCTTTTTCATGTTTGCCATGGGGATCGGCTCCTATCTGTCGAAATTCATCGGCGGCCGGCTCCTGGAGCGCTTCATCCTTGCAGAGATCGTCCTGGCACTGATCGGTGGGATCTGCTCCTTGAGCCTGTTCATGACCTTTCCCCTGGCACCCGCTTTCTATCAGACGGTCATGTTCGCGTTCATCTTTTCCATCGGCGCCCTGGTCGGCCTCGAAATTCCCCTGCTGACCCGGGTGCTCGCGGCGGCCGGAGGCACGCGGACCTCGATCGCCAATGTCATGTCCCTCGATTATGTGGGCGCCCTGGTGGGGTCGGTCGCCTTTCCGCTGCTGCTGCTGCCGGGCCTTGGGCTGATCCGCTCCTCCTTCGCCATCGGCGTGGCAAACATCTTCGTCGCCCTGCTGAATGTGATCTGGCTGCGCGACCATCTCAGCCGGCCGCGGGCCATGATGGCCGGTGTCGGCGCGGTGGCGGTCTTGCTGGTCGCCCTGACGGTGTTCGGATCCCACATCACCGCCTATGCCCAGCACCACTTGTATTTCGACACGGTGGTTTGGGAAAAACAAACCCCCTATCAAACCCTGGTGGTGACGCGGAACAGCCAACGCAACGATTTGCGCCTGTTCATCGACGGCCATATCCAGTTTTCGTCCGAGGACGAACACCGCTACCACGAGGCTCTGGTGCACCCGGCCATGATGTCCTCGTCCACACCGCCCCGCGCGGTGCTGGTGCTTGGCGGCGGGGACGGCCTCGCCATCCGTGAAATCCTGAAATACGACACGGTCGAGCGGATCGATCTCGTCGATCTGGACCCGGCGATGACCTGGCTCGGCGCCCGGTTCGCCCCCCTCGCGCGGCTCAACGAAAACGCTCTGGACGATCCGCGTGTGCGCATCTTCAACGTGGATGCCTTTGTGTTCATCAAGGACGATGGTCCGACTTATGACCGGGTGATCATGGACTTTCCGGACCCGCACAACGAGGCCATCGCCAAGCTCTATTCGGCGGAGTTCTATGCCATGGTGGCCCGGCGCCTCGCCCCCGGCGGCGTGGTGGCGACCCAAAGCTCTTCACCCTTTTTCGCCCGCAATGCATTCTGGTCGGTGCGGGCAACCCTGGCCCGGGTGTTTCCCCAGAGCGCGAGTTATCAGGTGACGGTGCCGTCATTCGGTCTGTGGGGGTTTCATCTGGCATCCCAGGATCCACTCCAACCCGTGACCCGTGTCCCGGTGCCGACGCGGTATCTCACGGCCCCGGTCTTCGAGGCGGCGCAGATATTCGGGGCGGACGCGGACGACCCCGGAACATCCGTGGTCAACAGCATTTTTGAGCCGACCCTCTACGAGATCTACATTGAGGATTTGCGCGGGGCGTCCTGAGCCCCCTGCCCTATCGGCGCCGGTACCAGTCGACTCCCGATCCGTCCCGCTCAACGGACAGGGCACCGCGGTCCTTCAGGCAATTCAAATGCGCCAGCGCTTCGCCGGTCGCCATGCCCACAAGCTCGCCGGTGATCTCCCGGCGGAACAAGGCGGTGAAAACATCCACGGCGCGGCGCGGCTCGCCCAGCATGTCCAGCAGTTTTGACAGCCCCTCCTCGTGCTCCGCCACCAACGCCGCGCAGCGCTCGTGCAGCCCATGGAAGGCCTTTTGATGGGCCGGACAAACAAGAACGGTCTGGGGCACAAGGGTGGGGATCCGGCGGCAGGCCTCCAGCCAATCGCTCAACGGATCGGACAGGGGCTCGGTGGGCCAAACGCTGATATTGGACGAAATGGAGGGCAGGACCTGGTCACCGGAGATGTAAAGGTCCAACTCCGGACAGTGCAGGGAAATGTGCTCGGGCGAGTGGCCGCCGCCTGCGATCAGATGCCAGGTCCGCCCGCCGATGACAAGGCGGTCGCCGTCCCGCATGCGGATGAAACTTTCCGGCAGGGCGGATACGCGTCGCCCGAACCCGCCAAAACGCTGGCTGTAGGCTTCGAGTTGCACCTCGGAAAATCCGGCGGCCCGGTAAAAGCGGATCCCTTCCTCCGGAGCGTCCTTGCCGGTATCGGCCACCAGCATGCGGCACATGGCATATTCCGTCCGCGACATATGAAACGGCACATCGAACCGGCGCACGAGCCAGCCCGCAAGGCCCACATGGTCAGGGTGCAGATGGGTGACGATGACCCGCGTCACCGGGCGTCCACCGAGGACCCGCTTCAGCACGCCGTCCCACATCTCCCGCACTCCGGCCGTGTCGATGCCGGTATCCACCACCGCCCAACCCTCGCCATCGTCGATCAGCCAGACATTGATGTGGTTGAGCGCGAAAGGGAGCGGGAGGCGGAACCACAGAATGCCCGGTGCAACCTCAAGGGTTTCGCCCGGCTCCGGTGCCGTTTCGAAGGGAAAAGTGAGGGCGGCGCGAGCCTTGACGGCAGCGGCAGACGGGGCCATGGGGTGTTCCTTTGTCAGTCTGGCGTGCACGGGCACCCTAGCAGAGCCCTTCGCCCCTGCACAAAGCGACGTGCCCTGCACAGTGGGACCCGGACCGGGCGACCCGGACCGTATAAGGATCAAAGGGATTACATCGAAGGGCGTGGCCGGATCGGGCATGCGCCCAAGACCGAGGCCAAGACCGAGGCCAAGACTGCCGAATCACCTGTCACACACGCGCTTCGCGAATGAAAGGCTGGCCTTCAAGCATAGCGGTTGGGTTGCCGTGTGAAAAACGAATGGCTATTCGAAACAAATAAGATAGGGTACGCATCCGCCGTATAAGGCAGACGGGGCACGTTTTCGATCACAGGCTGTATGGCCCATCATGGTTGTGACTTTCCAACTGGACGGTCCGCCGGAGGGTCCAGCCTAATCGCGCGCCGATTGTTTGCGTGGATGACACCACGCGAACCATCGGTCGTTCGGCTTTCCGAATGAGGGGCAACGAATGAAGACTTTTCTATTGCGCACCGGCACCGCCCTTGTGGCCCTCGCGCCTGGTGTCGCCATCCCGGCATTTGCACAGACGGCGGACGAATCGGGCAACTGGGTCGTCAATCCGGTGACCGAGGAGCGAGCCTGGGTCGGCCGGCGCTATGCCCAGGCCGACACGACGGTCCAGCCCGCGGCCGCCCAGCCGGCAACCGTCGGCCAGGAGCCGCGCCCATGGATCGAAAAGATCGTGGTTTCGGCGCGGAAGAAAGAGGAAGGCATCCTCGAGGTGCCCATCGCCATCGAGGTGCGTTCGGGCACGCAGATCCAGAACCAGATTTTCCGGGACCTGCAGGAGTTGATCGAGAACGTTCCGGCCGTGAACGTGTCCCGGACCGGCTCGGCTGACTTCCTGAACATTCGCGGTGTGGGATCCGGCGAGAGTGTGGGCTTCGAACAGTCGGTGGCATTCGTGATCGACGGCATCACGCTTGGCCGCTCCCGCGCCAGCCGCACCGCCCTGCTCGACTCCGAGCGGGTTGAGATCCTCAAAGGTCCGCAGACCACTTATTTCGGTGCCAACACCATCGCCGGGGCCATCAGTGTGACCTCCCGAGGCGCCGATCTGGATGCCGGCTATTCGGGCTACGGACGTCTGTCCTATGAGTTCGAACAGCAGGAAGTGAATTTCGAGGGTGCCGCGAATATTCCCATCACGGATGACCTTGCAGCCCGTATTGCTGTCAAGTTCCTGGACTCAGACGGCTATATCGAAGACACCTTTATCGGCGAAGATCTGCCGAGCAACAGGGACATTGTGGTCCGCGGCAGCGCCCTGTGGGAGCCGATCGAGAAGCTCAGCGTCGATTTCCGCTTCACCTACGGATCCGTCGAAGCGGACAACAGCGGTCTCGACACGGAGCTTGTGGGCTGCACCCCGGGCACGCCCATGACCAACCCGGCCCAGCTCGACTGTATCCAGGCGGACGGCCAGCCGGTCGACTCGACGTTGAACCTGCGCCGGAGTCAGGATCTCCCGGAATTCCGGGAACTGGACTACATCACCGGCGTCCTGACGGTGAACTACGATCTGAACGATTTCACCGTCACGACCGTGACGGGTTACTATGATTTCGAGAACGAGTTCCGGCTCGATCTCGACGGCACGTCCGTCGATCCCGGTCCCGGCTTCACCACACGTTCGGGCCTGTCCCAGTTCGACGAAGCCGACCAGTTCAGCCAGGAAATCCGCCTCGCCTCGCCCACGGGCGGCACCTTCGAATGGGTGGCCGGACTTTACTTCCAGGATGAATCGGCCGCCTTCAGCCAAGTGGTCGTCAACTCGTTCCTGCCGGCGCCGGCAACCTTCCTTGCCGCCTTGCGCTCCCAAGAATATCGTACCTATTCCGTGTTCGGCGAACTGACCTACAACTTCCTGCGGGATCTGCGCGGGATTGTCGGGCTGCGTTTCATTCATGTGGACCAGGACATCTCGATCAGTCCGAACTCTCCCGTCGTACCCCAGGCCGATGGGGTCCCGGACATTCTGAGCGCCGCCCCGCTGGCGGGTGCGTTCTTCAGCGGGGATTTCGAACGCTCCGATACGGATGTTCTGCCGTCGGTTACCGTCCAATACGACTTCGCGCCGAACGCCAATGTGTACGGCTCCTGGCGTCAGGGCTTCAAGGCAGGCGGCTTCTCTCTCGTCAACCCGACACCGGGCGTGACGGCGGACTTCGCCGAAGAATTCGACAAGGAAGAAGTCAACGCGTTTGAAGTGGGCGTGAAGGGACTGTTCCTCGACGGCAAGGTCCAGGCCACGGCGGCCCTGTTCCGCATGGTGTTCACGGATCGTCAGGTGGCCAGCCTCGCCGACCTCCCGCCGGGCACGCCGGCCGGCAATATCCAGCCGGTGGAGAACGCGGCGAAGTCGGTCTCTCAGGGTATCGAAATCGGCTTTATCGCCCGCCTGCTGGAACAGCTGACGGTTCAGGGTGAGCTGGTGTTCCTCGACTCCGAGTTTACCGAATTCGAGGACGCGATCTGCTTCACGGGTCAGACTCCGGCTCAAGGCTGTATCGATGGTCGCCAGGATTTGAGCGGCGAAGAAACAACGTTCGCGCCGACCTATTCCGGCAACTTTACGTTGACCTATGATTATCCGTTCCGGGAGTACATCGTGACGGCCCAGCCCAACGTGTTCTTCACGGACGGGTTCCAGCTCGTGTCGGACAACAATCCGATCACGCGGCAGGACAGCTATGTGAAGTTCAACTTCCGCCTGAGCGTGAAGCCGGAATCGGAGCGCTGGGAAGTGGCCCTGGTGGGCCGGAACCTGAACGACGAGATCACCACCTCAGGCCTGTGTAACGAAGTGCCGAACGCCCCGGGCGGCACGTTGGGCTGCGTGGTCGATCCCCCCCGTACGATCGCGCTTCAGGGCGTCGTCAATTTCTGAGTGCGCCCGCGCCGCGGACTGCCGCGGCGGCGCATGATCGGGCACGATCCCATGCGGGGCCAGGAACCACCTTGGCCCCGCATTTGTTTTGGGCGAGTATGTGGACGCGATAAAACATCCATGGGGTGAGACCGGCAAAGACCTGCTCTGAACTCTTTTGGAAACGGTCAATACCGGGACAGAACGGCCTGAAAAGGACGGACGCGCCGAGGTGTTCGAGGACAGGGGAGGCATCGGATGACCGAGAACCAAAGGGACAGGACGGGACCATCGGTCCGCCGGGAACCCTTGCCGCAATCCGCATACCCGTCAGGACGGGGTGGTAGAATAAAAGGACCGGCCCGTGGGCTCGCAGCCCTTGTCTTGGCGCTGCCCCTGCCCGCTGCCGCCCAATCGGCTCCCAGCTCCGCGGATGTCTGGTCGGCCGCGGCGACCTTCTGCACGGCCCAATGGGAAATCTGTACCGAGATCGCGGAGCGCGGCGCCGCGCCCCTCGCCCCTCTCGATCGGTGGAGCGGATCCGGCGCCGAGCGTGCCATCCCGGGCGAGGACGACGTCCCCGCGCTTCTCTCGGAAACCTCGTACCAGACCCGGGTGCGGCCCACCGAGGTGACGGCCAATCACCTCGCCGCCCTGCGTGCCCTCGCCTTGAAGAATGCCAATGCCCTTGAGGAGGTCGCCGGAACCCATGCTGAGGCCATGGAAACCATCCGGCAAAGGCTGGAGCGCCTCGCCCGGAGCGTGGCGCGCAACCAGAGCCTCGTCGACGGCGCCAATAGGCCCGTGGCAATCCCCGCCAATCCGGCCATGGCGTCGATCGGCACCATGCCGGGGCGGACGATCCTGCCGGAGCCGGTGGCGGAACTCGCCGAACAATTGGCCGAGAGCTTCGACCAGGCCCGCGCCGTCAGTGCCGAAAGCAGCCCCGACGCCCCGGAGCAGGACGGCCGGCCATCGCGCGCGCGGCGGAACAAGGCCTCGCGGCTCAATGTTCTGAGGCGGCGCATGGCCTTCGATGTGGCCCGTTTCCAGACCCTGGTGGAGGAAACCGACTGGCCCTCGCGCTATATCTCGGTGGACGAAGAGTTGCTCCTCGGCCTCCAGCAAATGGTCTCCGTATTTGAAATTCTTTATGCGGAGGATTTGGCCCTTTACGCCACGGAGCGGCGGGACTTTCCCCGCGCTCAGCACCTGACCATCCTGACCCAGATGGCCCAGGCCCTGCGCCGCCTGCGCGAACAGGCGACGTGGATCGGCCTTGCGACAAGTCTGCGAGAGGCTCACGCAGCCCATGCCGCCGCCGTCGATACGGTGCTGGTCCGCCACAGGGCAGGGCGTTTCCGGGGTCAGCTCACGGCCGGGGGCGGGCCGCGGACGCGCACGCCGAAGATCTGCCTGCTTGACCAGGATACGGGCTTTGCCGCTGTGCTCGATGCCAGCATGACGGCCCGGCCGCTCAACGGCGTCTATGAGATCGATTTCGATCCGAAGGCATCGGAAGCGGCCCTCCAGAACGATGCGCCGGGGCGCGCTTGCGTCCGGGCCGGGACGGTCACGGGCTTGAGCGATGTGTCCCCAACGGGCCTCATCGACGGTGTCCTCGGCATGAACGCCTTTCTCACGCTCCAGGTGGAGCAGCTCAATTGGGCTGCGACCCATATCGGACTGGTCGAAGATTTCGAACGTTCGGCCATCGAGTTGGCCGGCCGCCTGCAACAGCTTGCCGGCGCCGTCGAGGGCGAGGCCATGGCAATCGCCCACCGCGGCGTCGAAATCGGCTGTGGGATGAACACCGTCATCGACTCGGCCGACGGCGGCCAGGTTCTGTTCGACGCTTCCGTTGCGCGCAATGGCGATGTCAGCGAGATCCGCTATCTGGGAGCGCTTCCGAACGGCGTCAATGAGCGACGCTTCACCCGGGAACTCAAACGCGGCCTGCAATGCGAGCCCTATGCGCCCCATAGTATCGATGGCGACCGCATCGAGACCCTGAAGACGATTCAGCTCGAAATCGAACAGCAGCAGGACGGTCCGGACCGGCGCTAAGGCCGGCCCATGTGCGTCACTCGTTCAAACGCGAGAACGCGGTCTCGAAGCGCTGCTCATATTCCGACAAGGGAAGGATATCGACCCGCCGGTTGCCCGCCGCCGTCGAATCCGGTGCCTCGAGAATCGGAGAAAAGGCGCCGTAGCCGAAAACGGTCACGTCATAGGCGGGCACACCGACGAGTTTCATAATACAGGCCTTCACATTGAAGGCCCGCTGCAGAGATAGGATGATATTGGCCGTCGCGTCGCCCACATCATCGGTATTGCCCACCAGGGCGACCTGGTCCCCCGCGTCCAGCATCTGCCGGATCTTTCCGGCATTCTGCGTCAAGGCCTCGAGACCCACGCGGTTCAGGGCGAAGTCCCCGGACGAGAAATAGACACTGAAGGCGCTGTCGGAGGAGCGGTCCACGGCGCCCCGGGGTCGATCCGTGGCCGCCGAGATCTTGCACACCCATTTTGAGGGATCGCTCTTCTGAACCCGCCGGGCCCGCCGTTGCGCCGGAACGCCAGCGTCTGCACCCGGCGGGGTGTCTTCGATCCCGGCGGTTCCTTCCGCCGCCACGCTGCCAAGGGGCCCGTCATCGACGGGCGCCGGAGTCACAGCCGATGCATCCGGCTCGTCCGTCGTCGTCAGTGTCGATGGCGTCGGCTCGACTTGCAGTTCGGGTGGCTCCGGCTCCGGGGCAGGCGTCTGCGCGACCGGATCCGGAGCCTCCGGTGTTTCGGGGGTCGGCTCAGGCGCCGGATCCTGTGCCCGTGCCGGGTCAGCCTGAGACGCTTCGCCCCCGGACAGGGCCCGCCGCAGATCGTCGAGGGTCAGAATGTTGGGCCGACGCTCTTCGTCCGTGGGCGCGTCCTTGGGATCGGGCGTCCCCTGATCCCGGCTCTGTCCGTATCCCTCACCTGAGGGAAATGCGAAAAAAGCCGCCGTGAACAGAGCCAGTGCACCGTAATGCCGGACGCGGACGGGACGGCCGGGCGACGGGCGGGTGCCCGCCGAACCGCGGCGTCGGCTTCGAGTCATGGACGGCCCCTCGTTTATCCGTTGTCGTAAACGTTGTACGCGTCCCGCCCATGGAGGTGAAGGTCGAGGCCTTCGAGTTCGACGTCCGGCGAGACCCGCAAAAGGTTCTTCCCAAATCCGGGAACCAGACTGTGCACCACACCGACCCGATGCAAGAAGAGCAAAATGAATCGGCTGGTGGAAAAAATGAGATAGGCGCTCAAACAAGAGAAGAGGATCAGCGCCGCTGCAACCGCCGTCTGGGAGAGCAGCATCTCGAACACGCTTTTACCGTCGAGCGGATAAAATGCGGCCGCGATGATGCCGATGATCCCAGCGATGCCGTGGGCCGGAAAGGCACCCACCGGATCATCGATGCGCAGCGCCGCCATGGCGGCCACGGAAACCATCAGACCAACACCGGCGGCTGACCCGATCAGGACGGCGGACAGAGGGGACGCCACATCGGCCGCCGCGGTGATGCTGACGAGCCCGGCAATGGCCGCGTTGAGGATCAGCAGCATGTCCAACTCTTCCTGGCGGGCCAGCATCAGGAAGGTGACGAGGCACACGGACGCGCAGGGCGCCAGGATGGTGTTGGCCATGATCTGGCCGAAGGTTTCGAAGATCGCTTCGAGACCGGAGAGGATGTTGTCCGCCTCAAGCGTGGTGAATTCGGGCACGCCGTGGCCGAACAAGGTGCCGGAATTATAGCCGAACCAGCCGATCCAGAGCAGGAAAACGCCCAGCGCCGCCAGCGGAATGTTGTGGGGCTGATGACTGTCGGCCAGACCGTCGACGACGTCGTCGCCATAGACATCGGCGCCATGCCGGTAATAGCCGAGCCGGGGACGCAGCATGAGCGCGCCCATGAGCCCCGCAAAACCGCCCAGGGCATGCACGACGGCGGCGCCGGCAAAGTCCCGGAACACGCCAAAAAACAGGCCATCCGGATGCCACACCATGAAGGCGGCGATGGGATAGACCAGCGTGGAGAAGAACACGGAGAAGAAAATATAGTGGAACGGCCGGACTCGCCCGGTCACACAGCCGCTGGTAATGGTCACGGCGGTACAGGCAAAGACCAGTTGGAAGAACGCGCGCACGGGTTCGGTCGGCAGGATGTTCGTCGTGGCCTCGGCCGCGTCGGGATCGATCTGCACGAGATTGAGCAGATCGCGCGTCAGACCGATATTCACGAAGAACTCGTTGACGACACTCTGCCCGCTGAGGATGTTGTAACCGATCCACCAGAAGAACATGCCGCACAGGCAGATATCGATGACGTTCTTGAAGATGTTGTTGATGGCATTCTTGCGCGAGACCGACCCGGCCTCGAAAAGCATGAACCCGGGCTGCATCATCAGCACCAGGATCCCGCAGATAAACAGGGTCACATTCATCGTCAGATAGACGGGAGGATGCAACAAAGCCTGCACGAGTGAACTGTCCATAGCCCCACCCCGGATTAAAGATCGCGACCCGAAAAACCGTCGGCTCAGTCGGCGGCGGTCCAGTCGCCTTTCTTGAAGATTTGGACGAGCTGCTGACCCTCCTCGAAGGACAACGGCGCTCCATCCGTTTTGAAGGAGATGATCCGTGCCATGGAGGCTGGCACCTCATCGACCATGCCCTCTTCGACGACGAAGAAGGTCGTCTTGGGGAAACGGCTCACAATCACGCCCAGTTCGAGCATCATGTTGCTGGCGAAGAGGCGGCGGTCGATCTTGGCTTTGGCCGGAGCGGGCTCCTCGGCCGAGCGCTGATCCATACGGACGACCGTGAGGGACGCCTCCGACGGCACGGGCCGGGCGACCGCATGGCCGCTGGCGCTCGCCACCATGGGTTCGGACGGCATGGCCGTGTCCTGTCCGCCGGATTTAGCAACCGCATCGGCGCCCTCGCCCGCCATGGCGGCGCTATCCTGCTGGGTCACCGGCGACAGCTTCGCCAGGACCGAAACCCGTTTCTGCCCGGAGGATTCCGTCAGGCGATCGGGATTGAACAGGCACACGACGCCGCCCTGGCAACTGTCCAGACGCCCCAGCACGGCCATGGGATCGTAATCGGCCTCATAGGCCTTCGGTCCCGTGGCCAGGACCACTTCGCAGTCGGCCGTGATGAGGCATTGGGTGATGTCACGGACCACGCCGGCGGAGACGGGCGCAGACACATAGATTTTCCGCGGCCCGGCTTTCTTGACGGGTGCTGCCACACCGGACGATGCATCGACGCTTTGACCCTCGCTGCTTTCCGCATTCGGATCGCGCATGGCCGGCAGATCCTTGACCGCCTCGAAAAGCTGTTCGCCGATGGATACCAGTTTGCGCCGCTCTCGGTTGAAGGCCTCGTTGGGAATGAGGCCGGTAAAGCGGATGGGTTCGATGGCCTTGAAGTCGTCGGTGAAATCGACACCGTGGACGTTCTTGGCGAGTTTGATAATCGCGCCCAGGGCCTCTTTCAATTCAAGATAGTCTTGCGAATAGCCTTTCACTTTGCCGAATCGCGCGACATCCTTCATATCGCCTGCGGTAAGGGCACCGATGCGGTCGACAATATCTTTGATCCGTGCACTGTCAGCCATTGCATGCCTCTCAACTTAACGCCATTCGATACTGGTGCGGTGCGCCTTGCCCGCGTGTCTTTTGTTTTCCGTTTGTCCGGCCTGACCAGCCCAGCAACGCTCTTGAGGCCCTTGTCAGACCGGGCGATCCGGTCCGCAGGCCGATAGAGGCGCAGGGCCAGACGGGCCGCGTTAAGGTTCGGATCTATTGGCGTCGACACCCGCTTGCATCACGCAGCCCCGACCGCAGGGCGACCTGCTCGCGTTCAGTGGGCAGGTGCGGTTGCGCGGAACCACAACCACTCACCCGTCCATCCATGCAGGGTCCAAGGCGGCGTCGTTTCCGGCCTCGTTCGTGTCAGGATTTTCGAGCCCAACCCGCAAGACGATTCCCGGCACGGCGCCGAACGCATTGCGCCACATGCTCGTCCGAAACCTGTGGCTGCGTCGAAAATCCATTCCGCCGAATGAAACGGTAGACGGGAAAGAAATCTCAGGCAAGCACCCCAACAGAGCCCGATGGCGCTGCTGAGCGGCCATTTTGGCTAACTCATTCACACCCCATCCTTTTGTCCCATTTACGGTTTGGTCCGGCACGGTTCGCTGGTCCTTTTGACGTGGATCAAACCACCTTGCGTCATGGCGGATAATCCTAACGGCATATCAGTGCTGCACCATTCAACGCAGGTGGCTCCCATCCGGTGTCCAGGGGACCGGGCCGGCGGCGCATCGCCCTAAAGGCTGCGCCGTCGCGTCATTTCGTCACCGACCGAACCGGGGCGGGGGCTCACACCGACACGCTGAAAGGACCGATCCCATGCGCTCTCCCGACCGTCCGGCCCGGCCCACCAAATCTCTCACTCCCAACACGTCATCGGGCCGACGGGATCCGGGGCCCGGCCATAATCGCTTCCCCCTGCCCTTCGCCGCCTTGCATGACAGCGATCTCGACGGTCACGGCGCGCGGGCGGACATTCTCGACCGGTCCGTGCACGCCGCCATCGCCCGGGTGACCCTGGGCCTGTCGCCCGCGTCCATGATGGGGGCCTATTCGGACTGGCTGCAGCACTTGGCCATGGCCCCGGGCAAGCAGTCCGAACTGTCCGCGAAAGCGGCGCGGAAGCTGGCGCGCCTCGCCATGTACACGGTCGCCCTCGCGTCGCTCAATCAAGAGGCCCGGCCTTGCATCGAGCCGTTGCCCCAGGACCGACGGTTTTCGGACCCGGCCTGGCAGACCTGGCCCTACAACATTCTGTATCAAAGCTTTCTGCTCACGCAGCAATGGTGGCATAACGCGACCACCAGCGTGCCGGGCGTCACCAAGCAGCATGAGGACATGCTGGAGTTCATGTCCCGCCAAATGCTCGACGTGTTCTCCCCGTCCAACAACATCATGACCAATCCGGTCATCCTGAAACAGACTTTCGAAGAAGGCGGCGCCAATTTGATGCGTGGCCTGCAGAATTTCATCGAGGACTGGGAGCGCATGGCCGGCGGTCACCCGCCCGCCGGAGCGGAGGCCTTCCAGGTCGGCAAGAATCTGGCCGTCACCCCGGGCAAGGTCATCTTCCGCAACGATCTGATCGAACTGATCCAATACGAGCCGACGACAGCGCAGGTCCATCCGGACCCTATTCTGATCGTCCCGGCCTGGATTATGAAATATTACATTCTCGATCTGTCTGCGGAGAATTCCCTGGTCCGCTATCTGGTGTCCCAGGGATTCACCGTGTTCATGATTTCCTGGAAGAACCCGGACGAGCGGGACCGGGAGCTTTCCATGGCCGACTATCGCACCATGGGGGTTATGGATGCCGTGGACGTGGCCAGCCGTCTGTGTCCTGATGGGCGCATTCACGCGGTGGGCTATTGCCTGGGCGGGACCCTGCTGGCAACAGCCGCTGCGGCCATGGCGCGGGACGGCGATGCCCGCCTGGGCTCGCTCACCCTGCTTGCGGCGCAGACCGATTTCGAGGAAGCGGGCGAGTTGATGCTGTTCATCAACGAAAGTCAGCTCACCTTCCTTGAGGACTTGATGTGGGAGCAGGGCTATTTGGACAGCAGTCAGATGGCCGGCGCCTTCCAGATGCTGCGTTCAAACGACCTGATCTGGTCCCGGGCGGTCCAGGAATATCTCATGGGGGAGCGGCCGGGCGTGAGCGACCTCATGGCGTGGAACGCCGACGCGACCCGCATGCCCTATCGGATGCATTCGGAATATCTGCGCCAGATGTTCCTCAACAACGATCTGGCCGAGGGGCGCTATCTGGTGGGCGGCGCCCCCGTCGCACTGACCGATATCCGCGTGCCCATTTTTGCCGTTGGCACGGAACGCGATCACGTGGCGCCCTGGAAATCCGTCTACAAGATCCAGATCCTGTCGGACACGGATGTCACCTTCGTCCTGACCAATGGCGGACATAATGCGGGCATTGTCAGCGAACCGGGACACCGCCGCCGCCATTTCCGCATGACCGACCGCAAGGACCAGGACCCGTTCGTGGACCCGGAGCGCTGGTTCAATGCGTCGCCGGAACGCGAAGGATCCTGGTGGCCGGCCTGGGCGGCGTGGCTCGCGGATCGATCCGCGGCGCCGGTCCCACCGCCGCCCTTGGGCCTGCCCGGCCAGCCGGCACTCGGCGACGCGCCGGGGCTTTATGTCATGCAACACTGAACCGGCCCCAAGGCCGACCCCGGTGCGGCACCCCGTCCGAAAGGCGCCCCCATCGGCAAGCGGTCAGGACGGTTTTGACGGTTTGTTCCGTTTGGCAGTCTCCACATGGGCCCAATACTGGTCCTGCATCTGGGCCATCAAGCCCAGCATGCGGCTGCCTTCTTCCGCATACTGCATCATCGCCTTTTGCAGGAAAGCCACCTCCCGGTCCATGACGTCCCGGGGGGACCGGCAGCCCATGAGCTCACGCATCAGCTCGAAGTCCTGGTCCATCCGCGCGGACATGAATTGGCCGAAGCCCTCGCTCCAGGATGTCATGCCGTGCATCAGGGTCTCGCGCACCTCTTTCGCCGTCTCGAGGCCCAGACCGTTCAGGCCCATCATCATGTCGATCGAGAAGGGCATTTCGGGCAGGGCCGCGCCGGTTTCGGCCGCGCGGCCCGCCGCACCGGCCTGACCGTCCCCCTGCCCGATTGGTTGATCCGCCATTACCATTCCTCCACTTAAGATGCTGTTCGCCTCACCGAAATGTCTGCACCTGAGGCGCGAGCACCTTACTCGCGAGACGAGGGTTACCCTTGATCCAAATCAATTCGGCCCTGTGCTGGCTTGGTCGGAACCGGTCGCCGTCACACCCCGGCCGACGCCTCGTTCACGTCGCCGGTCTCCACCCGTTCGACGCCATCCGCGATGTCGAGGAGCGCGCGGGAGACCTGGAACAGTCCGAACAGGATCAATCCGTGCTCTGACTTGAGGTTTACTCCGTCGATCTCCTCGAACACCGTGGAGACCACCTCGCCGAGGCCCGTCAAGACCAGCATGATCCCGACAACCATGCTCGTGGATGGCTGACGCAGCAGCCACGCGGCCTGCTTCAAGACTCTTTTCATCACGCTCTCCCGGTCGATAAGCCTTAAGACGCCACTTAAGCGGACGGCCTTTAAGGTTTCATCAACACAGGGACGAATTTTTCTGAAGGCAATGGATTGGATTTGATACTTTTATAATCTTCCTGGCCGAAAACGGTTCCAGGCTGGCCAACAGCCGAGCCCCCGTTCCCCAAAAAAACCGCATGCGTCGCGGCAAGCCCGGAGCCCCCATGACCCATCCCCTTTTCGACAGCCTGATCGAAACCGTCGGCCTGCCCAAGCCGGCCCAGGATACCGTCTCCGTGATCGGCACGGACCCCGTGGTCGACACGCCCTTCAAGGTCGGTGAAACGGCCGCAGCCGTGCTGGCCGCACAAGGCTACGCCGTGTCCCGGATCGGTCAGATGCGCGGCGGATCGGCCCAGGAGATCAGCGTTGAAGCCAAGGCCGCAGCCCTGGCCACGGCCAGCGTGTTCTTCCAGTCCCAGCATGGCTATCCCATCATGGTGCCGGAGCCGGACTATCCGACAGTGGGCCTTTATCCGACCCTGGACGGCCGCCACATCCTGGTCCATGGGGGCTATCCGAAGCTGCGGGACGGCATTCTCGACATCCTGCGCTGTGCGGACAAGACATCGTCCGTCGCCAATGCAATCGCCAAGTGGAACGCATTCGAGTTGGAAGAGACCATCGCCGACAAGGGTTTGTGCGGGGCGGTCATGCGCTCGCCGAAAGAATGGCTCGCCCATCCCCAGGGACAGGCCATCGCCGATACGCCGCCCGTCGAGATCATCAAGCTGGCCGACAGCGACCCGGTGCCCTTTACCCCAGCCGACCGGCCCCTCGACGGCGTGCGGGTCCTGGACCTCACCCACGTCATTGCCGGTCCGACCTGCGCCAAGTCCCTCGCGGAACAGGGCGCCTCGGTGATGCACGTGACCTGTCCGTTCCAGCCCAATCTGCCGCCCTTCGTCATGGACACGGGCCACGGCAAGCTGTCGGCGCTGCTGGACCTGAAACAGCCTACGGACAAAGTGAAGCTCCGTGAGCTGCTGAAAACGACTGATGTCTTCTCCCAAAGCTATCGGCCCGGCAAGCTCACCTCGCTCGGCTTCTCGCCCGAGGGCCTCGCCGAGATGCGCCCGGGCATCATCGTGGTCTCCACGAGCTGCTATGGCCATACCGGCCCCTGGCATTTCCGCCCCGGTTTTGAACAGCTCGCCCAGACCGTGACCGGCATGGCCGCCGTCCAGGGATCCATGGACAGCCCGCAACTCGCCCCGACCTTCCCCAATGACTACATCACCGGCTTCCTGTCGTCCCTCGGCGTGCTGGCGGCGCTTTATCGCCGGGCCACGGAAGGCGGCAGTTATCATGTCCGCGTCTCCCTGTCCCGCACGGCCATGTTCCTGATGGAACAGGGTCTCGTGGACCGGTCCGCCCTGCCGCCGACGCCGATCACGCACGAGGAGCGCGCCGCCTATATGCGCGAAGAAGACAGCGCCCTGGGCCGGCTCAGCTATTTGGGCCCTGTCATCAAATATTCGAAGACGCCGGGCCGCTTCGACCTGCAGCCCTTCCCGCTTGGCGCCCATGAACCCGTCTGGCCGGCCGGCACGCCGTCGCTGCGCGCGCCGACGGATGTTCCGAAAGCCGCTTAATCCGGTCGCGACCCGACCATTGCCCTTGCGAACGGCCGGACGAGGCGGGGCACAAGCGTGCCATGGGGCGGGTTTTAGCCCGCCCCGCGGATCACAGCGCATCGCTTCCGCCCGACCTGACCCCGCCTCGGCGCATCGCTTGTTGGACCTTCGACCGTCCAGAGGGCATCGCCTTACATCCTATACGGAGAATACTCATGACTGAAATCGGACTGGTTCTGCAGGGCGGGGGTGCCCTCGGCGCCTATGAATATGGCGCGGTCACACGCCTCATCGAAGCCGGCGCCCGGCCCGTGGCCATCACCGGCGTGTCCATCGGCGCCATCAACGCCGCGGCCATCGCCGGCGCCAGGGATGGCGATATCGCCCGGTCTCTGCGCACGCTGTGGGAGCGCATCACCCTTGCCCCTGTGCCCTTCGTTCCGGCAGAACAGCAGGCCACCCTGTCTGCCCTGGGCAATCCGAATTTCTACCGCCCACGGACCGATTATATGTCCATGCCCAACTGGACGAGCCTGTGCGACGTCTCGCCCATGAAGCGCACACTATCCGACATCCTGGACTTCGAGCGCCTGAACGACACCAAGCGCATGCGCATGGCCGTGACGGCGACCAATGTGGCCACGGGTGCCCTGACCCGGTTCACCAATCTGGAGAACACGCTGGGTCCGGACCATATCCTGGCGAGCGGCAGCCTGCCGCCGGGCTTTCCCATGACGCAGATCGACGGCCAACACTACTGGGACGGTGGTCTTTTCGACAACACCCCCCTCCGGGCTCTGATGGAACTGCTGACCCGCGAGGAGGAGCGCTCCCTGCCCATCGTGGTCATCGACCTGTTCCCGACCCATGCAGCGATTCCGTCCAATCTCCAGGAAGCCAAGGCCCGGCAGATGGAGATCGCCTTCGAGAACAAGTACTGGGACGAATTCGGCGGTCCCGACGGACTCATCGAATATGCCAAGATGATCGAGGACCTGGACCGTGAACTGCCCGAAAGCTCCAGCATTCGGAAAAAGCCCGCCTATGAACGGCTGCTTGAATATCGCTGCATGAAGAACCTGACCGTCATCCCCAGCCCCCACGCGCCCATGACCGGCGGCATGGATTTCTCCGCCCACGGCGTGAAGTCGCGCCATGACCTGGGCTATCAGGCCGCTGATGCCTTCCTGAAGGATAATCCAGGCCTGTTCGGCGGGACCACCCGCAAAGCCGCGTGATCCACCTGCCGCGCGGCCGGCCTCGGACCGCGTGCGCCACGCCTTGCAGCGCCGGGCCCCTCGGGAGCCCGGCGTTTTTGGAGATGCGATGGCCCGTGATTTGTCCCCCCATCCCGAAACGCGTTAGAAACCGGCGTGTTTTTTTCGAACCGCGGGAGAGGGCAATGCCGGGGCGGCGACAGGCGAGGACGCGACACCGCAACACGCGTTTGAGATGCCGTAACCGGCACCTCGCAGCGGTTTTGACCGTCAGCCTTGCCGCCGCAACCGGGCCGGCTCGAGCTGCCGACCTGAGCGATGCTCTGACCCTGACGGGACGCTATCGTGTGCGCTATGAGGCGCTGGACGGGCGGGTGCAACCGGGGCAAGCGGGCTCGGACCAGATCCTGGTCCAAAAGGCGTTGCTCGGCGCGCAATTCGACGCGGGTCCGGTCTATCTGGGGGCGGAGCTGCTGGATGCCCGGGCCTGGCTCGACGATACCGGCACGCCGCTGGGCACGGATGATGTGAACACGGTCGAACTGCTGCGCGGTTATGTGGGCACGCGAGGCCGCGGCCTCCTTTCCAAAGGGGATCGTTACGATATCATCCTTGGACGCATCACCATGGATGTGGGCAGCCGCCGCTTTGTCGCCCGCAATCGGTTTCGCAATACGATCAACGGGTTCACGGGACTTCGCGGCCAGTGGACCGGACCCGGCGGCGACCGGGTTCAGGCCTTTTTCACCCTGCCCGTCGCGCGCCGCCCCGGCGATGTCGCCAGCCTGCTCGACAACGAGGCCGATATCGACCAGGAGCTGCCGCGCACACGCTTCTGGGGCGTGCATGTGGCGAGACCGGAACTCCTCCCCGGGCTGAGCTTTGAGGCATTCGCCTTCTGGCTCGATGAAAACGATGGCGATCGGACCGCCAGCCTCGACCGGAGTCTGTTCACCCCCGGTGTGCGGTTTGTCGCCAAACCGGCGCCGGGCCGGTTCGACGGGGAAGTCGAGGCCGCTTTCCAGGTGGGGGAGTCCAGCCGGTCGAGGGATGCCGATGCGCCGCACCTTGAGCACCGGGCCGGCTTCGTCCATGCGGAAATCGGCTACACCTTCGAGGACCGCCTGAACACGCGCCTCAGCCTCCAATATGATTTTGCCAGCGGCGACACCGATCCAAGCGACAACCAGAACAACCGGTTCGACACGCTGTTCGGCGCCCGGCGTTTTGATTTCGGACCCACAGGGATCTACGGCATCTTTGCCCGGACGAATATCAATACCCCCGGTATCCGCCTGTCCGCCGCGCCCTCGTCCCGGTGGACGGGCTTTGCCCGGTATCGCCCCGTGTTCCTCGCTGCCGCGCGCGATGCCCTGCCCACCTTCGGCGTTACGGATCCCAGCGGCGCGTCCGGCCGCTTCCTCGGTCATCAGACGGAATTCCGTATACGCCACAACATCATTCCCGGCGCGGTGCGCCTGGAGACGGGCGCCGCCTGGCTCGCCCAGGGCCGGTTCCTGCGCGAAGCGCCCAATGCGGCACGGGACGGGGACACATTCTACGCCTACGCCCAGACCACCTTCGCTTTCTGACCCCGCTGAGAGGGGGCCAATCGGGTCGCCATCCGCCTCCAGACCGGCTAGGCTGAAGGACTGCGAAGGCAAGGGAAGGAGGCAGCCCATGGCCGTACACGGACGCATGGATCTGGGACAGGCCCTGCAACAGGCCAGCCAATGGCTCCAGGCCGGCCGGACCGCCGAGGCCGGGACCCTGCTGGAGCGCATCCTGGCCGTCGCCCCCGAACAGCCCGACGCCCTGCAATTGCGCGGCCTCCTTGCCCGACGCCAGGGCGATCCAAAAGGCGCCGAACAGTGGCTGCGCCGCTCCCTCAAGGCCAATCCCGCTCAGGCCCATGTGCTGAACAATCTCGGCAATGTCCTGAAGGATACGGACCGTCGGGCCGAAGCCGTGGCGGCCTATCGCGAGGCCGTGCGCCTGAAGCCGGACTATGCCGATGCCTGGACCAATCTGGGGGTCGCCCTCGGCGCCCTGGACCGGCACAGGGAGGCCGAGGAAGCCTATGGCCGCGCCCTCGCACTCACGCCCAAGGCTCCGCGGGCCCTCGCCGGACAGGGCCTCAGCCTGCGCCATTTGGAGCGCTTCGAGGAGGCCGAAGCGATGCTGCAGGCGGCCATCGCGGCCGCGCCCCAGGATGTGCGCCCCCTGAACAATTTGGCCAATCTGTACCGGGAGCAGGGCGAGGAGGCCCGTGCCGCGGCATGCTTCGAAAAGGCCCTCACCCTGATGCCGTCCGGCCATCATCTGCGGGTCGGTCTGGCGGGTGCCTATTACAATCTGGGGCGACCGGACGAGGCGGAAGCCCTGTTAACCCGGGTCCTTCAGGACCGCCCCGCCGATCTGGACGCCCACCACACCCTGACGACCATCCTGTGTTCCACCGGGCGCGGCGAGGCCGTGGCAGGCGTGTTCGAGGCCGCCCTTGCCAACGCCCCGGATCACAAAGGCCTATGGGAGGCCTATCTGGGTGCAGCCTGGCTCCTGGACCGGTTCGAGGCCGGATTGTCCGTGGTGGATCGGGCGGAGGCGGCCTGCGGTGGCCACCCCCTGTTCAGCCTGTGGCGGGCCCGGATGTTCGTGTCCCTGGGGCAGGCCGCCCGGGCCCTCGACCATCTCGACCCGGCCCTTGACGGACACGAGGCCGTGCAAGGGCACGGCATCGCCCTGGAGCGGGCCCGGGCTCATCTGGCGCTTGGGGAGTATGCGAGGGGCGCGGGGGAACTGGCCCCGGTGACCGTGGCCGACCCGGACGATTACGCCCTCTGGGCCCATCTGGAAGTGCTGTGGCGCCTCGCCGGTGATGGGCGGGCCCATTGGCTGTTGGACTATGACCGCTTTATCCGGCCCATGGAGGTGCCCCTCCCCCGCGCCTATGGGGGGGACACGGAGCGGTTCTTTTCGGATCTCGAAACCCTGCTGCTCGGCCTGCATATCAGCACCGCGCACCCCCATGACCAGACCCTGCGACAGGGCACCCAGACCTACGGCCATCTGTTCCACCGGCGCGAGCCCCTGCTGCGCGCCGTGAAAGATGCCATCACGGAAACGATCGAGGCCTTTGCCGCGGCTCTGCCCGACGATCCGAACCACCCGTTCCTGAAACACAAGCGGCGTCCGCTTCGCTTTTCCGGGTCCTGGTCCGTGCGGCTGTTCCAGGAGGGCTTCCACGTGCCCCATTACCATTCGGAAGGCTGGATCAGCTCCGCCTATTATGTCGTGTTGCCGCCCCGGGTCGCCGATGCCGGGACGCGGGACGGGCGGCTCCATTTCGGCCTGCCGCCCCTTGCCGTGCCCGGCGGCGCTGAGCCCGTGCGGGAGATCCAGCCGCGCAGGGGCACCCTTGCCCTTTTCCCGTCCTATTGCTGGCATGGGACAGTGCCGTTTACGGACAACACCCCGCGCATGACCATCGCCTTCGACGTGGCCCGCCGGAGCCTTTCCGACTGACGCCCCCCGCTCACAGCTCCGCAGGCTGACGGCCCGGCGCCTTCAGGGCTATCATCCTTTTGGGCCACCAGGCTTCTTTGCCGCCTTTGAACCAAGAAAAAAGACCGGCCCAGAGGGCCGGCCATGAAGGTGGGGGTATTTCTGAAGAGCGTCGTCGGGATGCCGTCAGAGCTGGACATTCACCCCGAAAAACACGAAGCGGCTGAGATCGTAGACGCCCGGGAAGGTGTTGGCCGCCTGTTCGTTGCCGCCTTCGACACTTGTGATTGGCGGCGCATTGCCGAGCAGATTGTTCACGCCGGCCCGCAGGGTCAAATAATCCGTGACCCGCGCCTGGACCGAAAGATCGAGATAGTTTCGGGATTCCAGCATTTCGTTGATGGGCGAGGTGACCTCCACGATCGGCTCCACATTGCCCACATAGCGCCAGGTCGCCGTCGTCCGCAGGTTCCAGGGGCTGTCCCAGGTCGCCAGCAAGCGGTGGCGGAAGGCCGGGCGGGGCGTGCCGCACTGGTCCCCGAACTTGTCGAGGCAATCGAGCGGTGCGGTCCCGGGGAACTGAACCTGTTCGAATTCCCGCGTCCAGGTGCCGGCGAAATTGAAGTTGAGGGCGCCGGCTTTTGGAAGGCCCACTTCGGCAAGGTCAAAGTCGTACCCGATCTGGAAGTCGAAACCGCTGGTCGTCAGGGTGGCGATGTTCACATTGGTGGCCGCCACACCGAATTCGAGGCCCGTCTCTACAAAGATCGACCCGAAATTGTCCCGGTTGATCAGGTCACAGAACTCGGCGCTGCCCGTGGCGAAGCACTGGGAAATGGCCTGCTGGGGCGGTACCGTGCCGATCTGGTCTTCGATCTGGATGTCGAAATAGTCGATGGAGATGGACAGACCCGGGGCGATCGACGGCGTGACCTGGAGACCCAGGGTGATGGTGTCGGCCACTTCGGGCTGGAGATCCGGATTGCCGCCGACGATGGAGTTGAACTCCCGGGAGGGCTGAACCGGAATGCTCCCGAACTGGTCCGGCGTCACACCCGTCAGGGCGCACTGTTCCAGGGTTGCCTGGGGGTTTTCGCCGGCGCAAGGGTCACCGGGCGCGAACTCGAAGCCGCCATTGCTCACCGGGCTGAACAGTTCGATGACATTGGGGGCCCGGATGGCGCGCTGGAACTGACCGCGGATCCGAAGCTGTTCGTCCACCGCCCACACGGCCCCGAGGAACCAGGTGTTCGTGCCGAAGCTGTTCGTCGCCAGATCACCGGCGATCTCGCCTTCGGTCTCGTATTCGGACCGGCGATAGGCGCCGCTGACCACGAACTCGTCCATGTAGGGCAGACCTTCGACCACCGGGACCTGGGCCTCGATGAAGCCTTCCACCACGCGGATCTGACCGGAGACGGCGTCGAAGCCGCCCAGGCCGATGATGCCGCCGGGCCCGGCCGGAACGCTCGACACCCGATCCGGGCTCAAGGACAGGCTATCCCGGCGGTATTCCGCACCCAGAGCGACCGAGACACCGGTGTCGGCGAAGGGCGAGGTCATGCCGTACTGACCGAGATTGCCCGTGATCGAGCCGGCCACGGCGACCTGTTCCGTCTCCCCGTCGATGCGTCCCACGGTTCCGGTGACGAAGCTCAGGGACTCCGGGGTGATCAGAGTCGTCCCGTCGGCGTTTCGGTTGAAGATATTGAAGGGGGTGCAGTCCGCCGAGGCGGGGTCCCGGCAGACCACATTGCCGTCCGCGTCCTCGACCAGGAACAACGCGTCCTGCACCCGGTCGAAATCGAGGGCGCCGATCAGTTCCCGGTCCTGAAGGACACGTGCAAAGCTGCCATAGACGTCCCAGTCGAAAGTGTCCAACAGCGTGCCGCGCAGGCCCGCCACGGCGCGCCAGGTCGTGATCGCGATGCGGTTGACCCGCCGGGTTTCCTCGCCATCCGCGGTGACCAGCGGGATGCCGGCCACACCGGGCTCATCGGCGAGGCGGAAGCTGTTGATGAACGGAATATCGAGACTGCCCATGACGCCGGTGACCGGGTTAGGCATCCCCGCCTCCACGGCCGCGATCACTTCAGCACAGTTGTAGACGTCGAAGAGATTGCCGACCTCGCCCTGGGGCGCGTCGTCGAGAAGGGGGTTGTCGCAGTTGACCTGCAGGGGCTGGTTGAAGGTGGCGGTCGGCGACACGGCCGTCTCGGTCTCGGTGTTCATGAAACTGAGATTGCCGTAGACGTCGATATCCCGCCAGATATTGTAATGGCCCGACGCGTTGATATTAAAGCGTTCCCGCTTGGTCTGCAGGCGGAAGGACGGCTCGAAATTGAAAGTCGACACCGTCTGCGGCACGCTGCCGAAGGGCACAAGGGTCCCGTCTGCCGTCTGGAACAGGCTTTCGATCGGGCTGAAAGGATCGGCATTGGTCAGGAAGCGGCGGAAATTCGAAGAGCCGGCGCATTCGAGACCCTGCACGGAAAATTCGCTGTCGCCCTCGGAGAGGATACAGGTGCCGTTGTCCCGATCGCCGGAGCGGATCGGGTTCAGGTCCTCGAAGCCCAGAAACATGGTGACATTGCCGCGGTCGTCCGCCGTGTTCGCACCCATGAGCATTGTGGCGAACACGCCCCGGCCGTCCGTGACGGAGTCCGGCGTCTCCAAACCGCTGGCCGCGGCCACCTGCTCCATGAAATCGATGTCGTTGTCCGCCTGGCGGAAGCCGGCCTGGCCGTCGAAAGCAAAGCCTTCGAAGTCTTCCTTCAGGATAAAGTTCACGACGCCCGCCACGGCGTCGGCGCCATACACGGCCGAGGCGCCGCCCGTCACCAGATCCACGCGTTCGATGAGCTGGGCCGGGACCATGTCCACGTTCGCTGCGGCGCTTTCCGGCGAACCGAAGGGCAGCCGCTTGCCATTGACCAGCGTCAGGGTCCGGATGGCGCCAAGGCCGCGCAAGTCGACGGTCGACACGCCGTCCACATCGATATTGTCCGAGACCGTCGTTTGGGAGGCCCGCACCTGCGGCAGAATATTGAGGATGTCCTCAATCCGTGTCGATCCGCGGGAATCCACTTCCTCCGCGCCCAACTGAAACACCGGAACCGGCGAAGACAGATTGCCCGTGGCAAGGCGCGAGCCTGTCACGACCATTTCTTCCACCGGCTCGGACGGATCCGGCGGCGGCGCGTCCTGCTGGGCATAGGCCGGCCCTGCAATCAACCCGCTCAACAACCCGGTCACCGTAAGTGCTGTGGTGCCCATCAACGCCGCATGCACATGCGTCCCCCGACGATGCATTATCGAACCTCCTACCTTTGAGATCATCGATGACCGCGCAATACTGTCCCGGGCAGCGTCATACCAAGGCTGCCTAGGTCTATCCTTACGGTTCAGGAAAGAATGCGACATCTTTGTCTTATGATCAAGGCAATTTTGAAATTTTTATCCGAACAGAATTTAATAGTCGCAATTTTATTTCAAAACAGTCTACAGAACATTGATTTCCCAGTAAAAAACTTGAATGACCCGATGCCGAGAGTCATTTGTCTTTAGACGAATTTTTCACTCCGGGAGATGGCCGGCATGCGGTGCGTATCCCGCATCAAGCCTTTCGTTCCGCCGGTTTGGGAGAGCGGATTCATCCGATTACACTGCTTTTGCGGAACAATCGGACAATTTGCACGCAAATCGTAAAGCCCACCGTTTAGCTGTGGTTTTTGCGAACCGTGTTGCGCCGTATCGGCACGACTGATAATTTTCAACAAGCTTTCCGTGCACATTGATACCGGAAAGGTTTGCGTATCGGGGGATGTGCGCATCATCCGTTGCGTTGAGCGGTTTTGCGAGCGGCTTTTCGTGCGAAGGGCCGTTCGGCAAAGCGCAATTGAAAGGTAGGACCAGATGAGACTGACGACTGCTGTAGCCGCATTGTTTTGCGCATCCTTGAGCGCGTCGGCGTCCTTCGGCCAGGATTTCAGCAATTTCGACTATCGCAATGTGGGCCCGACAAGGGGCGGACGCGTGACCGCGGTCGCCGGCACCGTCGCTGCTCCGGGCACCTTTTATCTTGGTGGCTCAGGCGCGGGGGTCTGGAAAACGACCGATTACGGCCAGACTTGGAATCCCGTTTCGGACGAGGATTTCGCGACGCCGTCCATCGGCGATATCGCCATCGCGCAAAATGACGCCAACATCGTTTATGTCGGGACGGGTTCGGACGGCCTGCGCAGCAATGTCATTGTCGGTAAGGGCGTTTATAAGTCCGTGAACGGCGGACAGTCGTGGAGCCATCTCGGCCTCGAAAAGACGGGCCATATCGGTGCCGTGGAAATCGATCCGACCAACCACAATGTGGTTTGGGTCGCGGCCATCGGCCAGGCCTTCCAGGCCAATGAGGAGCGCGGCGTCTACAAGACCGAGAACGGCGGCAAGACCTGGGAGAAAGTGCTTTATCATTCGGACACGGTGGGTTTCACCGATGTGGAACTGCTGCCGGGCAATCCGGAAATCGCCTTTGCCAGCGCCTGGAAAGCGGAACGCAAGCCCTGGACCATCATAAGCGGCGGCCCGGCCGAGGACGCCGGCATCTGGAAGACCGTGGACGGCGGCGATAACTGGACCAAAATCACCGAAGGCCTGCCCACGGGCCTGACCGGCAAGATCGATCTGGGCATCAGCACGTCGAACTCCAAGATCGTCTACGCGCTGGTCGAAGCCCCGCCGGGCATCGGCGGGCTCTATAAGTCGGTGGACCAGGGCGAGACCTTCGAACTCGTCTCCAACAAGAAGGAACTGGTCAACCGGCCCTTCTACTACACAAATGTCGAAGTCGATCCGACCGATCCGGACACGGTTTATGTCATGGCGACCCAGTACTGGAAGTCGACCGACGGCGGCACGTCCTGGACCGAGATGCGCCCGCCCCATGGCGACAACCACGATATGTGGATCCACCCGGAGAACCCCGACCACTTCATCCAGGGCAATGACGGCGGCGCCACGATCACCTTCAACGGCGGCAAGACGTGGTCCACCCAATTCAATCAGCCGACGGTCGAAGTCTATCAGGTCGAAGTGGACGATCAGTACCCATATTGGCTTTATGGCGGCCAGCAGGACAACGGGACGACCATTTCCGTGCCCAGCATGGCCTCGGTGCCGGTGCAGCATAAGGTGGCCTATCTGATGCACACGGGCGGCTGCGAGACCGGCCCGGCCGTGCCCAAGCCCGGCAATCACAACATCGTCTATGCCAACTGCAAAGGCCGGTTCGGCGTGTTCGACAAGCGCACGGGGCACGAAAAGGCCTATTGGGTCGGCGCTGTCTTCATGTACGGCCACAATCCGAAGGACCTGCCCTACCGGTTCCAGCGGGTGGCCCCCATCCATGTCTCGCCGCACAATCCGGACGTGGTCTATCACGCCTCCCAATATGTCCATCGGACCACGGATGACGGGAAGACCTGGGAAAAAATCTCCCCGGATCTCACGGCCTTCGAACCGGACAAGCAGGTCATTTCCGGCAGCCCCATCACTCGGGACATCACCGGCGAGGAAATCTACAGCACGATTTACTCCCTGCGGGAATCACCGGTGCAGGCGGGCGTGATCTGGTCCGGTGCCAATGACGGCCCCGTGCATGTGACCCGGGACAATGGCAAGAGCTGGACCAAAGTCACGCCGAAGGGTCTGCCCAAGGGCGGCCGGGTGGACTCCATCAGCCCCTCCCACCATGCCGCCGGTAAGGCCTATATCTCCGTTCTGCGTTATCAGCTTGGCGACTGGAAGCCCTACATCTACCGCACCGGGAATTTCGGCCAGAGCTGGACGCTGCTCACCAACGGCAAGAACGGCATTCCGGCCGACACGCCGGTCCGTGTGGTGCGGGAGGACCCCGAGCGCGAAGGCCTGCTCTTCGCCGGCACCGAATTCGGCGTCTATGTCTCCCTCGACGACGGCAAGACCTGGAGTGCCTTCCAGCAAAACCTGCCCGTGACGCCGGTGACGGATATCAAGATCCACCGGGGCGACCTGGTTCTCTCCACCATGGGCCGCTCCTTCTGGGTGCTGGACGACATCACCGCCCTGCGCCAGTCCGCCTTCGACGCCCTGGACGACAGCATGGTGCTGTTTGCGCCCAAGCCGACCTACCGATACCGCACGCCTTACCGCAATGACGGTACGGCGCCGGACTATCCGCGGGCCTTCGTTGCCGTCGACTACTATCTGCCCGAAGGCGGCGAGGGGCCGGTGCGCCTCGACGTGCTCGATGCCGAGGGAGCGATCGTTAACGCCTACACCAGTGAAACGGCGGCGCCCGACGACAGTGCCACCGGGCCGCAGCGCGATATGGGAAGCGAGCAGATCACCTATATTGTTGACGAAAGCCTTGGGGCGGATGCGGGCATGAACCGGTTCCGTTGGGACATGACTCATCGCGGTCCCTGGCATCCCCTTGAGGCGCGGCGCTATCGCAACGGCCCCGTTGCCGCGCCGGGCACCTATACGCTGCGGCTGAGCCAGGGCGACACGGTGGTCACCCAGACCGTCGAGCTGCGGGCCGATCCGCGGGTCATCGAGCACGGCACCACGCTTGAGGATATGGAAAAGCAGGTCGCGCTCCTGCTCGATATCCGGGACATGCTGGACGAGGCGGGCCAGCTGACGGCCGACCTGGAAGCCGAGCACACCAAGCTGATGGATCTCAAAGCGGCCGGCACACTCGGAGCGGACCAGTCGGCGCGGATGAAAACCGTGGCGACGGCCCTTACGTCCCTGAAGACGAAAGAGGAAGGCTTCTATCAGCAGCCCATGCTGGCCGCCCAGATCGGCTACCTCTACAGCATGCTGGACGATGCCGACCAGGTACCGGGCCGCGATGCCTATGAACGGGCCAAAACGCTTGAAGGCGAGATGAAGGCCCTCAAGGACAGTCTCGGCATGGACGGTTGACCGATCCTTTGGCGCTGAAAAGCGATCAAGACCGGGGCGGGCCACAGGGCTCGCCCTTTTTCGGAGGGTCCCGGTTTCGGAGGGTCCCGGTTTCGGAGGGTTTCGGGGCACGGTTTCGGCCCTTGGGCAAGAGCATTCAGGGCCCCGGCTTTCCTTCGGCCGAAAACTGGCCCATGTTGACACGGCGGGCTGTGCGCTTTGAATAAGCGGGCCGGTGATGGGAGTCCCCCTCGCCGGCAATCCGTGGTAATGGTTAAGAGTCGCTGTGGATGCGTATCCCTGTCCACGCGTGAATGGCACGGGAAACGCGGCGAACGCGCAGCCCCTGTCGATACGGTCGCGGTCGGGTTGCCACCCGGCGCCGGCGGTTCTGGCAAAGACGACGCGAAAGCGGAACGGCAGAGAGCGGATGAGCCATGGGTGATGATCAATTTTCGAACAGCTCCTCTGGGCGCGGTCCTTCGGGAAACAACCCGCAACAGCCCAAAGGTCGCCTCGACGCCGTTCGGACCGCCGCAAACCGGCTCGGTGACGCCGCGATGCATGTCGGCCCGTTCCTGAACGGATTGCAGCACGGCTCCAGCCGGTTGTGCCTGTTCCTGACCGGCGAGGATTCCCTCGGCTGGTTCCAGTCCGCATCGGGCCAGGCCAAGGAATTCGAACAGCGCATGAAGGTGCAGAAGGCCCTCGATAAGATTGAGAAAGAGGGCTTTTACACCCTTGGCGGCGTCGTGTCGCTGATGCGCGAACATTACACCAAGGAAGCGGACGCGGCGTTCGACACCTGGAAGCGTGCCAAACAGGGTACCGACGCCGAGAAAGAAGCCAAAGCGGCCTATCGGGAAATGCTCTGGGATGTGGAGCGGCGGCTGAAAGGCCGGTCCGTGACCCACCAGTTGCGCCGTTTGATGGATGCGAAACAGGGCGACCGACTCTACCGGGCGCCCCGGGGCCGTCGTCTTCAGCTTATCCATGATTTCATGGACAAAACCGGTTTCATGGATGCGCCGGTCCCCGTGAAGTGGATCAAGGAGCGGCCGGGCGTCCTTCAGACCATGCTGTATGCCGGCGCGGGCGCGGGCTCCATGGTCTATCACTCGGTGCGGCAAGCTATGGGTCAGCCGGATCCCAAAAAAGACTACAAAGACGACGAAGTCGCGCCCTTCGCTGGCGCCGTCTACCAGTCTTATGTCTTCGACAATCCCTATTTCAAACGCGGCGTGTTCGTTGTGCGTCCGGGGGATTTGCGGGGTCCTGTGGAGGTCGAATATTTCGAAGGCTGGAGTGTTGAGCTGCAGGCCGAGAACTATCGCAGCAATTTTGCGGGCTCGGGCCCGGCCGTGCGCCAGCGTTATGAGGAATATTACCGCGGATACCTGCTGGACCAGGGCTATGATTCCTATGTCCTGCTGTTTGGTCCCCAGGACCCGGGCCTGAAGGTCAGCGATCCGTATAATGCGCGCATCGCCATTGGCGGGCTTCAGAAACTGATGAACGGGGCCGGTCGAACCTGGGATCGGACCAAGGAAACCATCGCGGATTTCCTCAAGGGCCTGCCCGAGGACTACGTGCTCAAGACCCTGACGGACTATCTTGAGGTCTGCGATGTTGAGTTAGAGCGGGCCAAAAAGCGCCATGCCAGCGACGTACGCCGCCATCTGGAAGGCGAGGCCCGCACGACAGGCACGGAACTCGCGGTGGTGGACCGGTATTACGATGCCCGGACCCAGTTCGAAGCGGAACTGCGGACCGATTTCACGGGCCGTGCCGCCCGGTCTTCCGTGTTCGAAGATCCCGATCTCAAGAACCACTCCCTTTACGAATATCTGTCCAGTGTAAAGGGTTCTGGTTCCCCCGATGATCGCGGCGGAAACGATCCGTATGCCGATGAAGCCAAAGCGCTGCGCGATGCCCTGTGGAAGATGTTCGAGGTCGACACCGGCGAACAACAGGGGCCAGTCGGCAGTGCCCGACGGGTGCGCACTCTCTATCTTGAGGGAGCCAACCGGAACGCCCTCACACCGAATATCCTTAAAGGATCGGTGATGGCGTTCGACAATACGGGCCGCTCGGACATGCTTCGCGAAGGCACCATCATGTATCGCATGGATATGCCGTCCGAAAATCCGGTGGATGTGGCCAGCATGACCATCATGGCCCGGAACCGCGCGGAACGGTTTGATATGCGGGCGCCGGACCTCGGCCGGGAGCGCCTCGGCCTGTTCGAGCCCAAATATCGCGAGATTTTCCTGTCCCTCGGCTACGATGTTGCTCCGCGGTCGGAGGAAGAAAAGCCCTACCGGGTCGATCCTCTGGTCTCCAACACGGCGACCGATGCCGAGGAGATGGAAGTGGTGCTGGAACCCTGATCCCACCCCAGATTTTTGTGGAAAGAGCCGTGGCGTCCCGCCGCGGCTCTTTTTTTGGTCTGAAAGACAGGGCGTTGGGGATCGCGCTTTTCACCCCATGCGCGCTCGTCTTCGCCCCCGGGGCGCTAAATGGCTCGCCCGCGGATGGGAGCCCGGCTCACCAGCAAAACGGCATCTTGCGATCGGTCCCTTGCAGCGCCGCTCCCCCTACCGAGCCTTGGCGGGGTCGATCAGTATTGCTGGGCGGGGTCGGGGACGATTTCCGGCCAGCCGTCCCGCCATGCGATGCGGCGCTCGCCGATCCAGGGCAGCCCTTCACGGTTTTCATCGTAGTAGTGGAATGTCAGCCAATCCGTTCCCTGATCGTCGCTCCAGATGCCGGCTTGGCCCGGGCCGATGCGGGGCCCACTCTGGGGCATGAGCGGCGTGGCATGCCCTTCGTCGAGACGCAGACCGTCCTTGGTCAGATAGGGTCCGACCACGCGGTTCGACCGCCCCACATGGATTTCATAGCGCGAGTCCGCCGCCTGACAGCAATCGAACACATTCACAAACAGGTAGAAGAAACCGTCCCGGTAGTGCAGAAACGGCGCTTCGATCCAGGTCTCGCCGTTTTCCGGCCCCGCCGGCGCCCGCGCCAAAACCACGGGATCCGCGCCAGCCCCGTCCGGACGATCGAGCGCGACGGGAAGACCATGGTCATTGATCCGAACCAGGACAACGACGCCGCCGCCGAACACGAGATAGCGGTTGCCGTCCGGCGCTGTGAGAGCGGCGGGATCGATCGCTTCCGGAGCCCCCTCCCCCACCGGCGTGTCGCCGGGGCTGCAGGTCACCGGCTGGCCGCCATCCCGCCAAACCCGCTCCGGTCCGGTGCCATGGGCCCGCGCAAGGCCAAGGCAGGTCGCCCCGTCCCGGTCGAGGCCGTCACTCACCGCATAAAACAGTGTGTTCTCGTCAAGAAAGGCGGGCGCCCAAAATGCTCCCTCCTGGTCCTGAAAAACCTCGTCGATCCAGGCCGGCTTTTGGGTCAACAAACAGGCTCCGGGCTGCCAGGATGCGTCAGGCCCCGGACGAACCCAGGTTTCCAGACCGCAGCCATACCCGTCCTCCTGGGCGCGGGCCGTGGCGGCGACCATCTGGACGCCGCCAACACTGACCACCCGGCTGGGATCATGGATGGTCCAGTCTCCGGGCCGCAGTGGCGGGTCCATGGCCGCAAAATGATCCGCCAGGGACGGATCACCCATGGCCCGGGCTCCGACCGTCAGCAAGAGCCAGCAGCACACGGCCCCGGCAGCTCGGTGTTTCGATGTCATGGTCGCTGGAACGCTTTGGTTATCAATAGACAACCAGCATAAGGCGCCCCTGGCACCAGACGACTGAACTTTAAGTTAGGATTCTGAAAGGTCGACATTTGGAGCGGGTGAAGGGAATCGAACCCTCGTCGTCAGCTTGGGAAGCTGCTGCTCTACCATTGAGCTACACCCGCGCAGTGCGATCCATGCACACGCTATCACTGCCTACTCGCGAACTATTCCAGATCTTCAAAGCCAGTCAAGCCGGTCCTGTCATGGCCGCCGGCCGCACCGTCGAACCATGGTCCGTCGACCGGTGGGCACATCTCCCTGATGGGGACGACCCACTGCGTCATAATGCCGAAACTGTTTTATTCCGCATTTTGCACCGCCGAAAGAACCAACGATCCCGTGGCCACAGAGTAATATCATTACACTTTTTGACTCGTCATACGCATTTTTATGGTCTCGCTGACCCGTTTGTAGCAAAAAAACTTCGTTGACGATGCTGTGCCGCAATGTGACGATGCCGTGAACGTCCGTGATCCGGACGGGGCCGGTCTCGCGACAGGGAGACCGGGCGGTGTGTTCCCCTGTGACGCCACGCCTTCTGGGTGCAGATCCCGGCAGGAGCGTTAAAGACGGACAGCGCCGCCAAGAGGCGAACAAAAACCGCGATCCGGGGGCCGGGGGGCGCTTCCCAGGCACGGACGGCATGAAACTCCGGACAAGGAGGACAGCCGGACCGTTCGGACCGCGGCAACAACGATCCGGAGAGAAAGGCCACGCCACAACGATCTCGGGTGCACATCGCACCCATCGATGAGGAGTGTGCAATGACGTTGCAGGACTATTTGCGGGGGGCCGCGGCGCTTTCGATCCTCATGGCCTCCACATCGGCCATGGCCCAGGATGCGGCGCCGGATGTGGTTGAGGAACCCGACGTCACCGAAGTGGCGGCCCAGGATATCGATGACGTGGTCTTCGTCACCGGCACGCGCCAGCGCGGGCGTACCGTGGCGGACTCGCCCGTGCCCGTCGATGTGTTCGGCGTAAGCGACATCGAAGACGTCTCCTTCACGGACACGAACAATATCCTCCAGACCCTGGTGCCGTCCTTTTCGGTCGGACGCCAGCCCATCTCCGACGGGGGCACCTTCGTCCGTCCGGCGGCCCTGCGCGGTCTGCCCACGGACAAGACGCTTGTGCTGGTGAACTCCAAGCGGCGGCACCGGGCGGCCCTGGTCCAGATCGGCGGCTCAGGCACGCAGGGGCCAGACATTGCCACCATCCCGTTCATTGCCCTCAAGAATATTGAGGTACTGAGGGATGGGGCATCGGCCCAATACGGGTCTGACGCCATCGCCGGCGTGATCAACTTCAATCTCCAGGACGCGACCGAAGGCATCACCCTGATCAGCCAGGTGGGTCAGTTCTATGCCGGTGACGGCTTCGACTATCTGCTGACCGGCAATGTCGGTCTGCCCCTGGGTGACAGCGGCTTCTTCAATGCCTCCTTCGAATACACCCAGGCGGACCAGACCATCCGGGCCGAGCAGTATTGCGAATCCTTTTTCTGCGTTCCGGAATTCGCCGCACTGCCCGGAAACGAGGCCTATGCCGCCGCTGTCAGCCGGGCCAGCCTGACCAGTGACATCGTGCAACCCTGGGGCCGTCCGAATTCGGAAGCGTTTCGCACATTCGTGAATATGGGTTACACCTTCAGTGCAGCCGCCGAGGCCTACGGTTTTGCCAATTATTCCTGGAGCGAGTCCGACGGCAGCTTCTTTTATCGCTTCCCGAACAATGGAACGATCGAGGATCTGCGCCTGGAGGACGGATCGATCTACAGCCCGCTGGAGATCTTCCCCGGCGGCTTCACACCTCGCTTCTCGGGCATCGTGGTCGATTATTCGGGCGTGGCCGGCCTGCGCGGCGAGTTCGATGTGGGCTTCACCTATGATTTGAGCTTCCGCTTCGGGCATAGCGAAATTCAGTACACGTTGATGAATACGATCAACCCGTCCCTCGGCCCGGCCACGCCCACCTCCTTCCGTCCCGGCGATCTGATCAACGAGGAACTCCAGCTCCAGGGTGATTTCACACAACCCTTCGATGTGGGTCTGGCGAGCCCGCTGCTTGTGGCCTTCGGCGTCAGCTATCTGGAGGAGAGCTACGAAGTCGTGGAGGGTGAGCCCGCCTCCTTCGAGGCCGGTCCCTTCGCCACGCCGGATCCCTTCGGCTTTTGCAACGATGACGGCACACCCACCATGGCGGGTGCGGATATTGCCGATCTGAACTGCGCCGATCCGAACGATCCGGTGTTCCAGGTCGTCGGCGTGGGCTCGAACGGTTTTCCCGGCTACTCACCCCAGTTCTCGGATGTCTTCGAGCGGGACAGCTATGCCTTCTATGTCGATCTGAGTACGGATGTGACCGACCGGCTGTTCGTGCAGGCCTCCGCCCGGTATGAGAGCTATTCGGACCAGGAGGACGACGTTTTCATCTACAAGCTCGCCGCCCAGTACGACTTGTTCGACAGGCTGTCCGTCCGCGGATCCGTCGGCACGGGCTTCCGGGCGCCCACCCCGGGCCAGCAGGGCACGACCAATGTGTCCACGCGCTTGCCCGACGGGGTGCCCGTCGCCACGGGCCTGTTCCCGGCCAACAGTGCCGTTGCCGAGGCCCTCGGTGCAACGCCCCTCGAACCTGAGGAGTCCACCAGCTTTGCCGCCGGACTCGTGGGCAGCATCTGGGACATCAACTTCACGCTGGACTTTTACCGCATCAATCTGCGGGACCGGGTCAACGCCATCTCCACGATCACCGTGGTCGATGACTGCGATCCGTCTACGCCGGAAATCGACACCGGGTGCCTGGGCTTCCGGGGCAATCTGATCGATGCGGGCGTCGTGGGGGCCGAGTCCATCGGCGGGGTGTTCTACTTCACCAACGCTTTCGACACGGTCACCCAGGGCTTCGATTTCGTTGCCACCTATACCCGGCAGTGGGAAACCGCCGGCGACACGGACTTCACCCTGTCCGTGAACTATAACCAGACCGAATTCGACGGCGAGGTGTCAGACCTCTTCAATGCGGAAAGTCAATTCGACTTCGAAAACGGGCTGCCCGATTGGCGTGCCATCCTGACGGCACGGCACATGTGGGACGACTGGATCTTCCTGGGGCGGTTGAACTATTTCGGCGGCTATGAGCAGTCCAACGGAGGCGGGACGATCACCCAGGTCCAGGAGTTTTCGCCGGAAGTATTTGTCGATCTGGAGGGCACTTATGTCGTCAACGACACCTATCGCCTGAGCCTCGGCGTGCGGAACCTGTTCGACAATTTCCCGGACAAGGGAACCATCGGCGAAACCTGCTGTGGACGGATCTACCGGTCCGACTCCATCGTGGACTGGCAGGGCGGCTATTACTATTTTAGGGCAACGGCCACGTTCTGATCCGACCCAACCAAGATCCGTTTCCCTGGCCTTTGGCCAGGGAAACGCCCGTGACGGCCCGGCCTGCCCCCCAACAGGCCGGGCCGTTGCGTCTTGGGGCCCATGGCCCCAGAGGGCTTCGTCGCCTTGATCCTGACAATGACGACAGCGCGCTTGATCACTCCGCTCGGAAATGCTTCGACAGCTTGAGGCCCTGGCGCTGGTAGTGGGAGCCGATATCGGTTCCGTATAGACGGTCTGGCTTTGCGACCATCGGCTCATAGAGGAGGCGCCCGACCACCTGCCCATGGTCGAGCACGAAGGGCACTTCCCGGCTGCGCACTTCCAGCACGGCGCGGCTGCCGGAGCCGCCGGCCCCCTGATTGCCGAAGCCCGGATCGAAAAACCCGGCATAATGCACGCGGAACTCCCCCATCAGGGGGTCGAAGGGCACCATTTCGGCGGCGTGGTCGGGTGGGATATGCACGCTCTCCCGCGACGCCAAAATATAGAACTCGTCCGGATCGAGAATAAGCCCCTGGCCGGCGTCAGGCCGCACGGGATCCCAGAAATGCGAAGGATCATAGGCCTCCTTCCGATCCACATCGATCAGCCCGGCATGTCGCTTGGCGCGGTATCCCACCACGCCCGACGCGCCGGCGGCGCCTGCAAGATCCACACTGAGATAGAGCCCCTGGTCGATCAGGGCATCGCCGTCCACAAGACCCTCGACCTCGTGCAGCCGGCGCAGATTGGCATCGCCGAAGCGCGGATTTCCCCGGCGCAGGCGCAACTGGTTGAGCCGTGAGCCCGTCCGAACCAGAATGCTGAATGTGCGTGGGCTGATTTCCGCGTAAAGCGGCCCCCGGTATCCGGCTTCGACCCGATCGAAGGCACCGGTGCCGTCGGTGATCAGGCGCGTGAACACATCAAGACGCCCCGTGGAGCTTTTCGGATTGGCGATCCCGGAGATGCGGGCGGAAAGTTTGAGCCGCTCGCACAGGGGAACAAGATAGACGCAGCCGGTCTCCAGCACCGCCCCTTCGGTCAGATCCATGCGGTGCATCGTGAATTCGGCAAGGCGCTCCTCGACCGTGACGCCGGGGCCGGGCAGAAAACTCGCCCGGATCCGGTAGGCCACGGCCCCGAGACGCAGATCGAGGCTTGCGGGCTGGATCTGATCGGACTCAAACGCGGGCGCCGCTGCGATCTCTCCGGCGAGGGTCAAAGCGCGCAGGCCTTGGTCGGGAATGATGCCGCTCTGGCGTCCCTCGCCCGCCGGCTCGGCCGCCTGTTCCGTGGTGGGAGGATCCGTTTCGGTCATGGTCGTCCGTTACCAGAGCGTCTGGTCGTAGCGGCGTTCGCCGTCGAGTACGAGGCCCTTGATCAGGGCCCGGCCCGAGGACGGCACGGAGAGGATGAGGCGCAGGGCCTGGTCCTCGTCGGCGGTGCGCATGCGTCGTTCCAGGGCCAGCGCCGTTTCAGGCGCTGCGAAATAGGCGGAAATGCCGTAATCGACCGAAATCATATAGGCCGTGCCGTCGGCATTGGTCACGTTGGGGCAATAGGATCCCCGGGCACGCCCGCGCAGGACCACGCGCCGGGCGCCGGGCGCTATCGCGGGCGCGCGCAGACCCAACCCGACCGGGCGCCAGTCGTCGCTGCCGTCCGCATCCTCAAGGGTCACGAACAGGGGCTGGCCGTGATCGATGCAGTCCGCAAGGAAACCCGAGGCGTCGAAGCGGGAGAACGGGTATGCCAGACGCACATAATTGCCCCGAAACAGGGAGCGGGGATCGACAGGCCGGGTCTTCACGACGATTTCCTGGCCCCTTGTGAGGTCCCAGGCATAGCCGGCGATCATGGCGCCCAGGAGCATGACCTGGGCCACGGCCAAAAGGGTGATCCGCAGGGTGCGTCCCATCACGATCCCCCCCCTTCCCCGCCCCGATCCTTCATCCCGGGATCAGCCTGTTCCGGTGGCAGCCAGCGTTTCGAGACCGCCGATAAGGCAACGCTGAGGGCAACGAACACCGCGCCGCCCACCCCGAAGAGCAAGGCCGTTTCGATGAGGGATCCGAAGGTCCGGAAATAGGTCACCAACAGACCGGCCGTGAAGGTCAGCAGACTGAAATTGATCATGACAGGCCAGCGGCGGAACACGCCGAAGGCGAGCGCCAGCACCACCCCGAGCCAGAACACGGCGACATGGAGCAGGGGCACCGGCGTCAACGCCGTTGCGCCATGGATGAGGGCGAGGCCCCCCAGCGCGCCAGCTTCCGGCATGGACAAACGCCCGCGTGCCGCGCCGAGGGCGGCAAGCGCCGCGGTCAGCGCGCCCAGCAGGAGGAAGGGCAAGGGCGTGAAATCAAGGTCCTTGTAACCGGCCAGCCAGGCCAGATAGTCGGCGCAAGACAGGCCAAGAAAGGCCGCGATCGCATAAACCGTAATGATCCGGCCGATCCGCCCCCCGGCGGCGAAGGCGCCCGCGAGAATGACCAGGGCCAAAAGGGCGTAGGCGCCGAGGTCGAAAGGCATGCCCGGGGTCTGCTCAAGACCCGGCGAGGAGCGGCCGATCCAGAAAAACAGGGCGAGCACCGAAAGATGGGCGCCGGACCACCAGTTCAGGCGAACCGCCAGAACCGCAGAAGCCATCCAGTAAGGCAGATAGGCCCAATGCACCGCGTTCTGAGGACTGTCGGAGGCGGCCACATGGGTCCACAGGGCGCCGAGCACGAGACCTGCCCCGAGGGCAGTGCGTGAGGGCACAAGAACGGCCGCTCCGAGGGCGCCGATGCCCCACAGCATGATCCCGCCCGGAAAATCGGCATTGAAATGGTAGGTCTGGCCCACCAGCATGATGGCTGCGCCGAACAGGCCCACGGCCAGCAGCACGGCGGCCTGGGCAAGACGCTCCTTGCCCTGGGCGAACAAGAGGGCGCTGAGCCCATGGGCCGCGACCAGGGCGAGGCCGATCGTGCCGAGGCGCGCGAGCTTGGGCAGGTCCTCCCAATTGGCCGCCACGAAGGTAACGGCCGCGGCGGCGGTCAACACGGCGCCGAGCAGGCCCAGCCAGTCAGACAGGGGGCGGCCCGTGTCCCGTTGCAGATCCTCAAGAATGGCCGTTTTCTGCTGGGCGGTCAGGAAGCCGGCTGCTTCCCAGCGCTCCAGATCCGCGGTGACCTGCGATTTGTATAGCGGAGGCCGCATGGGCCCGGCTCCTTTTGTGTCCGTGCAGCCGGCCCGATCTTTCCAAGGCGGCGGCCGAATCAGCAGGGGTGATGTGGCGCAAGACATAACACCGGCCCCCGCCCATGCCCACGGCCTTCCGGCCCATGCCCATGGCCTTCGGGCCCCGCGACGGCCGTCCGCTCTTGACGCCGCCGGTGCCGCGACCGTTTTATTTCCATGCGGGGCGATTTGTGCCGGCCGGCTTGCGGCCCCGTGCAGCCCTCCCTGCGCAGCCACGCCCCGCTTTCGGGGCCGGCGCGGCGCCCGGGGCTGAGGAAACCGCTAAAAGGCCGGGGCCAGGATCCCTTCGTGCCACGGGCCCCGCGCACCCTACGCACCAATGCCACCAAGGGAACTGACCATTGTCCGACTGCACGTCCCCCTCCGCCCGCCTCGATCCCACCCCGTCCACCCGGCTGCTGCGCTGCGGCCCGGCCCGCACGCCGTTCGGCGAGACAGCCGAAGCCCTTTTCATGACGTCAGGCTTTGTCTATGAGACCGCGGAGGAGGCATCCGCCCGTTTTGCCGGTGAAGCGGATGGCTACATGTATTCGCGCTACGACAATCCCACCGTGGATATGTTCGAGCAGCGTATGGCCCTGCTGGAGGGTGCCGAAAAGGGCGCCGCGACCGCAAGCGGCATGGCGGCCATGACTGCGAGCCTGCTGTGCCATTTGACCCAGGGAGACCATGTGGTCGCGGGCCGGGCCCTGTTCGGCTCCTGCCGGGTGGTCATCGAGCAGATCCTGCCGCGCTTCGGGATCACCCACACCCTGGTCGACGGCACGGATCTCGATGCCTGGCGCGGGGCGGTGCGCCCTGAAACCAAGGCCTTTTTCCTGGAGACCCCGTCGAATCCCACCTTGGAGATCATCGATCTGGCGGCCGTTGCCGACATCGCCCATGGCGCGGGGGGCCGGCTGATTGTGGACAATGTCTTTGCCACGCCCGTCCTGCAGCGCCCCATGGACCTCGGCGCCGATGTGGTCTTTTACTCCGCCACTAAGCATGTCGACGGCCAAGGGCGATGCCTGGGCGGCATTGTTTTGTCGTCTGAGGATTTCTACCGGGACCATTTGCAGTCGTTCCTGCGCAATACCGGTCCTTCGATGAGCCCGTTCAATGCCTGGGTTCTCGCCAAAGGGCTCGAAACCCTGTCCCTGCGTGTGGACCGCCAGAGCGAGCATGCCGCCCGGGTCGCCGAGGGACTGACCGGCCGCGCCGGCATCACGCGCGTGTTGTATCCTGGACGCACGGACCATCCCCAGCACGCCCTCGCGTCGCGGCAGATGCGCGCGGGGGGCACGCTGCTGGCCTTTGAAGTGGCCGGGGGGACGCCGGCGGCGTTCCGCATGATGAACCGGCTTCAAATCATTGATATTTCCAACAATCTCGGGGACACGAAGAGCCTGATCACCCATCCCGCCACGACGACCCACCGAAAGCTGAGCCAGCAGGACCGGGATGTCCTTGGGATTTCGGACGGCGTCTTACGCCTTTCGGTGGGGCTTGAAGACCCTCAAGATCTGATCGACGATCTGACCCAGGCCCTCTCGGGCGCCCGGTCTTGATGCGCTCCGTTTTAAGACCAAATCGCGACGACGTGCGTCGGCTACGCGGCACGCCTTGCCGCCTGAGGTCCGTCTTCTTGGACCCGCGCGGACAGACCTTTGCCAATGTCAGCCTTTGCCAATGTCAGCCTTTGTCAATGTCAGCCGTTGCCACTATCAGCCAATGTGAGATGGGAACATGCGAAGTCCCGGCCAATACACCGCCCTGACACGGGGCATCCGCATTGATGTCGAGCCCACCTTCCTGCCTGATCGGTCGACCCCGGATCGACATCATTTCCTTTGGGCCTATCGGGTGCGGATCGAGAATCAGGGTGGGGAGACCATTCAATTGCGCAGCCGCCATTGGCGCATCACGGACGCGAACGGTTTGAACCAGGATGTTCAGGGCCCCGGCGTCGTGGGTGAAGAACCCGTGATCCCACCGGGCGAAACGTTTGAATATGTGAGTGCGGCCCCGCTTGCTACACCGTCCGGGATCATGCGCGGCAGCTACGGAATGGAAACAGCCGCAGGGGAAGCCTTCGAGGCCCAGATCCCGGCTTTTTCCCTCGACAGCCCCCATGATCACAGACGCCCTAACTGATACCGCCTGCCTCCCGGTTCCCGCCCTTCGCCGTGGTGCAAAGAAGGGATCAGGGCTCCATCCATCTGGGCAAGACCTGACCGCGCTCCCATATATCTATGCTGTGGCGCCGCTCCGGATGATTGGTGGGGGGATGAGTCCCTTCCCATCGGACAGTCCGAATTCATTCAAGGGTTGATCCGTTCCCAAAGGGGCTTGCGGAGAGGCGGCATGACCCGTTTCTGGTCAGAAAAAAAGACGAAAACAGGAGACACACATGGCGAGCGATCTGGCCGTCCAAGATACTCGAGCCCCTCGCGATGCGGAGCCTGCGCCGACGGCCGGACAGGACGGGCGCCCGTCCCGCAATGACGCCGAGGCTGCCGTCCGCACCCTGCTGCGTTGGGCAGGCGATGATCCGGACCGGGAAGGCCTGCTGGACACACCGTCGCGGGTTGCCCGCGCTTTCGAGGACTGGTTCCGCGGCTATGGAGAAGACCCGGAGGACTTCCTCAAGCGCACTTTCGAAGAAGTCGAGGGCTATGACGAGATGGTGACGCTCAAGGATATTCGCTTTGAGTCCCATTGCGAGCATCACCTGGCGCCGATCATCGGCAAGGCCCATGTGGCCTATCTGCCGCGCAACAAGGTCGTTGGCATTTCAAAGCTTGCCCGGGTGGTCGAGACCTATGCCCGCCGGCTTCAGGTCCAGGAGAAATTGACCGCCCAGATCGCCAACTGCATCCAGACGGTGCTGGAGCCGGACGGAGTCGCCGTGGTGCTGGAAGGCGCGCACCAATGCATGACCACCCGCGGCGTGCACAAGCCCGGCGTCACCATGGTGACCAGCACCATGCTGGGCGAGTTCCGCAAGAACCCCCTCACCCGCCGGGAGTTCCTGACGCTGATCGGCAATCCCTCCTCCAGTTTCGATGGCTGAGGCGGGCGGCCGCGAGCGCGGTGTGATTGACGCGCCCGCCGGGGCGCCTTAAGCCACCCTCACTCTTGCTCTTGAGGATCCGCGCCCGTGGACCAAATTCGCCCCATCCTGCTCGTGGTGGGCATTCTGCTCACCGTTATCGGCGTCGCGATGTTGATCCCGACCCTTGTCGACCTGCTCGCCGATCACGAGGACTGGCAGGTGTTTCTGGTCTCCTCCGGCGCCACCCTGTTCATCGGCGGGGGTCTATGGATCACCAATGCGGTGCCGGTCACCTCCCTGACTCTGCGCCAAGCTTTTCTGCTCACCACGATCACATGGATCGTGGTGGTCATGTTCGCCGCCGTGCCGCTTTATCTTTGCGGCCTCGGCCTCTCGGTCACGGATGCGGTTTTCGAGGCCATGTCGGGCCTGACAACGACAGGCTCCACCGTCATTGTCGGGCTCGACGACGCGCCGCCGGGGGTCCTGATGTGGCGGGCCCTGCTGCAATGGTTGGGCGGCGTGGGCATCATTGTGATGGCCATTGCCGTGCTGCCGATGCTTCAGGTGGGGGGCATGCAGCTCTTCCACCTCGAATCCTCCGACCGGTCCGACAAGATCCTGCCCCGTGCCACCCAGTTCGTGGCCTCCATCGCGGCGGTCTATGGCTTGCTCACCCTGGCCTGTGCGGTGGGCTATATGGCGGCCGGTATGGGCAATTTCGATGCGGTCGCCCATGCCATGACCACGGTCGCCACGGGCGGCTATTCGACCAAGGACGCCTCGTTCGGCCATTTCGATAGTGGGGCCGCGGATTATGTGGCCGTCGTCTTCATGATCGCCGGGGGCCTTCCCTTCACGCTCTACCTCCTGGCCCTGCGGGGATCCGTTGGAGCCATCCTGAGAGATCCCCAGGTCCGCTTGTTCATGGCGCTCCTTACCCTGCTCGTTTCCGCCATGACGGTTTACCAGATCGCACGTGAGATCAACGCGCCCGGCGAAGCGGTCCGGTATGCGGCCTTCAATGTGGTCTCGGTCATGACGGGGACGGGTTATGCGACCACGGATTACGGGGCCTGGGGCGCTTATGCCGTCACGGTGTTTTTCTTCACCATGTTCATCGGCGGCTGCGCCGGGTCCACATCCTGCGGTGTCAAGATTTTCCGTGTTCATGTGCTTTGGGCGGCAGCCGAGGCGGAGGTCCGGCGCCTGACCCTGCCCCACGGGGTGTTCACCCCCCGCTATGGCGGACGCCCCCTCGGCCAGGACGTCATTTCATCCGTAACCGCTTTTTTGTTCCTGTTCCTCATTCTGTTCGGGGCCCTGTCCCTGGCACTGGGCCTCATGGGTCTTGATCCGCTCACGGCGATTTCAGCATCGGCGACGGCGCTCGCCAATGTGGGGCCGGGTCTTGGCGACGTGGTCGGACCGTCCGGGTCCTTCGCCTCCCTGCCCGAAGCCGCCAAATGGCTGTTGTCCCTCGGCATGTTGCTCGGCCGGCTGGAGCTCTTCACCGTGCTGGTGATGTTCACGCCGCGCTTCTGGCAGTGACCACGGGTGCCGCCCGGACGACGCCCCGCATTTAGGGGATTGCCAGTCTGTTCCGCCGGCGTCCATGATACGGGTCCTCACCAAGGAATGGAGTGCCCATGGACCTGCCTCCTGACACCTCGAAGGGTTCCGATAGCGTGCGGGACCTGCTGGACCGCCTGATCGCCTTCGATACGACGAGCCGCCTGTCAAACCGGGCGCTGATCGACTTCGTGGCCGACTATCTCGCCAGCTTCGGCGTGAAGGCAGATATTCTGCCCAGTGATGATGGGACCAAGGCCAATCTCTATGCGACCATCGGGCCGGAGGCGGCCGGCGGGATCATCCTTTCCGGTCATACGGATGTGGTGCCCGTGGAGGGCCAACCCTGGACGAGCGATCCCTTCCGCGTGACGGAACGGGACGGGCTGCTCCTGGGCCGGGGCACGGCGGACATGAAAGGCTTTGCCGCCTGCGTGCTCGCGGCGGTTCCTGAATTCGTCGCCCGCCCCCTGAAACGTCCGGTGCATATCGCCCTCTCCTATGACGAGGAGGTCGGCTGCCTCGGCGTGCGGCCCATGATCCGCCATATCATCGACACCTGCCCGCGCCCGGCCCTGTGCATTGTTGGCGAACCCACCTCCATGCGAGTGGTCAATGCCCATAAAGGAATCCGCACCCTGACCACTCGGATCCAGGGCCGGGAAGCCCATTCGAGCCAGCCGGATCTGGGCGCCAATGCCATCACCGCCGCAGCCCTTCTGATCGCCCATCTGGAGACCATCCGTGGGGATATGAAAGCCCGCGGCGATGCCTCCGGGCGTTTCCATCCGCCCTTCACGACCTTGTCCGTGGGACAGATCGAGGGCGGTACAGCCGTGAACATCATTGCCCGGGACTGCCGGTTTTCCTGGGAATATCGCAGCCTGCCCGATCAAGATCCGGGCGAGATCCTGGAGCGGTTCGAGGCCTTCGCCCGGGACACGGTGTTGCCGGCCCTTCGCGAGACCGCACCCGATGCGGCCATCGAGACCGAGGACATCGCCCACGCGCCGGCATTGGCCCCCTTGGAAGGATCGCCTGCGGAGGCCCTGGCCCTTTACCTCGCAGAACAGAATAGTGTCGAGGCCGTGTCCTATGGGACCGAAGCGGGCCTGTTCCAGGCGGACGATATCCCCACCGTGGTGTGCGGCCCCGGCGACATTGCCCAGGCCCATAAACCCGACGAATTCGTCTCCATCGCTCAGTTGGAGGCCTGTTCGCGCTTCCTCCAGCGGCTTGTGGCCCATTGCCGGGACGCCGGTGTGTCCTGAGCCGCATGGGGCCTGTCACCCTCGCCGGGCGGCCATGAGATATTCCACATTGCCGTTGGGGCCGGGGATGGGGCTTTCGTCCGTTCCCAGAAGCCTCCAACCCGGCTGTGCGCCCAACCAGGCGAACAAACGCGCACGCACGGCCTCGCGCTGGGCGGCGTCCCGGACGACGCCGCCTTTGCCCACATGGGCCCGGCCCGCCTCGAATTGAGGTTTGATGAGGGCCACGACCCAGGCATCGGGACCCGCGAGCGCCAGGGCTGGTGGCAGAGCCAGGGTAAGGGAAATGAAGCTCACATCACAGACGATGGCTTGACAGTCATCGGCCCCCAGATGATCGGCCGTCAGATCCCGGGCATTGGTCCGCTCATGGACGACGACCCGGGGATCGGCCCGCAGCCGCGGGTCGATCTGTCCATGGCCGACATCGACCGCATACACCCGGGAGGCACCCCGACCCAAAAGGACATCCGTGAAGCCGCCGGTCGACGCGCCCAGATCGAGTGCAATGCGCCCGGCGGGATCGAGACCGAACGCGTCGAGGCCATGGGCCAATTTGAGGCCCCCCCGGGAGACATAGGGCACTGCGGGATCGGCCCAGATGAGGCGACCGGCGGCCGGGACTGTCTGGCTGGCCCGGCGCACGGGGACACCGTCAAGTCGGACCCGGCCCGCCTTGATTTCAGCCTGGGCACGGGCCCGGCTGGGAATGATCCCATGGACCACAAGCCATTGGTCCGCGCGCATCGCCCCTTGGGGCGGCGCGGATGGATCCGATAACGGTGCCGTGTCCGGATCAGGCCCGCTGGGAGGCGATGCCATGGCCGGAGGTGGCGAGAGTCTTCAGCACCGTCTCCACGATCTGCGGCGCGTTGAGACCGGCCATGTCGTACATGGCATGGGGCTTGTCCTGGTCGATGAAGATGTCCGGCAGAGTCATGGTACGGACCTTCAGCCCGCGGTCCAGAAGACCGTCATGGGCCAGGAAGTTGAGCACATGGCTGCCGAAGCCGCCGATCGATCCCTCCTCGATCGTGATCAGCACTTCGTGCTCATTGGCAAGCCGACGCACCAGTTCCGTATCCAGGGGCTTGCAGAACCGCGCATCCACAATGGTCGGCTTAATGCCGTGCTGGGCGGCGAGGTCCTCAGCCGCCTTCTTCACTTCGCCAAGGCGCGTGCCGAAGCTGAGAATGGCCGCCGTATTGCCTTCCTGGATAACCCGGCCCTTGCCGATCTCCAATGGCGTGCCGATATCTGGCAGCTCCAAACCAATGCCTTCGCCGCGGGGATAGCGGAACGCACACGGACGGTCATCGATTTCCGCGGCCGTCGCAATCATGTGCATAAATTCGACTTCGTCCGCCGACGCCATGACCACCATGCCGGGCAGGCACGCCATGAACGCGATATCGAAGGAGCCGGCATGGGTCGGCCCGTCGGCTCCGACCAGCCCCGCCCGGTCGATGGCGAAACGCACCGGCAAACGCTGGATGGCGACATCGTGGACGACCTGGTCATACCCCCGCTGAAGGAAGGTGGAATAGATGGCGGCGAACGGCCGGTAGCCTTCGCAGGCGAGACCGGCGGCAAAGGTCACCGCATGCTGTTCCGCAATGCCCACATCAAAGCATCTGGTCGGATGGAGGGTGATGAATTTGTCGAGGCCGCTGCCGGCGGTCATGGCCGGGGTCACGGCGACGATCCGGTCGTCCCGGTCGGCATGTTTGGCCAGGGTTTCGGCAAAGACCTTCGGATAGCCCGGCGCATTCGGCTTCGGCTTGTGCTGCTGGCCGGTCGCCACGTCGAATTTGGCAACGCCGTGATATTTGTCGGCAGAGCTTTCCGCAGGCGGATAACCCTTGCCCTTCTGGGTGACCGCATGGATCAGCACCGGGCCGTCACCCTTGTCCCGCACATTCTTCAGCACCGGAACCAAATGGTCCAGATTGTGACCGTCGATGGGCCCAATATAGTAAAAACCCAATTCCTCGAACAGCGTTCCGCCGGTGACGATGCCGCGGGCATATTCTTCGGCCCGGCGCGCTGTCTGCTCCAGGGATTTGGGCAGGCGCTCCGCCAGGGTCTTGCCCAGCGAGCGGATATTCTGGAAGGTTCCGCTGGACAGGAGACGCGCAAGATAGGCGCTCATGGCGCCGACGGGCGGCGAGATCGACATGTCGTTGTCGTTGAGGATCACGATCAGGCGCGATCCCAGATGTCCCGCATTGTTCATGGCCTCATAGGCCATGCCGGCGCTCATGGAGCCGTCGCCGATCACCGAGATCACGCTGTTGTCGCCGCCGCTCAGGTCACGTCCAACTGCCATGCCGAGGCCGGCGGAAATGGATGTGGACGAATGGGCGGCGCCGAAAGGGTCGTATTCGCTCTCGGCCCGTTTGGTGAACCCGGAAAGCCCGCCACCCTGGCGGATGGTCCGGATCCGGTCCCGCCGGCCTGTGAGAATTTTGTGGGGGTAGCACTGGTGCCCCACATCCCAGATCAGCCGGTCGTCGGGCGTATTGAAGACGTGATGGATCGCCACCGTCAGTTCCACCACACCAAGCCCGGCGCCGAGGTGACCGCCGGTGACGGAAACCGCATCGATCGTTTCCGCGCGCAATTCATCGGCAAGCTGACGAAGTTCCTTCGCGGAAAGATCCCGCATGTCCGCCGGCAGATTAACCGTATCGAGCAGCGGAGTTTTGCCCAAATGGGCCGTGTTGATTGTATCGACCAAGGGATCACCCCTCCTGCAGTCCGAAAGTATTATGTCGTTATCCGCCCTGTTCCGGCGTGTCTATCCCGCTCCGCGACCGCAAGGCCACATCGGAGCCGGGTGCAGGTCCAGTTGGATGAATGCCTCACCCGTGGAAACCGGTCCTGCCCGCACGTGGCCCGACACGGATTGGCGACGGGCCGTCTTGCAGCCATGCCACGGCGATATTCGCGTGTCGCACCAAAAGGTTGCTGCGACCTGTCCTGCCGAGCACCGCATCCATACCGTACCCTGACCATTGCGTCAGGACCGTGGCGGTTCCTCATCTGTTCAGTCGGTTTCCCGCTGGCATCCGAATGGACCCGGTCACGCAATTGCTTGGAAAACCCACTTTGTCACCACAGATATGATATCTCCGGTTACGACTCTTGCAGCGACACGCTGCACACCGACAGTATGACCAGTGCTGCCGGCCAGCAAGACCATCCTTCGATCAAACCGCGGAGACGACCGTGCGGCGAGACCGGCAGGGCGAGGTTCTCAGGCCCCCTCCCCGATCACAAAACCGGCAAGACTGCGCAAGGGGTCGGCTTTCTCGTCAAACATGTCCAGATGGCGAATCGCCTGCCTTGCCAGGAGTCCGGCCTGGTTGCGGGCCCGCTCCTCCCCCAGGACCGGCAGGAAGGTTGCGCGGCCCGGTGTTTCCGCCAATTCCGGCGGGGGTGCGGGTACCGGCTCGACCGCGCTCGGCCCGGCGTTCTCGTTATCGGCCGCCGGCGGGGGCGCGGCATAATCGGCAAGGTCATCCATGATCTGAAGGGCCAGCGCCAAATCATGCGCATACCCGTTCATGGCGCCGGCCATGTCTTCGCTTGCCCTTGCAATCAAGGGGCCCGTTTCGCAACTAAAGGCGATCAACGCGCCCGTTTTCATGCGCTGCAGCCGGGTCAGCGTGCCGATATCCATGTCCTGCTGCCGGCAGGCATAATCGATCATCTGCCCACCAATCATCCCGCCATGGCCGATGGCATCGCTCATATGGGAGACGAGGGATCCACGGATGAACGGATCCGGGCAGGTCTTGGGGCTGGATACGATGGAAAAGCTCAGGGCCAGGAGGGCATTGCCGGCCAGGATCGCCGTGGCCTCGTCAAAAGCCTGATGCGTCACGGGCCGGCTGCGCCGGCGCCGGCCGTCCCCCATGGAGGGCAGGTCGTCATGGATCAGGGCATGGGCGTGCAGGCATTCCACGGCGGCGGCGATGCGCAGCATGGCCCGCTCATCGGCCCCGAGCAGCCGGCCGCTCTGGCACACCAGAAACGCCCGCAACCGGTTCCCGCCGGTAAGGACCGCATGGCGCATGGCCTCCAGAAGCGGCGATTCGGGCCCCTGGGGCCGCGGAAGGAGATCCTTGAGCGTGTCCTCGACGGCCTGGGTGAGGCGGGCCATTTCCGTGGCGAAGTGCGATGAGGCGGTCTGCAGCATGGATGGGCTTTCGGCTGGCCGCGCACGGGCGGCGCCGCGTCGGCACATCGGAGGAAACACAAGCGCGGGAAACGGCTCGCCGGATCAGTTGAGATCCGCAGCGACGGCGTCGACGCCGCCATGGGGGCCGCCATCGGGGCCGGACACGATCTTGTCGATCCGGGACTGGGCGGATTTCAGCTTGGCATCGCAATGCTCCTTGAGGCGGGTGCCCCGCTCATAGAGCGTGATCGACTGCTCAAGATCGACGGCGCCGCCTTCGAGCTGCTCGACGATCCGTTCCAACTCGCCCAGCGCCTGCTCGAAACTCATGCCCTCGATCGACGGCTGGGGCACCTTGTGGGCTTCGCTTTGCGATGGGGCGGCTGAGGCGGTCATGGGCACTCTCCATTGGTCTGTATCCTGTATGCGCCGGCCCGGGCGACTGGCCCGAAGCCTTTATGCGGCCCCAAGGCCCGCAGGGCCGTCATCCTGCCCAGGGCCGGAGGGGCGCACGCCCGTCTCAAAGGGGGCCACAGGGGGCCTTACCACCCTATGAACGCGGCCATGGACCAAACATTGACAAACATGACCGTGGCGCCGAGGTGGCGCGGCGCGCCCGGACCGGGTGGCGAACCCGTTCAGTCCACGGGGCGGCGGACCAGGCGGCGCCAGGCCCAGTAATGGTCCCCGCCGTCCCGGTCGCAGATCCAACCGCGGCGCACCAGGGCCCGCCGCAGCATGCGGTTGAACCAGCCATGGCCGCACAGGACCACACTGCCATCCGCGGCCGCCGTTTCCAGTCGATCAGCGCCCGCCTGGGCCCGTTTCGACGCCAGCGTGACGGATTCGCCGCCGCCGGCATAGCCGAGGAGCCAGGCCGTGCGGCTGGCGGCCATCCATTGGGGCGGGGTCAGGCGGACGAACGGCAAGGGCGGTGCCGGCAGGGGCGCCTCGACGAACAGCGGATCGATGTCATAGATGCGCGGCCCGTAAACGGCCCGGGCCGTCTCACAGGCCCGGGGCAGCGGGCTCGAAAGCCGGTGAACCGCGTCCCGGGCCACGGCCAACAGGTCTTGCGGGGGCTCTTCGCCGTAAACGAGGCCCGCCCGGTTATAGGCCTCCCACCACGCATTCCATTGGGGCGCGGTCAACAGCCCCCCGCGGGAGAGATCCGGTCGCCCGTGGCGCACCAGAACGATCGGCCCGGCGGCTCGTGCGTCCTGGTGCCGTGCCCTGTCCCCGTGGGCCTCCCCGTCCATCCCGTCGCCTCCCCAAGAGTCCTCGCGCGGTGCGCCCCCCGCCCGCCATGCCAGCCCAAGGCCACGGTGAGCGTCGTCGCCATCGGCCAAAAGAAAAGGGACGGCCACGGATGGTGGCCTCCCTTTCATCCCGGTGTGCCTGTCTCGCTGGAGCGCACCCCTCTTCAGGCGCCCATCAGGGCCCGCACATGGGCCGCTGCACTGCTGGCCAGCGCGCGCAGGTCATATCCGCCTTCCAGCGTGGACACAATGCGCCCTTTGCAATGGGTCCTGGCCACCGCCATGAGGGTCCTGGTCGCCCAGGCAAAATCATCCTCGGTCAGATTGAGATGGGCGAGCGGGTCGCGCTTATGGCCATCGAAACCGGCCGAAATGATCAGGAATTCCGGGCGAAACGCCTCCAGGGCCGGCAGCAGACCCAGGGTGACCGCATCGCGGAAGTCATGCGATCCCGCGCCGGGCGGCAGAACCACATTGACGATATTGCCGTCCGCGCCCCGTTCCGACGGGAAGCCCGTGCCCGGAAAGATATGGCCTTGGTGCACCGACCCGTAAAACAAGCTCGGATCGTCATGGAAGATGTCCTGGGTGCCATTGCCGTGGTGGACGTCGAAATCAATCACGGCAACCCGGGCGCAGCCATGGACGTCCCGGGCGTGATAGGCGGCAACGGCCGCGTTGTTGAAAAAACAAAAACCCATGGCCGTGCCCTGGGTCGCGTGGTGGCCCGGCGGGCGCACGGCGCAGAAGGCATTCGTATTGGGCTGGGCCATCACCTCGTCGACCGCCTGGGCGGCGGCGCCGGCGGCGTACAACATCGCCTTGCCGGATCCGCTCGAAAGGGCGGTGTCCATGTCGATAAAGACCGGCGAGTGCCCCGGCTCCGGCACCATGGCCAGGATGCTGTCCACATAGACAGCCGTATGGGCGCGGAGCAATTCATCCCGCGTGGCCTCGCGGGCGTGCTCCCGGGCGAGGTAAAAAAAGTCCTCCGCCTCGAAAGCCGCGAGGATGGCCTTGAGACGCTCGGGGCATTCAGGGTGCCCATCCATGGGGTCGTGATCGAGGCACGCGGGATGGGTGATCAGAAGCGTTTGCATGGCCAAATGCTCCGATGCCTGGACGCCTTGCGCAAGGGAAATTCGCCCCGAAAGGCGTTTTCCGGCCCCGAACGCTGCGCCGACCTGCCGTCAGAAAAACGGCAGGGCTAGCGCGACCACGAAAATGACCATCACACCGACGCGGATACTCCATCGGCCGGCCGAGGGAACACGGTGCCACCACCCCCGCATGGCCGGGCCGAAAAAATAGAGTGCGACAGCCATCATGGTGTAGCGAACGGTCCGGGCCAGGGCCGCGGCGAGAAGGAAGGGCGCGAAAGCCACCCCCGCCACGCCTGCCGCCATGGTCGTGATCTGAAACGGCACCGGTGTCTGGGCGGCGATAAAAATGATCCAAACACTGTAGTCCTGGAAGCGCTGACGCTTGGCGTCGAACACCTCCTCCATGCCAAGCCCCTGCACCAGGGACTGGCCGACGCTTTCGAAAAGCTGAGCCCCGACGAAATAGAACACAACACCACCGATGACGCTGCCCACGATCGCGATGGCGGTGACTGGCGCCACATGCCGCCGATCTTCCAGCATCATGGCTGCGAGAAGAAATTCGATGGGCCACGGAAAAATCGTGCTTTCCAGCAGTGCACCGACGAAAAGGATCGGATAGGCGGAGCGGGAGCGGACGAGGTCGCTCATCCAGCGGGCGCGCACGCCCCTGCGCGCAGCACCTCCGCCGCCGGGCCTCAAGGCCGTTTCCGGCCCATCAGGAGTCACGCGCAGCATCAAGGCTTACCCCGGGCGGCGGCGGTATATCATCGGGCACGAAAAAGTCCGGCATCAGGGCACGCGAAGGATCGACCCGGTACTGATCGAAATCCGTGACGCCATGGGCGGCGAGCAGGGTGTCGTCGATGCAGAACTGGCCGGTGAAGCTGCGGGCGTTCCGCGTCACGATGACATGGGCGGCATCGGCCATGATCTCCGGCGTGCGGCAGTGTTTCATGCCTTCGTCCCCGGCCAGGGCATTGCGGATGGCCGCCGTCGCAACGCCCGTACGCGGCCACAGGGCATTGAAGGCGATACCGTCCTCCCGGAACTCCTCGGCCATGCCGAGCACGCACAGGCTCATGCCGAACTTCGCCATGGTGTAGGCCACATGGGGCGCAAACCATTTCGGATCCATGTCGAGGGGCGGCGAAAGATTGAGGACGTGGGGATTTGCGCTGCGCTTCAAATGGGGGATGCAGGCCCGGGAGGTCACGAAGGTGCCGCGGGTGTTGACCTGGTGCATCAGGTCATAGCGCTTCATCTCGGTCTGGAGCGTGCCCGTCAGCTGGATGGCGCTTGCATTGTTGACGCAGATGTCGAGCCCGCCGAAGCGCGCCACCGTCGTCTCCACGGCCCGCTGGACACTCTCCTCATCCCGCACATCCACGATGAGCGGCAGGGCCTCGCCGCCGGCCGCCTCGATCTCCTCGGCCGCCGTGTAGATGGTGCCGGGCAGTTTCGGGTGGGGCTCGGCGGTCTTGGCGGCGATGGCGATCCTGGCGCCGTCCCGGGCCGCGCGCAGGGCAATGGCGAGGCCGATGCCCCGCGATGCGCCGGTGATGAACAGCGTCTTGCCGGCAAGACTGCCACCGGACGGACCGGGCCCGGCCGGGGCCATTCCTGTCTGGACCACCATCGTCTTCTCCTTAACCGTTGTGGGGACGCTACACGGTCATGCACCGATTTGGCACGCTGGAGTCTAGCCCGTTTGCCAAAAACAATTTGCGAAAAATCTTGGACACGGCCAACGCACGGCCCGGCGAGCGCGGCAACTGCGACCAGCCCACAAGCAACGATCCCTGACGCTCCGCCTGCCGACCCATCGCCAGCGCAAAACCCTTCCCGAAGCACTCCGAGGATCACCTCCACAGTGAGACAGGCCATGGCAACTTTTTCAATGGGCTGTTAAAAGGCGCATTCCTCGAAAATGGGGTCGACCGAACCGCCCCATTCGCCGCGGTAGCGCTCCAGAAGGCGTTCGGCCGGCGTGCGGCCGTCCTCGGCAATCTCATCGAGGGCATCGAGAAAGCCGGTTTCGTCGGGCGAGAAATCGGCCCGGCGCCGTTCCTTGAGGCCGGCCCGGGCATGGCTCAGAAGCTCCCGCGCGATGTCCTGGACGCTCCGCCCCCGGATCGTGGCCTTGAGCCCCAGGCGGGTGACGTCGCCGCGCAGGGCCTCGCGTTCCTGCCGCGTCCAGTCCTTGGCCAGGTCCCAGGCGGCATCCAGCGGTCCCTGGGCGTAGAGCAGCCCGACCCAGAATGCGGGCAGTGCGCAGATCCGGTTCCACGGGCCGCCGTCGGCGCCGCGCATCTCGATGAATTTCTTGATCCGCGCTTCGGGAAAGATCGTCGTCAGATGGTCCGCCCAGTCATTGATGGTGGGCCGCTCGCCGGGCAGTTCGGGCAGCCGGCCTTCGAGAAAATCGCGGAAGGAGCGCCCCGCCACGTCGATATAGCGGCCCTCGCGATAGACGAAATACATGGGCACGTCGAGGGCATATTCCGCATACCGCTCAAAGCCGAAGCCGTCCTCAAACACGAAGGGCAGCGTGCCCGTGCGATCAGGATCCGTGTCCGTCCAGACATGGGCGCGATAAGAGAGATAGCCCGTCGGCTTGCCGTCGAGGAAGGGCGAGTTCGCGAACAAGGCGGTGGCAATGGGCTGAAGCGCAAGGCCCACGCGCAGCTTCTGGACCATGTCGGCCTCGGAGGAGAAGTCCAGATTGACCTGAATGGTCGCGGTACGGAACATCATATCCCGGCCCATGGACCCCTTGACCGCCATATAGCGGCGCATGATGCCGTAGCGGCCCTTGGGCATGATGGGCACGTCCTGCAGCGCCCAGAGGGGCGAGGATCCCAGGCCCAGAAAGCCGATGCCGAGACCGTCGGCCACGGTCGCCACCTGGTGCAGATGGGTGTGCACCTCGTCACAGGTCTGATGCAGATTGTCGAGGGGCGCGCCGGACAATTCGAACTGGCCCCCGGGCTCCAGGCTGATCGAAGCGCCGTCGAGGGCAAGGCCGATCACGTTGCCGTCTTCGCGCACGGGCTGCCAGCCAAAGCTCTGGAGGCCCTCCAGCATGGCCCGGATGCCGTGGGGGCCGTCATAGGGCAAGGGCGTGTTGTCCGCTTTCCGGAACCCGAATTTCTCGTGCTCCGTCCCGATCAGCCAACGCTCCTTCGGCTTACAGCCCGCTTCGAGATAGGCCGCAAGCTGCGCCCGATCCGTGATGGGATCGGCAGCCGCCGACTGGGGAATGGACATGGATGTGGGCCTCCGGCGGGTCTTGTGGGCGCCTCGCCGGACGGGCGGCGGACCGGCGCGTGGATCTCGGACAGACCCGAATCCCGGGCCTTTGTCGATTTAGCCACACCGTGGAGCCCTTACAATAAGGCCCCGTTCCGTCCAAGGCCATTTTGGGCGCGAAATCGCGCCCGTACGCTCACGCGGTCGAAGGAAGCATGTGCGGCTGTCACGGTGTGGGGAAGGAGCACAGCCCGCCCGTGCCGAAATCGCCCAGGGCGGCCTGCCATAGGGTGAGGGCGGCGATGGCGGCGGTGTCGGCGCGCATGATCCGCGGGCCGAGGGAGACGCGCAGGGCGCCGGGGCAGCGGCCCAGGGCCTCACGCTCGGCCCCGTCGAAACCGCCTTCAGGGCCGATCAGCACGAACCAGGGCGCGCCGCGCCCCTCCCGCACGCCGGCCAGGGCCCTGAGCGCCGGCGGCGCGCCGCCCTCGGGGCCCGCCTCATCGCAGAACAACAACCGCGCGCCGGGCCCCGGCGGCCAGGCGGCGAGCACGGCGTCGAGCTTGCGCGGTCCCAGCACCTGCGGGACGGTCAGACGTCCGCATTGCTCGGCGGCCTCCACCACATTCGCCGTCAGACGATCCGTGTTGACCCGACCCACCACCGTGCGCCGGGTCATCACCGGACCGATGGCGGCAACCCCCAGTTCCGTCGCCTTCTGCACCAGAAAATCGAGCCGTGCCCGCTTTACCGGTGCGAACAGGAGCGTAAGGTCAGGCACGGTGTCCTGGGGGCGGCGCAGGCCCTCGATCTCCAGGCCGACGGCGCGTTTGCCCACACTCGTGACCCGGGCGGCCCATTCGCCGTCGCGCCCGTTGAACACCAGCACCGCATCGCCCGACCGGGCCCGCAGCACCGAGGCAAGATAGTGGCTCTGCTCCGCGCCGAGGGTGAGGCTCATGCCGCCCGTGAGATCCTCTGCCACGAACAGCCGGGTGCGCCCGGTGGCACAGGCAAGGGGCATGGCCACGTCGTCCCCATCCCCGCGGGTGTGGTCCCCCTCGTCCTTCCTGGCCATGCGGTTTGCCCCTTGCGATTCATCGGCGTGTCCGGTCCACTCTGCCTAACGGAGAACGGTCCGTGATGGCCATCACAAAGCGCCGACGCCGGTTGCAGGTCCCCCATCCCGACGCCGGACGGCACAACACAAGGGATGTCTATGATCGCCAAGCCCGCCGACGCGGCCCCTGGAAACTGGGTCGACCGTTTCGTGCCTTCCCCCGTTCAACCCTTTCTGCGCCTGGCCCGGTGGGACCGGCCCATCGGCTTCTGGCTGCTCATCTGGCCATGCTGGTGGGCGATCACCCTGGCCGTGCCAGCGGCGAACCAGCCCTGGCCCGACCAGACCCTCCTTTTGCTTTTTGCGCTGGGCGCCATCGCCATGCGCGGCGCGGGCTGTACCTTCAACGACCTGGTGGACCGGCATATCGACGCCCGGGTGGAGCGCACCCGCTCGCGTCCCCTGCCCGCCGGCCAGGTGAGCGTGCGCCAGGCCTGGGCATTTCTGGTGGCCCAGTCCCTGGTGGGTCTGATGGTTCTCTTGACCTTGAACGGGCCGACCATCCTGCTCGGCATCCTGTCCCTTGGCCTGGTGGCCGCGTACCCCTTCATGAAACGCCTCACCGATTGGCCCCAGGCCTGGCTCGGCCTCACCTTCAACTGGGGTGCGCTGATGGGCTATTCGGCGGTCACCGGCACCCTGGGTCTGGCGCCGCTGCTCCTTTATGCCGGCTCGGTGCTCTGGACCATGGGCTATGACACGGTTTATGCCCATCAGGACAAGGAAGATGACGCCTTGATCGGCGTGAAGTCGAGCGCCCTGAAGCTGGGCTATCAGACCCGCCCCTGGGTGGCGGTGTTCTATTCGGGCACCCTCGTCTGCTTCCTCGCGGCCGGAACGGTCGCGGGGCTGAGCGGCTGGTTCTATCTGGGCATGGCCGCGGCAGCCGCTCATCTCGCTTGGCAGGTGGTCCGCCTGGACATCGACCGGCCGGCCCTGTGCCTTCTCATCTTCCGGGCCAACCGGGATTTCGGCGCACTGGTCTTTGTCGCCCTGCTGCTGGGCCTTGCCTGAGGAGCGCATCCATGCTGCCCGTCCTCGACACACCCGCCCCGAAGGCACCGGCCGGGCCGTTACGCAAGGTGAACCCGCTCGCTCTTCTGAGCCCGGAGGATCTTGAGCGGCTACGCCGTCGTTCGGACCTTAAGGGCCTGTGGTCGGTGTTCACCTGCTGGGCCTGGATCGCGGCGGCCATGGCCGCCTATGCCGTATGGCCGTCACCGGCGACGCTCCTCGCCGGGATCCTGGTGGTGGGCGGGCGACAGCTTGGCCTTGCGGTCCTCATGCACGACGCGGCGCACAAAGCCCTGACCCGGTCCTCCGGTCTCAACGACCATCTGGGCCAGTGGTGGTGCGGCGTGCCGGTGGGCGCGGATCTGTTCGCCTATCGCCGCTATCATCTCAAGCACCACCGCCATGTTCAGCAGCCGGAGGACCCGGATCTGGTGCTTTCGGCCCCCTTCCCCGTGTCCCGCGCCAGCCTTCGGCGCAAGATCGTCCGCGATTTGACCGGTCAGACCTTTTTCAAGCAGCGCAGCGCCCAATTCCGCAACGCCTTCGGCCCCGCCGGGCGCCCCTGGTCCGAACGGATGGTGAAGGCCGTAAAGCGGCTCGGCCCCTTTTACGGCATCACTCTGGCGGGCCTTGCGGTCTTTGCAGCGGCAGGCCGGGCGGACCTGTTTGTGTTGCTCTGGCTGCTGCCCATGGCCACCTGGTCCATGATGATCACGCGGATCCGGAACATCGCTGAACACGCGGTCGTGCCGGACAATGACGATCCCCTGCGCAATGCCCGCACGACCCGGGCCGGCCCTTTGACGCGTCTGATCCTCGCCCCCTATGCCGTCAATTATCACGTGGAGCACCACCTGTTCATGTGGGTGCCCCATTACAATCTGTCCCACCTGCATCGCATACTGATGAAAAAAGGCGTGGGTCCGTCCATGGAGATCCAGCCCGACTATCTGACGGTCCTGAGGCGCGCGACCCATGTCGCCGCCTGATCCCGAGGGGGCGGACGCCCCCTTCCCGCCCGTCGATCCGGCGCGGGCGGACCAATTCGTTCGGGCCGCCACCCGCCTCGAAAGGACGCCCCTCGTGCCGGAGCTGCGCCTCTTCCTCGCCAGCGAGGTCATGCCCCTGTGGCGCATGACGGAGGAGGACCTGGCGGCCCGCGGTCTGCCGCCGCCCTTCTGGGCCTTCGCCTGGGCCGGTGGCCAGGCCCTTGCCCGGCATGTCCTCGATCATCCGGATCTGGTGGCCGGCCGGCACGTCCTCGATTTTGCGTCCGGATGCGGGATCGGCGCCATCGCAGCGATGAAAGCGGGCGCCGCATCGGTTCTGGCCGTCGATATCGACCCCTTCGCCGTCGCCGCGATCGAGGTCAACGCGGCCGCCAATGGCGTCACGGTCGAGGCGCTCACCGTGGATCTGGTGGGCGGCCCGGTGCCGGACCGGTCGGTCGTTCTGGCGGGAGACATCTGTTACGAGCAGCCCCTCGCGGATCGGGTCGAGGCCTGGCTGCGGATGCTGGCGCAGGAGGGTGCGCTGGTGCTGATCGGCGATCCGGGGCGCACCCATCTGCCTCAATCGGGCCTGATGGAGCGCGCGGTCTATCGGGTGGAAACCACGCGAGAACTGGAGGACTCGGCGGTGCGCCGGACGGGTGTCTGGCAGGTGCAGACCGCCGTGTCGCCGGATCAGGTTTGATCCGCATCCTGCGGCATGGTCGGCTCGGGCCGGGTGTCTTCGATGAGCGTGCGGATCAGATTGGGCAAATGGGGGCGCCAGCCCTCAAGGGTTCGGTCAAAGCTCGGAAATCGCGTGCGTACTTTTCGCAAAACGTCCCGCACCCCCGGGCTGGTTGGGGCGACCATGGCGATGCCGATCACGATCATGATGGCGCCCAGGGGAATGGGGAGCGGCAGGACCACGAGGCCAACGGCGATCAGCGCCCATCCGAAGACCGCCTGGAACCTTCTATAGAGTGTGGCCATGCAACGTTTCTCCAGTTCGACAATTCGATACAGGGTCCCGAACCGCGCGTCAAAAGCCGCAAAGGAATGGCGCGGCATAATCGACCCGGCCCCGCGATCCGGCCCCTGGCGTCCTGGACCGGCCCTTGTCTGAGGGCGCTTGGTCCATAATGTCGGACCGGGCAAAATCACGTCCAGAACAAAGAACACACCGCGAGAGGACCCTTTCCCCATGGCCTACAAATCGTTGCGGGACTTTTTGGCCGTTTTGGAGAGCCAGGGCGACTTTGTCCGGGTCAGCGAACCCGTCTCCACCGTTTTGGAGATGACGGAGATCCACACCCGCCTGCTGGCCGAGGGCGGACCCGCGGTGCTGTTCGAAAAGCCCTTGATGCCGGACGGCACCGTCTCGCCCATCCCCGTTCTGATCAATCTGTTCGGCACGGTGGAGCGGGTGGCCCGGGCCGTGACCATGGGCGGGCGCACGCGGAACACCGCCGCCGAATTGCGCGAGGTGGGCGAGACCCTGGCCTTTCTGCGCCAGCCGGAGCCGCCCCAGGGCCTGCGCGAGGCCATGGACCTTCTGCCCTTGGCCAAGACGGTCATGAGCATGCGCCCCAAGACCTTGGCGTTCGGTGCCGCGCCCTGCCAGGAAATCGTTCAGACGGGGGACGACATCGATTTGACCCGCCTGCCCGTCCAAAGCTGCTGGCCCGGCGAGCCGGCGCCCCTGATCACCTGGCCGCTGGTGGTCACCAAGGGCCCCGGCGACACCAGGGAGGACGGCTTCAATCTCGGCATCTACCGCATGCAGGTGCTGGGCAAGAACAAGACGCTGATGCGCTGGCTCAAGCACCGGGGCGGGGCCCAGCACTATCGCCGCTGGGGCGAAACCAAGCCCGAGCCCCTGCCCGCCGCAGCCGTGATCGGGGCCGACCCGGGCACCATCCTGGGCGCCGTGACGCCGGTGCCCGACACGCTTTCGGAGTACCACTTCGCCGGCATCCTGCGCGGTGCCCGCGCGGAACTCGTGGATTGCAAGACCGTGCCCCTGAAAGTGCCCGCCCAGGCGGAGATCGTCATCGAAGGCTTTGTGTCCCTCGACGATTATGACGATGAAGGTCCGTATGGGGATCACACAGGCTATTACAATTCGGTCGAGCCCTTTCCGGTCTTCAATGTGACCGCGGTCACCATGCGGAAGGATCCGATCTATCTTTCCACATTCACCGGACGCCCGCCGGACGAGCCGAGCGTGCTGGGCGAGGCCCTCAACGAGGTGTTCATTCCCCTGCTCAGCCAGCAGTTTCCGGAGATCGTGGATTTCTGGCTGCCGCCCGAGGGCTGTTCCTACCGCATCGCCGTGATCAGCATGAAGAAGGCCTATCCGGGCCACGCCAAGCGCGTCATGATGGGCGCGTGGTCCTTCCTGCGCCAGTTCATGTACACGAAGTGGCTGATCGTCGTGGATGACGACATCGACGCGCGGGACTGGAAGGACGTGATGTGGGCGATCAGCACCCGGATGGATCCGGGCCGGGACATCACGGTGATCGAGAACACGCCCATCGATTATCTGGATTTTGCCAGCCCGGAATCCGGCCTCGGCGGCAAGGTCGGGCTCGATGCCACCAATAAATGGCCGCCGGAGACCAAGCGTGAATGGGGTGAAAAGCTCCGCATGGACACAGAAGTCGTCGAACGGGTGACCGAGAAATGGTCCCGCCTCGGCCTGCCCGGCTCCGGACGCCCGATTTGGCGGACGTGACAGGCTGATGGACGTGACAGGCTGATGGATGTGACGGGCTCGGGGCCGTAACGGGCGGCCCTTAGATCACCGTGCCGATCCCGTTCGACACGTTATGCCCCACAACGGGCAACACGATGCTTCCCGTGCGCTCACGGATCCACAGCACAAAGAGCGACGGACCGCCCGTGAGAGCCATGGCCATCCCGTCAAAGCTCAACCCGGCTTGCCCCACCTCCAGAGCATGGACGAGGCCGAAGAGCAGGGCCACCATCAGCCCCCCATAGCCGATCGGCGTGCCGAAAATCCGGGTTCGGTTCGGAAAGGCCTCGTTCATGACAAAGAGCAAAAGACCGGAAAAGAACAACTCTTCTTCGAGCCCGGGCATGGTCCACTGGAAGAGGATCGTCTCAAGATCGGACGGTCCGCCTGCGTTGGCCACATTCAAGGTGATGATGAGAACCATGAGGGCCGCAAAGAGGGCGTAGGCGGCACCCGGTCTCGGGCCCTGGGACCAGGTCAACCCCACCTTACGCCAGCCGAACACGGGCAGCGAAACCACGATCATCATACCGATGAACGACAGGGTCTTGCCCGTCCAGTTCCACCGGGCGTCGGGTACGAGTTCGGGCAGGATCCTGAAGCCCCGGGTCAAGAGCGCAGTGTTGAGACAATAAAGTACCATGGCCAGGAGAAGCCATTTCCATCGCCCGCTTTTCGGGAAAATCAGAAGGCCGACAAGTCCCACCGCAGCGAAAACACCGATCTGTGCGCCCAGGGTGAGAAGGTCCTGAAGCGTGGCATCGGACATGATCGACCTCCCCTCTCCAACATCCCCATTGACCCGTCAGACGATCTTCAAACTACCATCTTCGTTGAAGTCGAAAGCGCCATAGGCCACCTCCCACAGGTAACCGTCCGGGTCCGAAAAATATCCCGAATGACCGCCCCAAAACGTATCATGGGCCGGCTTTTCGATTTTACCGCCGGCCGCCTGTGCCCGTTCCAGGAGCGGGGCGACCTCGTCCTTGCGGCGCACATTATGCGCCAGTGCAAAGCCCGGAAATGTGGACCGCGGATGATTGAAGACTTCCGAGACGTCCAGCGCGAGCTTCTCGTAAGGATAAAGCGCAAGCTTGGTCCCATTGGTCTCAAAAAAAACGATGGATTTTTCCAGCCCCCAACCGACGGGAAGGCCGAGCCCGTCGCAATAGAAGCGAAAACTCCGCTCCAAATCCTGGACACCGAGCGTGATGATTGAAATCCTGGGCTCCATGGCGGGCGACCTTTCTGTATTCCCATGGGACGGGGCGGGAAGGAGGGACGGGGCGGGAAGGAGAGCCGGCGCGAAACGCCCCGCCGCCAATGTTCGCGCCTTGTTATTGACGGTGTTTAGCCTGCGATGGCATAAGCGGACAAGACAATTTGTTTGGATCCGCCCATTGTTTGGATCCGCCCACCATGCGCGCGGGTCGTCGGGATCCCCGGCACAAGGGTCAAAAGCGAGTTTGAAAAAATGGGCTCGATTGCAAACCAAAGCGCTGAGACCGCGTTGACTCTCCGCCCGGCCGTTCCGGCGGATGCCCAAGCGCTCAGCCGGCTTGCCCGCGCGGCCAAGGCCCAATGGGGCTATGATGCGGGCTTCATGGAGGCCGCCCGGTCCGAACTGACGGTTACCCCGGACATGATTGAGCAGGACGTGGTGCGCGTGGCGGAACGGGGAGGCCGGACCGTCGGTTTTTACGTTTTGTCGAGCTTCGAAAGCGATCCTCCCATGGCGGATGGGTCCGTCGATGTTCTGGACCTCGACATGGTGTTCGTCGCACCGGAGGCGATGGGCCAGGGGGTCGGCAAAGCGTTGATGGCCCATGCGGCCGCCAAGGCCGTGACCCTGGGCGCCGGCGCCCTGGCGGTTGTCGCCGATCCCTTTGCCGAGCCGTTCTACCGCCATCTGCATTTCATGCCCGCGGACCGGGTGGCCTCCGGATCGATCCCGGGCCGGTCCCTGCAAAGGCTTTTGCTGACGCTCGATCCGGCCGGGCCGGGCCGTGAGGGCCCACGCCGCCCTGCCGCCGGGGGCCTTGCCCCACCGGACCCCATTGCCGGGAGGCTTCCATGACCGGTTTCGCCGTTCCGATCACGACCCTTTATGCCGGGTTGAACGCGCTTTTGCTCATCGCCCTGGCCTTCTGGGTCGTGCGCATGCGCCAGGCCACCCAGACCGTGCTCGGCACAACCCCTTCCCATACGGATAATCCCGGCCTGGATGATCGGCTGGAACGGGCATGCCGTGCCCATGGCAATGCGGTGGAGTACATCCCCGTGGCCCTGATCCTGATCCTGGTGCTGGAACTGATGGGCCAGTCCGTCTACCTCCTGCACGGGCTCGGCCTCGGGCTGACCGTCGGCCGGATCCTCCATGCCCAGGGCCTTGCCACAAGCCGCGGGGCCACGCCCGGGCGCCTGGCCGGCACAGCGATGACCTGGGGCGTCTTCATAATCGGAGGGCTCGCCGCTATCGTCACGGCGTTCCAGGCTGTTTGGGTGCCCGGTCCCCAGTGACCGATCCGGGTCGGGTCCGAGCCTCCATGCCAGCCCGCTTACCAACGACCGTTCCGGCCCATGATCCCCTGGGCTGGGCCCCCTTGAGGAGTGCTCCATGGCTGCTGATCCCGCCGATGTCCGTCCCCTGTTCGATATCGCAGACCGCCTGATTGCGGAGGCCCGGCGCCTGGGCGCCGACGCCGCCGATGTGCTGGCGGTGGACGGGACCGCCGTGGAGGCCGGCTGCCGTCTCGGCGCCGTGGAGGATATCGGACGCTCCGAAACCCGGGATCTGGGCCTTCGGGTCATGGTGGGCCAACGCCAGGCGTCGGTGTCCACCACCGATCTCAGCGAACGCGGCCTTGCGCCCCTCGCCGAGCGGGCCGTGGCCATGGCGCGCCATGCGCCGGAGGATCCCTTTTGTGGCCTCGCGCCGGAAGACCGGCTGGCACGCGAGGTCCCGGATCTCGACCTCCTCGACACGGCCGAGCCGGACACCGAAGCGCTCTACGCCATGGCCCTCGAAGCCGAGGACGTGGCGCGCCAGGGCAATCGCATCGTCAATTCGAACGGCGCCGGCGCGGGCTATTCGCGCACCCGCGTGGTCCTCGCCACATCGGCCGGCTTTGCCCGGGCCTATGGCGTCACCAGTTACAGCCTGTCCTGCACCGTCGTGGCCGGGGACGAAAACGGCATGGAAGTGGACGGGGATTTCGGGTCGGCCCGCCATTTCGCGGATCTTCGGGCGCCGGCCGAGATCGGCCGGGAGGCGGCGCACCGGGCGAGCCGGCGGCTCGGCCCCCGCAAGATCGCCACAGCCCAACGGCCCATTATTTTCGACCCGCGCATGGCCGCGGGCCTTGTCGGTCATTTCCTGGGCGCCATTTCGGGCAGCGCTGTGGCCCGGGGAACCTCATTCCTCAAGGACGCCATGGGCACGGCCGTCTTCGCGCCGGGCATCACGATCCGCGACGATCCGCACAAACCGCGCGGCCTGCGCTCCAAACCCTTTGACGGCGAAGGCGTGGCGAACCGCGCCATGGCCCTGGTGGAAGGCGGCCAGCTCACCACCTGGCTGCTGGACTGCGCAACGGCGCGCCAGCTCGGGCTCGAAACCACAGGCCATGCCAGCCGGGGCGTCGGCGGTCCCCCCTCGCCCTCGGCCACCAATGTCTGGCTGGAGCCCGGCCCCCTGACGCCGGACGGCCTGATGGCGGACATCGCTGACGGGTTTTTCGTGACCACCCTGTTCGGCCAGGGCGTCAATGGAGTGACCGGAGATTACAGCCGCGGCGCGGCCGGCTTTCACATCAAGGACGGCGTGCTCGATCACGCCGTGAGCGAAGTCACGGTCGCCGGCAATCTGAAAGACATGTTCCGGCAGATGACCCCGGCCAACGATCTGGAGTTCCGGCGCGGCGTGGACGCACCCACGGTGCGGGTGGACGGGATGACCATCGCGGGGGCCTGAGGCCGCCGCCGGGTCTGGACGCAGGCAACAGGCCGTGCAACACACCGGTCTGTGCCACGGCGGGACACCGCGGCCGGGCGCCCCCGCGGCGCCTCCACCAGGCAAACGGAAAGGACGGGCGACCATGGCCAAACAATTGCTGCATCTTGTGTTCGGCGGCGAACTCACCTCCCTTGAGGGGGAGATCGAGTTCGAAAACGTGGCCGGCCTCGATATCGTGGGCATCTACCCGAATTACGCCGAAGCGTTCAAAGCCTGGCGCGGTGCCGCCCAGAAGACCGTGGACAATGCGAAAATGCGCTATTTCATCGTTCACATGCATCGCTTGCTCGACCCGGAGACGAATGTCGAGCACCACCAGACCCTGTGACGGCGCGCGGCCCCTGCCGCATGCCCCTTTTGCAAAGCGCCCCATAGCCTCGAGATGACCCGACGTGACTGACACAGCCCAACCGGTGCTGGCCACGGCCCTTGCCCCGGCAACCGCTCCGCGAGCCGCTGCCCATGGGGAGAGCAAGGCCCCTTCCGACTGGTCCGTGCTCAAACGTCTGTTCCGGGAGTATTTGTGGGCGCACCGGGGGCGCATCGGTCTGTCGCTCGGGTCCATGCTGATCGTCTCGGCCATGACCGTGGCCAGCATGAAGCTCATTGAGCTGATCGTCGACGACGTCCTGGTCAAAAAGGATTTGGACCAGCTCTGGTTCATCGCCGGGCTGCTGGTCGGCGTCGCGGTCGTCAAGGCCGGCGCCGGTGCCCTCCAGGGCACCATGACCTCCTATTTCACCATGCGCGCCATCGCCGACCTCCAGATCGACCTTTTCAACCGGATCATCAAAGCCGATCTTGCCCGCCACAATGAAACGCATTCGGGCCGGTTCGCGGCCAATTTCCTGAACGACACCCAATTGATCCGCCGCACGATCAGCGGCACCCTGACCAATCTGACCAAGGAAGGCACCATCGCGATCGGGCTGATCCTGTTCGTCTATTTCCAGGATTTCGGGCTCGCCGTCATGGCCACGGTCGTCCTGCCGCTGATTGCCTTTCTGGTCCGCAAACTGCGCCACCGCATCCAGAAGGCGACCCGCCGGGGCATGGCGGAGACAGGTGTGCTGTCGTCGCTGATGATGGACTCCCTTGACGGGGTACGCGTCGTGAAGGCCTATGGCCAGGAAGCCCGCGAGATGGCGCGCATGGGGCGCAGCATCGACCGGCGCCTGCGCTTCCAGTTGAAGGCGCTTTATGCCCAGGTCCTCACCTCCCCCATCACCGAGGCGCTGACCAGCCTTGCCCTTGCCGGCGTGCTGCTCTACGGCGGGCTGAAAGTGATCGATGGCGGCCTGACACCGGGGGAATTCGTGTCCATCATCGCCTCGATCGGCGCCGCCTACCGGCCCATGCGCACCGTGGCCCGTCAGATGACGGATATTGCCGAGGGCGTCGCGGCCGCGGACCGGGTGTTCACGGCCATCGACGTGGAACCCACGATCGTCGATGCGCCGGATGCAAAACCGCTCGCCGTTTCCCAGGGTCAGGTGCGCCTGGAGAATGTCCATTTCGGCTATCGGGACACGGTCAAGGCGCTGCACGGGATCACTATCGATGTGCCCGCCGGCGCCAAGGTGGCCCTTGTGGGCCCCAGCGGCGCCGGCAAGAGCACCGTGCTCAACCTCATTCCGCGTTTCTACGATGTCCAGTCCGGCCGTGTGCTGATTGACGGGCAGGACATTCGTTCGGTCCGACTGGACAGCCTGCGCCGGGCCCTGTCCCTCGTCACCCAGGACCCCTATCTGTTCGACGACACCGTCGCCGCGAACATCGCCTATGGCCGGCCCGATGCCTCCATGGAGGCCGTCGAAGCCGCGGGCAAGGCCGCCGCCGCCCATGACTTCATCCTGGATCTGGCCCAGGGCTACGATACGGTTGTCGGCGAGAAGGGCGTCATCCTGTCGGGGGGCCAGCGCCAACGCATCGCCATCGCCCGGGCCATCCTGAATGACACGCCGATCCTGCTCCTCGACGAGGCCACCAGCGCCCTCGACACGGAGTCGGAGCGCCTGATCCAGGATGCCCTGCGCCGCCTGATGGTCGGGCGCACCAGCGTGGTCATCGCCCACCGCCTGTCCACCATCATGGATGCGGACATCATCTATGTGCTGGACAAGGGCCGGGTGGTGGAGCAGGGCTCCCACCGGAATCTCCTGGCGGCGGACGGCCTCTACGCCCAACTTTATCGGACTCAATTCGCCGAACCGGGGTAGTGCCGCCGATCTGTCGGGCGAGGCTGTGCCGTTAGCCGCCGGTCATGGACATGTGGCGGGCCACCGCCGCGGTGCCGGCCTCCAGGCTTTCCTCGAAGGCATGGCGTTCGGGCTTGCGCCCGATGGCCTGGTCCAGCACCCGGTCGATCAGGTCGTCTTCGGGACTATCGCGCAGTGCCGCACGCAGATCGGCATTCTCGCCCCGCCCCAGGCACAGATAAAGCTGGCCTGTACAGGTCACGCGGACTCGGTTGCAGCCCGCACAGAAATTTTCCGTCAGCGGCGTGATAAAGCCGAGGCGCCCGCCGGTCTCCTCCACCCGCACATACCGGGCCGGCCCGCCCGTGCGATCGGGCAGCGGCGTCAGGCTCCAGCGTGCGGCGAGGCTGTCGCGGACAGCCGTCAAAGGCAGGAACTGGTCGCGGCGGTCCTCGCCCGTTTCGGCCATGGGCATCACCTCGATCAAGGTCAAATCGAAGCCCTCGCCATGGGCCCAGGCCACCATGTCCGGGATTTCCCCGGCATTGTCCGCCGCAAGGGCCACGGTGTTGATCTTGATCTTGAGGCCCGCGGCCTTCGCCGCCTGGAGACCAGCCAGGACCTGGGCAAGGTCGCCGCCGCGGGTCACGCGGCTGAAGGTATCGGGCCGCAGGCTGTCCAGCGACACATTGAGCCGGCGCACGCCGGCCGCCGCCAGCCCCTCGGCAAAGCGCGCCAACTGGGTCGCATTGGTGGTCAAAGTGAGTTCGGACAGGACCCCCGCCTTCAGATCCTCGCCCAGCCAGCCGATCAGATCCATGACGCCCCGGCGCACCAGGGGCTCGCCCCCCGTTAGCCGGATCTTGTGGACGCCGCGCCGCATGAAGGCCCGGGCCAGCCGCGCCAGTTCCTCAAGGCTCAGGACCTCCCGCTTGGGCAGAAAGGTCATGTCCTCGGCCATGCAATAGGTGCAGCGCAGATCGCAGCGATCCGTCACCGACAGGCGCAGATATTCGATGGTCCGTCCGAACGGATCGATCAGCGGCGTGGCGGCACGGGCGGTCATGGCGCGGGGCTTCCCTTGTTGTGGGTGGGCGTTAAGGCCAAGGTCCAAAAGTGGTCCTTCAAGCGGCGCGGCGCAATGGCCGACCCGGCGGCCATGCCGGAGAGCGGCCGCCGATTACAGGGACCGGGCGACCCGGAACCCCAGGCTGGGCAACCGGGTCTCAAGGGCGCGGGCCTCCCGCACACCAACCTCCAGCGCCGGCGCCGGATCGGCCCAGGACCCGCCGCGGATCATGCGTGCCGACAGGGGCGCGGCGCACGCGGTGACCCAGGCCGAGCCATCGGTGGGGGCATCGCGATAATCCGGATGAAAACAATCCTCGACCCATTCCGCCACATTGCCGGCCATGTCATGCAGGCCCAGCGCATTGGGTGGGAAGGACGCCACGGGCGCCGCGCCGTCCTCGGGACAGGCCGCGAACCGCGCGCCGCTGGGAACGGTCGCATCGCAGACCGGGTCCGCATTCCCCCAGGCATAGCGCGTGGTCGCCCCGGCGCGCGCGGCGAATTCCCACTCCGCCTCCGTGGGCAGACGATAGACAAGGCCGGTCTCCCCGCTCAGCCAGCGTACATAATCGTGGGCATCGCTCCAGGACACATGGATGACCGGCCGGCGTCCACGCCCCCAGCCGCCATCGCCGCCGGCGGCCTCCGGTCCGTCACCCTGACACCCCCCGGCCGAAACGCAGGCCTGCCACTGCGCCCAGGTCACTTCGGTGCGCGCGAGTGCGAAAGCCTCAAGGCGTACTGTGTGGACAGGACTCGCGCTTCCGGCGGCGCCCTCGGCACCGGTTTCGGCGCCCATCACGAAGGTGCCGCCGGCAACCCGCACCATCGCCGGAGCAGGAAAATCCGTACGCGGCGTGATCGGGCGGTCCTGGGTGAGCAGCCAGGCCGCGGCGAGGCCCCCGGCGAGCGCCGCAGCAGCGACTGCCGCGGCCAGAAACCAACGCTCGCCATCAAGATGGGGATCGACAGGCGTTGCAATCCCAGGAAGATCCCCGTCGCCTTCTCCAGCGGACCAGGATGCGGCGGGCCGGCCGATCCGGGCCTCAAGCGCCGCCTCGATACCGGGCCAGGGGTCCTTTCGCCGGTCACCGGACCATCCGTCCAAGGAGATCCGGTCCCGTCCGACAAGGCTGCGATGGAGAGGGGTCGCGTCGAGAGTCACGACCAGACAGGCGGCGCGGTATCCGGCCTTGGACAGATCGCGCAAGACCCACCGGGACCGGGCCGCAGCAGCCGACCACACGACGACCACGCAGGCTGCGCCGTCGCAGGCCTGAGCGACCGCCTCCCGCCAGGACGCGCCCACATCCATGCGCTGATCCCACCACAGGCTGTAACCGGCATTGCGAATGGCGCGGACAATGGGCACCACCCGGTCGAAGTCATCACGGGCGTAGCTGATGAAGACCTCCGCCATGCCGTCCCTCGTTTCCTTCGTACCGGGTGCGGATCACCCCCTGACGACACCCTTTTCGATCAGGCTCCTGGCCGTCAGAACGATGGTCTCGTCGTCGGGCCGGGGCTCCCAGGCGAGCATGGTCCGGGCTTTTTCGTTGCTTACGGCACGGCGCTTGCCCAGTTCGAACAGAATGCCGCCGATGGCCGGGTCGAACCGGCCCATGAGGCGGATCAGGACATCCGGCGCCTCGCGGGACGGCACCCGGCGCGCGATCTCGGGCATATGGCTTTTCAGCACCCGGCCGATTTCCAGCATGGAGTAATAGCCCGATGCTGCGATGAAGCGTTCGCCCGCGGCATCGGGATGCTCCATGGCCCGCACATGCAGATCGGCAACATCGCGGACATCCACGATGGGATAGCCGATGCGGGGCGCCATGGGGATGCGCCCGGAGATAAGCTGGCGCACCACCTCCACCGAACTGCCATAGTCCTTCTCCAGGACCGGTCCCAGCACCAGGGAAGGATTGACGGCGGTCAGTTCGAAGCCGCCATGGTGGTCCTGGAAGGCCCAGGCTGCCCGCTCGGCCAGGGTTTTCGATTTTTCATAGGAGCCGATATCGTCCGCATCGGGATTGGACCAGTCCGCTTCCGTGAAGGGCGTCTCGCGCCCTCCGGTGCCATAGGCGACCGCCGCGACGGAGGAGGTGAGAACAACGCGCTTGATCCCGGCATCGGCCGCAGCCTTCAGCACCCGCACCGTTCCCCCGCGGGCCGGCACGATCAGGTCGTTCTCGTCTTTGGGGCGCGTGATGGGCAGGGGCGAGGCCACATGCATGACATAGGTGCAGCCTGTGACCGCTTCGGCCCAGCCCTGATCCGCCATCAGGTCCGCCTCGACAAAGCGCAGGCCGTCCGTCTCCACGCCCTGGCCCTTGATCAACGCCGTGACGGATGGTGCGCGGGCTGCATCGCGCAAGGTCCCGGTAACATCATAGCCGCGCTTGATGAGCAGCGCGATGATCCGTGTCGCAATGAAACCCGAAGCACCGGTCACCAGGACGCGCGCACGCTCCGCCATGGCCTCTCACTCCCATTCTTGTTCCGCGCCCGTCGGGCCGGCTTTTCCGTCCAGGGGGTCAGGGTCCCGGATCCGCCGGATCGGGCTCTTCCTCCAGAATTCTCAGCAATTCAAGCACATTGGCCGGAAGGTCGTCTTCCGTTATGCGGTCGGCCTTCATCGTCTTGATGCGCATGGCGGCGTCATAGCGCAGTTCGGACGCGTCCAAATGGTGACTGATGGCGCCCGGCGGCCCGCTCAAACGCAGATTGACCGGCGCGGCATCGGCGGAAATCGTGAAGGCGGCGTCGAGGTCGACAAGGCGCGCCGGCACATTGACGGCGCCGGTAACGCTCAGCGGCCGCCCGGCCCACTCGCCCGTCAGCCCATCCGTGTCCGCCGTGCCGTCGACAATCTCAAAGCGGCCCGTGAGATCCTCGACCGGCGTCCCGTCCCCAGCGCGCATGCGAGCGACGGCGGCTTCGAAGCCACTCAGAGTCTCGAGGCTCGGCCAGGCCTCGGCCAGAGCGGCCATGTCCATGGGCGTGACGGTGAGTGCCGCCTCCGCGATCTCCACCGAGCCGGACAGCTCGGAGGCGAGATCGAACAGGGAAAAGCCGCTGGCCTCGATGCGGGCGCTGCCGCTCACCCGCCCCTCCAGGCGCAGACGGGTTTCGCTGTCCTGGGGCCCCGGCGGAAAGCCGGCCGCGACGGGAAGATCGCGGGCCTCGACGCTGACCGCCACATGTGCAGCGCCTTGCCCATCGCGATTGATCGTGACCGCCCCGTCGAGGGCGCCTTCGCCCACACCGGCACGGATGCCTTCCGCCACCAAACGGCCTTCGGACAGGGACAGGGGCAGCGTGACATCCTGCAGCCGATAGCCGCCGATGGTCAAAATGCCCACGGAAAGGGTCACCGCGCCGGTTGGCGTGCGCTCGAGCCAGGACAGATCCAGGGGCGCAACGGGCCAGTTTGCCTCGCCCTGCAACGCCGCGCCGAGATCCACACCCAGATACCGGGAGGGGTTCTCGAGCCGCAGGGTATCCAGCACGACATCCCCGGTCAGCACGACGGGCATGCGAGAGGCGTGCGCCGACCCCGGTGCCTCCGCCGGGCGGGTCACGGTCAGGTCGCCGCCGATCAGAGTGTCCCCGACCCGCCCCGCCAGATCGCCGAAGCGCAATGAGGCAAGGGATCCGGACACGAGACCGGTCATGGATAGGGGCCCGAGGGCATCGAGCCCTTCGAGGGGCGGTGTGGTCACGCTGAGCCGCCCGTTGAGCCGCGCGGGCGTTGCAGCCGGATCGAGATCCACAGTGGCGGTGGCATCGAGACCCGCAAGCTCCAGGGCGAGTTCCGCGGTTCCCGTCCCTTCCCCCAGCAGAATCTGCGCGCTGAGGCGCCCGGAGAGATCGGCGGGCTCCCGGACGGTGTCGGTCTCGCCGGGCCCTGACGCTCGAACCGGCATGGGGAGTCCGAGAAGGGTTGCGATGGCCCGGCCGTCATCGGCGGTCAGGTCGAGGGTCAGGTCGCCGCCCATGGGCCAGTCGAGCATCGCGCCGTCCGCCAAGCGCAGATTGGCCTTCCCGGCCACTCTCATCTCGCCGAGCAGACCATCGATCCCGCCCACCAGACGCCGGTCCTGGAGGCGTCCACCCAGATGCACACCCACCGGCGCGCCCAGGGCGCCGGCCATCCCCGGCAGCACCGCGGTCTCCCGGGCGGGATCGATGTGAAGGGACCGCAACAGACCGCCCAGGGTCGCGGCGGAGAGATGGAGGTCCATGGTGGCCCAGGGGACCGGAGGCTCCTGGTCGCGCGGGCGCGGCGCCGGAGCGAACAGGCGGGCCGTCCCGGCGACACCTGTCCCCTTTGGATCGGCCATGTCGATTTTGGAAAAGGTGAGGCCCACGTCGCCGTTCCGGCGGTCCAGCACGCCCTCCAATGTGAGCCGGGTGAGGTCCCGCCCGGCGGCCTTCAGCGCCTGTCCCTCGATCACGAACGCCATGGACACGGGCCGCCCCGCGACGGCCTGCCCCGTGCCGCCCTCGCCGGTCTCGCCGGTCTCGGACCCGCTGCCGGACGCCCCGGTTGGATCGAGAATGGCCGCAACCATGGACAGATCGAGGCCCCGGGCCGCAAGGCTGGCCTCGCCCTGGATCTGCGGGCCGCCCAATGAAACGGCCCCGTCGCCTTCAAGGACCATGTCGCCGAGGACGAGACGGGCGCCCTGCAAGGTCAACTGGTTCGGCGGGCCTTCGCCGGTCGCCGGCGCCGAGACGGCAAGGCGTGCGCTGCCCTCCAGGGCTCCCAACCTCCCCGGTGCGACATTCTCGATGGGGAGGCCCAGCCAGTCGAAAAAGGGCCTTGGATAGGCGGCCTCGATCCGCAGTTCCCCGTGCCACAGGGCCCCGGAGCGGCGATCACCCGCCGCCGGCGCGGTCACTGCCACATGGGCGCCGCCGGGCAGCGCGCCCCGGGCCTCGGCCAGGCTCAATTGTCCGGCCTCCACCCTTGCGGCAAGGCTCGCGCCCTTGAAGACTGATTTCTGCCAGAGCAGGCTCGCCACGCTCAAAGAGAGGTCGGCATCGCATTCGCTCCACGGCGCAGCGAGGGGCCGCGGCGTGACGATGGCCGCAATTCTCTCGGGCTCAAGAGGCTCCTTCAGCGAAAGCGCATTTGCGAGGGGGCCCAGGGTCCCCTCAAGGGACCCAAGTGTTTCCTCGACGACCAGTGTCGGCGTCGACAGATCAAGGGAAACGTTTGGCCGGTTGTTCACCACACTGAAGGTGGCAGCGCCGGCGAACTGGAAGCGGCCGAGATCGAAATGGCCGATCTTCACGGCAAGACCGGCCTCGCCTCGCGCATTTGAAACCGGTGCTGTGGTGGCTTCGAGCGAGACCGGCAGCCGGGCGATGGGCGCCGTGAACGGATCCCTTGCCTCGTCCCCGGCCCGGTCCCCACCCCGGTCCATAAGGCGGGCCAGATCGGCCAGGCTGTCGGCTTTGAGGGTGAGGCTGCCGACCAGGGGGCGAGCGCTGTTCGGTTGGCCCATCCCCGTGTAGCGCAGGGAAAAGCCGGCCTCATCGGCGACGAGACGCCAGCGCAGGCGCCCCACCACCCCCTGCGCGCCCGGCTTGTCATCGGTCCCTAGCCCGTCGGTGGCAGACCCGGAAAAGCTGACCGGAACGCCGGCCACCCGCCCGTCGAGGGACCAGGTTCGTCCGGCCTCCCCCTTGCCCCAGTGTGCCTTGTCCAATTCGGCGAGGACCGCACCGGTCTCCGTGCGGAGTTGGGCGTCCGAGACCGCCACGGCAGCACCCAGACCGGGGCCCGTGGACAGGCCATCGAGCAGACGGCCCCATTGGACGGCCGAGCCGACGGCCGGGCCCTCGACAACCACGCCATCGAGGGTGAGCCCCGTCACCCGGGCCGCCGCATCGATCCAGAAGGTCCAGTCCATATCCACATCGACCCGGTCCGCCCGGACCGAGATCGGCCCCGGCAGGCCTGTGCGCGCGGCCGGCAAACGGGTCTGGACATCGCCAAGAGAGACGGTCGGGCTCGGCAGAAGCTGGACGCGGATCGACCCGCCGATGCTGACGGGCGCGCCGGCGAGGTCCCGGGCGGTCGCTTCCATGGGCGCGCGCAGATGGGACCAGTCCAAAAAGGGCGGAACGACAAGGCCGGCCGAAAGGAAAACGGTGAGCGCCACCGCCAACATGGTCAGGATCCGCCCCACGGTATACTCCCTTTGTCGCCGCCCCTGGTCACCCGGCGGACCGCCATGCGAAAAGACACGGGACAGGCGCGCATCCGCCGTGTGTGACGGCCGGTCACCCGCGCCGGCCCTGGACCCTCGTCCCCCCGCGTCTCCATCATAGCGTGCCAGCGCGTTCGGGACACGGGGTGTTCATCGGCAAGCCCCCCTTTCTGTACCGCCGGTCCATCGATCTGGGAGGAGCATGCATGGGAACCCTCATCAATCTGCGCGAGATGCGCAAACGAAAGGCCCGCGAAGACGCGCAAACCCAGGCGGCGGAAAACCGAACCCGCTTCGGCAGGACGAAGGCCGAGCGCCAGAACAACGAGGCCGAACAGACCGCCGCCGAAAAGCGTCATGGCGGCCGGAAACTGGATCGGCACGACGGAGGGCCCGAATGATCTGCCGAAACGCCTCTGCGGCTTTTTTTCTGGCATGCCTCGCGCTCGCCGCGCCGGACCTGGCCCGTGCTGCCTGCATCGATCCGCCGGGGCCGGGGGTCGATTATCGGCGCTGTTATCTGGAAGACCGCAAACTGGTCGAGGTGGATCTGAGCGGTGCGGATCTGCGCCAGGCCCGCTTCAGCCGGGCCATCCTGACCGGCGCGAGCCTCGCCGGCGCGAAAGCTCAGCGGGCCAAATTCATTGCGGTTCAGGCCGACGGCGCGGATTTTACCGGTACAAATCTTCGGAACACCGATTTTACAAAGGCCATACTTGACGGGGCGACGCTGAGGGGAGCGGATTTCGCCCGCGCCCGCCTGTTCCGTGCGAGCCTGCGCGGCGCCGACCTGACCGACGCGGCGCTGAAAGACACGGACATTCTTGAAGCGGATTTTTCCGGCGCCACCTGGATCGACGGGACGCGGGTGTGTGCGGAAGGGTCGGTGGGCTTATGCCGCTGACGCCTGTGCCCAGGTCTTCGGGAGCCAGTCGCCGGGTCCAGCATGCCCGCTGGCGCCGGGCGGTGGCATGGCAGATCTGGCGCCTGACCCGGCGCCGCCAGGTTACAGTCTCGCTCGCCGCCGTCGGCGTGGGCCTGGCGGTCGGGCTCGCCGCCCTCGCCTTCCGTCTGGCCATCCTCGAAATCCAGTTCCTGTTTTTCGGGACGCGGGCGGAGGATCTCGCCGGCACAATGGGCGATCTGCCCTGGTGGCAGATCCTGCTTGCGCCGGCCGCGGGCGGAGTGATCGTCGGCGTGATCCTGCAACGGCTGGGCAAGGAGCGGCCCCAGGGCATCCCGGAAGTCATCGATGCCCGGGCGCGGGGTGGCGGGCGCATGGAAACGCGCCCGGCGCTCGTCGATGCCGCCCTGTCGGCCACGTCCCTCGGCGCCGGGGCCAGTGCCGGACGCGAAGCCCCGATCGTGCATCTGGGCGGGGCGATCGCGTCCCTGTTCGCCCGGCGCCTTCACCTGCCCCAGCGCTATTCGCGCACCTTGCTCGGCTGCGGCGCGGCGGCGGCGGTCTCCGCGTCCTTCAACGCGCCCATTGCCGGTGTCCTGTTCGCTTTCGAGATCATTCTCGGCAGCTACGCCCTGCGGGCGATGGCCCCGGTGGCCCTGGCGGCGGTCACCGGCACGCTCGTCACCCGCACCTTGCTGGGCGAGGACCCAGCCTTCCAGGTGCCCGAGCCGGCGCTCGTGTCCTATCTGGAAATGCCCGCTTTCGTGGCCCTGGGCCTCCTGTCGGGCCTGCTGGCCATTCTGTTCATTCAGAGTTTGAAACTCGGCGACGGCTTGGCCCGACAGATCCCCATGCCGCTGATGGCCCGGCCGGTCGTGGGCGGCCTGCTGATCGGCCTGCTGGCCCTCGAAACACCGGAAATCCTGGGCGTCGGCTATGGCGCGATCGATGCGGCCTTGCGCGAAACCTATGCCTTGTCCGCCCTGCTTCTGCTGATCGGGGTCAAGCTTTTGGCCACGGCCATCACGTTCGCATCGAGGTTCGGCGGGGGGATTTTCACGCCGTCCATCTATGTGGGGGCCATGGCCGGCGGCGGGTTCGGAATCGCCCTCGGACAGGTCTTCCCCGACCAGGTCACGGGGTTCAGCTTCTACGCCATGGTGGGCATGGGCTCCGTGGCCGCGGCCGTGCTGGGGGCGCCCCTGTCGACCACGCTGATCGCCTTTGAACTCACGGGCGGCTATTCCCTGACCATCGCGCTTCTGGTGTCCGCATCCATCGCCACCCTGCTCACCCAAACCCTGCTCGGACACAGCTTTTTCCAGTGGAAGCTCGCGCAGCGGGGGCTCGATCTCACCGGCGGCAGCTATACCGCCGTGCTGAAGACCATTAAGGTGCGGCGCTTCATGGATCGCCGCCCTGGTCCGGATCCGCGACTCGACGACTCGCTTGCCGCCGTCACGCCCGACACCTCGCTGGAAGATGTTCTGATACTGCTGGAGGAGGGCAATCTCGATTCCGTGCCAGTGCTCGACCCGGACCGGCCCGGCTTTGTCCTGGGGACGGTGACCTACACCCAGGCCCTGCGAACCTATAAAAACGCCCTCATACGCACCAATATCGAGGAGCACCAGTGAGCCCCGCCCAATCAAGTCCGCCCTCGACACCGCGCGCCCCGTCGATCCCGACCCACGGCGCCCGGGGGCCGGCCGGACCAGCGTGACATGATGGCTTCGACCTTCAACGACCCTTTCGACCTCGACGACGAGCCGCTGGACACCCCAGACGCCTCTGGCCCCGGCGCCCCTGGCCCCGGCGCGCCGCCGGCGCGGGACCTGCTGGAGGGCCTTAACCCGGAACAGCAGGCAGCCGTCGAGGCCCTTGACGGACCGGTCCTGGTGCTGGCCGGCGCGGGCACGGGCAAGACCCGGGTCCTGACCACGCGCATTGCCCATCTGCTGACCACGGGGCGCGCCTATCCCGGCCAGATCCTGGCCGTGACCTTCACGAACAAGGCGGCCCGGGAAATGAAAAACCGCATCGAGGGTCTGATGGGGCGGGTCGTGGAGGGCATGCCCTGGCTCGGCACATTCCATTCCATCAGTGCCCAGATGCTGCGCCGCCATGCCGAGGCCGCCGGTCTGACCTCGAATTTCACCATTCTCGACACGGATGACCAGATCCGCGTCCTCAAACAGATCATCGAGGCGGCGCGCATCGACGAAAAGCGCTGGCCAGCACGCCAGCTCGCCTTCCTGCTCGACCGGTGGAAGAACAAGGGCTGGCTGCCGGACCATGTGCCCGCCGAGGAGGCCAAGCGCTTTGCCAACGGCAAGGCCATCGACCTCTATCGCCTTTACCAGGAGCGTCTTAAGACCCTGAACGCGGTGGATTTCGGGGATCTCCTGCTCCAGGTGACGACCTTGTTCCAGCACCACCCGGACATTCTGGAAGGGTTCCAGGATCGCTTTCGCTACATCCTCGTGGACGAGTATCAGGATACGAATGTCGCCCAATATCTCTGGCTGCGTCTCCTCGCCCAGAAGCGCCAGAACATCTGCTGTGTGGGCGACGACGACCAGTCCATCTATGGCTGGCGCGGCGCGGAGGTCGACAATATCCTCCGTTTCGAGACGGATTTCCCGGAGGCGACGGTCATCCGCCTGGAACGCAATTATCGCTCCACCAGCCACATCCTGGGCGCCGCCTCGGGCCTGATCAATGCCAACAAGGCGCGCCTCGGCAAGACCCTGTGGACCGAAGATCAGGCCGGCGAACCGGTGTCCGTACGCGGCGTCTTCGACCATGTGGAAGAGGCACGCACCGTGTCCGACACGATCGAAACACTGCACAAGGACGGTCACGCCTTCAAGGAGATGGCCGTTCTCGTGCGCGCCTCCAGCCAGATGCGCAATTTCGAGGACCGGTTCTTCAATATCGGCCTGCCCTACAAGGTCATCGGGGGGCCGCGCTTTTATGAGCGCCAGGAGATCCGGGACGCCAATGCCTATTTCCGTCTGATCGTGAACCCCTCCGACAGTCTCGCCTTCGAGCGCATCTTCAACAAGCCTTCCCGCAAGCTGGGGGACAAGGTCTCCCAGGCCTTCGCAGCGCTCGCGCGGGAGGCGGACATCTCCTATCTGGAGGCCAGCCGCCGGCTGGTGGACCAGGGCGCCCTGCGTGGCCAGCAGGCCAAGGCCATGGACGGTTTTCTGCGCCAGATCGAGCTGTGGTCCACCTTGAAGGCCACCAAACCGCACACGGAGCTTGCCGGCCAGATCCTGGACGAGAGTGGTTACATGGAGATGCTCATGAACGACAAGTCGCCCCAGGCGCCGGGCCGCATCGACAACCTGAAGGACCTCGTGAGCGGCATGGCCGAGTTCGACACCCTGGCGGGCTATCTGGAGCATGTTTCCCTGGTCATGGACCGGGAAGATACGGCGACGGACGATGCCGTGACGATCATGACGCTCCACGCCGCCAAGGGCCTGGAGTTCGACACCGTCTTCCTGCCCGGTTGGGAAGAAGGCATGTTCCCGAATCAGCGGTCCATGGACGAGAGCGGGGAAAAGGGTCTGGAGGAGGAACGGCGCCTCGCCTATGTGGGTCTGACCCGGGCACGCAAGCGCAGCTTTGTCTCCTACACGACCATGCGCGAAATCTATGGCCGGACCCAGCCCTGTATTCCCTCCCGGTTCATCACGGAACTGCCGGACGACCATGTGGAGGCGGACCATGCCGAGCGCCTTTACGACGGCGGCGGCTTCGGGGCAGGCTTTTCCGGCATGGGCCAGGGAGCACGGTTTGAGAGCACCTATGACACGCCGGGCTGGCAAAGGGCACGCGAGGCCCTGTCCCGCGCCGGCGGCACGGCCACCCGCCCCCCAGTGACCATCGATCATACGCCGGAGCTTCTCGCGACCAACGATCCGCAAGCGGAATCCTTCAAGGTCGGCGACCGGATCTTTCACCAGAAATTCGGCTATGGGCTGATCACGGCCGTCGAGGGGAACAAGCTGACGGTCGAATTCGAAAAGGCGGGGGCGAAAAAGGTTATCGCAAGTTTCGTGGAGCGGTCCGGCTGAGGGTCCCGACCAGCGCGGTTTCACGTTTGGGGAGCAATGATCATGTGGCGGATCATTTTCGAAGGGGCCCGTCTGACGGCCGAGCGCGTCGCCGCGCTGCTGGATGGGGCCATGGTGCCGGAGGCCCAGGCCGTGTCCCTGTTCGAGACGGCCGATGCCGGGTGCTGGCGCCTGGAGGCCATTTATGAGGACGAGACGGAGGCGAAGGCGGCCCTCGACCTGCTCGACGATCAGCAACGCCTGCAGGCCGCCGCTTCGCCCGTACCCCAGGAAGACTGGGTGGCAAAGTCCCTGGCCGGCCTGCCGCCCGTGCGCGCCGGCCGGTTCGTCATCCATGGGGAGCACCATGCCAATGCGGCCCAGGCCGGGGATATCGCCCTTCAGATCGAGGCGGGGATGGCTTTCGGAACCGGCCACCATGGCACGACCCAGGGTTGCCTGGAGGCCCTCGACCGATTGAGCCGCACACGGCGTTTCTCCAAGGGTCTCGACGTGGGCTGCGGCACGGGCATTCTGGCGCTGGCCGTCGCCCGCCGGTTCCACATTCCCGTCGTGGCCAGCGATCTCGACGCCGACGCGACGGCGATGACACGGGAAAACGCCCGCATCAATGGCTGCGCGCCGTTCATCACCGTGCTGACCGCCCCTGGCACGCGCCATCCGGATATTCTGACCCGCGGCCCCTATGACCTGGTCATGGCGAACATTCTGATGGGGCCGCTGTTGCGCCTTGCCGGCAACCTCGTTTCGGCCACGGCACCGGGCGGCCTGCTTGTGCTCTCGGGCCTGCTCGTGGACCAGGAAAACCGGGTGCTGGCCGCCTATCGAGGACGGGGCATGCGGGTCCGCGACCGTCTGCACCGGGAAGGCTGGAGCACTCTCGCCCTCGAAAAACCCCTTAAAACCGCTTGACAACCCTGAGGGTCGGCCGAGCCCACCCTGCGAAGGAGGGAAACATCATGAGACAGAGCTTTGTCGAGAAGGCCGATCCGTCAAACGGGGCGCCGCGGGTGGCCGCCTTGCGCGCCTATCTGGACAGCCAGGGCGTGGACGGTTATCTCATTCCGCGTGCCGATGAATATCAGGGGGAGTATGTTCCGCCCCATGCGGAGCGGCTGGCCTGGATTTCCGGCTTTACGGGCTCGGCCGGGCTGGCCATTGTGCTGAAGGAAAAAGCGGCGGTCTTCGTGGACGGCCGCTATACGGTGCAGGTGCGCGAGCAGGTGGATGCCGACTTGTTCGAGATCGTCTCTACGGTGACGACCCAGCCCGAAGACTGGATCGCCGACACCCTGGCGGCGGGCACCCGGCTTGCCTTCGATCCGTGGCTGTTGACCCCCAATCAGGTGGACAATTACACGAAGGCCTGTGACAAGGCCGGCGCGGCGCTCGTGCCCCTGGACGGCAATGCCATCGATGCGATCTGGACCGATCAACCGGAGCGCCCCACGGCGCGGACCACTCCCCATGCCTTGGAACGCGCGGGCAAGGACAGCGCCGCCAAGCGCCACGAGATCGGGACCGCCCTGGCCAAGGGCGGCGCGGACGCGGTGGTGCTGACCCTCCCCGACAGCATCGCCTGGCTGCTGAATATCCGCGGCGGCGATGTGGCCCACAATCCCGTCGCCCTTGCCCATGTCATCCTTCGCGCGGACGGCCATGCGGACCTGTTCATCGACGAGCGGAAAGTGGATGACGGCCTGCGCACGGCCCTGGGCAATGGCGTGACCGTCCGGGCCGAGAGCGATCTGGGCCCGGCCCTCGATGCCCTGGGCCAGGAGGGCGCGCGGGTGCGCCTCGATCCCGCCTGGGCCCCGGCCTGGGTGGCCACCCGGCTGACGCGGGCAGGCGCGAAACTCACCAAAGGCGCCGATCCCTGCATGCTGCCCAAGGCCTGCAAGACCTCCGCCGAGATTGCCGGCGCCCGGGCGGCCCACCAGCGCGACGGCGTCGCCGTGACCCGCTTCCTGGCCTGGCTGGCCGCCGAAGCGCCCCAGGGCGGGCTCGACGAGATTTCGGCCGTGCGCCGACTGGAGGCGATCCGGGAGGAAACCGGCGCCCTCAAGGACATCAGCTTCGAGACCATTTCGGGATCCGGCCCCCACGCCGCCATGCCCCATTACCGGGTGACCGAACGCACGAACCGGCCGCTCGAACCCGGCACGCTGTATCTGGTGGATTCCGGCGGGCAGTATACGGACGGCACCACGGATATCACCCGGACCATCGCCGTCGGCACGCCCACGGACGAGATGCGCGACCGCTTCACCCGGGTGCTGAAAGGCATGATCGCCGTGACCCTGGCCCGCTTCCCCGAAGGCACGCGCGGGGTCCAGCTCGACACCCTCGCCCGTCAGGCCCTGTGGGATGTGGGCCTCGACTACGACCATGGCACGGGCCATGGTGTGGGCGCCTATTTAAGCGTCCATGAGGGCCCGCAATCCTTGTCCAAGGTGCTCAAGGACGTGCCGCTGAAGCCGGGCATGATCCTGTCCAATGAGCCGGGCTACTATAAGCAGGGGGCCTTCGGGATCCGGATCGAAAATCTGATCGTCGTGGAAGCGCCAAGCGTGCCCGCGGGCGGCGAGCGCCCCATGCACAGCTTCGAGACCCTGACCCTGGCCCCCATCGACCGCACCTTGATCGATGTGGCTTTACTGACCGAACGGGAGCGCGATTGGCTCAATGCCTACCACATCCGCGTTCGCGAAGCCCTGAGCCCCGCGCTCGACGATGCGACCCGCAGCTGGCTGGAAGAGGTCACCCAGCCCGTGTGACGGGGCGTTCGGGACGGGGCGTGAGGCAAGGTTTGGCGCCGGGGCGTGAGCTGGGTGGCGGGTCGAAACGCGCCCCAAACGGAGGATCCGGCCGGGGCGCCGCGCCCCGGCCGAACCGCGGATCACTCGGTCACGAACCAGGGCGAGCGGTCCGGTTGGGGGAAGTCCTTGGGCTGAACGCCGTCCAGCATCAGATTCGCGAAGACAGGGCCGTCCTCGGTCATGGTCACCCACATCACATGGTCGAACTCGCCATAGGTCAGGCCGCGCAGGCGCGAGCCACCGCCGGTGGTTGCCAGGGTGATATGCTCATGGGTGTGCGGACCGTCGCTGAACTCCCCGTAGTCGTAGGAATGGCGATGGCCGGCGAAGGCCGTGTAGTCCCGGGTCCCAAGCATGTCCTGAAGGCGCTGCCAGTCCGCAGGCACTTCCAGATTGGTGGGGTACGGACCGTCAACGGGATAGTCATTCAGGATGAATTCGCGGGTCTCGGGATCGCGCGGCGGATAGACCCAGCTTGAGCGCCAGAACGGCTTGTGGATGAACACGAAGGTCCAGCGGACGTCCGGATTCGCGGTCAGCACTTTTTCGGCATAGGCGAATTGCGCGTCGCGGGCCGCCTTGAAGCCGTCCGTTTCCACCCATTCGTCATGGCCGGGACCGCCGGTGCGGTCGTTGCTGGCGCCTTCGATATCCGAGATGTCCAGATATTCGGAGTTCAGCACCAGCAACAGCGTGTCCTTATACCTGAAATGATAGAAGCTGGCGCCGAAGCGGGCCTTCCAGATCCCTTCCATTTCCACATTCATCATGTCGTGATTGCCGGGCACATAGAAGAACGGCGCATCAAGCTCCTCGACCATGCCGTCGAACTCGTCCCATTCAGCGGTGATCTGTGCCGTATCCTTCGTGTAGCCCTGGATAAGATCGCCCACGCTCATCACGAAGGCGGGCTGGACCAGGTTCACCTTGTCGACACCCACGGGGAAGATGCCCGGCCGGCGGCCGCCGGTCCGGTCGGTCATGACGGCGAACTGGAACTTCTCCGGTGCGTCCAGAGCCTCCAAGCCGGTCCAGGGCGTGGCTTCGCCATGGTGGGTGTCCGCGTCGGGCACGGCAATGGCGGTGGACATGGCCGGATCCTTGGCCGGCATGGCGCAGGCCGCCAGGGCCGCGCAGAGCATGGAAACAAGTAAGAACCGCATGGGTTCGCCCTCCAATCCAGATTGCAAAACACTGTACTGTGAACACAGTTTTGTGACAGTCATGCTGCTGTCCGTCTTGTCATGGGGAACCACGGGAGAAGTGCCATGGACTGGTCCGTTTTCACGCAAGGGTCCTCGCTCCAGATCCAGGTCCACTGGGTCGCGGCGGCGCTGGCTTTCTTCCTGGGGCTGATCATCCTGTTCCGGACCAAGGGAACGAAGGCGCACAAGACCCTTGGCTGGACCTATGTCGCCGTCATGGCCATCGTGACGGTCACGGCCGTGTTCATTCGGGATCTGCCCAAGGGTGCCAGCGTGGTCTCCCTTGAGGGCTTTTCGCCCATCCATGCCCTTATCCCGATCACCGTGTTCGGCCTGTTCGGCGGCCTGCGGGCGATCCGGAAGGGGGACCGACGCTCCCATGCCCGGCGCATGGTGATCACCTTCTTTGCGGCCCTGGTGGTGGCGGGGCTGTTCACCTTCGTCCCCGGCAGGCGCATGCATCAGCTCTTTTTTGGCGCTCCGGCTCCGGCGGAACGGTCGGCGCCGAACTGACGGGGGCCGCGAAAAACAATGGCCGGCGTCCTGGACGCGGCGCCCAAGTCTCGGTCAGCATGGAGCATTGAAGCTCGTGATTCCCGAGAGGAGCCCCATGGCCCGGTCCGGTGACAGCTATGCCTGCCGTGAATGCGGCTCGGTCTATGCCAAATGGCAGGGCAAATGCGAGGCCTGCGGCGCCTGGAACACCATCGAACAGGATGTCGGGCTGCAGGCGGCCCCGGGCGAGTCCGCGCCCAAACAGAGCCTGTCCGCCGCGAAAGCCCGTGGGCGGACCATTGATCTTGTGTCCCTGGACGGCGAAGGCAGCGACCCGCCCCGCATGGTGACCGGGCTCGCAGAATTCGACCGGGTCGCCGGCGGCGGCATCGTGCCGGGTTCGGCGCTGCTGGTCGGCGGTGATCCGGGGATCGGCAAATCCACCCTGCTGCTCCAGCTCGGGGCCCGCATCGCCGCGGCGGGCCTGCCGGTGGTCTATGTGTCCGGGGAGGAGGCCACGGCCCAGGTGCGTCTGCGCGCCGGCCGCCTCGGCCTTGCTGAGGCCCCGGTGCAGCTCGCGGCCGCCACCAATCTGCGGGACATTCTCACGACCCTCGAAAAGACACCGCCGGCCCTCGTCATCGTCGACTCAATCCAGACCATGTGGTCGGACACCATGGACAGCGCCCCGGGCACGGTCTCCCAGGTGCGCGCCGCGGCCCATGATTTGGTGCGCTTTGCCAAGCGCACTGATACGGCCGTCATCCTGGTCGGCCATGTGACCAAGGATGGTCAGATCGCCGGCCCCCGGGTGGTGGAGCACATGGTCGACACGGTCCTTTATTTCGAAGGCGAGCGGGGTCACCATTTCCGCATCCTGCGCGCCGTGAAGAACCGCTTCGGCGCCACGGAAGAGATCGGCGTGTTCGAGATGACCGGTTCAGGCCTCCAGGAAGTTGCGAACCCCTCCGCCGTGTTCCTGGACGCCCGTGAAGCCGGGGTGAGCGGGTCGGCGGTCTTTGCCGGCGTGGAAGGCACCCGCCCCGTGCTCGTCGAAATTCAGGCCCTGGTGGCCCAGACCAGTCTGGGCACGCCGCGCCGCACTGTGGTGGGCTGGGACACGGGGCGGCTGGCCATGGTGATCGCCGTGCTCGACACCCGCTGCGGCCTGGGGCTTGGCGCCCAGGACATTTACCTGAATGTGGCCGGCGGCATCCGCATCCTGGAGCCGGCGGCGGACCTGGCCGTCGCCGCCGCCCTGATTTCGTCGGCCACGGGGATCGCCCTGCCCGCCGACGGCGTCTTTTTCGGCGAAGTCAGCCTGTCCGGCGCCGTGCGCCCGGTCACCCAACGCGAGGCCCGGCTGAAGGAGGCCTTCAAGCTGGGCTTTCGAAGCGCCTTCGGCCCGACACCCCGCAGCGGCGCTGGCAACGGCGTTAAGGATCCGGCAAGCATTGTCGCGACACCAGTCACGGCGCTGGGCGACCTTCTCGACGTCATCCGGGACGGACCACCGGTGCCCTCGACCGGGGCGCCATCGCCACGCGCCCGCGCGGTCTGATCGGGGGCGGCGTGGGGAGGCCGGTTGACGTCGGCACGCGCACAAGGATGATACCGGCCCATGAGCGAAACACCGCTGACCGTTACGGACGCCTTCATTTTGGCCCTGGTGCTTGCCTCGGCCTTTCTCGCCCTGTTGCGCGGTTGCGTGCGCGAGTCCCTGGCGGTGGCGGCCTGGGTCTTGTCCGCCTTCATCACCTATTCAATCTACTATGCGGGCGGTCCGGCCCTGACCCAACTGTTCAGCGGCAACTGGTTCGTGCACACGATCCTGGTGCTCGGCATCTTCGCGGGGCTCGTTTCCCTGTTCACGATCGCGAACCAGAAGATCCTGGAACGGATCGGAACCGGTGACAAAGTGCCCACATGGGACCAGGTCGCGGGCTTTTGTTTCGGCTTTCTGCGGGGCCTTGCCCTCGTCGCGATCCTGTTTCAGGTTCATGTTCTGGTGTTCGGCGCCAAGGAAACACCAAGCTGGTTTCGCGAAGCGCGCCTGTTCCCCATCGTGGCCGGGACGGCAAATATCTTGAAAGTGGCGCTTCCGGGTCCGATAAATAAGGCGTCGGCGGCGCAGCAATCGAGTACGCGAACGCCGGCGCGCCCTGCGAGGGCACCCAAAACCGGCGATCCGGTCGGTGAACGCCCGGATGGCGCGGGATACTCGAAGGATGAGCGCACGGCCATCGACCGGCTCGTCCGCAACAAGCTGGACAAACAGTGATGTCGGCCAAGGGTGGTGAGCAGTCCGTTGCGACGCGTGACGGGCGGGATGGGGCGTTGTCGAAGCGGCGTCGATCCGATGGTCCGCAAAGAGCCGAAGGCAACGGCGACCGGGGCGACGGCCACGATGGCTTTCGCGAGGAATGCGGCGTCGTCGGCGTCATGGGCCGGCCCGACGCGGCCGTCCTGTGTGCCCTCGGTCTTCACTCGCTTCAGCACCGCGGCCAGGAGGCCGCGGGCATCGTGTCCTTCGACGGCGATCACTTCAATGTGGAACGGCATCTCGGCCTTGTCGGCGAAAATTTCGGCCAGGACGCCCAGACCCTGATCAATCTGCCCGGAGACATGGCCATCGGGCATGTCCGCTATGCCACGACCGGCGGCGGCACCATCCTGCGCAATGTCCAGCCGCTTTACGCCGATTTGCGCCAGGGCGGCATCGCGGTCGCCCATAATGGCAATCTCACCAACTCAACGACCCTGCGCAATTCGCTGGTCTCCCGCGGTGCCATTTTTCAGTCCACGTCGGATACCGAGACAATCCTGCATCTCATCGCCACCTCCTTTGCCAACAGCCTCACGGACCGTCTGTCGGATGCCTTGAGCAAGGTGGAAGGCGCCTACTCCCTCGTCTGCCTGAGCGACGATCAGCTCATCGGCTTGCGTGATCCCCGGGGTGTGCGTCCACTGATGATCGGACGCCTGGGCGAGGCCTGGATACTGGCCTCCGAAACCTGCGCCCTCGACATCATGGGCGCCACTTATGTGCGCGCGGTCGAACCCGGCGAACTGGTGGTGCTGAAGAAAGGCACCGAACCCGAAAGCCGCTTCCCCTTCGCCTCGCGCCCCAGCCGGTTTTGCGTGTTCGAATATGTTTACTTCTCAAGGCCCGACAGCGTGATCGACGGCAAGGGCGTGTACGGGGCCCGCAAGGCCATCGGCCGGGAACTCGCCGCGGAATCGCCCGTCGAGGCGGACGTGGTCTCGCCTGTGCCCGACTCCGGCGTGCCGGCCGCCGTCGGCTATGCCCAGGGCGCCGGGCTGCCCTTCGAATTCGGCATCATCCGGAACCATTATGTCGGGCGGACCTTCATTCTGCCCAATGACCGGTCCCGGCAACAGGGCGTACGGATGAAGCTGAACGCCAATCCTTCGGTCCTGCGGGGCAAGCGCGTGATCCTGGTCGATGACTCCATCGTGCGGGGCACCACCTCCCTGAAGATCGTCCAGATGGTCCGCGATGCCGGCGCCCGGGAAGTGCATATGCGGATCGCCAGCCCGCCCACCATCGGCGCCTGCTATTACGGCGTCGATACGCCGGAAACGGACAAGCTGCTCGCCCATAACATGACGATCGAGAAAATGCGGGAGCACATCAATGTGGACAGCCTCGCCTTTCTCTCCATCGACGCCTTGTACCGGGCCATGGGTTATCCGGCCCGGGACAATGACGCCCCTCAGTATTGCGATGCCTGCTTCACCCGGGACTATCCCATCCCGCTGGTGGACCGGGACGACGGCGCCGACACGGACCAGATGAGCTTTCTGCACAATTGAATGATAAAGCGTCGCAGGACGGGTCCCGACTTGAAGATCAGCTGACGGAACAAAGCGCATGACCACGCAGCAGACTGATGGACACAAGCGACTGGTCGGCCGGCTGGCCCTCGTCACGGGCGCGACGCGGGGCATCGGCCGGGCCATCGCGCTCGCTTTCGCCCAGGAAGGCGCGGATCTGATCCTTCTGGGCCGCACCGCCGGAGCCCTTGAGGAACTGGACGACACCGTAAAGGGGCTCGGGGTATCCTCGACTCTCGTCCCCCTCGACATCAAGGATTTCGACGCCCTGGACCGGCTCGGCGAAGCGATCCACGGACGCTGGGGCAAGCTCGACATTCTGGTGGGCAATGCCGGGGTCCTGGGGCCAATTTCACCGGTGGGACACATTACGCCAAAGGACTGGCAGGGCCTGCTCGACGTCAATGTAACCGCGAACTGGCGCCTGATGCGCTCCCTCGACCCGCTGCTGCGCCAGTCCGATGCCGGCCGGGCGATTTTTGTGTCCTCGGCCCTGGCGCGCGCGCCCCGGGCTTTCTGGGGCGGTTACGCCATGTCGAAGGCGGCCCTCGAAGCCGTCGTCCTGGCCTATGCCGCCGAATGTCAAAACACGGCAGTCCGCGTCAACCTCGTCCATCCCGGCGCCGTGCGCACGGCGCTGCGGGCCAAGGCCGCGCCGGGGGAAGACCCCGAAACGCTGCCCCGCCCGGAGGAGCTCGGCCCCCTGTTCGTCTCCCTGGCCGAGCCCTCATGCCAGCGGCATGGGGATGTGGTGCGGTTCGAGCGGGACATGCCTTCCCCGGCCTCAGGCCCCGAAATTCAAGCGTAAGCCCGGCGCCGGCCAGTCCGCCGCCATGAGCCGCCCGGTGGCCGAACAGGTCACATAGGCCGTGCGCAGATCGGGGCCGCCGAAACAGATATTCGTGGTCATGAGATCGTCCGTCGGGACATGGTCGATTGCGCTGCCGTCGGCGGCAATGCGGGTGATGCCGCCCCGGATGATGGTGGCGACACAGACCGTCCCGTCCGCCTCCACTGCGAGGGAGTCGAAAAACTGGTAGCCCTGGGGGTGGGCGAGCGGCGTTCCGCGGAAAAAGCCACGCCCCCGGACGATCTCACCCGGGCCTGCAACCGGATAGGCCCACAAGGTCGCCGGGACCGTGTCGGCGAAATAGAGCGTATTTCCGTTGGGGCTGAGCCCCACACCATTCGGGCTTTCCACCGGGAAGATCACCTCACGGATCATGGATCCGTCCGGCCGGGCATAGAATACGGCACCGCGATCGCGCACCCGGCCATAGCTCTTTCCAAGATCGGTGAAGAAGAATCCGCCGGCCGCGTCGAAGACGATGTCGTTCGGCCCGTTCAGCCGATTGCCGTCGCAGCTCTCATAAAGCCGGGTGACCGCGCCGGTCGATAGGTCCACGCGCTCGATCCGGCCGGTCTCGTAATCGTCGGCCCGCTCGCCCGGCACGGTCAGTCCGTTCACATCATGCCAGCGAAAGCCCCCATTGTTGCATACATAGAGCGCGCCGTCGGGACCGATGGCGGCGCCGTTTGGGCCGCCGCCCAGATCGGCGATGACGGACGGCGTCCCGTCCGGCGAAACCCGGGTCACGGTGCCCCGCTTGATTTCCACCAGGACGATGCTGCCGTCGGCCATGGCGACCGGCCCTTCGGGAAAGGCGAGGCCCCGCGCCACCTCGCGCCACGCCAGGGGCGTGGTGGTCATCCGGGGCATGTCGGTTTGAGGGACGGATGTCATGGGCGTTCCTTTCCGCGTGCTGTGTCCTTACCGGATCTTAAAGACGATGTCCGATCATGGGGCTCTGCCGTAGCGACCGAAAGAGACGAACTGTGAACGCCCGGACCCCAGAGGCGACCCTCGCCGATTTGTCGGTAGCGGTCGTCGACGATGACAAGGATATGCTGAAACTGATGCGCACGATGCTGCAGCGGATCGGTTTGCAGCGCATTGCCCTCTTCCTCGACCCGGCCGAGGCGCTGGCCCTACCGGCCATCAAGGCTCCGGATGTCTTGATCTGCGATTGGGAGATGGAAGCGATGGATGGCGGGACCTTTGTGGAGCGTTTCCGCAACACGCCCGCGGGACGCTCGGGACCAGCCGTCTTTTTCCTGACGGGCCGGCCCCTCACGGAACGGGTCGAAACCGCCCGCCGCCTCAAGGTTCAAGGCTTCCTCGCCAAACCCGTGTCTCCAAAAACCTTAAAAGCCCGCCTGAGCAAATTGGGCACCGGTCCGCGCACATCCCCTCACCCGCTCGCCCCCGAGGAGCGCCCCTCAGGGCCAACCCTCCCTGGTCCAACCACACCCGAGACGCCCACGCCGGAGCCAAACGCCCCGGAGTTAACCGCTCAAGAACCACGTCCCTCGGAGATCGGGGCAGGCGATGACGATGTCGTCGAGATTTGACCGGCCCGCACGCACTCTTTCGTTCGCTCACCGGTTATGCCGTCTGCCGCTGCCACATGCTCGCATAGAGACCGTCCTGGGCCAGAAGCGCCCCATGGGTGCCCCGTTCGGCGATGCGCCCGTCTTCCAGAACGATGATTTGATCCGCATTCATGATCGTGGACAGCCTGTGCGCGATGACGAGCGTCGTGCGTGAGGCGCTGACGCCATCCAGCGCGGTCTGGATGGCCTGCTCCGTACGCGTATCGAGGGACGACGTGGCCTCGTCCAGAACCAGGATGGCCGGATCCTTGAGCAGAACCCGGGCGATGGCCACCCTTTGTTGTTCGCCTCCGGACAGCTTCAAGCCGCGTTCCCCCACGACGGTCTCATACCCATCCGACATTTTGCCGATGGACTCGTCGAGTTCGGCACGCCGGGCCGCATCCTCGATCTCCTCGGGAAGGGCGACCGATCCACCCGATCCCTCGGTCCGTCCATACCCGATATTGTAGGTGATCGTATCGTTGAAAAGCTCCGTATCTTGCGGAACCACACCAACCGCCCGGCGCAGGCTTTCCTGGGTCACGGCGCGAATGTCCTGGCCGTCGATGGTGATCGTGCCTGTGGTGACATCGAAATGGCGGAACAGCAGTTTGGCGATCGTCGATTTGCCCGCCCCCGTGCGCCCGACAATGGCGCATTTCGTTCCCGCAGGAACGGTGAAACTGATGCCGTGCAGGATGGTGCGCGTGTCGTCATAGCCGAAGGTGACATTGTCGAAGCGGATTTCACCCCGCGTGACAAACAAGTCCGGCGCGCCGGGCCGGTCTTTGACATCCGGTTTCATGGTCAAGAGGGAGAGGAGCTGCTCGCTGTCGATCAGGGCTTCACGGATGTTCCGGTAGACAAAGGCCAGGATCTCGATGGGCCGGTAAAATTGGGCCATCAGGGACAGCATTAGCACCAGGGAGCCCACGGTCAGGTTTCCGGCGAGCACATCCATGGCCACCATCACCATGATGACCGCCAGACTGACCTGATAGATCGTGTTCTGACCCAGACCGAACACGAGGCCGGACATGTCGTCCCGGATGCTGGCGATCTCCAGGTCGCCAAGCGCACCGTCATAGCGGCCATATTCGTGGCGTTCATTGGTGAAGTTTTTCACAGACGCCACATTGGTCATGGCGTCGTAGAATTTGCTTCCGGTCTCCTAGCTGGCTTCGATATAGGCGCGGTGGAACTTTTTGCGCCACTCGGCCATCAGTAAAGTATACGTCAGATAAACGAGCGCGGTCACCAGGATCACGCCGACATAGAACCAGCCAAAGCTGCCAACGATCAGCCCAAGGATCAGCACGAATTCGATCGCCATGGGCATGATCTGGAACACGGCAATGTTGAGCAAAAGATCCGCACGGGCAGCACCGCGATTGACGATCCGCGCCAGGCTGGCCGTACGCCGGGTCAGGTGAAAGGCCATGGACAGGGACATCACATGGTCGAAGGCGCGGGTGGACAGGGTCCGGAACAGGGCTTCGCTGACCCGGATCATCAGTGCCCGTTGCCCCTGGACGGCAATGAGGTAGACGATCTGGACCGTGCCATAGACCACAATGACAAAAACCGGGGAAAGGGCAAAAAGAAGCTCGCGTGAAACTGTGCCTCCGAGCCCGTCAATGATGTCTTTGTAAATAAAAGGCACCCATAGGCCAAGACCTCTGGCAACAATCAAGCAGGTGACGGCACCAATCACGCGCCAGCGCAAATCCCACCGGCCTTCAAGCCACAGATACGGCAGGAGGTCTCGGATGGTTTTCCATGCCGGACGGTCTGCGATGGGAATCCCGTCCTTGGTGATGGGCCGACCTCTTTGACCGAGCGGCCCGTCGTCTTTTTCCTGCGTGCTCATGGGTTGAGTAAACGCGTGGCATGTGACGCTTTTATTACACGGCACGACGGTTTCGCGGATGGTTTGACGGCGTCACCGCGCCGGTGTCCAGTGGACCGGGGTGGGATGCGCTGCGGCGCCGCGCCGCGCCGCGCCGCGCCCGACCGTGGGGCGATTTCCCCGCGTCGCGTGTCATTCATCACGGGAGGAAATGAACCATGGCCCATCCCATCTTGTCCTTGCTTCTGGCCATCACCCTATCGATCGTGAGTTCGGCTGCCGGTGCGCTAGACGGCACCTATACCGAGGCAGACCTCCAAAGTGCCCATGTGCCCTCGCCGGTTCCAATCGGTATCTATACCCCCAAAAATTATGATCCGTCCCGGGACGAGCCCTATCCGCTTCTCCTCCAGCTCCATGGCGGCAACGGTTCCCGGGACGCCCTAAAGCGGCAGGCCCCGGCCCTTGAGCGCGCGATCGCCAGAGGATTGATCCCACCCGTCGTGTCCGTCATGCCGAGCGCCGGGCGCAGTTTGTATATGGACTTTCGGGACGGGTCGGAACGCTGGGAAACCTTCGTCCTGGAAGACCTGATCCCCCATATGCGCGCCACCCACCATGTGGCGCGGGGGCGCGAAGGCATGGTGGTCACGGGGGTTTCCATGGGCGGCATGGGCGCCTTGCGCCTCGCCTTTAAGCATCCGGACCGGTTCCTCGCAGTGGCGGCCATGGAGCCAGGCATCCCCCCGGCCCTCACCTTCGATGATGTTCAGCTTCGGGATCAATTTTGGCGAGCGCCAGCCCTGCTGGAGAAGATCTATGGCAGCCCCGTGGACCGGACCACCTGGAAAGCCAACAACCCTGCCTCCATCGCTGCGGCCGATCCGGAGCGCCTTGTGGAGCTTGCCATTTATCTGGAGGCCGGGGACCAGGACATGTTCTATCTCCATCACGGGACGGAGTTTTTGCACCGTATCCTGTTCGATGCGGGCCTGTCCCACGAATACCGTCTCGTGCGCGGGGCCGACCATGTTGGCCCGTCCCTCGCGCCGCGCTATGTCGATGCACTGGCCTTTCTGGGCCGGGCCCTCGATCCGCCGAAATGGGTCAATGGTCCGGTCAAGGCCACGCGGCGGGTCGTCGACCGACTGAAAAAGCGTGCCGGTCTGCCGGTGACCGATCACGATCCCCGGCGCCTGCGGGTCGAATGATGCGCGACCGTCAGAGCCGGGGCAGGATCGCCTCCAGCGCCTTGAGGAAGGCATTGCCCATGGGCTCCAGGATCTCCGGGCGCGTCTTATCGGCCCGGTCTTGCGGCGAATGGTGGAAGGGATGGCCACCGAAAGCGCCGAAGGCCCGGGTATAGCCGGCTTCGAGCACGTTTCTCAGCTCGCCCGCGGCGCGGTCCGGGCTCGCGGGGAGAACCGCCTCGAGCCCGGCCAGCCCAGCAAAGGCCCGGCGCAAATCCGAAACCAGATCTTCCGTACCCAACAGATAACGCTGGGAGTCGGCACTGGGCAGCAGGCGGGGCGGGGACAGCTCGAACACCCCCCGCGCGGCAAGCCCGGCGCCCAAATGGACCCACAAGACGGTCTCCTCCGGCGGCGGAGCAGCCTTTTCCAGCAGATGGGCCGCCCCGGCATTCTCCAGTTCATGGCCGGAATTGGCGACAAAAATCATCCGGCGCCCGGGCGCCACGGCGGGCAACCGCTCGGCAAGCGCCAGAAAGACAGCGATGCCCGGCCCGCGCTCCGCCGCGCAATGGAACCAGCCGCTCAAGGGCGTGGAGACCACGATCGCAGGGCCCTGCCCTTTGATTTCCGCCCGGATGTTCCGGGCCGAGCCCGTCCGGAGCGGCGGCCCGTCCACGGTCAGGCGGGCACGCGCGCCCCGGCCGGCGGCCTTGAGCACAGGATCGGCGTCCCGCGGTGCCAGGGTCAGCAAAGGGATGGCGATGCCGGGCAGGCTCACCGGTGCATTGAGGGCGATGACCGTACCCGACGGGCCGAAGGGCACCAGAACGACGCCGACCGCGCCGGCCTCAACCGCCTCATTCACCGCGCCGAGAAGGGCCGGCTGCATCAGCGAGGAATGCCTGCGATAGGGCAACGGGAAAACGGCAATCCGCCCCGCCAAGGCCTGGGACGGCGCATAGGGTTCGAAAAGACCGAGAGGGGCTTCGAGCCCGTCCGGCCCGGTGAATGTGAGCGGCCATTGGGCGTGTCCGGTCACGGGCGCGTCGTCGCCAATGGTAATGTCCGCACGCGTCACCTCAGCGGCGGGAACCTCGAATGCGTCATAGTCCACCGTGAAGCCGGAGGCGCCCAGACGACTGCCCACCCAGATGGCCGTTTGCCGGTCACCCCGGCTGCCCGAGCGGTGCCAGCCGAACCCGTCATAGGTCACGACGTCCTTGTAAAGCTGAGCGCCGTCCATGGGAGGCACCGGGGCGCCCGCGCTCCCGCCCTGCTGGGCCAGCACGGGCCGGCCCCCGGCGAGCGTTGCCGTCGCGCCGATAAGGCCGGTGCAGGCGACGCGTCGATTGATACCGTGTCCTGTCATGGGCGGCTCCATCCTTTCTGCGGGAACGTCTATGTCGACCGGCAAACACCGGAAGGACATGTGCGTGTCGTCGATGGGTGGTGTCTCGTCGATGGGTGAGACCTGCGTCTTTTTCCAAGGGAGTCATGCGCGCCGATCCGACGCTGTCGTCTGGGCCTGCGGGACCGAGTTCGATCTTTCACGGGCCGTCCGCTCCAGGGGCGGCGCGTGGAGGATGCCTTGATTTCATGCCATGGTTTCGTGCGATGCGGTACCGGGTTTGACCGTGCCGCGAAACCGCAAAGACAGGTCAAGGAGATCGCCCCATGCCACCGGCCCCTCCCGCAGCGTCCGCCGGCGCGGCCCTTCCGCCGCCGGGTGCGCCCGATATCGAGATCGCACGCGCGGCGCCCATGCGGCCCATTCTGGACCTGGCCGGCGAGCGGCTCGGGCTGCCGGCCGATGCACTTATTCCGTACGGGCACCATAAGGCGAAACTGTCCCATGACGCCATTGCGAACCTGAAGGATCGGCCCCGGGGCAAGCTCGTGCTGGTCACCGCGATGACACCGACGCCCGCAGGTGAAGGCAAGACCACCACCAGCGTCGGGCTCAATGACGGGCTCAACCATATCGGCGTGCGCGCGCAGGTCTGCCTGCGGGAGCCGTCGCTGGGGCCCTGTTTCGGCATGAAGGGCGGGGCGGCCGGCGGCGGGCGGGCCCAGGTTCTGCCCATGGAAGACATCAATCTCCATTTCACGGGCGACTTCCACGCCGTCACGGCGACCCACAATCTCCTCGCCGCCATGATCGACAATCATCTTCATTGGGGGAACGATCTGGGCATCGATCCGCGCCGCGTGTCCTGGAAGCGGGTCATGGACATGAACGATCGGGCCCTGCGCACCATCGTGGCGGGGCTCGGCGGCCCGGCCCATGGTGTGCCCCGGGAGGACGGCTTCGATATCACCGTGGCCTCGGAGGTCATGGCCATCCTCTGCCTCGCCGCCGACCTTGAGGACCTGCAGGCCCGGCTCGCCCGCATGATCGTGGCCCAACGCCATGACAAGACGCCCGTGACGGCCGGCGATCTGGGGGCGGATGGTGCCATGGCCGTCCTGCTGAAGGATGCGCTGCAGCCCAATCTGGTGCAGAGCATCGATCACAGCCCGGCCTTCATCCATGGCGGGCCTTTCGCCAATATCGCCCATGGCTGCAATTCGGTCCTTGCGACCCACGCGGCCCTCGCCCTGAATGACGTGGTGGTGACGGAGGCAGGATTCGGGGCCGATCTGGGGGCGGAGAAATTCCTCAATATCAAATGCCGCCAATCCGGCCTGCGCCCCGATGCAGTGGTGCTGGTCTGTACGGTCCGCACTCTGAAAATGCAGGGCGGCGTGACAAAAGACTCCCTCGGCGAACCGGATCCGGCCGCGGTGACACGCGGGGGGGCCAATCTCGCCCGCCACATCGCCAATCTGGGTCGGTTCGGGCTCAAACCCGAGGTCGCGATCAACCATTTCGTGAAAGACACAGGCGATGAGATCGAGGCCGTGCGCGCCCTGTGCGCTGAGCATGGGGTGACGGCGGTGCTGGCGCGCCACTGGGCCGAAGGCGGTCCGGGCGCGGCGGATCTGGCCCGCGCCGTCATGGCGACTCTCGACGGGCCGGCACCCCAGGTGGATCTTCTCTACCCCGATGACATGCCGCTGGCGGACAAGATCCGCACCGTTGCGACGGAAATCTATGGTGCCTCGGACATTGCGTTGAACGATGTGGCCCGCCGGTCGCTGGAGGCATTTCAGGACCAGGGCTTTGGCCATTTGCCCGTGTGCATCGCCAAGACCCAATACAGTTTCTCCGCCGATCCATCCGTGCTCGGCGCGCCGTCCGGCCATGTCCTGCCGGTGCGAGAGGCGCGGCTCGCCGCCGGCGCGGGTTTCGTGGTGGCCGTGTGCGGAGACATCATGACCATGCCCGGCCTTCCCCGCAAACCGGCGGCCCTGGGCATCGGACTGGATGGTGACGGACAGATCGTCGGATTGTCCTGACCCCCGGGCAAGCTTGCGTCCCCATGCGTGGTGGAGCCGTGGATAACCGGCCCGCCGGAGCGACCGCCACCATTCAGCCGTAGGCGGTCCGGTGATCCACGGCGGGCGGTTATCGCGTTCGGATCCTGTGAGGTTGCGGTTGGAACACAGCAACCGAAAGGGGACTGTTTAGAATTTCGTGCTCGCGCCATGACGCCGGACGCTCTTGCCCGCAAGGTGCCTGCCGCGGCCTGGCATGAGGTGAGTTGGCGGGAGGGCACGGATAAGCGTCTCGCCTGTCGCTTCGCCGCACTGTGCGTGCGTGACGGCGGCCGATTCCGAGGGTGACAGACCCCGAGGCGCCGCCCCCGCGCACCCAGCGCCACGTTCCGAGCTCCGTCGCGACACTCAGTGTGCTGATCGGTCCGAAACTGGCCCGCAAACGCGCCCGATGCCCCTGCCGCGCACAACCCGCCGCACCAGCATCACGAATAAAGCTCAATGCGTGACGCAGTAGGATTAGGCTTTCGCTTCCAGGGTGCGGGTGAGCGTATCCCGCCGTGACAAAGCAGCCTGCCGAACACTGGTTACGATGGCGTCCGGAAATCCCGCCGGTAGACTTACGCTCACTGTGTCCAGGACAGCGGGAAGCGTCTCACACAGAGTATCGATCGCGCTCAAGGCTTGCGCCTTCGCAAGCCCTCCTGCAAGCGCCGTCTCCACGAAATGCCGTCCGAAGACCGTTTCGAAGCGGGTGTGGTTCGAGCGGCCGACCGACATGGCAAGGCGCATGTGTTTGCGCTCGATCTGGCGGGCATCGAGACTCGGCTGTGCCGTCAGAACATCATAGAGCGGTGTCAGGCGATAACCGCCGCCGGGATTGAGAAAGAGGCTGAAATTTTTGGCGTGACCATCCGTGGCCCCGATCAGCCAGAACAGGACGGCCGCCTTGAAGACGGTCTCCCGATTGTCCTGCGGCGCGTCACTCCCGGCCAGGAGCTTCAGTAAATCCACGAGGCCGGGGCCGCCCTGGGATTGGTATTTCCGGTCCGGCGGCACGGAGAGGGCCTGGCAGCAATCTTCCTGGGGCAGACGGATCAAACGGCCGTCCTTGGTCCAACGGCGATCGAAACGC